>NZ_JBEZDU010000006.1:0-660000 GCF_040648495.1 Nonomuraea sp. NPDC049129 | reverse complement strand
TCGGAACCCAGACGAAGAGGCCGCTCGCGTGCCGAACAGGACGTCCGGTAATGTTGCCGTCCCCAGCGATGGACCCGATCGAGGAGGTGAGACCCATTAACGCTGCAGCAGGCTGGGTGCTCCCGCCTCATGATCGTGCGGTCCACCTGACATAGGTGACCGAGGGAGCGCTCATTGGCTTTCCGAAAGGCGCTCATGTCGGTTTTTCCGTCACCTGTCCCCCCGTCCGCCATCATCACCAGGCTCCGGGCCGCCGGCTGTGTCTTCGCCGAGGACGAGGCGGAGTTGCTCATCTCGACGGCGAGGACGCCGGACGAGCTCACCACCATGGTCGACCAGCGGGTCGCCGGGCTGCCTCTCGAGCATGTTCTCGGGTGGGCGGAGTTCTGCGGGCTGCGGATCGCGGTGGATCCCGAGGTGTTCGTGCCGCGCCGCCGTACCGAGTTTCTCATCGACCAGGCCGAGGCCGCCGCAGCGAGCGGTCCCTCCCCCACCGTCATCCTCGATCTGTGCTGTGGCACGGGCGCGATGGGCGCGGCATTGGCCGCGGCCCTCAGCAAAGAAGCGGCCCCTGACAAGAGAGGGGTCGAGTTGCACGCCGCGGACCTGCACCCCGCCGCCGTACGGTGCGCGCGCCGCAACCTGGCCCCCATCGGCGGTCAGGTGTACGAGGGGGACCTCTACGAGCCGTTGCCCTCCACGCTGCGCGGTCGCGTCGACATCCTGATCGCCAGCCCTCCCTATGTGCCCACCGAGGCGATCCGGTTGCTGCCCTCGGAGGCCCGCGTCCACGAGCCGCTGGTGGCGCTCGACGGTGGCGCCGACGGGCTCGACGTCGTGCGGCGGGTGATCGCGGAGGCGCCGGCGTGGCTGGCGCCGGGTGGTCATCTCCTGGTCGAGACGAGCGAGCGCCAAGCGTCGCGGACGGCCGAGGACATGGCCGCCGCCGGGCTGACCCCGCGCGTGGCCGGCTCCGAGGACCGGTACGCCACCGTCGTCATCGGCACTAGACCTACCAAATAGTCACCACGCGCACGCTGCCCAGGTGACCAGAAGACGACCGCTCACTTACCCAGACTTGGCCGATCGGCTGCGAGACTGCGCATATGTGGCAGCGATGGTTCAACTGGGCAGCAATCGCCCTAGTCGGCGGTTTCAGCCTCATATGGATGGGTGTCGTCATTTACGTTGAAGACACCCCAGCCCTCTGGATGCGCGTCGCCCAATTGGTCTTCGGTGCCGCGCTGGCCGCTTGGGCCGTACGCAAGACAACCCTGATGATCACCAAGGCGTGAGTCTCATGAGCGATCAACTCTACGAAATCAGTCATGACATGGGGGATGACGTACAGCTCTCCGCCACCGCCATGTACCTGGACAGACTCCCGCAACGGCACCGGATCCTCGAGATCGATGACGAGGCCGCGCGGAGCATCTCCAGATGGGTGAACGAGGAGGACGACCGTGAGTCCGACGCCTTCGCCGATCCGCTGGAGGACTCCTTCTTCTTCGAGCAGGAGTAGGGACTAGGGCTGGAAGCGATAGCCCATTCCGGGCTCTGTCAGCAGGTGCACGGGATGTCCCGGGTCGCGTTCCAGCTTGCGGCGCAGTTGCGCCATGTACTGCCGCAGATAGTGGGTCTCCTTCACGTACGAACTCCCCCACACCTCGTTGAGCAACTGCCGCTGGCTGATCAACTTGCCGGGATTCCTGGCCAGCAGCTCCAGGAAGTGCCACTCCGTGGGCGTGAGGCGTACCCCGCCCGAGACCGTCTTCGTGGCGAAATCGATCACGTGCTCCCCCACCCGGACCGTCGCGGGCTCGTCGGCGGCCGTTCCGGTGCGGCGCGTCACCGCGCGGATCCGCGCGAGCAATTCGTCGATCCCGAACGGCTTGGTCACGTAGTCGTCGGCCCCCGCGTCGAGGGCGTCCACCTTGTCGGGGCTGCCCGTCCGGCCCGAGAGCACGATGATCGGCACGCTCGTCCAGCCGCGCAGCCCCTGGATGACGTCCACCCCGTCGAGGTCCGGCAGTCCTAGGTCCAGAATGACCAGGTCAGGATGCCAGTCGGCGGCCTGGCGCAGGGCGGCGGTGCCGTCCGGCGCGACGGCTACCTCGTAGTGCCTGGCCACCAGGTTGATGCGCAACGCCCGCAGGATCTGCGGTTCGTCGTCCACCACCAGCACGCGAGTCAAAGAGCCCTCCGCAACGAGACGGTCATGGTCAAGCCTCCTCCGGGCGTCTCCTCCGGGGTGAGCGTGCCGCCCATGGCCTCCGTCAGCCCCCGGGACAGCGCCAACCCGAGCCCCAGCCCCACGCCCTGCCGATCGCCCAACCGCTGGAACGGCAGGAACACCCGCTCCTGCGCCTCCGGCGGAATCCCGGGTCCCCGGTCGATGACGCGGATCTCGACATGCTCGCCGTACGCGCTCGCGGAGATCACCACCTGGCCACCGGGCGGGCTGAAGCGGACGGCGTTGGACATCAGGTTCACCAGCACCCGCTCCAGCAGCGCCGCGTCGGCCATGAACTCCGGTACCTCGCCGGTGAACCCGTCATGGACGCGCGAGCGCAGCGGTCCGAGCTCGGCGATCGCCTGGGGGACGACGTCCTCGACGGCCAGCGGTTCCAGCGTGACGCCGAGCACGCCCGCCTGCAGGCGGCTCATGTCGAGGAGGTTCGACACCAGCCGGTCGAGTTTGATGAGCGACTCACCGGCCGTGGCCAGCAGTTCTTCGCGGTCCTCGGGGGTCCAGTCGACCTCTGTGCCGCGCAGGCCGTCGACCGCGGCCCTGGCCGCCGCGAGCGGGTTGCGCAGGTCGTGGCTGACGGCCGCGAGCAGGGCGGTACGCATCCTGTCGGCCTCGGCCAGCGGCCTGGCCCGGTCGGCCTCCGCACGCAGGCGTTCCTGCCGCAGGGCCACCGCCGACTCCGCCGCGAACGCCTCGAGCACCTGCCGGTCGGCCGCGTCGAGCAGCCTCCCCCGTACGGCGAGCACCAGGTCGTCGTCGATGGGCACGTCGGTGTCGGCGTGGCCCGGCGAGGTGGACGGCGGCCCCCCGGCCGTGGCCGCGACATGCCATGAGTCGCCGTCGCGCTCCAGCAGCGTGACGGACTCCAGGCCGTACACCTCCTTGAGCCTGGCCAGCAGGGACGGCAGCGCCGCGTCGCCACGCAGGACGTGGCCGGCCAGCGTGGACAGCACCTCGGCGTCGGCGCGTGAGCGGGCGGCCTCCCTGCTGCGGCGGGCCGCCTGGTCGACGACCGTGCTGACCATCGCGGCGACCAGCACGAAGGTGGACAGCGCGAACAGGTTCTCCGGCGCGGAGATCGTCAGCGTGTGGAGGGGCGGCGTGAAGAACCAGTTCAGCAGTGCGAAGCCGAGCACCGCCGCCGTCAGCGCCGGCCATCTGCCGCCCACCAGCGCGACGGCGACCACCAGCAGCAGGAAGAGCAGGATCTCGCTCGGCAGCGTGAGCCGCTCGGCGAACGTCAGCATGACGGCCGTGAGCAGCGGCACCGCGAGCAGCGCCAGCGCCCAGCCGGCGATCCGCCGGTCCCGGTTCAGCGCGGCCGGCGAGCGGGCGGGGCCGCGTACGCTCCGAACCGCCTCGTGCGGCACCAGGTGGACGTCGATCGAGCCGGACAAGGCGGTCGCCGTGACGCCCACGCCGCGCGAAAGGATCTGCGCGAACCGGCCCCGCCTGGACGCGCCGAGCACGAGCTGCGTCGCGTTCGCGCCGCGGGCGAACTCCAGCAGCGCGCGCGGGACGTCGTCGCCCACGACCTGGTGATAGGTGCCGCCCAGGCTCTCGACGAGCGCGCGACGGCGTACGAGCGTCGCCGGCTCGCCGTCGGACGCCGGACTGTCGGGCCTGGTCACGTGTACGGCCAGCAGGTCGACGCTCTTGGACCTGGCGGCGATCCTGGCGGCCCGCCTGATCAGCGTGTCGCCCTCGGGGCCCCCAGTGAGCGCGACGACGACTCGTTCGCGGGCCTCCCAGGTGCCCGCTATGCCATGGTCCGCCCGGTAGCGGATGAGCTGGTCGTCCACCTTGCCGGCGACCCAGAGCAGGGCCAGCTCGCGCAGCGCGGTGAGGTTGCCGACGCGGAAGTAGTTGGACAGGGCCGCGTCGACCTTGTCGGGGGCGTAGACGTTGCCGTGCGCCATCCGGCGGCGCAGCGCCTCGGGGGACATGTCGACGAGCTCGATGCGTTCGGCCCGGCGTACCACCTCGTCGGGGACGGTCTCGCGCTGCGGGACGCCGGTGATCTGGCGTACCACGTCGTTGAGCGATTCGAGGTGCTGGATGTTGACGGTGGAGACGACGTCGATGCCCGCGTCGAGGATCTCGTCGACGTCCTGCCAACGTTTGGCGTTCTTCGAACCCGGGACGTTGGTGTGGGCCAGTTCGTCGATCAGCGCGGCCTTCGGCGCGCGTTCGATGACGGCGGCCACGTCGAGTTCGGTGAACGTGGCGCCTCGGTGGACGAGCGTTTTGCGGGGGATCGTCTCCAGCCCGTCGAGCAGGGCGGCCGTACGGGCGCGATCGTGGGTCTCGACGAAGCCGACGACCACGTCGCGGCCGCGTTCCCTGGCGCGGGCCGCCTCGGCGAGCATCGCGAACGTCTTGCCCACGCCGGGGGCCGCGCCGAGGTAGATGCGCAGCCGCCCGCGTGTCATGCCTCGCTCCCCGGTGGTAAGTCTGTGACCTCCAGGCTACGACCAGGGACGCGACGGCCTGTCTACGGCTGGTACGGCGGAGCGACGCCCCAGCCCCAGTGGGGCACCGGAGCCCTGGCCGGAGGCTTCGCGCCGGGCTGGGAGTTGTGCACCGCCAGCCGGGTGCCCCACTCGATGTAGCCGGCGAAGGCGGCCCTGAACTCGGGGTCGTCGGGCAGTCCGACCTCGTCGGCGGCGTCCATGAGCAGGTTGACCCACCTGCGCCGCTGCGGCTCGGTGATGGCCTTGCCGAGGTGCTGGGAGAGCATGTGGGGGTAGCCGCCGCGCTCCTTGGTGTAGCGGTCGGGGCCGCCGAACACCTCACCGAGCCACATCGCCACGTATCGGGGATGGCCGGGGTCCATGTGCGCGAACAGCGGCCCGATCAGCTCGTCCTTCTTGACGTGCTGGTAGAACACCTCGGTGAGCCGCTCCAGCGCCTCCACCCCGCCCGCCCACTCGTAGAGGCTCGGCACTGCTTCGTTGTCCATGTAATCATGTAAGCATCAGGTGGAACAGGTGGTCAATTCACGGCGATGGCCCTGAAAGTTACCCGCCGTTCCGGGCAAACGCCGCAGGTCGCGGGACCTCCAGAGCCGGTCGCCTTCCCGCCGCCGCTCCGCGCTCCTACGCTCTCGGCAGACCCACGATCTTCGGGAGCCGACGATGTCGAGGACGAGCGCCTTGCTGGTGGCGATGCTGACCCTGATCGGAACGGTGCCTTTCCTGACCACCACACCGGCCGGCGCCGCCGCCATCAGGATCATCATCGTGGTCATGCACTTCGGGACCAACGACGTGTGGAGCAACATCGCGCCCGCGACGATCCTCAGCGCGCTCACCACGCTGGTGAACCAGATGCGGGCGAGCAATCCCGCGACCAGAAGATGTCCGACCGCTGGTACCCGGCGCTGGCGAACTTCCTGACCCCAGGGGGAAGCACCCCCACCCCGACCCCGACCCCGGTAGGTGGTTGCACGGCGACGTTCAAGAACGTCGGGCAGTGGACGGGCGGCTTCCAGGGTGAGGTCACGGTCAAGACACCGGGGCCGCGACGACGAACGCCTGGACGGTCCGCTGGACGTTCGCCAACGGTCAGCAGATCACCCAGATCTGGGGCGGCACTCTCAGCGCGAGCGGGGCCGCCGTGAGCGTGCGGAACGTGGCCTGGAACGGCACCCTGGCCGCCGGAGCCTCGGCCACCTTCGGCTTCCTGGCCTCCTGGAACGGCACCAACACCGCGCCCGTCCCCACGTGCTCTCCCACCTGAGCACGCGCCTTCAGTGAGCGGAGGCCCTGATGGCCAGGATGCTAGGGATGGGCTGCTCGCCCGGTTCGTACACCCGCTCGATGGCGAGCCCGGCGTCGATGAAGGCGTTGATCAGATCCGGCAGCGGCACCTGACTCATCCCGACTCGCTCCCTGATCCCGCCCTGGCGCCACCAGGACCCGCGCTGATGCCAGCCTTTGAGGTGATACGTGGGATGGATGATCAGCGCGCCGTCCTCGCGGTTCTCGATGTGCGGGCCGTTGAAGCACGGGTGCACCCCGTAGAACAGCAGCAATCCGCCGGGGCGGAGCACCCGGGCCGCCTCCACGAGCAGTCCGGGGAAGTCGCCGATGTCCGTGGACACCCAGAGCATGGTGACGGTGCCGAACACCCCTGAGGCGAACGGCAGGCCCGTCCCGTCACCCTGGAGCAGCGGCGCGAGGTCCCGGCGGCGGGCAAGGCGCAACTGGTCGCGTGATCGGTCGAGCCCCACGACGGTCCTGCCGGTGGATCGGATCGCGTCGAGGTAGCGCCCGGTGCCACAGCCCAGGTCCAGGCACGTCCCGTCGCCTGGGCCCAGGAGTTCGGTCACGTCCGCGAGGTTCGGGACGATGAGGTCGTCGTACCACTCGGCCAGGCCGTCATAGCGTGCCGTCATGATCCATTGATACCTCGAAATATGCCTGAACGGCGGGCTATTAGCCGCGCGGCTGCCGCAGCCCGCGTATTCCGAGGAAGGCGACAACAGCGCCGACGATGAGGACGATGGGGCCGATGATGGCCCAGAGAGTAACGCCGCTCATCACGCTGCCGCCGACGACGCCCAGCCCTTGAAGCGTCCACAGGGCGCCCATCAGGACCAGGAGAACGCCGAGGACTAGGAAGATCCAGGCTTTCACGGCATTTCTCGTTTCTGTCGTGGAGGGGGAAGGCAGCGAAACTGTCGGCTTTATACCGGTCATTATGCTGCGCGAAGATCCTCGCCGCGAGCGGCCTCGGCAAGGTCGTACAGACCCCCCGTGTTGATCTCTCGCCCGACCGGGCCAGTGACCGATTCGTTATCTAACGCCCCCTTGTTGGGTCTTCGCATGCTATGTACGGTCCCTTCATTGCCACTTAACAACTTGTTCAGTCAAGTCGATCAAGAGGTTCGATGACGGAGTCGGAGACCGAATACTTAGGTGTACGTATCCGGGCCTACCGGAACATGCGTCAGATGACCGTTCGTGGACTCGCCGCCGAGGCCAAGGCGAGCGCCAGCTTCATCAGCCAGTTGGAGCGGGGGCAGACCAGCGCGAGCATCGGGATGCTGCGGCGGATCGCCGGGGCTCTCGGGATCACGGTGGCCGACCTGTTCAACGAGCAGGACGAGGTCGGACACCGGGTGCTACGCCGCGCCGAACGCCCGGAACTCCCCACCAAACCCGGCACCCGCAAGTACCTGATCTCCCAGCGCCCCCTGCAGAACCTGGAGGTGTACGCCGGAGAACTCGACCCGGGCTCCTCCACCGGGGACGAGCCGTACACCCACGGCGACTCCCAGGAGATCTTCCTCATCGTGCGCGGCCAGGTGACTCTCTGGCTCGGCCCCACCGACGCGGCCACCCCGCACGTCCTGGCGGCCGGCGACAGCGTGGAGTACCGCACGTCGGTGCCTCACCGCGTGGTCAATGACGGCGACGAGACAGCCGAGGTCCTCTGGACGATCAGTCCGCCCACACCCGCGTGACCAACCCTGTCGCGGTGACGAGGTCACGCTCACCTGGCCGACGAAAGTGATGTGGAGGCAGTGCTCACGTGAAAGGCATCCCGCTGACCGAGGACTTCGCCAACGGCGGCGTCTCCTTCTGGTACCGGCAGATCGGCGTGCCGGACCGCCGGGCGGCGCTGCCCGGGTCCCGCTCGTACGACGTGGTGATCGTCGGCGGTGGCTACACGGGCCTGTGGACCGCGTACTACCTCAAGAAGGCCCAGCCCGACCTGCGGATCGCGATCCTGGAACGGGAGTTCGCCGGATTCGGCGCGTCCGGGCGCAACGGCGGCTGGCTGTCGGCGGAGTTCGCCGGCTCGCGCAAGCGGTACGCCAAGGCCCGGGGCCGCCAGGCGATGATCGACCTGCAGCACGCCATGTTCCGGTCGGTCGACGAGGTCATCGAGGTGACCCGCCAGGAGGGCATCGAGGCCGACATCCACAAGGGCGGCCTGGTGCACGTCGCGACCAACCCCGCCCAGCGCCGCCGCCTGCGCGAGGAGCTGTCCTCGCTGCGCACCTGGGGGTACGGGGAGGACGACCTCAGGGTGATGTCCCGGGACGAGCAGCAGGAACGCCTGCAGGTGGCGGGGACCCTGGAGGCCACGTACTCGCCGCACTGCGCCCGCATCCAGCCCGCCAAGCTGGCCGTCGGACTCGCCTCGACGGTCGCCGCGCTGGGCGTGGACATCTTCGAGAACACCACGGTGACCGAGATCCGCCCTCGCCAGGGCGGTGTGGCGTCGGCGGTGACCTCGCGCGGCGTCGTCTCGGCCGAGTACGTCATCCGCGCCACCGAGGGGTTCACCGCCAGCCTCGCCGGGCAGCACCGGCAGTGGCTGCCGATGAACAGCTCCATGATCGTCACCGAGCCGCTGCCCGCCGAGGTGTGGAAGCACATCGGCTGGTCGGGCAACGAGTTGCTCGGCGACGAGGCGCACGCCTACATCTACGCCCAACGCACCGCGGACGACCGGATCGCGATCGGCGGGCGCGGCGTGCCGTACCGGTACGGATCGCGCACCGATTCCCGAGGCGCCACGCAGGCGCAGACCGTGGCGCTGCTGTGGCGGATGCTGGTCAAGCTGTTCCCCGCCGCGGCCGACGCCCGCGTCCAGCACTCGTGGTGCGGCGTGCTCGGCGTGCCGCGCGACTGGTGCTCCACGGTGCACCTCGACCACACGACCGGCCTCGGCTGGGCGGGCGGTTACGTGGGCAGCGGCGTCACCACCACGAACCTGGCCGGCCGTACGCTGCGCGACCTGGTGCTGCGCCGCGACACCGAGCTGACGGCACTGCCCTGGGTGGGCCGCCAGGTCAGGCAGTGGGAGCCGGAGCCGCTGCGATGGACGGGGGTGCAGCTCATCTACGCGCTCTTCAGGGCGGCGGATCGGCACGAGAACGACGGCGGCACCACGACCTCGGCCTACGCCCGCATCGCCAACCTCATCTCAGGCCGCTGACCTACGTCAGGACGACTCTTGCCCCGGCTCTCCCACCTGGCGTACGCCCCGTCGGTCTCCCTGCCCGCCGCCGGTTGTCTCGTCGCGCTCCGCGGGGCCGCAGTGGCAGGCGCCGACCACCTTCCCGAAGGGCCCGTCATGAGCGACACGCCTTCCACCGATGATCGCAAACGGAGCGATTCGTTCCCCGATTCCATCGGTGCGTTCCTCGCCCTTTACGTGATTCTCACGCTGATGTGGGCGACCGGCTCATGGCTGGCCAAGAAGTACGACTGGGCCGACCACGGCGGCTTCCAAGCACCGCTCGGTCATCTCGTGGCCACCTTCGTGGGTGGCGCGATGAGCACTTTCACGCAGTTCTCCCTACCCGTGCTCCTGTGGCGATTAGGGCGGTCGATCCCCCGCCGTGCATACAGCCGCCTGAGCACCGGACTCCTACTCTGCGGACTCGCCACCTTGAGCTTCATGCTCTGGGTGCCCCACGGCGGCGGCCCCGTCCAGACCTGGCCTCAGTGGCTCTTGATCGGGGTTTCGGTCGGTTCGACGTTTTGCGCTCTGGCAGGTCTCGGACACTGTGCATTCCTTGCCCGTAAGACGCGCGAGGCAGGCGATTAACCCTCCGCGCTAGCGGCCATGCATATACGCGACGACGCTTGAGATGATCAGCAGAACAAGGGCGACTATTTGCACGATCGTCAGCCATTGCGGCAGCGAGTCCCACCTGATCGCCATGACCAGCAGTACCGCCGAAGGGCCGATCACCAACATCGCCCCCGTGGAGTCCGCGAATTCATCGAGCAGAAGAACGCCAACACCACCGATGAGCACAGCGGCAATCGTCAGGACGACAGCGAGCACGGTGGCGATGGGGCCCCAGGCGATGCCATCACCCAGACCGGAAATGGAGTTCCACGCCGGCCCTGATATCCACGGCCACAGAAGCCATATGACGCACGCCACGACGATGAACGGCGCAAGAGTGCGAAGAATCCGAATCAACCACGTGATGACCTTCACGGGGCCGAGCATCGTCGCGATGCCTATAGCGGATACGAGGGCGATGAACCACCAAGGCGCTTGTGCTCTTATCTGAAGCAGTATGTTCCAGACGGCCCCAACCCACTCGCCTATCCCACTGGGATGAGGATGCTCCGGATCTTCGGTGAGAAACCATACGTCGCCGACATCGAAGCTGATGATCTGCATGGTGTCGGCGACGATTCCGAGCAGGCCGACGACGCCCAGTGTTGCCAGGAAGCGCCACCACCGAGGGACGTTGCCGTTGGGGGGTATGCGATCATCATCGGCTATATCGGTCACAATGCGCCTGTCTTCGGGGGATTGGCGACAGAGCACTCCAAAGCGGTGCACATCATGCGAACTCGCGAGGAGTGGTTTCCGCGGGAGGCTCGCGTCTTCGCGTTCATATCCCTTCGTAATGGCAGCACAGCGGAGAGTGATCCTATCCTGCCCCGTCCATGGCCTCTGCCGTCAAGGGGCACCGCGTCGCGATGGGCAGGAAGTGCGATGTCGCCACACGATCCGCCAGCGGGCGCAGACGATCCTGTATGGAGGTTGTCCGAGCCCGGTTATCCGGAAGTCGCGCTAGTACGGGAAAGCGAAAAGGCCCTTCAGGATCAGATCCAGAAGGGCCTCTTGCCTGGTAGCGGGGGCAGGAATTGAACCGGCGGCCTGACATGGTCAGAGTCGCTCACGCAGCCGCACGTACTCACGGCCGGCCTCGGTGATCGCGACGTACCGCTTGAGGTCGAACTCCTCGTAGGTGTGCCCGTAGTCCTGCGGAATCGCGTTCAGCCCTCGCGGGTCGACCGGCTCGACGAACCCCATGGCGTCGAGCCGTTCGAGCTCCATCTGCAGCTTTCTGTCCTGCCGGAATTGCGCGGGCACGGGCCCCTCCGCCGCGAGCCGCCGCAGATGACCCCACTCATACTTGGTCACCAGCCCACTCAACGCCACCTGCAGCGCCCGCAGCTCGGACTCCAGCACGCGCTGCTTGGCCTCGGCCCTGTCCAGCCTGGCGCTGACGCCGCCCGCTCCGATCGAGAGATCGGTGATGGAGTACGACGAGGCCGTGAGGCAGACCCCGACCAGCAGCCCGGCTGCCAGCACCAGCTCGTGCACTTCGAGCCGCTGCGCCATCAGGCCGAACGGGATCGCCGCGAGATAGGCCAGGTAGGCGATCGTCAGCAGCACCGCGAGGCCCGCACTGATGCGCCGGATCATCATGCCTCGAGTGTGCGCCCCTTGGCCTGCCGGTGGAAGAAGGGTTGGCCACCGTGACACACGAGGAACAACGGTGATGGCTCAGTGCCCTGGACGGACCTTCCTGGAATCCGCCTGCCTGGCGATGGGCGTGCGGTTGGGAGTGCTGACCACTCAGGACGCTGCCCAGAAGTACCAGCCCTGGTCATCGAAGCAGGGATGGGTCTGTGTCCCGCCTGCCTGCACACCGTTCCTCCAGTATTCGCAAATTCCCTGAGTGGAATAGGGGCCGTACCAGTGACCCGCCGTTTCCTTGGCCTGTGCGGGACTGACGGAGATCAGCAGAGCCGAGAGGCCGCCGATCGCGGCAATGGCAATTCTTCCGGTCACGTTTCGCTTCATTTCTCCGCTTCCTTCCAGTCGTTTCATCGTCATACGGCCGGCTACGTCAAGCGCGGAACCGGTATAGGCGACCACTATTTGCCCAGCAGAGAAGCGACCGCCCATTCGGTTCCACGCGATTGAAGCCAGACGTATTTCTGGAGGTGCCGACAATTTCGGCACCCATGTTGCGTCATTCACGCTAATGTTCAAGAAGGCTTGGCGCCAGGTAACCAGCAGGACATTCATAGGGCATTTCGCCGCTGACAGGAGCAGTTCGTGAGAGCTCGTGTCGGCGTGCGGGGGTTCAGTGCAGAGCCCGAACGGGGTCTGTCACTGATCTTGGGACGTGGAACGATCCGGTAGTTGATCGTGTGCGGGGTCTGTTCCGGGATGCGTTGAGGAGTTGCTCCCGCATTGGGCGGGGATTGTGGTCGAGGTCGTGGAGCGGGTCGCGGGGTTGGCGAGCGTGCATGCCCGATGCTGAGCCGATGAGGGAGTGTGCCCGCATTGCGGTGTGGCGTCGGGCCGGGTGCATGACCGGTACGTTCAGCGGCTGGCCGACGCCGCGCCGAGCGGGATCAAGGCCGTGCCGGCGGTGATGATACGGCGTTTCAAGTGCATGAACACCGGGTGTGCGGCGGCGACGTTCGCCGAGCAGGTCGAGGGCCTGACCAGTCCGTACGTCCGATTCACGCCGCTGCAACGCAGGGTGTTGACGTCTGTGGCGGTGAGCATGGCCTCGGCCGGGCTCCCGGTTGGCGGCTGACTGGAGGTGCCGGTCACCAAGGGCACCCTGTTGCGACTGGTCCGATCGCATCCCGAGCCGCCGGTCGGTGCGGTGTGGGTGGTGGCGGTGGACAACGTCGCCCTGCACCACCGAAGCGGTGTTCGCGGGGTTTTGCGCGCTGCAGGCGTGCCTGTGGAAGGCGTCCGGAGCGAAGCGGAGGCTCTTCAGGGGTCGCGGCTCCGGCGCGACTGGAAGCAGCGCCTGAGCTCCGAGAGCACCAAGCGCACCAGACGAAGCCCTTGTGCACCGCCCCAAGTAACACAGCCCGAGCGAAGCGAGGCCCATTGTGGCTAGATGCGAAAAGGCCCTCCAGGATTATCCCGGAGGGCCTTTTCGACTTGGTAGCGGGGGCAGGATTTGAACCTGCGACCTCTGGGTTATGAGCCCAGCGAGCTACCGAACTGCTCCACCCCGCGTCGGTGTGTGTCTAAAGACTATAGGCGGCACGGGGTGGACGCAAATCGAAGAGGCTACGTACCGCCTGTCGGCGTGGGGGTTGCGGTGGGCGTCGGGGTGGCGGAGGTCGACGGTGACACCGTGGGTGACGCCGACGGAGAAGCCGTAGGTGACGGCGTCGGGGTGGTGGCGGTGGACGGCAGAGCGCCCAGCCCCTCCAACGCCTTCAGCGCGTCTTGCAGCCGCTTCTGGGCCTTGCCGTACTCGTCCCAGTTGGGCGGGCTTGACTGCAGGGCCTTCTGGGCGTCGTTGTAGGCGCTCTGCGCGCTGTCGATCGCCGACTTCAGAGCAGTGGTGTTCTGGTTGGGTTTGGCCTGCTCGTTGTTGGGCGTCGTCTGCTGCTGCTCTCCGCCGAAGACCTGTTTCAGCGCGTCATCGAGGGTGCGGGCGACACCGATCTTGCTGCCGAACGACACCAGTACGCGCTGCAGGATCGGATACGGCTCCTGACCCCCACCCGCGGCAACCTGAATGTACACCGGCTCGATGTACACCAACCCCCCGGCATAGGGCAGAGTCAGCAGATTTCCGTATCTGACCGACGAGGCACCCACGCCCAGCAGGTTGAGTTCGCCGGCGAATCGGCTCTGGAAGGCGTTCTGTGCCTGTCCGGGGCCCGGAATGGGGGTATTGGATGGCATGCGCAGGATGCGCAGCTTGCCGTAGTCAGGGCCGGCCACCGAGTCGACCGCCATGAAGGCCGCCAGGTTGGGCCCCGATTTCGGGACGAACGTCGTCGTCAGCGAGAACGTCGGCGCCGGGTTCTGGTCGGGCATCGTGGTGGTCACGTAGTAGGGCGGCTGCTTGGTGTTGGTGTCGCCCTGTGACGGGTCGCTCGGGACGTTCCAGAAGTCCTGGCCGCTGTAGAAGGCGGCGGGGGTGGTGATGTGATAGCGCGACAGGATGTAGCGCTGCACCTTGAAGAGGTCTTCCGGGTAGCGGACGTGGGCCTTGAGGTCGGCGCTCATCTTCGCTTCCGGCTGGATGATGCCGGGGAAGGCCTTGCTCCAGGTCTTGAGCACCGGGTCCTTGTCGTCCCAGGCGTACAGCGTGACCGTGCCGTCGTAGGCGTCGACCGTGGCCTTGACCGAGTTGCGGATGTAGTTGACCTTGTCCTGCGGCTGCTGGGCGACCACGCGGCGGTCGGTGTTGCGGTCGCGGGTCATGTCGCCCAGGCTCTCGCTCTGCGCGTAGGGGTATTCGTTGGAGGTCGTGTAACCGTCGATGATCCAGGTGATCCGCCCGTCGACGATCGACGGGTAGGGGTTGCCGTCGAGGGTCAGGAACGGCGCGACCTTCTGGACTCGTTCGCGCGGGTTGCGCACGTAAAGGATCTTGGAGTTGTCGTTGACGTCACCCGAGAGCAGGATGTTCTTCTCGCCGTACTTGGCCGCGTAGACCAGCCGGTTGAGGAACGAGCCGACCGGGACACCGCTCTTGCCGGTGTAGGTGGTGTTCTTCTGCTCGGTGCCGCCCGTTTCCGGGTAGTCGAGCTCCTGCGGGTTGTTCGGGTTGCCGCCCGCGATGACGTATTCGCCGGACGCCGGGCTCTCACCGAAGTAGACCCGCGGCTCCTTCAGCTTGGTCGAGTTGACCAGCGGGCCGACGACCGGCATGTCCTTGGCGTCGTAGTCGGGCAGGCCACCGGGGTCGGTGACCTCGTTGCCGGGCGCCGCCACGATGCCGTAACCGTGGGTGTAGACGAGGGCGTTGTTGATCCAGTTGTTCTGGCCCTCGGGTGCTCCGAGCAGCTCGCGTACGCCGACGACGTGGTCGACCTGCTTGCCGCTGGCATCGGGATAGCGGTCGACGTCGAGCTGGGCGGAGAAGCCGTAGAAACCGCGGATGCGCTGGGTCTGCTCATAGGTCGCGGAGACCAGCGCGGGGTCGAGCAGCCGGACGCCGGACACAGAGGCGTCGCCGCCGGTCTGGACCTTGGTCGGGTCGGCCTCCGCCGTGTAGGGCAGGATCTCCGTCTTGTCGACGTTGTACGACGCCCGCGTGGCGTCGATGTTGCGCTGGATGTAAGCCGACTCCTTGAGCTGCTGGTTGGGCTTGACCTGGAACTGCTCGACCAGCGCCGGGTAGACGCCGCCGATCAGGATGGCCGAGAGCACGAGCAGGCCGAAGGAGACACCGGGCAGCATGCCACCGGGGCGTATGACTCCAGCGAAGAACAGAGCGGCGCAGATCAGCGCGATGATGGCCAGGATGGTCTTGGCCGGGAGCACCGCGTTGACGTCGGTGTAGGAGGCGCCGTGGACGAAGCCGCGGTCGGAGAAGACGAGCCCGAAGCGGTCGATCCAGTAGGCGACGGCCTTGAGCAGCACGAACACACCGAGCAGCACCGACAGGTGGGCACGCGCCGCGCGGGAGGCGTGCACGCCGGGTGACTGCAGCCGGAAGCCGCCGTAGAGGTAGTGCGTGATCCCCGCCAGGATGATCGAGATGATCACGGCGGTGAACAGGAAGTTGAGGATCATCCGGATGAACGGATAGTCGAACATGAAGAACGACACGTCCATCCCGAACAGGGGATCCTTCGTGCCGAAGGGCACCCCGTTGATGAACTGCAGCCAGGTCGTCCACTCCCCGGCGAACGACGAGCCCGCGAAGAGCGCGAGCAGGCCCATGCCGACGATGAAGATCAGCTTGCGGTGGGGGTCGAGCGCCATCCGATAGCGGTCGGCGCCGCTGCCGCCACCGAACATGGCCGGGCCGAACATCGGCCGCATCCGGAAGGCCAGCAGCATGTTGCCGCCGGCGATGCCGACCATGAGCACCGCTCCGACCAGGAACAGCACGATCTCCGTCAGGAGCACGCCGGAGAAGACAGAGGTGTAGTCGACTCCAGGGTCGACCGTGTCGAACCACAAATAATCGGTATAAATACCGGAAAATAGGAAAAATAGCGCCACAATCGCCACGAGCGCGATCGCAACTGGAAGAAGCAGTCGCGGTCGGCGGGGCAAACGCATTGCCCTGCCGCCGGCTCCTGGGGTCCGGAAGCTCAAGGCCAACCCCTCGTCGTGATGAACAAACGGTCCGTGTCTGGCAACCTACACCGCTGTGCCAGCCGTACGGCTAACGGATGGCATTCGCCAGAAGTTTCATCCAGCAGCGCAAGCGGGCACATCGCCCTTGCCGGTGCGCAGTGCCTCAAGCGCGCCCACCGCGGCGTGCAGCGTCTCGGCCTTCACCAGGCGGAGCCCGTCGGGGACGGCCTTCATGGCCTCGGCGCAGTTGTCCGGCGGGGTGAGGAACACGGTCGCGCCGGACTTGCGGGCGCCGACCATCTTCTGGGCGATGCCGCCGATGGGTCCGACCTCGCCTGACGCCTGGATGGTGCCGGTGCCGGCGATGTCCTTACCGCCGGTGATCTCTCCGGGGGTCAGCTTGTCGAGGATGCCGAGCGAGAACATCAGCCCGGCGCTCGGCCCGCCGACGTCACCCACGTTGATGTCGACCTTGAACGGGAACTTGTAACTCTCCTGCATGATCACGCCCACGACGGCCTGACCATCATTGTCCGCCACGGTAGGCACGCTGACCTGGCTCTTGTCCTTGCCCCTCGTGACGGTGAAAGCCACGGCGTCGCCGGGCTTGTGCGCCTTCACGGCGTCGCTGACGGTCTTGACGTTCACCACCGGCTTGCCGTCGACCTCGCTGATCTCGTCGCCCTGCTTCAGCTTGCCGTCGGCCGGCTTGCCCTTCTGCGTGGACGCGACCGAGACCTTCATGCCGAAGGGGATCTTGAGCTCGGTCAGCGCGGCCGCGGTGGCGAAGTCCTGGGAGTTGGTCATCTCGACCGTGTTCTCCTCCTCGACCTCCTTGGGCGAGCGGGACTTGGGGAAGATGGTCTCCTCGGGGACGACCGCGACCGTCGGATCCACCCAGCCGCGCAACGCGGTCAGCAGATCGATCCTGCTGCTCGGCCCACCCTGGTAAGCCACCGTGACCAGGCGTAGCGCGCCCTTCGTGGGAAAGGTCTGATGCCCGCTGATCGTGATCACGGGCTTCTTGTCGACCTCCCCGATGGTGTTCTCGGTCGGCCCAGGACTCAGTACGACGTACGGCACGGGCAGGAAAGCCCCTGCGACACCGAGCGCTAGCACGAGGAAACCCGCAACCAGCAGGGTCAAGGCGCGTCGCGACATGAAGACGAGCTTATTGGCAGGCGCCGACCCACTCGGCCGACCCGTCGGCGAAGATTTGGTGTTTCCAGATCGGAACCTGGGACTTGAGGTCGTCGATCAGCCTGCGTGACGCCTCGAAAGCCTCGCCCCGGTGGGGGCAGGCGACCGCGACGATCACGGCGACGTCGCCGAGCTTCAGATCGCCGACCCGGTGCACGGCCGCCAGGGCGGTGACCGGGAAGTCGGCGGCCACCTTCTCCGCCACCTGCCGCAGCGAGTCGAGGGCCGAGGGGTGCGCCGAGTAGGAGAGCCCGGTCACGGGCTTGCCATGGTCCTGCTCGCGTACGGTGCCGACGAAGAGTGTGGTGCCCCCTGCCGCGTGGTCCCCCACAGCGGCCAGCACCTCGTCCACCGAGAGCGAGGTCTCGCGAATCCCGAGCAACCGGATGACGTCCACGAACAGAGCCTACATAGTCACAGGCGGCGCTTCTTGCGCACCTGACGGACGATGGCGGCGGTGCCGATGACCGCCACCGTGGCGCCCGCGGCGGTGAGCGTGGCCTCCTTGACCGGCAGACGCCTGCCGACCACGGTCGTCCTGTTCTCGCGCAGCTCCAGGAGCTGCTCGAACACGGTCTCGTTGGTCCAGGCGGGCTTCCAGCCGGCCTCACGCAGCGCCGTGCAGTCGACGACCCACGGATAGACGACGTAGTGCAGGTCCGTCGCGGGGGCCGGGGTGATGCCCAGCCGGTGCAGGCGCTGCGCCGTTCCGAAGGTGAGGCCGGCCGGCAGCTCGAAGCGCCGCAATCCGGACAGCTCCTCGACCTGCTCCTGCTCCAGCCAGCCGTCAGAGCCGACGGCGGCCACGCCCGTCACCACCCCGCGCGCGGCCAGCTCCAGCGCCGTGATCAGGTCGTCGACGTGGCAGAACTGCCAGCGCGGCGAGCAACCCTTGACGGTGAGCAGCCTCGGCGACTCGAAGTGGCGGGTGATGACCGTGTCGATGCCGGGGCCGACCACGGCCGCGGGCCTCAGCACCGTCACCTCCAGGCCGGGGTGGCTGCGCGACGATCTGCGTACGAGCGCCTCGATCTCCAGATAGTCGCCCACGACCCCCGTGTCGGGTTCGGCCGCGACCGGGGACTCCTCGGGCAGGGGCACGTCGTTCTCGGGCGCGGCGCCGTACACCATCGCGCTCGTGACCAGCACGACGCGCCGGACGCGCGCGGCGGCGCTGGCGGTGAGCACCGTTTGCGCAGCTCGCAGATTGTACGCGCGCCGCTCGGCGGGATCGGAGTCGACGGCGTAGTCACCGGCCAGGTGGACCAGGACGTCGATGTCGGAGATGCGGTTCGCCAAGAGCGGATCTCGTACGTCGATCACTCTCCACGTGGCTTCCTGGACGTCACCGCGTTCCTCGTCAATGGCCACCACCCTGCGGAAATCCGCGGAGGATACGAGCTTTGCGAGCAGCTCGCGGCCGATGCCCGAGGCGGCACCGGTGACGGCGACGACGGGGTGGCGCGGGCGTTTCGAGGTAGGCACCAGGTCCTCACTTTGCACTGATCCGCCGTAGGACGACTAACGTGGCGGATGTGGACTCCTCCATCCTGCACGAGGTAGAGCGGTGACTGACCTGCCAGGTCGCGAAAACGACCCCAACGAGAACCCGTTCGCCATGTTCGGCAACCCTGAGCAGATGGCTCAGGCGATGCGCCAGTTCGCCGACATGCTGTCGGCGCCCCAGGGCTCCGGCCCTGTCAACTGGGACATGGCCAAGAACATCGCCCGCCACGCCGTGGTCGCCGAGAGCGATCCGAGCGTCATGGAAGGCGAGCGCCGCCAGATCGTGGAGGCGCTGCGCCTGGCCGATCTGTGGCTCAACGAGGCGACGGCGCTGCCCAGCGGCGTGTCCAACCCGCAGGCGTGGAGCCGGTCCGAGTGGATCGAGAACACCGTCCCCGTGTGGCGCACGCTCTGCGAGCCGATCGCCGCGCGCATGGTCGAGACCATGGGCGGTGCGCTCGGCGGCGCGGGCCTGCCTCCGGAGGCCCAGCAGATGGCCGGGCCGCTGATGGGCATGCTCAAGCAGATGGGCGGCATGATGGTCGGCCAGCAGATCGGCCAGGCCCTCGGCTCGCTCGCCCGCGAGGTGATCGGCACCACCGACATCGGCCTGCCGCTGTCCGACACGGCCGCGCTGCTGCCCGGCGGCATCGCGTCGTTCAGCCAGGGCCTCGACAATCCCGCCGACGAGATCCGGCTTTATCTGGCGCTGCGTGAGGCCGCGCACCACCGGTTGTTCCAGCATGTGCCGTGGCTGCGGGCCAACCTGCTCGGCGCCGTCGAGGAATACGCCAGGGGCATAACGGTCGACACCTCGGCGCTCGAAGAGCAGATCCGCGGGCTCGACATCAACAACCCCGAGGCCATCCAGGAGGCGTTGAGCGGCGGCGCGCTGCTCAAGCCCGAGGAGACCGAGCGGCAGAAGGCCGCGCTGGCCCGCCTGGAGACGATGCTCGCCCTGGTCGAGGGCTGGGTGGCGACCGTGGTCGACGACGCCGCGGAGGGCAAGCTGCCCTCGGCCGTCGCCCTGGCCGAGACCGTACGCCGGCGCCGCGCGACTGGCGGTCCGGCCGAGCTGACCTTCGGCACGCTCGTCGGGCTGGAGCTGCGGCCCAGGCGGTTGCGCGAGGCGGCGGCGCTGTGGCGGGCGCTGAAGGAGGCGCGCGGCGTCGACGGACGCGACGCGCTGTGGGGTCACCCCGACCTGCTACCGCACGCCGAGGACCTCGACGACCCCGAGGCGTTCGTCCGCGGCGAGGCCGCCTGGGACATCTCCAAGCTGGAGGCCAAGCCCGACGAGGACGACCAGAGTTGAGCCTGCGCCAGGACGCGGTGGCCACGCTCTCCGACTGGACCGCGCCGTCGCCCGGCGAGGAGTCGCTGCGCGCCGAGTTCCTCGATCACCTGCGCACGCACGACGACGCGATGCTGCGCGAGTGCGTGCCGGGCCATCTCACGGCGACGACCGCGGTGCTGTCGCACGACGGCGCGCGGGTGCTGCTGACGCTGCACCCGAAGGCGGGCATGTGGCTGCCGATGGGCGGACATTGTGAGATCTCCGACACCTCCCTCGCGGGCGTCGCGTTGCGCGAGGCGGTGGAGGAGTCGGGCATTCCCGATCTGGAGCTGTTGCCCGGGCCGCTGGCCCTCGACAAACACCAGGTCTGGTGCCATCCCCCGCACAGCTGGCATCTCGACGTGGAGTACGCGGCCGTGGCCCCGGCGGGCGCCGAGGCGGTGATCAGCGAGGAGTCTCTCGACCTGCGCTGGTTTCCGATCGACGAGATCCCGGAGCTCTCCGACGAGGCGACCCGGCGGTTGGCCGCACGTGGCCGCGTGGCGCTGACGGCGGACTCACGCGCACTTGGTTAGAGTCCGCGTGGGCCGTACCGTTCCGAGGGGGTTATGTGCACACCGAGAGCTCAGTCGGCGGCACGATCGTTACACCCGCCCGCAAACGGCGTAAGTTCCCCGGCACCACGCTGACCTGGCTGGCCCTGACGCCGTTCGCGGCCTGGGCACTTACCAGGGTGACGGGGCTCGAACGCGGCTCGCTGGCCACCCAGCTCATGACCGCCACGCCGTACGCCGCCGCGGGCTCGCTCGTCCCGCTGCTGATCGCCGCGCTCAGCCGCAAGCGCGCCGCGACCGCGGTGGCGCTGCTCACCACGGCCGCTTTCGGCTTCGCCGTCCTGCCCAGGGCCCTGGGTACGGCCGACACCACGGCGGGCCGGCCGTTCCGGGTGCTCACCATCAACATGCTGTTCGGCAGGGCCGACCCGCAGACGATCCTCGACCTGGTGCGCCGCTACGAGCCTGACGTGCTGAGCACCCAGGAGCTCACGCCCGACGGCGTCGAGGCGCTCGACGCGGCCGGGCTGTCCGGGTTGATGCCCTACCGGGTGCTGCAGGAGGAATGGTCCGCGAGCGGCAGTGGGCTCTACTCCAAGCATCCGCTCAAGCCGATCTACAACCTGGTGCCGCCGGTCGGGCACAACATGCCCGCGGCGATGGTCTCGCTGCCCGGCGGCAAGCCGGTGGAGTTCGTGGACGTACATCCCTTTCCGCCGCTCGGCCCCCAGGTGACGCAGTGGATCGAGGCGCTGGACGGGCTCCCCGCGGCTTCGGGTGACACCGTGCGCGTCCTGGCGGGCGACTTCAATGCCACGCTCGACCACACACCCATGCGCCGGCTGCTGTCCCGCGGCTACAAGGACGCCGCCGCCCAGGTCGGGGCGGGGCTGATCCCCACCTGGCCGGCCAACAAGCGGGTGCCGCCGATCATCACGATCGACCATGTGCTGGTGGACCAGCGGGTGGGCGTGAAGGAGGTCAGCGTGCACACCGTGCCGCGCACGGACCATCGGGCGGTGTTCGCGGAGCTCAGCGTGCCTTGAGTTCTTGGGTTCGCTTTGGGTTCGTGGAGCTCAGTACGCCTTGAGCAGTGCCCTGAGGTTGTCCCAGCCCTCCAGGCCGGGGTCGAGCCGGGTGAGGTCTTCGGGGGTGCGCAGGCGGTGCCAGCCGGGGCCGGTGGCCACCATGCGGCGGCCGGGCGCCTGGGCGCGCAGGGTCGTCACCGGGTCGGGGTCGTCGAGGTCGGGGTCGGCCCAGTCGGGCATGGGCAGGCCGCAGGCCAGCGCCACGGCTCCGCCGTCCTCGGCCGGACAGAGCGTGATCTGGGCGCGGCCGAGCTCGCGGAAGAGCTTGCCGACCAGCAGGGGCGGCAGGTCGGGCGCGTCGGCGCCGATCACCACCGCCTGATCACCGTCGAACCGGCTCATGATGGCCTTGAGCGGCTCGTCCTCGTCGATCGTGAGCACTTCGGTGCCGGGCCAGACGATCGCGTCGAGCCCCGGGACGCTGGTGACCAGGACGGGGGTGACGAGTTGGAGTCCGGCGACCATCTCGTAGGTGTCCTCGGCCATGGCCTCCAGGAACTCGTCCGGATCCATGCCCTCGGGAGCGGCCTGCGCCATGCTCTGCCGTACGAGGACCGCGGCTATGCGCGTCAACACTCCTCCGGTGCCGTGTGGGCGGCGGCGGAGAATCCTTCGAGGAACCCACGCGCCCGCTCCGCCTTGGGATATTGTTCGACCAGCGCCCAGAACCTGGCGCCGTGGCTGGGGACGAGCAGATGTACGAGCTCGTGGATGATCACGTAGTTGATGACCCACTCAGGTAGACCCTTGAGGCGGGTCGAGATCCGGATCGTGCCGTTCTCCGGGGTGCATGATCCCCATCGATGCTGCTGATTGTCCACCCAGCGCACACTGGCCGGCATGGCCCTGCCGTGGAGATACTTCGCCGACAGCTCTTTGGCCCGCTCCAGGAGGGCCTCGTCGGTCGGTCTTCGCCGGTTCTCCTTGGCCGCAAGCCGATCAAGCATCCGGCTCACCCATTCATCAGCGTCTTCGCCGCTCAGCCAGGCGGGCAGGAGCACGATCGTCTTGTCGCCGTCGCGGTAGGCGGAGACCGTACGCCGGCGACGAGAACTGCGACGGACCTCGACTGTCTCGGGGGGCACATATGCACGTTAGCCGAGACTGGCGAAATTCCACAGAGGGGGAGAGGTTGTTTCTGCTGGTCAGATGATTAAGACCCGGTGAATTTGGGCATGCGCCTTTCCCGATGCGCGGTCAGTCCCTCGATCATGTCGGCAGATGCCATGGTCACCGGCTGCGCGAGAGACTCCCAGCGCAGAGCGGCGTCCAGGTGTTGATGGTCCTGGTTCAGGGCGACCTTGGTGAGTCTTGTGGCAATCGGGGCGTTCTGCGCGATGGTCTGGGCGATGGCCTCTACTTCCGACATAAGGTCATTTTTTGGGAAAGATTGATTTATAAGACCTTTAGCGGCGGCTTCCGGTCCCATGACCGTGCGGCCGGTCAGCAGCATCTCCCTGCCGAGGGCCTCCGCCCTCCTCGGCAGCAGGTACGTGGCCGCCATCCCGGGATGCAGACCGAGCTTCGTGAACGGGGCCAGCAGCTTTGCGTCGTCGGCGGCGTACACGAGATCGCAGGCCAGCGCGACGCACAGACCCGCCCCCACCGCCGGGCCGTTGACGGCGGCGATGGTCGGCACCTCCAGCTCGGTGATGGCCAGCCACGTGCGGTAGAAGGCGAGCATCCGGTCACGCAGCTTCGGCACCGTCTCCACCCCGCGTTCCCCCAGCCAGGACAGGTCGCCGCCGGAGGAGAACGCGGTGCCGGCCCCCGTGACGATCACGCAGCGGACGCCCGGGTCGACGGCCAGGGCGGCCATGGTCTCGCGCCACTCGTCGGTCATGCCGTCGGTCATGGCGTTGCGTCTGTCGGGGCGGTTGAGGGTGATCAGTACGGTTCCGTCGTCTCTGCGGTCCACCAGGAGTTCGTTCGTGGGGGTTGTGGGGTTCGTGGCGTTCATGGGCTGAGCGTAACGGCGGGGAGTTGTCCACAGGAGGTGCGATTGTTCGGCGCTCGGGGCCTTGGTGGCGGAGAGTTATCCACAGGCGGCTCGTAAGGCGCTCGGGATCTTGGTTCGGGGTGGCAGTCTTGCCCGCCATGAGGCCACGTGTGAAGCCCGCCCTCCGGCGGATCGTCCGCGACGAGCAGACCCTGCAACTGGGGGCGCATCCCCTGCGGGCCGTCCTGGTGACGGGTTCGGTCCACCGGTGGGTGTCCGGGCTCGACGGCACCCGCGACCTGGGCCAGGTGCTGCGTGACGGCGCCGCCGCCGGTCTTGCCGAGGCGGACTGCCGGGCGATGCTGGATCGACTCGCCGAGCAGGGGGTGCTGGAGGACGCGGCGCTCCCACCCATTCGCCTGTCTCTCGGGGAACGTGATCGCCTGGCTCCCGACCTCGATGCCCTCGATCTGGGCGGCGGCTCGTTCGCGCGGCGGCGGCGGGCGCGGGTACGGGTCTACGGGGCCGGGCGGGTGGGGGCGCAGGTGGTGGGGCTGCTGGCAGCGTGCGGGGTAGGGGCGATCCGTGTCTTCGACGAAGGGCCGACCCGGCCGTGCGACCTCACGCCGGGTGGGCTGACGTGGTCGGAGCTGGGCAGGAGCCGCCAGGACGGGGCGGTGGCGCTCGCCCGCCGCCTCACCTCCGGCAGCCCACCGCCGCCGGCCCCGGCGCTTCCGGGCCCGACGGCTCCAGGCCCGACGGCTCCAGGCCTGATGGCTCCAGGTCCGGCTGCCCGAGGTCGGGCGACTCGAGCCTCCGCGGCGCCTGCCCCGACGGTCCGAGGCACGGCCGCTCCAAGCCCGGCCACCCGAGGCCCGGGGGCGGGGGCGACGTCTCAAGGCTCTGCGGCTCCGGGCCCGGCCGCCCGAAACGACACCGCCCGAGGGCCCGCGACTCCAGGCCCGGTGTCCCGAGGCACGGCGGCTCTGGGCGACGTGGCCGAGGGACGGGCGGGTGGGCCCGGTGGGCCAGGCGGGCCGGGTGGGACCAATAGGCCGGGTGGACCGGCGGTTGGGACCGATGGGACGGATGGGGCAGGTAGGCGAAGTAGGAATTCGTCGCGTTCCCGTGCGGCGGCCCAGCTGGCGGACGGCGCCGCGCTTCCCGGCACGCCCTCGATGCCGTCGACCGACGCGCGGGCCGGTGGCCCTCACCTGGGTGACGGCTCCGACCGTCCCGATCTGGTGATCCTGGCCCCGGTCACCCCGCTGGACGGCGTACTGGTCAACGACTTGACCGTCCTGTCCATCCCCCACCTGCTCGTGTCCGCCTTCGAGGGCCACGGCTCCGTGGGACCGCTCGTCCTCCCCGGCGAGACCGCCTGCCTGCACTGCCTCGACCTGGCGCGCCGTGACACCGACCCCGCGTGGCCCATCGTCACCGCGCGACTGGGCGGCTACCCACCCGGCGAGATCGCCTGCGACGCGACCCTGGCCACGCTGGTGGCGGCCGCCGCGACGGGCCACGCCCTCGCTTACATCGACGGTCGCGACCCTGTTGTGACCAACGGCACACTGGACGTCATGCCTGATTGGCAGTGGAAAACCAGGTCATGGACCCAGCATCCGCAATGTCGTTGTATGCGAAACGATCCGTATCGCCCAGAATGGTCATGTCAGTCGCAAGCGATGGGCTGACGCAGTACGGGGAACCTCGAAGGGGGGAAGCGGTGTCTCAGCCACGATGCCGCGCTTCAGTGTGAGCGATCTGCCGCGCCGCGCCGTAACGCGTTCCGCCAAGCTGGCCACTCTTCCACTCGGCTACGCCGGCCGCGCCGCCCTGGGGCTCGGCAAACGGATCGGCGGCAAACCGGCCGAGATCGTCGCCCAGGAGATCCAGCAGCGCACCGCCGAACAGATCTTCAAGGTCCTCGGCGAGCTCAAGGGCGGAGCGATGAAGGTCGGGCAGGCATTGTCCATCTTCGAGGCTGCCTTGCCTCAGGAGATCGTCGGGCCCTATCGCGCCACGCTCACCAAGCTGCAGGAATCGGCCCCGCCGTTGCCCGTGGCCACGGTCCACAAGGTGCTCGCCGAGCAGCTCGGTGACGATTGGCGCGACTACTTCGAGTCGTTCGACGACCGGCCGACCGCCGCCGCCTCGATCGGCCAGGTGCACCGGGCGGTCTGGCATGACGGCCGCGACGTGGCGGTGAAGATCCAGTATCCGGGTGCGGGCAAGGCCCTGCTCGGCGACTTCGCCCAGCTGTCGCGGCTCGGCAAGCTCTTCGGCGTGCTGATGCCCGGCCTCGACATCAAGGCGGTGCTGGCCGAGTTGCGCGAGCGCATCGCCGAGGAGCTCGACTACCTGCGCGAGGCCGAGGCCCAGCACGCGTTCGCCCTCGGTTTCATGGACGACCCCGACTTCCACGTTCCCGACGTCGTCGCCGCCAACGAGATGGTGCTGGTCACCGAGTGGATGGACGGCACTCCCCTGTCCCAGGTCATCGCCGACGGCACCAAGGAGCAGCGTGACCACGCGGGGCTGCTCTTCGTCCGCTTCCTGTTCTGCTCACCGGCCCGCGTCGGCATGCTGCACGCCGACCCGCACCCCGGTAATTTCCGCATACTCGACAACGGCAAGCTGGGCGTCCTCGACTTCGGAGCCGTCAACCGCTTGCCCGACGGCTATCCCAGATCCTTCGGGCAACTGACCCGCATCTTCAACCAGGGCGACATGGACAGCGTGGTCGCGGGCCTGCGCGCCGAGGGCTTCATCCGCCCAGAGATCGAGGTGGACGGCGACGCCCTGCGCTCCTTCCTCTCCCCCTACGTCGAGCCGACGGCGGTCGAGGAGTTCACCTTCAGCCGCGAATGGTTCCAGGCCCAGGCGGCCAGCGTCACCGACCTCCGCCCCACCAACGTGGTCCGCCAGCTCAACCTGCCGGTCTCCTACGTGCTCATCCACCGGGTGCACGCGGCGGGCGTCGGCGTCCTCTGTCAACTGGGCACCACGGCCCGCTTTCGAGACGAGGTGATCCGCTGGGTCCCGGGTTTCGCCGACGACCCCGACGACGAGGCGCTGCCAGTCAGCTGAGCCCAAATGTGACCATCGCTCGCCGTTCATGACGGTGAGCGATTAGCCACACGTAGCCGGTCAGCCGAGTCCAGCTGCGGCTGCTGCCGTACATGACAGCGAGCAGTCAGCCACCCCGTAACCGGTCAGCTGAGCCCAGCTGCGGCCCCTCGCCGTACATGACGGCGAGCGGTTCGTCACACGTAGCCGGTCGAGCCGTCGGGGCGGATGGGCAGGGCGCGCTCCCAGTGGACGTAGTCGTCCGCCTTCAGCGCGGCCTCGTCGATCTCCCCCACCCGGCCGGGCCGATCCGGGCGTAGCTCCAGATAACCGTCCACGGGCAGGTACGGCACCGGACTCCAGGTCTTCTCGCAGGGCTTGTACTCCGGCATCTTCAGCCCGTGATGCGAAGCGGCGAAGTGCACGTTCACCGCTGTCGCCAGCGGGCCCATCGGGTTGTGCGGGGCCACGCTCACGAAGTGCGCCTCGGCGATGGCGGCGATCCTGCGTATCTGCGCGAGTCTGCCGCCGACGCAGATGTCCGGCTGGATGATGTCGGCGCCCCCCGCCGCCAGCAGGGTGAGGAGGTCCTGCGGCAGGAACAGGGACTCGCCGGTGGCCGGGGGCACGTCGAGCTGGGCCGCAAATGCCCCCAGGCCGGCCGGATGGGCTACTCGCACCACAGCGGGTCGTGCGGGGTCAGCGCTTTCCCGAGTTGGATCGCCTGGCGCGGCTCGAAGATCCGGGCGTGCGCGTCGAAGGCGTACTCCCGCTCGGGCGGGCTGATCGAGCGGATCTCGGCGAATTAGTCCACCGCCTCCCGGCAGACGTTCCCCCAGCGCCCGGCGTGCAGGTCGCGGCGGTACAGGCTGAGTGTGAAGGCGGTGAAGCCGTACTACTCGTTCAGCGATTGCGTGAGGTCGCGGCACACCGACGGGTCGGGGGCGGTGTAGACGCCGCAGTAGACCGGGACGCGGTCCCGTACCTGCCCGCCGAGCAGCAGGTACACCGGGAACCCTGCGGCCTTCCCGGGGATGTCCCACAACGCGTGGTCGATCGCCGAGATCGCGGCCAGCCTGATCGCGCCCGGCGGGAACCGGGCCTCCTGGATCAGCCTGCGCACCACATACTCGACTCGCCTTGGATCGACGCCCTTGATCTGCTGGAACATGTACTCCAGCACCGGGAGGTGCGCGTAGTCGGGGCCGTGGTTGTACGCCTCGCTCCAGCCGGTCACCCCTTCGTCGGTCTAGATCTTCACGAGCAGGCGCGGACGCTCTCCGACACGCCGCATGTACGTCTTCAGCGCGGCGACCTTCATGTCGTCCCTCCCCAAACCGCCAGCACGGATGCCACTTCCTCCCGTACGGCCGGCGGCAGCAGGCGGCTCGGTGGACGCACGTCGCGGCGACACAGGCCGAGCTGGGCCAGCGCCTCCTTGACCACCGACACGTTGTCGGCCGAGGCGTCCGCGCCACGTAACTCCTCGAACCGCCGGATCAGGTCCCACACCTCCATGACCGCCGGATAGTCGCCCGCGCGCAGTGCGTCGCGCATCCGCAGCGTCAGCTCCGGGGCCGCGGTGACCAGGCCGGAGGTGAAGCCGCGGGCGCCGACCGCCCAGTAGGCCGGTGTGTACGGTTCGGCAAGCCCGCACAGCCAGACCAACCGGTCCAGTCCGGCGTCACGGGCGACAGAGGCGAAACGCACCGGATCCGGGACGGCGTACTTGACGCCGATCACGTTCGGGCACGCCTCACTGAGGCGCGCCACCTGCGCGCCGGCGACGCGCGGGCTGCGAATGTAGGGGACGATGCCCAGGTCGGGGAGCGCGTCCGCGATCTCGCGGTGGTAGTCCACCCAGCCGTCCACCGACAGGTACGGATGGACAGGCTGGTGCACCATCACCATGCGTACGCCGTGATCACGGGCGTGGCGAGCGGCCTCGATGGCACCGGGGACGTCGAGGCCGACCCCGGCGAGCACGGTGGCGTCGTCTCCGACGGCGGCCACAGTGGACTCCAGCACCTGGCGCCGCTCGTCCGGGGTAAGGGCGTAGAACTCGCCGGTGTTGCCGTTGGGCGTGATCACGTTGACGCCCGCGTCGACGATCCTTCGTACCAGTTTGGCGTTCGTGTCCAGGTCGACGGCGCCGCCCGCGTCGAACGGCGTTACGGTGACGGCCACGACGTCGGCCAGTTTCTCGGTCAGGTCAAGCATCGATCAACCCCTGCTCTCTGCGGGCGTATCCGGTGTCGCACCCTCGTTGAGCGGCCGGATCCGCACGACGAACCCGTAGATCAGCGTGCCAAGAATCGCCATCGCGCCCGCGAAGAGCATCGGCCCGGTGTAGGAGTTACCGCTGATCGTCAGGAAGACGCCGATGAGGATCGGGCTGATGATGTTGCCGATCTGCGAGCCGAAGTTCTGGAAGCCCGCGACCGAGCCGACCACCGTGGATGACGGAGCGACCTCGGCCGGCAAGCTGAGAATGGCCGCACCGGCGAAGGAGTGGGCACAGTTGCTGACGGACAGAAGAACCATGACAGCCACGTTCCCTGGGACGAACGTCGTCAGCGCGATCGTGGAGGCGAGCAGCATCCCGCTGATGATCGGGATCTTGCGGGCCCGGGCGATGGGGACACCGCGCCGTACCAGCCAGTCGGAGAAGGCTCCGCCCGCGACCGTGGCGGCCACACCGAGCAGCGCCGGGATGGAGCCGAACACGCCGAGTTGGAGGATGGTGAATCCCCGGTCCTCCACGAGGTAGCTCGGATACCAGGTGAGGAAGAACGCGCCGGTGGCCGAGCGGCAGATGTAACCCAGCACCAGCCCCCATACCGTGGGGTAGCGCAGCAGGGACAGCCAGCGCATCGGCGTGCCGGTCTGGGGCACGGCCGCGTCGCCGCTCTCGATGTAGTCGAGCTCCGCCTGGGACATCTTCGGATGTTCCTGCGGCGAACGGTAGATCTTCAGCCAGCCGATGACCCACACCAGGCCGGTCAGGCCGATCACGACGAAGGCCGTACGCCACCCGAAAGCGGCGATGAGCCCCGTGACCACCGGGACGGACAGCGCGACGCCGACCTGCTGTCCGGTGTCGAACAGGCTGGAGGCCAGGGCGCGTTCCCTGCGCGGGAACCAGGCGGAGACCACCTTGATGTTGGCCGGCTGCACCGGCGCCTCACCGATGCCGAGACCGAGCCGGCAGATCAGCAGCGTGCCGAACCCACGGGTCAGGGCGGTGGCGGCGGTCCACAGCGACCACCACACGACGGCGATCGGGTAGACGACTCGCGGGCCGAAACGATCGAGCAGCCAGCCGGAGGGCAGCTGGAAGATCGCGTACGTCCAGAAGAAGGAGGAGAGCAGGATTCCTTTCGTGGTCTGGTCGAAGCCCAGGTCGTGCTGCATGTACGTGCTGGCGACGCTGAGGCTGGACCGGTCGAGGTAGGCGATCGTCAGACCGGCGCCCGAGAGCGCGATGATGGTCCAGCGAAGCCGCGACCGTGCGGGCCGCGCTGTCGCAGGTACGGTCTGGGCGGGCATGGCGGAGTTAGACTGCATTCAAGCTCCATGCTGCAGGTCAGTGCAGTGGCCACGCCGGACCGGCCGGAATGCGTTCCCGGCGGCGCCGCGCCAACGGCGTTCCCGAGGTCCGTGCGGTCCGGTGTGTGGTTCAAGGAAGCGGAGCCGTTGCGCCGGTGTGGTCCGTGTCCTCGGGCCACATCGGACGACCCCCTCACGATCTCCCTTCTTGTCAGGGGAAAGTCCCTGAAGTCCTAATTCACGCGACTGTAACCTAGATTCCGGTCATATACGAGATGCGATGTAAGATATCTTTTGAAACCCTGAGCGCATTGCGGGTGTAGGCCAGGTCCAGGTCCTCGCGGGGCAGGGTCGCCCTGGAGGTGATCAAGCACGCGATACTGACCGGCGCACTCCAGCCCGGCCCGGGCCCTGTACGTGGGCTGCGGCGACCCGGCACCCTGGACGCCCTCCGCGACCAGACCGCCCTGATCTCCGCGGCGGCCAGGAGGGTTAACGGGGACCGGGCGGCTCGGCCGATAGGCGCAGGCCTCTGAGCAGGGCGCTCACCCCGTCGGCGAGCACGCGCGCGCCCTCCTCCCGCGAATCCAGGAACCAACCGGGCAGCGGACTGCGCAGCGAGCAGGTGAGCTCGATGCTGACGAGGCCGTGGATCGTGGTCCACACCAGGTAGGCCATCCGGGTGGGCTCTGCTAAACCCGCCATGGCCTCGGTGAGCAGGCTGAATGTCCGCCCGAGCGCGTCCTGTCGCAGCTCCGGCGACGGGTCGAAGTCAGGCAGCGGCCGCTCGAACATCAACGCGTAGAGCGCCGGATCGGCCAGCGCGAACTCTCGATATCCGCAGGCCACCGCCATGATCCGCTCGTACGGCTGCGAGTGGCCGTCGAGCGAGCTCAGCAGCGCCTCTCGCAGAACGTCGAACCCGTACCGATAAACCGCTTCCAGCAGCCCCGCCCGCCCACCGAAGCACGTGTAGATGCCCATCGTGGACGTCCGCGCCTCGTCGGCCACGCGCCGGAGCGTCAGGTGCGCCGCCCCATGCTCGCGAAGAACGCGCATGGCCGCAGCGAGCAGGTCGCCGCGCAACTCGCCGACTTCTTTCGAGGTGCTTACGTCTCTCCGCACCCTCCTTACCCTAACGGGCGATAACGAACATCATAACGAGCGTTATCACCCATCGAGATAGGGGCTCTGACATGCGTTCATCGGCTCTTTACCGCGCCACCGCCATGGCCGGGTTCGCCTGCGCCGTACTGCTGGTGATCAACGTCTTCCGCCGCGCGGGCCTGCTGCCGGAGACAACGCTAACCCACGCCATCGCCCCCTTCGGGGCGTTGACCGGCTTACTCGCGATCACCGGCCTCTTCCTGCTCATTCGCGGTACGGCCGGCGCTCTCGGCCTGATCGGCTACCTGCTCAACGCCGCGGGCCTGGCCGGGGCCTACGCCATCGAGTACACCCTGCACTACGTCTTCCCGCTCCTGGGCAGCGCCAAGGTGGCCGAACTGCTGGCCGGAGGCACCGGGCAGGCATTCCTCATCACCTCGGTCGTACTGCTGGCGGGGGTTCTGACCTTCAGCATGGCGGCGCTGCGGGCGGGCAGGCTGCCGGCCCTCGCGGTCGTGCTCTACGCGGCCGGCATGATCCCCGGGGCACTACGGAACGTGGTCCCGCTCCCGGTCTATCTGATCGGCCTGGCGGTGGCGGCCGCGGGAATCGCCTGGATGTCGGCCCGCCTGTGGTCGGCCCAGGAGGACCCGGCGCTCCTGCCCGCTGGACGACGGATGCCCGCTTAGTCCGCCAGTGACATTCGGGACGGTCCCGGCCCCGGCAGGAGGCCGGGGATCGGACTCCACCGACGGTAGGCATCTGCCCCAAGGCCGTCACCTGACGGACAGCCGGTCCTGGCGCTGGAGCAAGTGTGGCCAGGTCTGGTGGAGCGCTTCCTCCCGGCTCTTTCCCTCGGCCTGCGCCCACCACGAGGGGGGGGATTTCTCCCCCTCCGTGGTGGGGCTGCGCCTACCGCCTACACGGTGCCAAGCGGGCAGACTGCTGAGGTGAGCAGGATTCAGCGCGTCTTCCGAGCCCCCGCCGGGCTGCTGGTGAACGCCGCCACGGGCGTGGCGGCGTGGCTGCTTCTCCTCCTGCTGGCGGGGTGCGCACTGCTGGTCCCTGTGGGCGGGCTCGGCCGGCCGCTGCTGGCCCGCGTGCTCGTCCTGGTCCGGGCCCTGACCGGTTTCCAGCGCGCCCGAGCGGCCCGGACGCTCGGCCACGAGATCGTGGAGGCGCGTCGGCGGGACCCCACCGCGCGCGACGTGGCCTGGCTGGCCGTCCACGCCGTCGTCGGACCGGCCTGCCTGATCACCATCGGCCTGGTCTCCTTCGGGGCGGTACTGTCCTTCGCCGGCGTGATCGTTGGCCTGCCCACGGCGTCGCCGACGGGGTCCATCGGGTTACCCAGCGGGGTGATAGCGCTCGCCCTTTTGCTGGCCATCCTGGCCTTCACGGCGATCACGCTCGTCGCGGTCCCGTTGCTGCACACCCTCCAGGCACGCCTGACCGAACGGCTGCTGCGGTCCACGTCCTCCCTGGCGGGACGGGTCAGGGAGCTGACCGAGTCCAGGGCGGCGGCCATCGACGCGCAGGCCGCCGAGGTGCGCCGGATCGAGCGCGACCTGCACGACGGCGCGCAGGCCAGGCTCATCGCGGTACGGATGAACCTCGGGTTGGCCAAGAGCGCAAGCGACCCTGATCAGATCCGCGAGCTGGTAGGAGAGGCGTGGGAATCCGTCGGGCAAGCCCTCATCGACCTGCGCGACCTGGTGCGCGGCATCCACCCGCCGGTGCTCGCCGACCGAGGGCTCACGGGCGCGATCCAGGCCGCCGCACTGCTCTGCCCGATCCCGGTGGAGATCGACATCGACCTGCCCGCCCGTCCGGCGCCGCCCGTCGAGTCCGCGGTCTACTTCGCAGCCGCCGAAGCCCTGACGAACGTGACCAAGCACAGCACCGCCGCCAAGGCGTGGGTACGGCTGCGCCACGAGGGCGGCATCCTGCGGCTGACCGTGGGCGATGATGGACGCGGCGGCGCCGATCCGGCGGCCGGGACCGGCCTCGACGGCATCCGGCGCCGCCTGTCAGCCTTCGACGGAACACTCGCCGTACACAGTCCCCCCGGCGGCCCAAGTCAGCTCACCATGGAGTTACCGTGCGCGTTGTCATCGCAGAAGATCTCACACTCCTGAGAGACGGCCTGGTCCGCCTGCTGTCGGCGCACGGCTTCGAGGTGGTCGAGGCCGTCGACAACGCGCCGATGCTGCTCGACGCACTCATCCGACATCAGCCGGACGTGGCCGTGATCGACGTACGGCTGCCGCCGACACTGACGGACGAGGGGCTGCGCGTCGCTCTTGAAGCGCGCAAGAGGCAGCCGGGGTTGCCCGTTCTGATCCTTTCGCAGTACGTCGAGCAGCTCTACGCCCGCGAACTGTTGTCCGACCATGCCGGCGGAGTGGGCTACCTGTTGAAGGACCGGATCGGCGATGTGGAGCAGTTCGTCGACTCGGTGCGCCGGGTGGCGGCGGGCGGCACCGCTATGGACTCCGAAGTGATCTCCCAACTTCTCACCCGCCGGGAACGGGATCAGCCGCTCGGCGAGCTGACCCCGAAGGAGCGCGAGGTGCTCGCGATGATGGCCGAGGGCATGTCCAACGCCGCGATCGCCGGCCGCCTGTTCGTCACGGACAAGGCGATCGGCAAGCACACCAACAACATCTTCGCCAAGCTGGGACTACCGCCGTCCGACGACCACAATCGCCGGGTGATGGCGGTCCTTGCCTACCTCGAAGCCGAACCCGGCCAGTAGCTGCCGGGTGCTGGACGCCAAACCGCTCGACAACATCGCCAGCACCCGGCGGATTCACGCCGTTGTCGCCCGCGGTCGGTTCACCTCGCCCGAAGAACGCGCGAAGATGCTCGCCGACGTCGAAACGGGCGCGAAGGGCCCGACGACCGTAGCGACCCCGATCAGTGGTTGCGGATGCGTCGGCCCCTGAACGCGACGCGAGCCAGGCGCTGGATGCGTCGATCCCTGAACGCGAACAGCGGCCGGGCGCTGGATGCGCCCGGCCGCTCACTCACTCCGCGTGGATCAACGGAACAATTGGCTGGCTAGATCAACTGCGTGGAAAAACCGCTGGATCAACTAAGAGCCCGCAACGGGAGATCCTGCGCCGGCGGCAGGATCTCCCATGTCAGACCCCCTGGCCAAGAGCCCGGTTGAGGCGCTCGTTCGCCCGCTCGACATCGCGGCGTGCGCGCTGCACACGACGGATGCGGGCGGCGAGACGCTGCTCCTCGGCTTCGCGGTGGAGGGTTTGTATTCGGTCATTTACCAGTTCATGGTAGAGATACGGCACCTTGAGGCTCCTCGTGGAGAACGGGTTCATCTGTCTGTCTGCTTTCTGCTCGATGGGGACGGGGGGATTGTGGGTCAGGCAGCGACCGGGTGCTTCCGCGGACGACCGCGGGGCCGCTTGCGGGGAACAACGGCTCCCCGGAGGATCAGTTCGCCGCCCCAGACGCCCCACGGCTCCTCGCGCTCGAGCGCGCGAGCCAGGCAGGCCTTCTGGATCGGGCAGCCGCCGCAGAGCGCCTTCGCGAACTCCACGTCCTCCGGCGACTCTGCGAACCACAGGTCAGGGTCGGTACGACAGGGGATTTTGGCTTCGTCGATCAGGTCCATGATCGTCTTCGCCCCCATCACGTTCTCCTTCTGATCGATCTTTTTGATCTCGGTCGGGCACCTCGTGGGTGGTCGGGGATCACGGACAAACAAAGAGGCCGCGGATCCGTCTGCGGATCCGCGGCCTGGAGGCTTGTTGCCGGTCAGGTTATGACCGGCACATCCCTCCAGGGATGCGGACCACGCAGTCCACCCTTGGTGATCTGCTGGGTCGGCAATTCACTGGCTGCTGCCACGTACACAGGAGCGCTCGGCGCGGCCGCTGCATAGCGGGCATGCGCGAACACGGCGGGCTCCTGGCGACGGGCAGACTTGTCCTGCCGCGGCTTGGCCGGCCCATCGGCGAGCCTCACCAGGTCACGACATGCGAAGGCGAGCCACGGCGTGGCCGACATGTTGATGCTGATCACTGGGACTCACCTCCACTCTGGGATCGTCGGGCAGGACCGCCCGACTCGCTTGACCATGACCCTAAACCGGGAACCCGAGACCCGGCAACATATTTTCTACCTGCGATTTTGTGACTTTGTCACGCGGATCATGGCCTCCTGTACGACGGAGACGACGAGGTCACCGGACGCAGTGAACATCTCACCCCGCGCAAGCCCCCTCGCTCCTCCGGACCAGGGGGACTCATGTGCGTAGAGCAACCAGTCGTCCGCCCTGAACGGCCGGTGGAACCACATCGCGTGGTCCAGCGAGGCCCCCATGACATCGGACGCGCCCCACGCCATGCCGTGCGCGAGCAGGATCGTGTCGACCAGCGTGAAGTCGGACGCGTAGGCGGCCAGCACCACGTGCAGCAGCGGATCGTCGGGGAGATCCGCGTCGTAGCGGAACCACACGTTGGTCTCGGCGCTGCGCAACTCGGGGTTGCGGTGCGCCTCCCATGTCAGGGGCGAGGCATAGCGCGCGTCGACCGGCCGCGGCCGAGACAGCCACTCCTTGTATTCGGAGTTGTCGCCGACGATCTCCGCCATCCGCTCCTGAAAGGTCGGAAGCGTCGAAGGATCGGGTACGACCGGCATCACGGACGCCTGATGCTCGACGCCCTCCTCGAAGACGTGGAACGACGCGGACATGGTGAAAATGGCCTTGCCATGCTGGATCGCCTGGACCCTGCGCGTGGTGAACGACCGCCCGTCACGCAACCGCTCGACGTTGTAGACGATCGGGATGGACGGGTCGCCGGGGCGGATGAAGTAGGCGTGCAGCGAGTGCACGTTCCGGTCGGAAGGCACGGTACGACCGGCGGCGACGAGCGCCTGCGCGGCCACCTGCCCGCCGAAGACGCGCTGAATACGCTCCTCCGGGCTACGGCCACGGAAGATGTCGAGCTCGATCTGCTCCAGGTCGAGCAGATCGAGCAATTCCTTCAACGCCTCGTTCACGAATCCCCCTACCAACCACCATTAGCCCCTAAGTCTGGCGTGTCCCCACACCTCCCACCAACCCGGCACCCCTTTACAGCTGATCTCTTCCAGAGAACGGGTACGCCACGCGAATGGAGCAACCGGCTGAAGGCCGCAGCGGACCACGGACACGGCCAAGGGACGCGACGTAACGGCGGGCCGCCGGGGAAGCTGGTAACCGTATCCCTGGAGGGCCCTCAGCCATGTACGGGGGTTGGCGCCTTCCCGTGCCTGCCGTACAAAAGCCGTATTAAAAAGGCTCACGCGCGGCACAGCGCGAGCACGGCATCCCCGTAGCGGTCGAGTTTGACGCGGCCGATGCCCGTAATAGACAGAAGGTCCTGCTCGGTGACCGGCGCGCGCTCAGCGATGGCCTGCAGTGTCACGTCGGTGAACACCACGTACGGCGGCAGCTTGGCCTCCTTGGCGGTGGCGGCGCGCCAGGCCTTGAGCCGCTCCAGCAGCGCCTCGTCGTAATCGGCTGGACAGGTGACGCACCGCCCCAGCTTCTGCTCCGTGGCCGCCACCAGCGTCTTGGCGCACACCCGGCAGCTGACCGTAACGGCGACCGACCGCCGCTCACGTGTAACCGAACCGGAGCCAACACCGACGCCGACGCCGGACCCGACAGTGGCGGCGCGCGCGGGGCGGCCGGTGAGGCCGTCGAGGAAGCGGGACGGGCGGCGTCCCTTGCGGCCGCCGGGCGCACGTGCCAGGGCCCAGGAGATCGACAGGTGCTCGCGCGCCCGCGTCACCCCCACATAGAGCAGGCGCCGCTCCTCCTCGATCTGCTCCGGCGTCTCCGCGTAGACGATGGGCAGCATCCCGTCCGTGACGCCGACCAGGAAGACCGCGTCCCACTCCAGTCCCTTGGCGGCGTGCAGGGAGGCCAGGGTGACGCCCTCCACGGGCGGGGCGTGCTGCTCGGAGGCGCGCCGCTCCAGCTCCGCGACGTAGGCGGCGAGGTCGGCGCCCTCAGCGGCCATGTCCTCGGCGAGGTCGGCCAGCGCCTTGAGCGACTCCCACTTCTCGCGCGCCTTGCCGCCGCCCGGGGCCGTGGGCGTCAGGCCGACGCCCGCCAGGATGTGGTGGACCTCCGTGGCCAGCGGTTCCTCGGAGGCGGATCTGGCGGCACCGCGCATCAGTACGACGGCGTGCCGCACTTCGGGGCGTTCGAAGAAGCGCTCGGCGCCGCGCAGGACGTAGGGGATCTCGGCCTTGGACAGGGCCTCCTCGTACGCCGCCGACTGGGAGTTGACGCGGAACAGCACAGCGATCTCGCGGGATTGGACGCCCTGGTCGAGCAGCTTCCTGATCGCCCTGGCGACTCCGGCGGCCTCGGCGGGCTCGTCGTCGTAGTCGGCGAAGACCGGCCGGGGGCCGTCGGGCCGCTGGGCGACGAGTTCGAGGCGGTGCGGGGAGCGGCCCTTGGCGATGACCAGGTTGGCCAGGTTCACCACCTGGGGGGTGGAGCGGTAGTCGCGGACCAGCTTGATCACGGTGGCCTTCGGGTGTTCGACGGCGAAGCCCGTGAGGTAGCGCGGCGAGGCACCGGTGAAGGAGTAGATGGTCTGGTTGGGGTCGCCGACCACGCACAGGTCGTCGCGACCGCCGAGCCAGGTGTCGAGCAGGAGCTTCTGCAGCGGGTTGACGTCCTGGTACTCGTCGACGACGAAGTAGCGGTATTGCTGGCGGATCTGCGTGGCGACCTCCTGGTGCTCGGTCATCACCGCGGCGGTCAGCTCCAGGATCGTCTCGAAGTCGACCAGGTGCCGCTCGCGCCTGATCCGCTCGTACGCCTCGTAGAGCCGGGCCACCTCTTCGGCGGGCACCGGAGGCGTCCTGGAGGACTTGGCGGCGGCCGCGGCGTAGTCTTCGGGGCCGACCTGGGTGACCTTGGCCCACTCGACCTCCGCCGCGATGTCCCGCAGCTCGGACCGGTCCGGATTTTTCCGGATCTGGCGGCAGGCTTCGATCAGGATCGGCAGCTTGGATTCGATCACCGAGGGCGCTTCGCCGCCGATGACCCGCGGCCAGAAGTAGGTGAGCTGCCGCAGCGCCGCGGCATGGAACGTCCGCGCCTGCACCCCCGGCGCCCCCAGCGCCCGCAGCCGCTGCCGGAGCTCCCCCGCCGCCCGTGTGGTGAACGTCACCGCCAGCACGCTGGGGGCGTCGACGACCCCGCTGCGTACGGCGTGGGCGATCCTGTGGGTGATCGCCCTGGTCTTACCCGTGCCCGCACCTGCGAGAACGCACACGGGACCGCGTACGGCCTCGGCCACCTCGCGCTGCTCCGGGTCGAGGCCGGACAGGACATCGTCCACGTTGGTCACCTGTCAATCCTCCCAGCCAGTGGCGGTGAAGGGCTCCATTCTGGCAACATGCCGCCCGTCGTCCGAATCGTGCCAAGATGCAAAGAACTGGTCTCTTCCCCCACAATGGGGCCCGACCAACTGCATGGGGGAAAGGGCAGGCCGTGCGAACTGCGGTGCTCGTGAGCGTTGTCGCGCTCGCTGCCGTTACGTTGACACCGATGTCGGCGCAGGCAACGAAGGACCCGACACCGAGCCCCGTGTCGACCACGTCCCCCGACCCGTACGGGCTCAGTGGTTTATCCACCGAGACCGTCTCGTACGGCTCGCGCCGCCGCCAGGACATGGACGTGTGGTGGACCTCGGACGGTACCAAGCGACCTGGCGTCTTCCTGATCCACGGCGGCTGGTGGTCCAGCGGCGACAAGAAACAGATGACCGAGATCGCCCGTAGTTACGCTGATCTCGGCTACACGGTCTTCAACATCAACTACCGGCTCTCCGGCGAGGCGTCGTGGCCCGCGCAGCGGATCGACGCTATGGCCTCGATCGCCCTGGCGCGCAAGCACGCCGAGCGCTGGTCGTTCGACCCGAACAACTACGTCGTGGTGGGCTTCTCGGCGGGCGGGCACATCGCCGCGGCGGTCGGCACGTACGGCGACGGGCAGCGGGGGCTCAAGGGCGTGGTCGGGCTCTCGCCGATCATCTCGCCGCTGCGCGCGTACGCCGACGGCGCGACCTCCACGGACCCGTACAAGCGCAAGCTGCGCGCCTCGGCGATCAAGCTGGCCGGGGGGTGCCTGCCCAGGGGCAAGTGTTCGCGCGTCTGGGCCAGCATGGAGGTGGCCTGGCACGCCAGCCACAACGACGCGCCGGTGCTGACCGTGCACTCCACGGACGAGTTCGTGCCGCCGGCGCAGAGCCAGCTGCTCAAGGAGATGCTCGGCCAGGTCGGCGTGCCTGTGACGATCTTCACCTCACCCGGCGTCGCGCACAGCGCACCTCTCTACCGCGAGGTGGGCGTGGCCGAGCGGGTGCAGGAGTGGATCGCCGATCGCATCGGCTAGGGATTACCCGGGGCGTCCAGGTTGTTGCACCGACCGCCTGCTTTACGCCTCGAAGGGATGTCCACATGGCGCTCACGGTCTACAGCACCACCTGGTGCGGTCCCTGCAAGCGACTCAAGTCGCAGCTCACCCGTGAGGGGATCAGCTTCGACGAGATCGACATCGAGCGGAACCCCGATGCCGCCGAGTTCGTGATGAGCGTCAACAACGGCAACCAAGTGGTGCCCACTGTGGTGATCGAGACCCCCGCTGGACGGGTGGTCCGCACCAACCCGTCGGCCCGCGAGGTGAAGGCGCTTCTCGAGGCGGCCTGAGGTCTTTGTCTGATGGGCTCGGGCCCCAGCGGAGAAGCTGGAGCCCGAGAAGAGTGGCCTAGCATGGCCACGAGGGCCTGGGCGGTTGGTGCGCCCAGGCCTCCTAGTTCAGGTGACTGTCGAGCTTGTGCTCCAGGAGCTTGATGTCGACCTTGAGCTGAAGCACCGCGCTGAGTATGGCGCCGCTCGCCGAGTGACTTACCAGTCCCCTGAAAGCGGTCCCCCGTACCAGGTCTCGATGAGGCGGCGGGCGATCGAGACCGGTGGCGGCAGGCGGACCTCGCCCGACTGCAGGGCCTCCACCAGCTCCTCGCGGGAGAACCAGCGGGCCTCGGCGATCTCCTCCGCGTCGGGGGTGAGGGTCGTCGTGGTGGCGTGGGCGAAGAAGCCGAGCATCAGGCTGCGCGGGAACGGCCACGGCTGGCTGCCGAGATAGCGGGGGTCGACGACGGTGACGCCCACCTCCTCGGCCACCTCGCGGATCACGGCGTGCTCCAGCGACTCCCCCGGCTCCACGAACCCGGCCAGGATCGACAGCCGTCCCTCTGGCCACTGCGGGCCGCGGGCCAGCAGGCAGCGGTCGTCCTCGTCGCGGACGAGCATGATCACCGCTGGGTCCACGCGCGGGAAGTGCTGGCTGGAGTCACGCGGGCAGACCCGGATGTGGCCGCCCGCCTGCACGTCCGTACGGCTGCCGCAGCGCGGGCAGAACTCGTGCGTCGAGTGCCAGGCCTCCAGCGCCACCGCGTAGACCAGCATCCCCGCGTCGCGGTCGCCCAGCAGGCCGCCCACCTGGCGCAGGCCCGCGACGACCAGCTCGCCCTCGGCCGTGTCGCGCAGGCTCATCGGCATCGTGACGCGGCCGTTGACGTCGCCGGCCCGCGAGCCGGGCAGCGGCGCGGCGACCGCGAAGTAGGCGGTCCCGTCCTCGACTCCCAGCAGGTAGCGCTCGCCCGGCGGCGCCTCCGATGGCGCGTAGAGGACCGCGTGCACCTCGTCGCCGGCGCGCTTGACCAGCGTCCGGCCATCGTCGATCACCAGCACCTTGGTCGCCGGATCCGCCCAGGCACGCTCCAGCCAACCGGCGTTCGCCCGCAGCGCGGACGACCTGTCGATGGTGCCGCGCGCGAGGAGCAGCGGTCCGATGAGTTGCTCTTCCACCCTCGTCTGCACGGGCCCCACCCTTCCCAAATCCCATGTCATCCTATGACCGCCACCGAATGTGGGGTCTTGTATCCGGGATGATCTCCCAACGGCTAGGATCAGCGAGTTAGGTTAGGCTTACCTGATTCTCCGGGGGTATCTCGCGTTGCGGCTCTACCTGACCGCGCTCAAACCCACTGATTCGGTGACCGATGGGTTCCTGCCCGCCGCCGAAGCCCTGGGCTGTCGTGTGACGATTCTCACCGACCAGCCGGAGCGGCATCCCGGTGCCGTCGGGTGCGACGTACGGGATCCGCGGGCGGTGATCGACGCGATCGAGCAGCTCGGCCGGCCGGACGCGATCTTCTCCAACTCCGACCACCTGCAGGCGGAGACCGCGCTGGCGGCGGCCTACTTCGGGCTGCCCGGCAAGGACTGGCGGGCCTGCCTGGCGGCCAAGAACAAGTTCCTGATGCGCCGCCGGCTCGCCGAGGCGGGGGTCGAACGGGTCTCGTCCGTACGGCTGGCGCCCGGTGACCCCGTGCCCGGCGACCTGCCGTACCCGCTGGTCGTCAAACCGCGCGAGGGGGTCGCGAGCGAGGACGTGCTGCTGGTCGAGCGGGACCTGGCCGGAGCGGTGGCGAAGGTCAGGAAGCGGCGGCCCGGCGAGGCGCTGGTCGTGGAGGAGTACCTGGAGGGGCCGCTGCGCACCCTGGAGACCCTCGGGGACGGCGACGGGGTACGGGTGCTCGGCGGATTCCGTACGACGCTCGGGCCGTTGCCGCACTTCATCGAGGAGCGGCTGGACTGGACGCCGCCCGATGGAGCCCGTGAGCACGTTCTGGGCGCGTTGGCGGCGCTCGGGGTGGGGTTCGGCGCCTGCCACACCGAATACATCGTCACCCCGGCCGGGCCGCGCATCGTCGAGGTGAACTATCGGGTGATCGGCGACCACTGCGACTTCCTGCTGGCCGACGTGCTCGGGGTGCCGGTGTTCGAGTGGATCCTGCGGGTGCATCTGGGTGAGGCCGTGCCTGCTGTGCCGGATACGTCCAGGTACGGCAGCGCGGTCAGCCTGGTCGCCGACCGGTCGGGGACGATCACGGCGGCGCCGGGGGCGGAGGAGTTGGTCTCCCAAGGCGTACGGCTGTGGCACCGGCCGCTTCGGGCGGTGGGTGATGTCGTTGAACAGACCCATACGAACCGCGACTATCTCGGCGTCCTCCGGGCCGTCGGTCCGGACCGGGCGCGGGTGGACGCGGCCATCGAGGACTTCCGTGCGGCCAAGCCGTGGACCGTGGGATGAGCACGGGCGAGGCCGCGGATCGTGAGAGGCGTACGCGGGAGGCCGCGAGCCGTGGGATGAGCTCGCGCGAGGCGTATTTGGCCAGGCGGGTGCTGGACGCGCTGCTGCGCGAGGACTACGGCGGGCTGTCGGCGCGGGTGGCCAGGAGCCGTGACGGCGTGGAGCTGGAGCTGGCCGGCGGGCGCCGGGTACGGCTGATGCCCGGGCTGCTGTTCCAGGACTTCGTGGTCGGTTCCGACGAGCGGCTGGGGCTGGCGGAGGTGCTCGACACGCTGGCCGAGGTGGCCGATCCGGCCGACGCGCCGGGCGTGGCGGCGTTCGCCGAGGAGTGCGCGCAGGCGCTGGCGGCGCTGGAGCTGCACGACGTACACAGGGCCGAGGTGCTCGCCCGGCGGCCGTCCTACGAGTCGCTGGCGGCGTTCGTCGACCATCCGGTCTATCCGACCTCCCGGGCGCGGCTGGGCGTGCCCGCCGCCGCGCTGCCCGCGTACGCGCCCGAGTTCGCGCCGTCGTTCGAACTGCGCTGGGCGGCCGTGCCCCGCCGCCTGCTGACGCCGGGCTCCACCGCCGTGCCGACGCCGTTTCCGGCCCATCCGCACGCGACCCACGAGGCACGTCCGCACGCGATCCAGGAGCTGCGGGCCGACGAGGTGCTGTTTCCCGTTCATCCGCTCACCGTCGACGAGGTACGGAAGATCGACGGGGTGCGGCTGCTCGGCGAGCCGTGGCTGACCGTGCGGCCCACGCTGTCGATGCGGACCGTGGAGCTCGACGATCGCACCCACCTCAAGCTGCCCCTGCCCACCAGCACCCTGGGGGCACGGAACCGGCGGTCGATCAAGCCCGGCACCCTGCGCGACGGCGCCATGGCCGAGCTGCTGCTGCGGCGCCTGGCCGACCCTGACGTGCTGGTCGCCGACGAACAGACCTACGCGCACGCCGGGCACGAGTATCTCGCCTGGATGGTTCGGCGGCTGCCGAAGGGGCGGATGGTGCCCGTCGCCGCGTTCAACGCCCCCGGTGTGCTCCAGGAGGTGGGCGACGTGCTGCCCGGCTATCTGCGCCTCCTGCTGCGGTGGAACGTACGGCTGTTCGTACGCTACGGCGTCGCGCTGGAGGCCCACCAGCAGAACCTGTCGCTGGTGTTCCAGGACGGGCGGATGAAGCTGCTGGTCAAGGACAACGACGGGCTGCTGGCGTCCCCTTCGAGGCTCGCCGCGGCGGGTGTCGAGGTGCCCGCGTTCGCCGACGAACGGATGTTCACGGACGACCCGCACGCCCTGGCCGACGTGTTCGTGACCATCACGCTGCATCTGGCGGCGGCGGCCGTCGTGTTCGGGGCCCTGCCGCCCGACCGGGCCGCCGCCCTGTTGCGCGACACGCTGGCCGAGGCGCTCGACGAGTACGGCGACGACCCCATGGCCCGGCTGCTGCGGGCCAGGACGCTCGACGCGGCCAGGCTCACCGGCAAGTCGATGATCACCGCGGGGACTCTCGTGGCCAAGGAACGCTCCGGGGCCCGGGACATCAACAAGTTCTACGGCACCAGCGGGCCCAACTATCTGAGGAGAGCTTGAATGCACGGTCTGGTCCTCGACTCGCCGGCCAACCAGGTCTCGGCGGTTCCGCCGACCTCACCGGCCTCATCACCGGCCGCGCTGGCGGAGGAGGCGACGCTGGGCGCCCTGCTGCGGTGCTGTGTCCGGGAAGTGGCCGGGCCGCGCGGCCTGGTCTGGCCCGCGCCGCCGTACCTGCTGCTGAGGGTCGGGGGCACGCTGCTGCGGGTCCGCACGTACGGCGGAGCGGCGTTGCGCTTCGACGGCCGGCCTGAGCGCCTGGACCGTGGTGCCTGGCGGCCTCTCACGACCGACGAGCTGGTACGGCTGGCGGAGGCCGACCTGACCGGGCAGGCGGCGCCGGACTTCGATGACCCGGACTTCACCAGGCCGGACTTCGATGGCCCGGCAGCCAACGGGCAGGCAGTCAGGGGGTCGACCCCCAACGGTGAGTTCGCCGGGCAGGTGGCCGCGAGCCGTGACGCGGTCGCCGCGATCCTGGCGGCCAGGGCCGAGGCCGTGGCGCCCGCCGATCCGTGGCTGGCCTCCGAGCAGGCGCTGGTCTACGGGCACCGGTTCCACCCGAGCCCCAAGTCGCGAGGTGGCGCCGACTGGCTGCGGTTCGCGCCCGAGGCGCACGCCGAGTTCCCCGTACGGCTGCTCGGTGTCCGCGCGGACGTGCTCGCCGAGGAAGGCGACGCCTCGGCCCTCGACCTGCTGGGCGAGGCGCCGTCCGGCTACCGGCTGCTGCCCGCCCACCCGTGGCAGCTGGACCTGCTGCGCCCGGCGTACGGGGCCGAGCTGATCGACCTGGGCCCCGGCCCGGTGGCCGTGCCGACCTCGTCGGTGCGGACCGTCTACGCGCCCGCGGCGGAGTCGTGCCTGAAGTTCAGTCTCGATGTCCGCATCACCAACTGCGTACGCAAGAACGCCTGGTACGAGCTGGCCGGAGCGGTTGAGCTGACCTCCCGCCTGACGCCGGTGTTCGAGGCGGTCTCGGCCACGCATCCGGGCACCCGGTGGCTGCCCGAGCCGGGCTACCGCTCGGCCGCGCTCGGCACCCGCCTGCTCGAAGGGCTCGGCGTGATCGTCCGGGCCAGCCCGTGGTCCGTGTGCTCCCCCGGGGTCACTCCGGTCCTGTCCGGGGCCCTCGCGCTCGAGGCGCCGGCCGGCGATCCGCTGGCGTGGTGGACGGCCTATGTCTCGGTGGTGGCGCCGCCGGTGCTGGAGCTGTACTTCACGCACGGGGTGATCCTCGAACCACACCTGCAGAACGTCCTCGTCGGCCTGGACCCCTCGGGGCTGCCCGTCGAGGCGGTCTTCCGCGACCTGGAGGGCACCAAGCTGGTCACCGGCCGTCACTCGCTCGACGGCGTACCCGCGAAGGTGGCCGAGGCCCTGAGCTACGACGCCGAGCGCGGCTGGGCCCGCGTCGTCTACTGCCTGCTGGTCAACCATCTCACCGAGATCGCCGCCACGCTGGCGGGAGATAACGACGAGCTGCTGCGCGAGCTGTGGCGGATCGCCCGGGACGTGCTCGCCCGCCACGCCGGGCCGCTCGGCTGGCCGCTCCCGCTGTCCGATCTGCTGGCCGGCGCGCCGCTCCCGGCCAAGGCGAACCTGACGGTCCGCTGGTCCAGGGCCGCCGACCGGACCGCCGGATACGTCCCGATCGCGAACCCGCTCGCGTGATCACGACGAGAGTCCGCGAAGCCGCCCTGCGGCTCCGTGACGCGCCCGCCTACCTCTACGACCTGCCCGCGCTGCACGACCACGCCTCGGCGGTACGGCGGGCGCTGCACGGCGTCGAGCTGTACTACGCCGTCAAGGCCAATCCCGACACCGAGCTGCTCAGGACGCTGGCCGAGCACGTGGACGGCTTCGAGGTGTCGTCCGGCGGCGAACACGCCCACGTGTCGGCCCTCTTCCCCGGCAGACCCAGCCTCCCCGGCACGCCTGGCACGACCGGCAAGCCGCTGGCCCTCGGCGGCCCCGGCAAGACCGACGCCGAGCTGCGCCTGCCCTGCCACCGCCTGCATGTCGAGTCGCCCAACGAGCTGCGCCGCCTGCTCGCCACCGGCCGCGAGACCGACGTCCTGCTCCGGCTCAACCCGGACCTGCCGGTCGAGGGCGCGGCGCTGACGATGAGCGGGCCGTTCGGCATGGACGAGGCGGGTGTACGTGAGTGCCTGCCGCTCTTCACCGACCGCGTACGACTGCGCGGCCTGCACAGCCACCTGGCCAGCGGCCTGGACGCGCCGGAGCTCCTGCGGCTGGCCGAGACGCTGCTGGACACCGAGTACGACGAGGTCAACCTGGGGGGCGGCATGGCGGTCTCCTACGCCGCGCCGGAGTCCCGGTTCGACTGGGCGGCCTACGGCGCCGGACTGGCGGCGCTGCGGCGGGCCGGGCAGCGGGTGCGGATCGAACCGGGGCGGGCGCTTACCGCGTACTGCGGCTACTACGTCACCAAGGTCGTGGACGTGAAGCGGGTACGCGGTGAGGCGTACGCGATCGTGCTGGGTGGCACGCACCACCTGCGTACGCCGGTCACCAAGGGGCACGACCAGCCCTTCACGGTGCTGCCCACAGGCTCCGGTCCTGCTCTGGCGGATGAGCCGGTGACGGTGGTCGGTCAGCTGTGCACCCCGAAAGACGTTTTCGCCCGAAAAATTGGGACTTCGCTGCGGGTGGGGGACACGGTGGTGTTCGAGATGGCCGGGGCCTATGCCTGGAACATCTCCCACCACGACTTCCTGATGCATCCCAAGCCGGGCTTCCACTACTTGCGGGACTAGGCCCGTCACACGACGGTCACGGTCCCTGTGACGGCCCGCGGTGGCGGGGGTCCTTCTGGAGATACCCCCTCCGGGGAGCGGAAGATGCCGGGACCTAGGAGATGGGAACCGCCTCTATAAGCGCGACCAGGCCGTCGGCATCAAGCAGGTTCACCGGGCGGACGGTCTGATTCATCCGGACATAGTGGAAAGCCGCCCCCACCTGCTCCAGCGGCACCGCCGCCAGGTGTGACCAGGCCAGCCGGTAGGCGGCCAGCTGCACCGAGGCGGCGCGGGCGGCCTTGCCGCGTGGTGGCGCGCCGGTCTTCCAGTCGACGACCTCATAACGGCCGTCGGGCAGCTCGAAGACCGCGTCCATCCGGCCGCGCACCAGCCGGTCGGCGATCATGGTCTCGAACGGCACCTCCAGGTCGAGCGGCCGGCGCCCGGCCCATTCGCTCTCCTCGAAGCGTTCCTGCAGCTCCGCCAGCCGTACGTCGGCCTCTTCCAGCTCGTCCACCAGGTCCAGGTCGAAGTCGTCGAGCAGGCGCTGCTGGTCCCAGCGCGTCTCCAGCCACTTGTGGAACGACGTGCCACGACGAGCCAGCGGCGCGGGCTTGACCGGGACGGGACGGCGGATCCTGCGGGCCAGCTCGCGGGCGTCCTCGGCCAGCGTGACCAGCGACGACACGGTCAGCTTCGAGGGCAGCTCGACGGTGGTGGAGCCGCGCCGCCGGTGCAGCTCGCGCTCGCGCAGCAGCAGGTCGGTGTCGCGCTCCCAGGCGCGGACGCGTTCCTCTTCGAAGGCGCGCAGCGGCTCGTCCTCGGCGGGGGCGAGCGTGCCCGTCAGCGCGTCCTCGACCAGCCGCGCCCCGTCCAGCACCGACTCATAGCGCAGGCCCTCCGGCGTGACCGGCCACACAGCCTCGGCGGGCTCGGCCAGCAGCGGGTTGGTCGCACCGGCGGCGAGCTCCGGCGCCCAGAACGCGACCCGGTCGCTGGTGTCGCGGATCTCCAGCAGGAAGTCCGACGGCTCCAGCGGCTTGGAGGCGCTCCCCCAGCGGTAGCCGGAGGCGATCAGGTGGTAGTGGGCCCGGGTGACGGCCACATAGGCCAGCCGCCGTTCCTCCATCAGATCGCGGTCACGGCAGCCCTCGTCGAACGCGGCCAGCTCCTCCTTGGTGAGCCCCGGCAGGCGCGGCAGGTCGGCGACGTCGCCGCGGAGCGGGTAGGGGAGTTTGCGTGGGTTGTCGGTCCAGCGGCTGTTCATGACCGGCGTCGCGGGGAACATGCTGCCGGTCGCGATCGTGCCCTTTGAACTGACCAGCTGCGACAGTCCGGGCACGACCACGATCGGCCACTCCAGGCCCTTGGAGGCGTGCACGGTCATCAGCTTGACGCTGTTGCTCTCGCCGACCCGTCCGGCCTCCAGCCCGAACTCCTCGGTCTCGGCCGCCTGCAGATAGGCCAGGAACGCGCCGAGCGTCGGATCCTCCGCGTCGCCGGCGAACCTGGCGGCCGCGTCCTGGAAGGCGTCGAGGTCGGCCCTTGCGGCGAAGGCGCTGACCGTGCCGCCCCGGGCCGCCACCTCGATGTCGAGGCCCAGCCGCCGCTCCACCTCCGTGATCAGGTCGGGGAGCGGCTGGGCGGTGTGCGCCCTGAGTTGCCGCAGCTCCTGCGCCAGCGCGACGAGCCGGGTCCTGGCCAGCGGCGAGAACGCCTCCAGCCACGCCTCCCTGTCGGGCAGCTCGTCGAGCGCGTCGATCAGGCTGCCGCGCTCCTCGGCCAGGTCGGCGACCACCTGGTCCAGCGGGTCCTGCTCGTGGCGCGTCTCACGGGCCTCGCGGGTCAGCTCTCTGGCGTACTCGCCCAGCACCCGCATGTCGGCGGGCCCGACCCGCCAGCGCGGTCCGGCCAGCAACCGGGCCAGGGCGTCGCCGGCGGTCGGGTCGTACAGGACTCTGAGCGTGGCGACGATGTCGTTGACCTCGGGCACGGTCAGCAGCCCACCGAGACCGACCACTTCGACCGGGATGTCGCGCTCTTCGAGAGCTCTGCGCAGCGCGGGGAACTGCGACCGCTTACGCGCGAGGATCGCCACATCCTGGGGTTGTACGGCGAGCGTCTTCTTGCGTTCCTTCTCGCCCCAGGGCAGGCCGTCGGGCGCGAACTCCTGGCCGAGGATCTTGTGGATGCCGTCGGCGATCCACTTCGCCTCGTCCTCCGCGGTCTCATGGAAGGCGCAGGTGACGCGCCCCCGGTCGACGCGGTTGGCGCCGGGGACGAGGACCGGCACCTCACGGGCCTCCATGCGCAGCGGCAGCTGGACGCGGGCGGCGACGTCGAGGACACGATCGCCGTTGCGGAAGCTGACGCTGAGCTGGCGTACCGGGGCCGGGTCGCCGGTGCTCGTCCTGAAGTCCTGGGCGAAGCGCCGCAGGTTGCCCGCCGAGGCGCCGCGCCAGCCGTAGATGGACTGGCAGGGATCGCCGACCGCGGTGACCGGGTGGCCGTTGCCGTACAGGGATCGCAGCAGTACGAGCTGGGCGTGGCTGGTGTCCTGGTATTCGTCGAGCAGCACCACGGAGAAGCGGGACCGCTCGATCTCGCCCACCTCCCGGTGGCCGGCGGCGATCCTGGCGGCCAGCGACATCTGGTCGCCGTAGTCGATGACCTCACGGCCGCGCTTGAGCCGCTCGTACGCCTCGACCAGGGGCAGGAGCTGCCTCCGCGCGGCCTGGACGTTGATCGGCTTGCGCTGGGCCACGGTCGTCCGGCCGGTCAGCGCGGCGTACCTCTCATCGAGCCACTCACCGATCCGCCGCACGTCTGAGGCGGTGCGCAGGTGCTCGGACAGCTCGCCGGCCAGCTCCAGGACGGCGGCCGTGACGGACGGCGGGCCGAGCTCGATCTTGTCCATCGGCCCGTCGTACATCGCCACCACCCTGGACGCCAGCTGCCACGAGACGGCGGGCGTGACCAGGCGCATGGTGGGTTCGAGGGCCTCGCGCAGGGCGTGGTCGGTGACCAGACGGGCGGCGTAGGCGTGGTAGGTGGAGACGGTCGGCTCGTTGTCGAGCAGCCCCGGCTCGACCAGGCCGGCCTCGGCCAGGCCGTTGAGCCGTTCGCGGACGCGGGTGGCCAGCTCGGCGGCGGCCTTGCGGGTGAAGGTCAGGCCGAGCACGTTCTCGGGCTTGACCAGGCCGTTGGCCACCAGCCAGACCACGCGCCCGGCCATGGTCTCGCTCTTGCCCGAGCCCGCTCCGGCCATGACGACCATGGGTTCGAGCGGGGCCTCGATGACGCGGGACTGTTCGGAGGTGGGGGGCAGGATGCCGAGCTTCTCGGCCAGCTCGACCGGGTTCAGCACACCTGTCCCCCGTTGTCGTTGACGGGGCAGCTGGACCTGGCCGCGCAGGTGCGGCAGCCGTCGTTGACCTTGGCCTGGAAGAACGGGCCCGACATGCCGATCGCCACGGTGTCGACCAGGTCCTTGGCCCAGCCGGGGTTCTTGTCGTCGGCCAGCGCGCCCTGCGTCTGCTCCAAGGCGTCGTTCTTGCCCGCCGCCTTGCCGACCTGGACCAGCGCGGCACCGCCCGGCTCGGTCATGCCGTGCCGGGCGAACGCGCCGAGGAGCGCGGCCAGCTGGTAGACGCCGAGCTGCGGGTGGCGGTCGAGCTCGCCCGCCTTGGGCTTCGCGCTGCCGGTCTTGAGGTCGATGATCACCGCGCGGTTCTCCGAGTCGCGTTCGACGCGGTCCACGCGGCCCTTGATCTGTACGCCGTCGGAGACCGTGGCGGTGAACGCCTCTTCGAGGGCGACGAGCTCGCGCGGGTTCTCCTGGTGCCAGCGCCAGAACTTGGTGATCATCTGCTCGGCCACCTGGCGCTGCTTGCGGTTGAACCAGACGCCGCCGAAGTCCAGCTCGTTCCAGATCTCGTCCAGGCGCTTGCCGAGCAGGTCCTCGCTGGGCAGGTCGGTGGCGGCGAGCACGGCCAGAGCGTGGATGACGGTGCCGAGGCCCTGGGCCGAGCTGGTGCCGGCTGCGCCGACGGCCGTCTCCAGCAGCCATCTCAGGCCGCACTTGGTGAAGCTCTCGACCGCCGAGGGCGAGATCCTGACGATGTCGTCGGGCCAGCTCAGGGGGCGGTCGTCGGTCATGGGGGTGAGGGCGTACCAGTCGTTGGGGTGTGCGCCCTGGACTCCGGCCGCGGCCAGGCGGGCGAGCTGAGTGGCGGCCTTGTGCCGGATTTTTCCCGATTTAGTGGGATCGGTTACTGCGCTGCGGAGATCCGCCACGAGCGCGGACATGTTCAGCCACCGCGCCCGGTCGTCCACCGTGGCGGCCTCGACGGCGCCCGGCATGAGCTCGCTGAGGAACCTCGACGGCCGCTCGTCGGTGTCCTCCCCGCCCACGGCCGTGACGACCAGCCTGCGCCGGGCGCGGGTGACGGCCACGTAGAACAGCCGCCGCTCCTCGGCCAGCAGCTTGGAGGCCAGCGACGCCGCGTTGGGCTTGCCGCCCTCGACCAGCTCGACGAGATCCTCCACGCCCAGCAGCGTGCCGCGCAGCCGCAGATCGGGCCAGACGCCCTCCTGCACACCCGCGACCACCACCACGTCCCACTCCAGCCCCTTGGACCGGTGGGCGGTCAGCACCCGGACGGCGTCACCGTCGGGCGCCCGCTCGGCCAGCGTGTCACCCGGGATCTCCTGCGCGGCCAGATCGTCCAGGAACACCTCAGGGCCCGCCTTGGGCATCCTGTCCACGAACCTGGCGGCGTGGTCGAACAGCGCGACCACGGCGTCGAGATCCCTGTCGGCCTGCGCCCCTCTGGCGCCGCCCGACAGGCTGAGCTCGGTCCACCGCTCGGCCAGGCCGCTCTCGTGCCAGACGGCCCACAGGACCTCCTCGGCGCCGGCGTGGTCGCGCACGGCCTGGCGGGCGGCGGCGAGCAGCTTCGCGACGCGTTCGGCGGGGAGTGCCACGTGGGGCTCGATCCGGGTCAGCTCCCGCGCGTCCTTGACGGCCGCGACCAGCAACTCTCCCGAGGTACGCGCATGCGTGACCTCTTTCGCGGGCTCGCTCTCGGATTCGCCAACCGTCGCCTCGTTGTTGTCGGACGCGGCGGCCAGCGCCTCGTTTTCGGCGATCTTCAGTGCCCGACGCAGCCGCCGTACGCCGATCATGTCGGTGCCGCCGAGGGGCCCGGTCAGCAGTTCCTCGGCCACCCCCTCGTCGAGCTCGCCCGCGTCGAGGGCGATCCTGAGCATCGTCAGCAGCGGGCGTACGCCGGGCTCCTGCGCGATCGGCACCTCGTCACCGGCCACCATCGTCGGCACACCCGCACTGACCAGCGCGCGCCGCAGCAACGGCACCTGACGGGCCGCCGACCGGACGAGCACCGCCATCCGATGCCACGGCACGCCGTCGATCAGGTGGGCCCGCCGCAGCGTGTCGGCGACGACGGCCGCCTCCTGGCTGGTGCTGTCGGCCAGCAGCACGCGTACGTCGCCGTCCTCCATCTCGGGCAGCGACAGCAACTCGCGATGCCCGTGAGGACGTCCGGCGGCCATGGCATCCGGCATCGGCGCCGCGGGCAGCCGATCGGCCACCCGCCTGGACGCCGCCAGCAACTCGGCCCCGCTCCGGCGGCACATCCGCAGCGCCACCACCGGCGCGTCCCGCCCGTCACGGGCCGGGAACCGCTGCGGGAACCCCAGGATCCCCCGCACATCGGCCCCCCGGAACCCGTAGATCGACTGGTCCGGATCGCCCACCGCGATCAGGTCACGCCCGTCACCGGCCAGCTGCCGCAGCAGGAACTCCTGCGCCGGGTCGGTGTCCTGGTATTCGTCCACGAAGACCACGTCGTGCGCCGCCCGCTCCCTCCGGCGCACCTCCGGGTCGGCGAGCACGCCCGCCGCCGCCCTGATCAGCTCGGCGTAGTCAAGCGACGGTTCGGGGTCGAGGTCGAACCGCACTTCGTACCGCTCAAGGAACCGGCCGGCCGCCACCCAGTCCGGCCTGCCGTGCTGCCTGCCGAGCTCCTGCAGCCGTGGGCCGCCGAGCCCGCGCTCGCCCGCGCGCGACAGGAAGTCGCGCAGTTCCTCCGCGAACCCGCGCGTCTTGAGCGGCTCGCGCAACGCGACCGGCCAGTCGCGCGCGCCGTCCTCCAGCTCGCCGTGCAGCAGCCGCCGGATCTCCAGCAGTTGCTCGGGCCCGGTGAGCAGCCGCGGCGGCGTCTCACCCGCCAGCACCGCCTCCCGCCGCAGCAGCGCGTAGGCGTAGCTGTGGAAGGTGAGCGCCAGCGGCGTCCTGGTCGTGCGGCGCAACCGCCCGGTGACCCGTTCACGCAGCTCACCGGCCGCTTTGCGGCTGTATGTCAGGATGAGGACGCGTTCGGGATCCACCCCGCGCCGCTCGATCCGGTCGACCACGCTCTCGACGATCGTCGTGGTCTTCCCGGTGCCGGGACCGGCGAGCACGAGCAGCGGCCCGCTCCGGTGCTGAACCACGGCACGCTGGTGCTCATCGAGCACAGGGGCCGCAACAGGTCCCCCGCTCCCACGCCGCACCAACCGCCAGGTCTGAGCACTCACAACACTAGATTCCACCAGACCACAGGGGTAGATCGTGCCGAGTTGACCTCTCTACCACGCGATCGGCCAACGCTACCGGCGTAAATGTCACCACACCCAACGACACGCCGCAGGGGCTCGGTGGGGAGTTTCGCGACATATCTTGACTTGCCCACAATGCGATATATCGTGACTTGTACAGCGTGGCAGAGAGGAACGACACGTCATGACCAGAACCGACAAGGGCTACAAGGGCATCGGCATGGAAGGCTCGATCGCCCGCTGGTACGCGAGAAACACCGGCAAGGACCCGTCGAGGTTCGCGGAGCAGGCCCAACTGGTCCTGGAACACGCCCCGGCAAGCGGCGACATCCTGGAGGTGGCCCCCGGCCCCGGCTACCTCGCCATCAGACTGGCCAGAACCGGCCACTACCGGGTCACCGGCCTCGACGTCAGCTCCTCATTCGTCCAGATCGCCCGCCAGAAGGCCGCCGAGGCGGGCGCCCAGGTCGACTTCCGCCAAGGAAACGCCTCGGCCATGCCCTTCGACGACGAGAGCTTCGACTTCATCGCCTGCTGCGCCGCCTTCAAGAACTTCTCCGACCCGGTCGGCGCCTTACGCGAGATGCACCGCGTCCTACGCCCCGGCGGCTCCGCCTACATCAACGACCTGCGCCGCGACGTCTCCAAGGAGGCGGTCGACGAGGACGTCGGCCGCATGGGCATCGGCCCGGTCAACGCCGTCATCATCCGCTACGTACTCCGCTCGGTCCTTCCCAGGCGGGCGTACGACAAGAAGCAGTTCGCGGCCATCATCGCCCACACGAGCTTCCGGACGTTCACCATCCAGGAGACGCCGATGTCCCTTCTCGTCGAACTGCGCAAGTAACCCGCCCGAGACACACAAGGCGCCAACCCGGCCGTGTGCGATAATGGCACAATGACGGAGGAGCAAGGGTGGCGCGAGGTCGGCAGGCGCGTAGCGGGCGCCCGCAAGACACGCGGGCTCAGTCAAGACGAGCTCGCCGGGCAGCTGGGCCTGGAGCGTACGGCCATAACCAAGATCGAGACCGGTCGCAGGCACATCAACTCCCTTGAGCTCGTAAGGCTCGCCGAGGTCCTGGACCGCCCTTTGCACTGGTTCGTCGCCACTCCACCGGCTGCGATCATCAGTCGTCGCGCGGCGACCGCCGATCAACGCTGCGACCCGAACAGCGATTACGCGATCGAAGACCTCGCCTACGATTTGTCGGTTCTCCTGGACGCCAGAGCGCTCGGACCGAACCCAGCCAAAGGCGCGTTGGGCGCGGTCAGACCAGGTAGTGAGGGTTGGGTTGTCGAGGCGGTCGCGACCGAGGCCAGGCAGCTGCTGGGAGCGGACGCGGGCTCACCCTTGTACGATCTCGCCGACCTGGTAGAAGGCGTCGGCCTGTTCTGTTATTCACTTTCCCTGGGCAAGGCCGCCGCAGATGGCGCCTACGCCGAAGTGGACGGCCTCGGGGTCGCTGTGATCAACGGCGATCTCGAAGCCGGAAGAAGGCGCTCCACTCTCGCCCACGAACTCGGCCACCATCTCTTCGGAGACGCCTACTCCGCCGACTGGGGCACAGACACCAGCGCCATCGAGAAGGCAATCGACTGCTTCGCCGTCAACCTGCTGTTTCCCCGCAAGGGCGTCACCCAGCAATGGCACTCCCTCCGGGAGTATCACGACCTACGGCCGGCGGCCATCATCATCAGCGCGCATTATCGAGTCAGCTGGACGGCGGCGCTACGGCAGCTCAAGACCTTTGAGCTGATCTCGAAGGACGACTACCGGGCCCTCGATTCGCGCTCGCCCACGCGCGCGGATTATCTGGAGTGCAATCTGCGCATCACCGCGGAGCTGGAGCCGCCCTATGTCGCGACAGGGATATCCGCAGCGGCCATTCGCGCATATCGAAGCCACAAGCTGTCGGCCGAACGGGTCATCGAGATGTTGCGTGGTCAGATCGAAATCGATGATCTGCCGGCCCGCGACGAGATTCCCCTGGACGCGCTCCGAGGCGAGCTGCGTTGAGCAACGAGCAGCTGGTCATCGACAGCTCCCCCCCTGAACTACTTCGCCCGCTCGAACCAGCTGCCCCTTCTGGGAAAGCTGCTGGCCGGCCTCACATGCCTGATAGTGCGCGCAGTGGAAGAAGAGCTGCTGAACGGCGGATCAAAACACGCGCAGCTTTACCAGGTGTCCATGCAGCCATGGCTGACCACGGTCGACGTGACCACGCTGGACTACCTCAGCCTCTTCTCCGAATATCACGGCCGTCTCGGGCGCGGATCGCGCAACATCGGCGAAGCGGCGACGCTGGCATACGCGGAGCTGCACAACGCCACAGCGATGATCGACGATCGGGTCGGCCGCCGGCATGGCCTGGACAGAGGTGTCAAGGTAACCGGCACGCTTGAGGTCCTATGTACGGGAGTTCGCGAAGGAGTAATGGAGGAACAGGAGGTGGTGGCGGTGGTCGATCTTCTCCACGATCACGAAGCCTTTCTTCCCTGTGATGGCGCTGGCTTCTTCGTGTGGGCACGCGCCGAAGGACGTCTGAACTGATCCGCCCCTTCGTCTCAGGAGGAGGGCCGCCGCCAAGTGGTCTTCTGCTTTCCCCGGAGAGTGGGCGTGCCACAGCGGTCCACCCGTTTCATAGGTTGTGACCTCAGCCCTGTCTCGCCCGAAGCTCTCATGAAGAAGGTCACGTGATCGACGTCCGCAAGCTCCGCCCGTCTGACAGAGCGGCTTGGGAGAGCCTGTTCCGCGCCTACATCGACTTCTACCAGCGAGTCGAGCCGGACCTGATGTACGACAGGGCGTGGGATGAATTCCAGGCGGACACGCGTCTCCACGCCCTCGGCGCGACACTGGACGGCAGGCTCGTAGGGATCACGCATTTCTTCACCCATCCGAGCACCTCAGCGCCGGATACTGACGTCTGCTATTTGCAGGACCTGTTCACGGCTGAGGATGTGCGTGGGCTGGGTGTGGGTCGTACGTTGATCGAGAGCGTGGTCGACTGGGCCCGGGATCGTGGTTGCGATCGCGTCTATTGGAACACCCACGAGTCGAACGCCACCGCGCGGCGCCTTTACGACAAGGTGGCCGTAAACCGGGGCTTCATCCGGTATCAGATCGACCTGCCGCGATAGGGATCGATCCTGGGTTCTCGACGGCCACCCACCCAGACGGGTGGGTGGCCAGCTGTCTAGGAGAACAGGTGGTCTACGACTCGGGCCGTTGCCTTGCCGTCGTCCCTAGGAGCGAAGGTGGCGCGGAAGGCGTCGTAGCGGTCCGCGTGGGCCGCGGCCACCGAGTCGATCGAGCGTAGTGCGTCGATCACCTCCGCCGACGTCGACAGCACCGGCCCCGGCGCCTGCTCCGGGAGGTCGATGTAGAGACCGCGCTTCGATGAGTATTTCGCCAGGTCGTACCCGTAGAAGACGATCGGGCGGCCGGTAGCGGCGAAGTCGAACATGACCGAGGAGTAGTCCGTGACCAGCACGTCCGTCACGAGCAGCAAATCCGCCATATCGGGATAAGTCGTGACGTCGTGGGCGATGTCGGGGACGGCGGGCATGGCTTGCATGGGGTGGGCCCGGACCAGGAGTTCGTGGTCGGCGCCCAGTGCCTCGCGGGCCTTGGCCAGGTCGAGCTTCACCATCGCGTTCTTGCGGTCATAGTCTCGCCAGGTCGGCGCGTACAGCACCACACGCTTGCCCTCGACCAGGCCCAGCCGCTCCCGCACCGCGGCCGCCAGCGAGTCGCGGTCCGGCGAGGTGAGCACGTCGTTGCGCGGCAGCCCACTCTCCAGGATCTCCCCCTGGTAGCCGAACGCGCGCCGCAGCACCGGCGTGGCCCAGGGCGACTGCGACAGCAGCACGTCCCAGCCGCGCACCTCGGCCGCCTGCCGGTGCCAGATCGGCGGGCGGGGGTCGCGGGTCATGTGCGGCTGGTCGTTGCCGATGCGCTTGGCCGGCGTGCCGTTCCAGGTCTGCAGGACGACCTGGTCCTCGCGCGAGCGGAACCAAACCGGCAGGAACGCATTTGTCACGATAAATCGGGACCGGGCGAGCGCAGCGTGGTGCTCGCGGCTGCCGGCGCGTACCGAGGTGGTGCCCGGAGGCGGCGTGAACGCGCCGTCCTTGACGATCCAGATGTGCTCGCGGTCATCACCCCGCCGCACCCGCTCCTCGTAGATCGCCCGGACGCTGTCGGCGTAGAGGCGGCCGTCGTTGACCACGTAGACGGTCGCGTCGGTCAGCGGCTCGGTGCGCTGTGCCGGATAGAAGACCCGCCGCAGCACGTGAGTGCCCGCGACGCCCTTCTCGTCGGCCGGCCGCTCCTCTTCCACGGCCACCACCGGCACGTCGAAGCGCGTCGAGAGCATCCGGAAGGACCGCCCCTCGGACGCGCGCGGCTCCTCGTCGAGGCCGGGCAGCGCCGCGTGGTCCATGCGGACGGGGACGATCTCCCCGGACGGGTGCCGGAGCGACATGTTCCAGGTGCCGGACGACAGCGGCACCACCTCGCCGAAGCGGTCCATCGACGCGGGCTCGAGGCGTACGGAGAACTGATCGCCCGTACGCTCCATCGGCACGTGGTAGGACAGCCCCGACCGGTGGCGCAGCGTCAGCACGCGCGGCCCGGCCGCGTCGGGGTAGTTGCCACGCAGCACCAGCGTGAGCCCCTCCCACACCGCCGAGGTGATCACCGGGCGGATGCGGTGGGCGGAGACGAGCACGCGGTCGCGCCGGTCGCCCAGCACGGTGATCTCGCGGTCGCCGGACGGCATCCTGGTCTCCACCAGGTCGGCGAGCATGACGGACGCGGCGGGATCGCCCTTCGGCTCGACCCAGAGCCGCCGCCCGTCCTTCTCCTGCAGCAGGGCGGACACGGCCTGGCTGACCAGCACCTCGGTGCCGTTGGCCACCGGCGTGAACTCGGCGGCCATGCGGTGGCCGCCCAGCCGGGCGTGGCCCTTGGTCACCGTACGGCCGGCCAGGAAGATCTTCAGCTCCAGGCGGTCGCCCTCGACGGAGACCCCGGTGAGCTCGGCGCGGTTGGGCTGGAGCACGACCTGCAGCGCCCGGTCGGAGGTCCACACCGGCCTGGCCCACCAGCCCGGCCGCAGCTTGAGCCCGGCGGGACGCTCGGTGCGGCCGGGGGACGCGCCACGCAGCAGGCCCGTCGCCCGCGCGCCGCGGCTGTAGAAGACGATCTCGGCCCGCCACGTCGTGGTGTCGTGGACGGCGGGCCGGTGGCGCATCCGCCTGCGTACGGCGTGCACCAGGCCACGCACGGCTCCGCGCCAGCGCAGGGACCATGGGCTGAGGTCGGCGGTGAACCCGGACCAGTCGTAGTTGCAGCCGGGCTCGCGCGCGCCGTGCGTTGCCTCGGGGGCCAGCACCCGGCGCGTGCGCAGGCGCACCGGAGGCAGCCAGCGCGGCCCGCGCAGCACCACGGTCGCCCAGTTGAACCGGCGGCTACGCACGGACAGGCCCGCCAGGTAGGCGAAGCCGGTGACGCGCAGCTTGCCGTTGACCCAGACGATGTCGTCGATGTGGGTCACGGGCACCAGGTCGGCGCGCCGCAGCCGGTAGAGGGCGGCGGGGAGCTCGTCACGGAAGGGCAGGTCGGCGTACCAGCGCAGACCCGCGCGGATCCGCTTGGACGGCTCGGCCGCCGCCGCCACGACCTTGGTGAGCGTGTCGCCGTCGACGAGCTCGTCGTCCGGGCGATGCTCGATGAGGTGGCAGATCAGGCGCCGCGCGACCGGCAGGTCACGCTTGACGCCCGCGTCCACGGCCGCCAGGTAGGGGCGCAGCAACGTGATGAGCTCACGCCTGCGCGCCGCGCCACGCTTGACGGCCAAGTCCATCCGCGCGCCCAGCGGTCCGCTGAGCACCTCGGTGTCGAACGCCGAGTCGCGGCCGCCCGGTCCGACGGCCTTCATGACCGCGTCGAGCGGCTCGCCTCGGTCACAGAGATCCTGGACAGCCTTCAGGCGATCGGCGATCAGATCGCCGCCCTGACTCAGGGCTGTGACGCCGGTTGCCATCGGTAAGGCACCGCCTTTCGAACCGCCATCACTGGTTCTAGCCATCGTAAGGGGAGTCACGTGCGGCGGATTCGCTCAACGAGCGAATCCGCTGGTCAAACTCGTTTCTGAGAATCGGCTGAACGACCGTCCCAGCGCGCCTGGCGCATGTCGACGCGCTCACCGCGCAGGGGGGTGCCCTCTTCGCGCCAGTGCTCCAGACAGCGTCGCACGTGGTCAGGGGCCGCGCCGGTGCCGTCGGAGTGCACCACGCGCCACCACGGCACGCCGCCGCCCCAGGTCGACATGACCTGCCCGACCTGACGTGGTCCGCCCTCGCCGAGATATTCGGCGATGTCGCCGTAGGACATGACCATGCCCGGCGGGATGGACTCCACTACCTCGAGGACCCGTTCGGCGAACGGATTCACGGAGTCCATGCGTTGGGCCCCGCCTCGATCATTTCGTGAAACTTGCCGATCTCGACCACCGAACCGCCGGCCACCAGCTCCACGATGCCGTCGCGCAGCGTGTAGCTCTCGCCGTCTTCGCCGACGAGCCTGGCGCCGAGGGCGGCCGCCAGCAGGACGAGCTGCGCCACTTGCCAGTCGGAGCCCGGCTCGCCGATCACCTGATCGCGCCAGTGCCCCACGACGTGCGTGTCACCGGCGTGTCCGGTGACGATCTCGTCCGACCCGCGCACCCCGAAACCGGCCGGCGCGATCGCCTTCGCGAGCTCGGAAAACGCCAGGGGCGCCTCACGAACCACGCGCAGCTCGTATCCCATGACGCGCGACCATAGCGGATCTTTACTCTCTACGCTGATTGAGCACGATGATGGCCCCGCAGAACATCACCAGCGCCAGCAGCACGCCCCCTCCATAGAGCCACAGCCGCCACGGATCGGGCCCCGGGCGCGACGGCCCGGGCGAGTCCTCGCCGACGCCGAAGTGCCGGTCGTCGGGCACGGCGACCTCGCGCTGCTCTCCGGCCAGCCGTTCGGCCGCGTTGAGCGCGGCACCGGCGTCGACCACCCCGAACCCGGTCTTGTCGTCATAACCGGCGGCGGGCCGTCCCCGGGCGCTCGCGGCCAGGGCCTGCGCGACCTGCTCGGGCGCCATGGCGGGATAGCGCGACTTGACCAGCGCGGCCACCCCGGCCACGAGCGCGCTGGCCGAGCTGGTGCCCTCCGAAAGCTCGTAGCCGCCCTTGCGCTTGACGACGGGTACGCCCACCCCCGGCGCGGAGACGAGGACGGACAGGTTGTCGCTGCTGAACGTCGCGCCCTTGCCCTGCTTGTCGACGGCCGCGACGCCGATGACGCCCGAATAGCCCGCGGGGAAGCTCCAGAACGAGGTGCCGTTGTCCTTGGCGTACTTGGTCTGCCCGTCGTTGCCGACGGCGGCGACCAGCACGACACCCTTGCCGAGCGCGTAGGAGACGGCCTCGCGTTCGGACTTGAGCGGCCCGTAGGAGCCGATCGACATGCTGATGACCTTGGCGCCGTGGTTGGCGGCGTAGCGGATGGCACGGGCCAGCGGGCTCTCCAGCGCGCTCTGCTCCTCCTGCTGGGGGTCGATGGTGCCGGCGCCGGGATCCTCGTCGACCGCCAGGGCCAGGGAGAGGATGCCCGACTCCGGTGCCACGCCGATCAGCCCGTCGTCGGCCCCGGACCCGGCGATGAGGGCGGCCATCGCGGTGCCGTGCTCGCCGGGCTTGGCCTGGCGCTGGACGGTGGCCTCGGTCATGTCGGGACCGGCGGTCACGCGGCCGCGCAGCTCCTTGAGCTTGCCGTCGACCCCGCTGTCGACCACGGCCACGGTGACGCCTTTGCCCTTGGTGACCGTCCACGCCTGCTCGACGTTGAGCGCGTCGAGCACCCACTGCTGCTGGTCCCGGACGGGGGCGGCCGCCGGGGCGTGCAGCATGACCAGGGCGGCGGTCAGCGCGCGTACGACGGTCAGCACACGTTCCCCTGAGTGCAGGGCGGAACCTTCGGCGGGTCCGCCAGGAAGTAGGCGATCTGGTTGCCGATCGACTTGCCCGCCGGCCACAGCTCGCTGTGGAGGATCTCCTCGGGCGGGATGGCCGCCCGGGTCCTGCCGTCGGTGTAGCCCGCCGTCGAGAACACGATGTACGGTCCGGCGCCCACCCAGCCCGTACGCTGGCGCTGGTCGGCCCCGAACCGCTCGGTCACCGTGCCGGGGAAGGCCACGGGCAGCACGCCGACCCGGTCGTCCTGGGTGAGCTGCTCCGTCGCCGATAGCCTGGAGTCCTCGTCCTTGAGTACGGCCACGCCGACCGTGAAGACGAACATGGCCGTCTGATCCACGTAGGTGGCGCGGAGCATGGTCACGCAGCCGTTGTCGTCGAGGACGCCCGCCACGGACGGGTCGACGCCCTTGCCGCACTCGGTCTCGGGGGCGATGCCGACGCGCCGGGCGTATTGCTGGGCCTTGTCGAGCCCGACGTACTTGACCTCTTCGGGGAAGACGTCGGTGGCGGGCCACGCCTGCCAGCGCCTGGCGATCTCCTCTTGTTTGTACTGGTTCTGCTCGGCGGCGGTCAGCGGGCGCGACCGGGTCTCTTCGAGCAGCCCGATCGTGCCGAGCAGCACGAGGACGGCCGAGGCGACCACGATGGTGCCGACCAGCGTCACGAACAGACGGCGGAAGCGCACACCCTGCCGGAGCACGGCCTGCTCCACCCGCTCCTTACTCGCCAGCCTGTCGCGGCCGGTGGCGGCCGGCCAGGAGCGCACGCGAGAACGGCGGCCGGCTGGAGCACCGAGCGGGTTCCTTCGTCCCGATGTGGCTCCCCCGGCGCGCGGCAACCCTGAGGTGGACCTACGTGCCTTCACCACCGCCTCGTTCCCAGGCTCGGTTCGTGTCTATTTCGTCCCCCTTAGCGGGCGGATCATGCGTCTTGCCCATTCTGAGCGCGACGCACGCGTCTGACCAGGGCGAATATCGCCCACATGGAGGAGAGCGCGCCGAGGGCGGCCGCCAAGGCGATCGTCCCATAGACCTTTACGCGCGCTTGGTCCCTGTTGACGACCTCGATCCGGCCCGCCGATCCGCCGGCGAGCGGCCGGGCGGGGTCCTGCGCCTGCGCCCCCGCGGCCGTCTCGGTGTGCTTGGCGAGCCGGGCCGCCTCGGCGAGCGCCTTGGCGGCGTTGACAACGCCGAAGCCGGTGGCGGTGTCGTAGCCGCCCGGTGGCCGGTCGGTGGCGCTCGCCGTCATGGCCTGCGCGACCAGCGGCGGCGACATCGCCGGATATTTGGCCTTGATGAGGGCGGCCACCCCGGACACCAGCGCGGTGGCCTGCGAAGTGCCCCTGCCGACCCAGTACTCGTCGTCGGGGCCCGCGCCCATGATGTCGACGCCGGGCGCGGCCACCAGCACCGATGAGTTCCAGTTGGAGAACGTCGCCCGCCGCAGCCGCCGGTCCGTCGCGCCCACGGACACGACGCCGGGGAAGGCGGCCGGATAGGAGAAGGGGGCGAATCCCGTCTCATCGGGCTTGCCCGCGCCGTCATTGCCCGCGGCGGCCACCAGCACGACGCCCTTGGAGATCGCGTAACGCACGGCCGCCCGCTCCTCAGCGGTCGCCAGATCCTTGGAGATCGACATGTTGATCACGCGCGCCCCCCGATCGACCGCGTAGCGAATGCCCCTGGCCACCACGTTCTCGAAGCGCACGGCGGTGTTGAACTCCCTGAACCCCGGCTCCTCGTCTTCCAGTATCACCCGGACCGACAGCAGCCGCGCCTTCGGAGCCACCCCGATCACGCCGAGCTTCCCCCCGTGTCCGTGGCCGTGCCCGGCGATCAGCGAGGCCATGTACGTGCCGTGCAGGCGACGCGGCGGCACGTCCGGCGGGTTGGCGCCCTCGGTGAAGTCCTTGCCCACGGTCACGGAGCCGGCCAGGTCGCGGTGGCCGGGATCGACGCCCGAGTCGAGCACGGCCACGGTGACGCCCGCGCCCTTGCTGATCCGCCACGCCTTCTTCAGCTCCAGCGTGCTGATCACCGGCTCCTGACCGCCGCGCACGTCGTCCGCCAGCGCGGGCGCGGCGTTGAAGAGCCCCGGCGTGGGCCCGGCGCTCAAGGCCCCCAGCGCGGATCCGGCGCTGAAGAGGAGCGTCGCCGTGATGAGCACGGCCGCGCGGGTCAGCACCGCCACTCCTGGGAGGCGCAGTCGGGCATCCGCGGCGTGCTCAGGTCGGCCAGGATCCGCTCGGAGATCTCGCCGGCGAAGGCGAAGATGGCCGGCCGCTGCTCACCGACCGTGCGCGCCGGACGGCCGTCGACCTGGCCCGCCGTGGTCAGCACGAGGTACGGGCCGGCCTGGCGTACCGAGCCGGCCTGACGTACGGAAGGGGTGAAACGGTCGGAGACCGTGTCCCGGAAGGCCACGGGCCGCAGGCCGGGCACGGGGGCGCCGGCGGCGGAAAAGGCGGACTTGGCGCGTACGGCCTTGGGCTCGTCGGGCAGGGCCACGACGCCGACGGTGACGAGCACGCCCCGCAGGGCGTCGATGTAGGTGGCGCGCAGCACCCCCAGGCAGCCCGCCTTGCGCAGGGCCTTGGCGGCTTTGGCGTCGACGGAGTCGGCGCAGGTGACGGCCGGTGAGATGCCGATCCGGCTGGCACGTTCGCGGCCGCCCTGCTCGGCGGAGTAGGGCAGGCTGGCGGGGAAGATGCGCCCGCTCGCCCAGGTGCGCCACCGCTCGGCGACCTCGCGCCTGGCCGCCGAGTGGAGTTCGGCCGGACTCGGGCCGCGGGACAACTCCGCGCCCGCCACACTGGCCGCGACCCCGGCGGCGACCGCGCAGACCATGGTCAGCACGGAGGCCGCCACGAGAGCGGGCCAGGGGCGGGCGTCGTCCACGGCATCGACCTTAATGCGGGCGACCGGGCGCCATCCGCAGAAACCAGACGCCAGTGGACGGACTCACGGAACGGACATCACGGAAAAAGTATCAGTAGGAGGGCAGGCTGGGGTCGACGGTCGCGACCCAGCTGAGCACCCCGCCGCCGACGTGCACCGCGTCGGAGAACCCGGCGTTCTTGACGATCGCCAGCGCCTCCGCCGAGCGCGCGCCCGACTTGCAGTGGAGCACGATGCGCTTGTCCTGCGGCAGCTTCTCCAGGGCCGAGCCGTTGAGGAACTCGCCCTTGGGGATCAGCGTGGCGCCGGGGATGGAGACGATCTCGTACTCGTTGATCTCGCGGACGTCGACGAGGAAGATGTCGTCGCCGTTGTCCTGCATGGCCTTGAGCTCGCGGGCGGTGATCGTCGAGCCCGTTGCGGCCTCGGCGGCCTCGTCGGAGATCGCGCCGCAGAACGCCTCGTAGTCGTCGAGCAGCTCGGTGACCGTCGGGTTCTTGCCGCACAGCACGCACTCGGGGTCCTTGCGGACCTTGACGTCGCGGTACTTCATCTCCAGGGCGTCATAGATCATCAGCCGGCCGACCAGCGGGTCGCCGATGCCGGTGAGCAGCTTGATGGCCTCGTTGACCTGGATGGAGCCGATCGAGGCGCACAGCACGCCGAGCACGCCGCCTTCGGCGCACGAGGGCACCATGCCGGGAGGCGGGGGCTCGGGGTAGAGGCAGCGGTAGCAGGGGCCGTGCTCGGCCCAGAACACGCTCGCCTGGCCGTCGAAGCGGTAGATCGAGCCCCAGACGTACGGCTTGCCGAGCAGCACCGCGGCGTCGTTCACCATGTAGCGCGTGGCGAAGTTGTCGGTGCCGTCGACGATGAGGTCGTAGCCGGAGAAGATCTCCATCACGTTGTCGTTGGTCAGCGCCGTGTTGTGGACGACGACGTTGACCAGCGGGTTGATCTCGCGGACCGTGGCCGCGGCGCTCTCGGCCTTCGGCCGGCCCACGTCGGACTGGCCGTGGATGATCTGGCGCTGCAGGTTGGACTCGTCGACGACGTCGAAGTCGATGACCCCCAGCGTGCCCACGCCCGCCGCCGCCAGATACATCAGCGCGGGCGAGCCCAGGCCACCGGCGCCCACACAGAGCACCTTGGCGTTCTTCAGCCGCTTCTGCCCGGCCATCCCCACGTCGGGAATGATCAGGTGGCGCGAGTAGCGGCGCACTTCGTCGACGGTCAGCTCTGCGGCCGGCTCGACCAGCGGTGGCAACGACACTTTCTACGCTCCCGTTCGAGGGGGACTATCCCATCCACCTGTGAAACCTAGTTGGCGAGTGGGGCATTCCCCAACCGTGTCTCACCGATCAGACGGCGGGCCTCCGCGGCGACCACGCGGGGCGTCTCCATCATCGCCACGTGCCCGGCTCGCGGCAGGAGTACCAGTCTGACCTGCCGGAACGTACGGGCCGCCTTGGCGGCCATGGCGGGGCGCACCAGGCGGTCGTGTCTGCCGTGGATGATCAGGGTGGGCGCCTCGATCAGGGCGGCCTGGCGCCACAGGTTCGCCTCGCCGCGGCGGAAGTACTCGGCCACGATGCCCCGGGCCGAGCCGATCATGGCGGCGGCGGCATGGGGCAGCCCGTCGCGCCTGCGCTGCTCCTCGATCGCGTCGCGCAGCCGTAGCGGATGGACCGCGGCGACGTCCGCCCAGACCATGGCGAAGGAGGACCTGATCCGCTGCTCGGCGGGGATCAGCTGGAGCTTGCCCGCCACCCACTCGCCCAGCCGGGGCAGTGCCGCGGCGGCGATGCGCATCGGGCCGTACCTGGGCAGCAGGTCGGGCAGCGCCGGCGAGATGAGGACGAGCGAGCGCACCAGGTCGGGGCGGGTGGCGGCCACCCTGACGGCGACCGCGCCGCCCATCGAGTTGCCGAACAGGTGGGCGGGACCGGTCTCCTCCAGCAGGCCGATCACCGCGCGGGCGTGCGCTTCGATGGTGTAGTCGCCGTTCGCGGGTTCGGGTGAGAACCCCGCGCCGGGCAGGTCAATGGCGTAGCCGGTGACGAGGTCTTTCAGCTCGTCCATCAGGTCGGTCCAATTGGTGGCCGCGCCGGCCAGGCCGTGCACGAAGACCGCCTTCTCGGGGGCGCCTTCGGGGGTCTTCCTTACGTGCACCGACCCGAACATCCGTCCTGGCCAGTGCGGGATCGGTGCTGCAGTCATGCGTCCTCCTCGCCTCCTCCAACGATAACCGCCGTCGCCCTCCAGCCTACATTTCGGATAAATGCTCCTTTATTGGCATTTATCGGTACGCGTTTCGCGGCCTTTAGCCGGATTTCTCGGCGGCGCCTCGCTTCCGGGGCCGTCGCCGCGAGCCGGAATCGGGGCGACCGCATCGCGGACGACCTGCCCCCATAAAACGGACAAATCATTTCATTTCATTTCATAAATGCTTAATAAGAGCAATGAGAGAGTTAGCGTATAGCAAAACACAACTACGGCCGTTTATCCCGCCGGAACGTCGGAAATAAATCAGCACGGATGACGCATTCAATGTCATCCAAGATATTTACCGTTCACTCCGGCAAATATCTGGAACAGGGCAACCGATCCTTTAGGGGGGAATTCAATGCCCAAGTTCAAGAGTGTCATCGCAGGGCTTGTGATCAGCACGGGTATGTCCGGCGGCCTCATCAGCCTCGGCGCCCTGACCACCGCCACCTCCGCCAGCGCCACGACCGCCTCCGCGAGCACCAGCGCCTCCACCTTCTCGTGGGGCTGTGGCCGTCGCTGTGGCGGCTGGGGCGGCTGGGGCGGCTGGGGCCGTCGCGGCGGGCACCGCAGTGGCCGGGTCAAGGTCCACATCCACCTGCACAACAACAACCAGAACACCGTGCGTACGGACTCTGACGCCGACGCCAACGCTCGCTCGTTCAACTTCGAGCGTGAGGAAGAGGAGCGCGCTCGTCGCGAGGCGCTTCAGTAACAACTCGGAGACGGCCGATCCGGTCGTCGAGGAGATAGCCATGCAACCGGTTACGCGGTTGAGGTGAGCTCCGGACGCACCGCCGAGTGCCTGTGTTCTCGATAAAGGACACAGGCGCTCGGTAAAAGTCGCCACGCCAACGCGTCCGGGCTCGGCGGGAATTAATTCCCATGGCCTTTCGGGGGAGCAGTGAAGCGGAATTCCTCCGGCCAAGCCTCCCCCTCCGATAAATGCGGGGCGCCTTCGGCATTTGATGCCGAAGGCGCCTTTGCATTTGCGGTGGCGGATCAGCATTTGCGGTGGCGGATCAGGCGGACTTGCGGGCCTTGCGCTTGGGGGCGGCCTTCTCCCCCGTGTCCTTGTCCCCCGCGTCCTTCGACGCCTTGGTGGCCCGCTTGGGCTTGGCGGCCTCGCCGGAACGCTCGCGCTTGGCCGCGTCGACGCTCGCCCGCAGCGCGGCCATGAGGTCGACGGCGGGGCCCGCCTCCTCCTCGCCCTCCGGCGGCGCGATGACCTCCCTGCCCTCCACCTTGGCCTCGATCACCTGCTGCAGGGCCTCGCGGTAGGCGTCGTGGTGCTCGGTCGCGTCGAAGTCCGCCTTCATCGTGGTGATGAGCGACTCGGCCATCTTGAGCTCCTGGGCCCGTACCTCAATGTCCTCTTCGAGGAACCCGAAGTCGGGCACGCGGATCTCGTCCGGCCAGTACATGGTCTCCAGCACGAACACCCCGTCACGCACCCTGAGCGTGGCCAGCGACTCCCGCTGCCGCAGCGCCACCTTGACGACGGCGACCTGCCCCGAGCTCTCCAGGGCGTTGCGCAGCAGCACGTACGGCTTGTCGCCCTGGCCGTCCGGTTCCAGGTAGTACGACTTGGCGAAGTAGATGGGGTCGATCTGGTCGGCCGGCGTGAACTGGAGGACGTCGATCCTGCGCGAGGTGCTGAGTGGCAGATCCTCGAAGTCCTCGTCCGTCAGCACCACGATCTCTCCGGTGGCCAGTTCGTAGCCCTTGGCGATGTCGGAGTAGGGGACCTCTTCGCCGTCGACCGTGCACACGCGCTTGTAGCGGATCCTGCCGCCGTCCTCGCGGTGTACCTGGTGGAAGGTCACGTCCTTCTGCTCGGTCGCGGAGTAGAGCTTCACCGGGATCGTGACGAGGCCGAAGGAGATCGCCCCTTTCCAGATGCTGCGCATGGGCACTCCTCAGCTCTAGCGGGCTCGCCCTATGGGCACATACCCGTCATGGTGCAACCAATGCCATACCCCATCGAACCAATGCTCGCCGTACCCGGACAACTACCGGAAGATCGCGAGCGGTATGGCTTGGAGGTCAAGTGGGATGGCATCCGCGCCATCCTCCACCTGGACCGTGAACTGAAGGTGACGGGAAGGCACGGAGTCGAGTACACCCGCCGATATCCCGAAATTTCGGGGTTCGGGGTGAAGAATGCGGTGATCGATGGCGAGGTGGTCGCGCTCGATCCGCGCGGGCGGCCCAGTTTCGTCCGGCTGCAGCACCGCATGCACCTCACCGACCCGGAGGAGGTGATGCTGGAGCTGTACCCGGTCACGTACCTGCCGTTCGACCTGCTCTACCTCGACGGCACCACACTGCTGGATCTGCCGTACCGCGACCGGCGCAGTCTCCTCGACGAGCTGGAGATCGGCGCCCCGCCATACTTCTCGGGAGATTCCGACCTGCTCGCCGCCACCCAGGAGCAGGGCCTCGAAGGCGTCGTTGCCAAGCGGCTCGACTCGCCGTACCGGCCGGGCACGCGCTCGCCGTCGTGGATCAAGGTGAAGCACCTCAGTACGAGGGACGTCGTGATCGGCGGCTGGAAGCCGGGCAAGGGCCGCAGGTCGGGTGGGATCGGCTCGCTGATCATGGGCGTGTTCACGGAGCACGGCCTGACGTACGTCGGGCACGTCGGCACCGGCTTCACCGAGGCGGTGCTCGACCAGCTCCACGCGTTCCTGAGCCCGCTGGAGATCCCCCGCAGCCCCTTCCAGAACGTCGTCCCGTGGCGCAACCGCTGGGTTAGACCCGAACTCGTCGGGGAGGTGGCCTACACGATGTGGACCGACGATCTGCGGCTGCGCCACCCGGTGTGGCGCGGCCTGCGCCCGGACAAGCTCCCTTCGGAGGTGACGCTGTGAGCCCAGCGAAGGTCCCGGTGCGGGTCGACGGGCGGCAGCTGGTGCTGACCAACCTGGACAAGGTGCTCTATCCCGAGGTCGGCTTCACCAAGGCCGAGGTGATCGACTACTACAGCCGCGTCGCCCCCGCGCTCCTGCCGCACCTGAAAGGCCGGCCGCTCACCGTCAAGCGCTACCCGAACGGGGTGACCGGCCAGTCCTTCTTCGAGAAGAACGCCCCCGACCACACCCCGGACTGGGTCAGGAGAGCCACCCTGCCCGTGCCGGGCAGCACCAAGAACCGCGACGAGATCGACTTCGCCGTGATCGACGGCCTGCCGTCGCTCGTCTACTACGCCAATCTGGCGGCGCTGGAGCTGCACGTGCCCCAGTGGCGGGTGTCCGACGACGGTGAGGCGCTGCCGCCCGACACCCTCGTGTTCGACCTCGACCCCGGGGCGCCGGCGACCATCGTCGAGTGCTGCCGGGTGGCCCTCATGCTGCGCGAGGTGCTGCGCGCCGACGGCCTCACCGCCCGGCCGAAGACGAGCGGGAACAAGGGCATGCAGCTGTACGCGGAGTGGGACGGCCGCGAGGAGCCCTCCGCGTACGCCAAGAGACTGGCCCAGCTGCTGGAGAAGGCCCACCGCGACCAGGTGGTCAGCGTGATGGCCAAGAAGGCGCGCCCCGGCAAGGTGTTCATCGACTGGAGCCAGAACAACCCGGCCAAGACCACCGTGGCCCCCTATTCACTGCGCGCCGGGCCACGGCCCACGGTCTCGACGCCGCTGCTGTGGAAGGAGGTCGAGGGCTGCGAGCATCCGGAGGACCTGGTGTTCGCGACACACGACGTACTGGCCAGAGTCGAGGAGCACGGCGACCTTTTCGGTCAGGCGTAGTCTGGTTCCGTCCGCACCTAGAAGGGGACTGCAATGTCGGAGATGGACGTACGTGGGGACGACCTCCCCTTCGACGAGATGGAAGAGCTGTCGATCGAGGCCCCCGAGGCCGACGCCGCCGAGCAGCACCGTGACGTGCGCGACGCGGAGGGCGGGAGCCCCCGCGAGACCCCGCTGGAGGTCGATCCAGCCGACGCCGCCGAGCAGTATCGCGAGGTGGACCTCGATGATGACGACTATCGCTGATGAGTCGTTGAGTCGCACGTAGGATGTCCGAACAGCCGACTCGGAGCCCCATGGAGACCAGCGTGACCGCAACCCCGGACGCCAAGCCCCGGGGCACTCGGCTGCCCCGACTAGCCCGCCGCCGGCAACTGCTCAGCGCCGCGCAGGAAGTGTTCGTGGAGAACGGATATCACGCGGCCGCCATGGACGAGATCGCCGAGCGGGCCGGGGTCAGCAAACCCGTCCTCTACCAGCACTTCCCCGGCAAGCTGGAGCTCTACCTCGCGCTGCTCGACCTGCACGTGGACGACATGGTCAACCGCTGCCGTGAGGCGCTGGCCTCCACCCATGAGAACAAACTCCGCGTCCAGGCCACGTTCAGCGCGTTCTACTCCTTCGTCTCCACCCAGGGCGAGGCGTTCCGGCTCGTCTTCGAGTCCGACCTGCGCAACGTGGCGCCGGTGCGCCAGCGGGTGGAGCGCTCCCTGCGCGAGTGCGCCGAGATGGTCAGCGCGGTGATCCAGGAGGACACCGGCTGCACCAGCGACGAGGCCCACCTGCTCGGCGTCGGGCTGGTTGGCATGGCCGAGGTGAGCGCCCGCTACTGGGTGACCACGCAGGGCTCCATCCCGAAGGACGCCGCCGAGCAGCTCATGGCCCGGCTGGCCTGGCGCGGCATCAGCGGTTTTCCGCGTACGGCTTAAACCCGTTCGCTGGGCGCGATCATCGGCGATTCCTGGCTCACCAGCGGCGACGATGGGAGGAGCCAGCCCCGTCGAAAGGGAGCATTGATGGAAGTCAAGATCGGCGTACGCTCCGTACACCGCGAGCTCGTTGTCGAGACCGACCTGTCCTCCGAGCAGGTCGAAGAGGAGATCAGAAAGGCGCTCGCCGCCGATCGCGGCGTCTTCTCCATCACCGACGCAAAGGGGCGGCGCGTGATCGTGCCGGTCGCGTCGATCGGCTTCATCGAGATCGGCGAGGACGAGTCGAGGCCCGTGGGCTTCGGCGGCACCCTCTAGCGCCTCCGCAGCGACTCTCCAGCGGCTCAAGAGCGGCTCAAGCGGGGTGCGGCGGCACACGCCGTACCCTCGCTCGAGCGGCGCGCTCACGGGGCGCGGGACGGTTCAGAGGCCGAGGGCGGCCATCCGCTTGCCGTGCTCCTCGGTCAGCTTGGCGAACAGGCGGGAGATCTGCGTAGGGTCGTCGGCCGCCGGGCCGACCACCAGCAGCGCCAGCTCCGGCCGGGCCGCCGCGACCTGCTGCCCCTGGCTGAGCGCCTCACCGACCAGCCGTCGCGCCCACAGCGCCAGCCGGCCGCTCACCGCCGGGTCGGCCGCGACCCCGGCCCTGACCCGCTCCACCGCGAACTCCGAGCGGCCCTCGTCCACGAGCACCTCGTCGACCAGCTTCGCGATCGACGGTTCGAGGTGCCTGGCCGCCTCCCGGTAGAAGTCGAGCGCGATGCCCACGCCCACGTACGCCTTGACCAACGCCTGCAACCAGTCGGCCGGGGCCGTCTGGGTGTGCCAGGCGTCCAACGCCTCGACGAACGGCGCCATCGACTGCTCGGGATCGGCGCCGAGTTCCGTCAGCCTGTCGTGCAGGAGACGAAAGTGGGCATATTCGGCTACGGCCAGCTCGCTGAGCGCGGCCTGATCGGCCAAGGAGGGGGCCAGGGAGGCCGCGTCCTCGGTCATCCGCGCGAAGGCGCTGAGCTCGGCATAGGCCAGCACACCGAGCAGATCGACGACTCCTGGAGACTCGTTCATGGAAGGCAGCGTACTTCGGGAACATTCGGAAACTCGGCCAACGTTGTGGTATCGAGTACACTGCTCTGTGAAAGTGCGACCGCACTGTGTTAATTCGGGGGAATTCCCCGTTAACCCCCCGCTTCCGGGTCTGCGGTCGCGATGACGCGAGAGGGCTGGCTCTACCGCGAGGACCCAGGCACGGGGTTTGTTTTCCGCCCGTCGGTCCCGGCAGGCCCGCCTTCATTTGAGACTGAGGCAGGCCACGCTGACGACTTTCCGAGACCTCGGAGTCACACCAGAGATCGCTGATGCCCTCGAGACCGAGGGCATCACCACACCGTTCCCCATCCAAGAGATGGCACTCCCGCTCGCGCTGAGCGGCCAGGACCTGATCGGTCAGGCACGCACAGGCACGGGAAAGACCTACGCGTTCGGCATCGCGATGCTCCAGGGCATCGGCAAACCGCGTAAGAACCGTAAGAAGCCACGCGGGCTGGTCGTCGTGCCCACCCGCGAGCTGGCCGTACAGGTCAGCGAAGACCTGGTCACCGCGGCCGGCAAGCTCGGCTCGCGGGTCCTGACCGTCTACGGCGGCCGGGCGTACGAGCCGCAGGTCGAAGCGCTCAAGGCCGGCGTCGACGTCATCGTCGGCACCCCCGGCCGCCTGCTCGACCTGGTCAAGCAGAAGCACCTCGACCTCAGCCAGATCACCTCGCTGGTGCTCGACGAGGCCGACCGCATGCTCGACCTGGGCTTCCTGCCCGACATCGAGCGGATCTTCAAGCTGATCCCCGAAGAGCGGCAGACCATGCTGTTCTCGGCGACCATGCCCGGCGAGATCGTCGCGTTGTCCCGCAAATACCTCAACCGGCCCACGCACGTACGGGCCGAGCACGAGAACGGCGAGGGCGGCGAGGGCATCCCGCACCCGCAGGTACGCCAGATCGTCTGGCGCGTCCACCGCATGGACAAGATCGAGATCGTCGCCCGGCTGCTCCAGGCCGAGGGCCGCGGGCTCACCATGGTCTTCTGTGAGACCAAGCGGGCCTGCGACATGGTCGCGGAGCAGCTCGAGACCCGCGGCTTCGCGGTCGCGGCCGTCCACGGCGACCTCGGCCAGGGCCAGCGCGAGCAGGCCCTGCGCGCGTTCCGCAGTGGCAAGATCGACGTGCTGGTCGCCACCGACGTGGCGGCGCGCGGCATCGACATCGACGACGTCACCCACGTGGTCAACTACGACTGCCCCACCGAGGACAAGACGTACGTGCACCGCACCGGCCGCACCGGCCGGGCCGGGCGCACGGGCATCGCGGTCACGTTCGTGGAGTGGGAGGAGCTGACCCGCTGGAAGATGATCAACCAGATGCTCGGGCTCGACTTCGCCGAACCCGAGGAGACCTACTCCACTTCGCCGCACGTCTTCACCGAGCTCAACATCCCCGAGGGCACCAAGGGCGTCCTGCCGCACGCCAGCCGTTCGCGAGCGGGCCTGTCGGCGGAGCGCATCGAGGACCTCGGCGAGACCGGCAGGACCCGCACGCGCAACGGCGGCCGCCGCCGTGACGAGCGGGAGGGTCGCCGTGACGAGCGGGAGGAGCGTCCGGCGCGCACGCCGCGCCAGCGCCGCCGCACCCGCGGCGGCATGCCCATGGAAGAGGGCACCGCACCCGTCGAGACGCCGGAGGTCGAGCCTGTGCCCAGTCGCTCCAGCAAGGCGAGCGCCCGAAAGACGGAGGAGACACCCGCCATCATCTCAGCGGACGAGATCGAGGCGGCCGCCGAGCCGCGGCGCGGTCGCACTCGCAGGGGGGCCGCGACGGCCGCCATCGAGAACGCCCTCGCCGACGCCCCGGAGGCCCCGCTCACCGAGCGCGAGCCGGTCACCGAGCAGAAGCCGGCCCGCAGGGCGTCCCGTGCGTCGACCCGTGAGCAGGTCGCTGAGCAGGTCGCTGAGCCGATCGCTGAGCAGGCTCAGGCCGGCGAGCGCAGGCCGGCCCGTACGCGCAAGCCCGCCGCCGGGCGGATCGTCGAGCAGGCTCCCACTGTGGAGCGGATTGTGGAGGAGCAGGTCGTGGAGGAGCGGGTCATGGAGCGTGCACCGATCGCCGAGCCGAGCTTCCTGTCCACGCCGCAGCCCGCGGCGCGCCAGGAGCCGGAGCGCATCGTGCCGGCCAGCCCGTTCATGGTGATCTTCCAGTCACCCGACCTGGCCACGGACGACGACGACATCGCCCCGTCCGCGGCCACCGAGCGCAAGCAGCAGCGCCGCCAGCCGCGTGGCGGCGGCAACAACGGCGGCGGTGGCAACCGCCGTCGCGCCGGCTAGACCGCTCGGCCTCTGGCCGACGCAAGCACGTCGGCCAGACTCCTGGCAGACGCAGGCACCTGACAGACGCAGGCGCGCACCGCATCCCGCGGTGCGCGCCTGCGCCGTTTCGCACCAGCGTGGGGAGTATGCCGGTGTCGAGGCGCTGACCTCTGGGTATTGTTGCCTCACGTGAGTACGCCGCGCTTCCTCGACCTGCCTCCTGGCGTTGCACCACAAAAGATAGAAACGTCCCAGGGCACCTTCGCGGCCCTTGAGGCGCTTCCGGTCAGTGGTGTGGTGGAGCGCTGGCCCGCGCTCCTGGTTCCCGGTCTGACCGGCAGCAAGGAAGACTTCATCGCGATCCTGCAGACCCTGGCCCAGTCGGGCCGCCGGGTGGTGGCCGTCGACCTGCGCGGGCAGTATGAGACGCCCGGTCCCGACGACCCGGCCGCCTACTCGTTCGCCGCGCTCGGCGCCGACGTCGACCTGCTGGCCCAGACGCTCGGCGGCGCGGGCGGCGAGCCGATGCATCTGGTCGGGCACTCCTTCGGCGGCCTGGTCGCGCGCGAGGCGGTCATCGACGGCCGGACGAAGTTCGCCTCGTTCACGCTGATGAGCTCGGGGCCGTCCGGCATCGTGGGCGAGCGGGCGCGCAGCGGCAAGACGATCATGAAGGAGCTCCCCACCCTGGGGCTCGAACACCTCTGGTCCACCAGGTTCGAGCCCGAGGCGCTGGCCAACGGCGTGCCCGATGAGATCATCGCCTTTCTTCACAAGCGCCTGCTGGCCAACTCCCCCACCGCGCTGTCGCGCATGGCCGAGCAGGTGCTGGCCGCGCCCGACCGTACCGACGAGCTCAGGCAGATCGAGGTGCCCACCCTCGTCCTCTACGGCGAGCGCGACGACGGCTGGCCGGCCGAGCTGCAGTCGGAGATGGCGGCCCGGCTGGAGGCGGAGTGCGTGGTGCTGCCCGGCGCGGCCCACTCACCGGCCGTGGAGGCTCCGGAGACCACGGCCACGGCACTGGTCCGGTTCTGGAACGCCGCGGAGCATCAGCAATTGGACATTCGATCCAATGATCTGTAACCATGTACTTACTATGACGAGCATCGAAGATATCGTCGTCCAGCCGCCGCACAGCGTGACCTGGCTGGTGCACCTCGACCGCGCCATGTGGGTCGGCGGCGTGCGCGGTTTGATGCTCCAGGCGCTGCATCCCCTCGCGATGCGCGGCGTCTGGCAGAACTCCAATTTCCAGGAGGACCCGTTCGGCCGCCTGCGCCGTACCGCCGACTTCGTGGGCCGCGTGACGTTCGGCAGTCCGGCCGAGGCCGACGAGATCGGCCGGCGGGTGCGCGGCATCCACAAGAGCCTGCGCATCAGCGACCCCGACACCGGCCGGACGCACCGGGTGGACGACCCCGAACTGCTGCTCTGGGTGCACTGCGCGGAGGTCTCGTCGTACCTGGAGGTGGCCAGGCGCGGCGGGCTGGGGCTCACCGAGCGCCAGGCCGACGCCTACCTGCGGGAGCAGCGAAAGAGCGCCTCCTACGTCGGCCTGCACCCCGAGGACGTGCCGGGCTCGTGCGCGGAGATGGACGCCTATTTCAAGCGGGTACGTCCCGCGCTGCGCGTCACCGAGGAGGCCGCCGCGACCGTGCGGTTCCTGCTGTGGCCGAGGCTGCCGCAGGAGTTGCGGGCGCTCACGCCCGGCAAACCCGCCTATTTCCCGTTCGGCGCGCTGTGCTACTACTCGCTGCCGGAGTGGGCCAGGCGGATGTACGGGGTGCTGCCGGCGGTGCCGCGGGCCACGGTGACGGCCGGGCTGAGAGCGTTCCGGCTGGCCATGAACTCCTTGCCCGAGCCGCTGCACGACCACGCGTTCATGCCGGCGACCAGGGAGATGCTGCGGGCCGCCCGCGAGCGGCTCGCCGCCGCCGGCTACGACACCGGCAAGGGGCTCAGGGGGCTGACCGATCCGCGCCGCCGGCCGAAGGCGCTGGCCGCCTGACGGTCCCCGTGCCGCCATCTGCCAAAGGCGCCCTGAGGGTCTCCGTGTCGGCACCCACCGTAGGCGCCGGTCGCCTGAAGGTCCATGTGCCGCCGCTCGCCAGGTCGTCGAGGAGATGGTGGTCGGGTGACAGGCGGCAGGCCGGGTCGGTGCGGCTCGCGTCGCCGGTGAGGGCGTACGCCTGGCAGCGGCACCCGCCGAAGTCGAGCTCCTTGCGCGGGCAGCTCGCACAGGGCTCGCCCATCCAGTCGGTGCCCCGGTAGGCGTTGAAGGCGGGCGAATGCTCCCAGATCCAGCCGATCGAGTGGTCACGGGCGTTCGGCAGCTCCAGGGGCAGGGCGTAGGCCGCCGGGCAGGGCAGCACCCGGCCGTCGGGCGCGACGGTGATCGAGATCGCGCCCCAGCCGCCCATGCAGGGCTTCGGCACACCGTCGAAGTAATCGGGGATCACCCAGATCAGCTCAACATCGGTCTTTTCCCGATATTTCGTGACTGTGGCCTCGGCGCGGGCGAGTTGCTCCCTGGTGGGCAGCAGCGCGGTCCTGTTGAGCAGCCCCCACCCGTAGAACTGGGTGTTGGCCAGCTCGATGCGCTCCACGCCCCACGCCAGCCCGAGCTCGATGATCTCGCCGACGGCGTCGAGATTCTCCCGGTGCAGCACCACGTTGAGCCCGAACGGCAGCCCGCTCGCCGCCACGGCGTCGGCGGCCCGCTCCTTCCACGCGAACGAGGCGACTCCGGCGATCCGGTCCGACTCCACGCTCGTCGCCGACTGGACCGAGAGCTGCACGCTGCGCAGCCCCGCCGCGGCGAGTTCGCCGAGCCGCCGTTCCGTGAGCCCGACGCCGCTGGTGACGAGCTGGGTGTAGACGCCCTCCCCCGCGGCCGCCGCCACGATCGCCGCCAGATCCGGCCTGAGCAGCGGCTCCCCACCGGACAGGTGGGCGTGCACGACGCCGAGCGCCGCCGACTCGGCGAACACCCGCTGCCACTCGGCGGTGCTCAGCTCACTCGACCTGGCCGCCAGCTCCGTCGGGTTGGAGCAGTACGGGCAGCGCAGCGGGCACGCGTGCGTGAGCTCGGCCAGCATGGCCCACGGGGCGCTCATCGCACCCACCCCTCGGCGCGCACCCGGTCGAGGAACTCCACCACGTCGGCCTCCGCGCCCTCGGGAAGCTCGGCGACGATGTCGGCCACGGTCCGCTCGCCGTCGCAGAGGCCGACGATGGCCGCCGCCTCCTCGTTCAGCACGACGATCCGCTCGGGCACGATCAGCAGGTCGGCCTGCCGTACCGGATCGTGGCGCAGCATGGCCGCGCGGGACAGCACGGGGCGCCAGGTGGCCGGCGCTGTGGTCGGCTCGGCCGTCGGGCCGGTCGTCGGCTCGGTCATCGGTAGGCCCCGTCCACCGCGTCGAGCAGCGCCCACAGCACGTCGCACTTGTAGCCGAGCGCCGCAATGGCCCTCTCCTGGTCCGTACGGGACCGTGCCCACTCCAGGACCAGGGCCAGTGCTTCGCCGCTGTCCTGGCGGCCCTGAGAGACGCGTACGCGGAAGTAACGCAGCCCCTCGGGGTCGATCCACGGGTAGTGCCGCTCGAAGGCGGCGATCCGGGTACGCATCAGGTCCGGCGCGAACAGCTCCGTCAACGAGGCGGCCACGGCTTCGAGCGCGGAGCCGTTGCGGCACAGATTCACGTAGCCGTCGACGGCCAGCCGCACGCCCGGCAGCACGCCCTCGCCCGACAGCAGCAGGGCCCGGTCCAGTCCGGCCGCCTCGCCGAGCCGCAGCCACCGCTCGATGCCACCCTCGCCCGGCGCACTGCCGTCGTGGTCCTGGATCCGGCGCAGCCATGTCCTGCGCAGCTCGGGCGTGGCCAGCTTGGCGAGGATGAACGCGTCCTTGATCGGAATGTGCCGCTGGTAGTGGAAGCGGTTGAGTATCCAGCCCCGCAGCTCGTCACGGGTCAGCTCGCCCGCGTGCATGCGCTGGTTGAAGGGGTGCAGGTGGTGGTAGCGCTTCTCCGGTACGGCACGCAGCTCGGCCTCGAAGCCGTTCACAGGTCGATCACCATCCCGTCGGCGGCCACCTCGATCCCCAGCTCGGCGAGCACCTTGTGCTGCTCGGCCGCCGGGTCCACGAGGGGGTTGGTGTTGTTGAGGTGGGTGTACAGGCGGCGGCCCGGCAACCGGGACAGGCGCTCCATGGTCGCCTCTATCGGGAGGTGGCCCATCTGGGTGGCGGTCTTCGCCGAGATCCCGGTACGGCGGGGCTCCTCGTCGTCCCAGAACGTGCCGTCGATGATGACGCACTCGGCCTCGTCCAGCGCCTCGGGCCACACGCCCATGGCGGGCGCGTACACCACGGCTCCCCCCATGAGGCGCAGGGCGGAGACCCAGTCCGGAGCCTCCGGGGAGTCGGCGTACCGGGGTCGCTTCGCCGATATCGGGATGAGGTCGGCCTCGGCCCAGGAGATCCGCACGTACGGGCGGAGGATGTCGGCGAAGGAGCGCAGCGCCTGCCGTACCACCGGGGTGCAGCGGACCTCCAGCTCGTCCGCCTCCCTGAGCCTGAGCAGGCCGATCGTGTGGTCGAGCTCGGCGTCGGTGAGGATCACGCCCTTCAGCGGCGACTCGCGCGGCCCCGGCCCCGGCCGCAGCCACGCGCACGCCTCGATCTGCTCGGCGATGTCGGGCGTGGCGTTGACGACGTAACACCCGTCGTCCATTTGTACGGCCAGGCTGGCGTGGCATCTGCGGCGGCCCGGATGAGCGCGTGCCCCGGAGCAGCCAGGGCACGCGCAGTTCCACTGGGGCACGCCGCCACCGGCCGCGGTGCCGAGCACCTGCAGTCGCATGGCGGTGCCCGGTTACCTGGTGGCCAGGAAGTAGGCGGTCATCTCCATCGACGCCTCGACGACCTGGTAGTCGGGCTTGTGCCAGGTCATCTCCTCGCCGCGGGCCCTGACCTTCTTCTCATGGATCCTGCGTGGCTGCCTCTTGCCCTGTTCCTTCGGCTGGGACATGCGCACCTGCCTTCCATAGGGGTTACACCAGATATGACCGCTTTGGAAGCTTTGCGTCAATGGCTGAGATCGGAGCTATGCCCTGGGATTTCTCCCTATTGCTGGTTTTTAGCTCTTTTGACGAGATTCTTCATCCGATGTCTCGACGGGGATGACAAATCCGGCGAGCAGGATGAGCGTCGAGGCCGTCACCATGACCCAGCCGCTTGGGGCCATGGTCTCGGGGGCGTACAGCACGCCCGTGATCGAGGCGGCGGTCGCGGCTCCGATGTACCGCGACGCCTGGAAGAGGCCTACGGCCAAGCCGGTCTCGTTCCGGTCGGCGTGTACGAACACCAGCGAGTTCAGGCCGAACTGGCTGAACGCGGACGCCAGGCCGATCAGCGACGTGGTCACCAGCACCACCCCGACGGGCCCGACGAAGAACATGACGCACGACCCCGCCAGCAGCAGCCCCGCGCTCACCAGCAGCACCGCCCGCATCCCCACACGCGCGGCCAGCGCCACCGCCACCGGCGTCATGAGAACCGCCGACACGGCCATGGGCAGGACCAGCAGTCCCGCGAGGTGCGGCGGCAGCCCGGCCGAGCGCTGCGCCCAGAGCGGCACCATGATGAACGCCAGATAGAACACCACGTTGACCATCGCGAACACCCCGTAGGTGGCCAGCAGCGCCGGCTTCGGCCTCGGCAGCCATGCCTGCCGCCGCCGCACGGGGGCCACCTTGGGCAGCCAGCGCAGCGCCGGTACGAGCGCCACCGCCGCGAGCGGGACGTTGACCAGGAAGATCGCCCGCCACCCCCACAGGCTGACCAGGAACCCCGCCAGCACCGGCCCGGCGGCGGCGCTGGCCGTCAGCACCATCGAGATCAGCGCGATGACGCGGGGCGCCGGCCGCCCCTTCTCCGCCGTCGCCGTGATGATCGCCATCCCGGCCGGGAGCGTCGCGCAACTCCCGAACGCCTGCAGCAGCCGGGCCACCACCAGGACGGGGTAGGAGGGGGCCAAAGCGGCCAGAGCGCCGGTCAGGCCCACCATGACCAGCCCGCCGCAGAACACCCGCCGGGGACCGAACCGATCGGCCATCGCGCCCATCAGGGGCGGCACGGCGACGGCGGTCAGGTAGAAGCCCGCGGCCAGCCAGGTGACGGCGACGACGCCGACGCGGAACTCCGTCTCGATGCGGGCCAGGGCTATGGCGATCATGGAGGAGTTCAGTGGGTTGAACAGGGCGCCGAGCGCCACCGCCACCGGCAAACGCCCCACCCGACCCACTATCCGACCATAACCGGATGTCTCACCATGGTCACCTGGCCACCCGGCCGGAGGCGTCGTACGACCACCGACCGGGTGTCAGGTTGTAGGCGTTATTCGGCCAGGCCGTCCCAGGGGCGGTGCTCGGGTGCGGCGGCCAACCCTTCGGGGCAGTGGCGCCGGAAGTCGCACCAGCCGCAGATCGGGCCGGGGCTGGGGGCGAACATCGTGTCCAGCTCGGGCGACACCGCCGGAGGCCCGACGTGCGGCCGCTCCTTGGGACCACTCGCCTCCCGGGCGGCGGGCACGCCTGCGACCGCCTCGGCGCCGTCCCGAACGCCCTGACCAGTCGCGCCAGGGCCGCCGCTCGTCGTACCGGATGCTCGACCGCGGGGGCGGATCGGGCCCGGTGCGCCCATCACCTCGCGGTAGCGTTCGTCGGCGGTGGCGGCCTCGACCGCGACCTCCTCCGCCCGCCCCAGATGACGGCCGAGGGACTCGTCCGTGTGGCGCCATTCGACGATCTCGCCGGTCGGCAGGTGGTGCAGCTCGACCGAGTGGCACGGCGTGCGCATCATCCTGGAGGCCGCGATCGCGTAGATGGCCAGCGCGAGCGAGGACCGCGCGTCGTCCTGGGTGAGAGGCCGCCGTCCGGTCTTGTAGTCGACCACGACCAGCTCGTCGCCCCGCCGGTCGAGCCGGTCGATGCGGCCGGACACGGCGATGACCTTGGTGCGCGTGGCCACCGTACGCTCGACGCCGACCGGATCATCCGACGGATCCAGTGTGCCGACATATCCGGACACGAGGTCGCGGGCGCGCCCGAGCCACTGCGCCGACTGTTCGGCGTCCCTGAACCCCTCGGTGATCCACCCGTTGCTCAGCAGGATGGCCGCCGTCAGCGGCGTCCGCCGCTCATAGGGCTCGCGCCACCAGGCCGCCAGCGCGTTGTGCACGCTGGCTCCGACGCTGTTGTGCGCCCACCCCGGCCCCTTGGACGGCTGCGGCCGGTCGAGGTAGGTGAACCGGTAGCGGCGGCGGCAGTCGAGCCAGGCGTTCAGCCGCGACGGCGTACACGAATAGAGCCGTCGCGGCATCCCTTCCAGCGGCAGCTGGTCATACACCCCGGTTGTCATCCGGATCGAGCCTGATCCCGGCGGCCTTCGTGCCGTCGGTCAGCGGGCCCTCGTCCGCGTCGTCCGGCTCGCTGATGCGCCACTCGCCGAAGTGCGGCTCCAGGTCGCCGATCGTCACCTCGTCGCCGTGTGCGGCCAGCACCCGCGTCTCGGGGGGCAGCGTGAACAGCCGCGCCCCGATCGCGTTGAGCTGGAAGTTGAGGTCGGGGTATTCGCCGCCGATCTTGCCGGGCCCGTCGGCCTGCAGCGTCTCGCCGCTGAACACCACCCCGAGCGCCTCGCAGTAGAGCGAGACCCCGCCGGGCGTGACGCCGGGCGTATCCATGACGTCGAGCCGGACGTCGGCCACCTCGAAGATGCCGTCGTCCTCCATGTCGATGTCGGGCCAGGTCTGCGACCAGGTCTCCCGCCAGAGCGGCTTGTCCTTGGGGTGGAGGGCGATCACCGCCTCGTCCCTGCTGGCCACCTCGATGGCCGCGCCGACGTGGTCAGGCAGACCGTGGGTGCAGATCACGGCGAGCACCTCTCGCTCGCCGACCTTCTCCAGGATCTTGTCGGCGTCACGCGCCGGGTCGATCACGATCACCTCGTCGTCGTCGCCGACGATCCAGATGTTGTTCTCGACCTTGTGCTCGGTGCCGTCGATGTCGACGACACCCTCGCTCACCACTCGCTCGATACGCGCTGTCACGCCTCCGCACTCTAGTCCGTCTGAGTGACAGAGCGAATCTCGTTGACCGTGCCGCGGTCGAGAGGCGTCCGTACGGACTACTCCAGCCTCGGCGAGAAAGCGCCGAAAGGCAGGTCGAGCTCAAGGTCACGCAGGTCGTGAAGGCTCAGCTCGGCCAGCGCGATGAGGCACCCGGCCTCGGCGGGCCAGGCGATCGTCCACAGCCAGTTTCCCATCGCCTCGCCGGCGTAGACGGCCCGATCGGCGGCCGCGCCCACGCACCACAGCGCGGTCGGATGCCCGAGCACGACGATCTTCGCGTTCGGCGGCCCGGAGTCGAACCCCTCGCCGGGATCGGGCCCGTCCAGTCCCGCGAACGCGGCCCCCAGCCCGACGCCGGGCTCCTCCGCGATGACCAGCAGGTCGGCGGGCCCCCGCGTCAGCGAAGGGCCGCACAGCGCGACCACGCTGGCCCGGCCCCCCGTACGCTCGTCGCCCGCCTCCGCGAACCCGGTGACGAGCCAGCCGGGCGGCAGGGGCCATGGCAGCCAGACGGGCACCATCGAGCTCTTCCGCATCGTCTCGACCGCCCTGGCGGACGGGGGCCAAGGTGGCTGGTAGGGCAGGACATCACCGTGCGCGTCACACCGCCAGGCGCTCGACCACGCACTTGGCCCGTGAAGTGAACCAAAACACCGTGGGCAGGTTGGTACCGCTCTCACAGCTATTTACGCTGCGTCCTAGGGCACCGCCCCGTCAAGGCCGCATGCTGTTGTCCAGCCGTAATCTTGACCATGTGCGCGTAAATTGCGTGGGCGCCATCATCGGCGACGCCTCGGGCCGGCTCCTGCTGATCAAGCGCGGTCACCCGCCGGGCGCGGGCCTGTGGTCGATCCCGGGCGGCCGGGTGGAGGCCGCCGAGACGGACGCCGCCGCCCTGCGCCGCGAGGTCCTGGAGGAGACCGGCCTGGTCGTCACGATCGGTCCTCTGGTGGGCACCGTGGACCGTCCGGGGCCGGGCGGCGTGACGTACGAGATCCGCGACTACCGCGCCACGGTCACGGACGGCACGCTCACGGCGGGCGACGACGCCGCCGACGCCCGCTGGTGCTCACGGGAGGACCTGGTACGACTGCCGCTCACGGACGGCCTGCTGGAGGCACTGACGTCCTGGGACGCGCTACCGGGACAGGCGTCCAGAGCCGATCCATCGCCATGACGTAGAGCCGGTCGTCGACAGATCACCTCCTTCAGATGTCTTTCTACGAGGGCGTCCAGATCCATCGATCTACCCTCCCGACCTGGTATAACTCTGGATTGTCCCTTGTTTTATATCAGGATCGTCCCCGGTTTTATGCGCGATCTGTCCCCACTTTTATGCGCGATCTGTCCCTGCCTCGTCAGCCGCGCAGTTCCTCTCGGTGGTCGCTCCCGCGCAGACCGGCCAGTGCCACGGCGCTGACGACGCAGGCCGCCACCACGTAGTAGGCCGGGATGTCGACGTCCTTGGTCGTCTTGATCAGCTCGGTGATGATCAGCCCCGCCGACCCGGAGAAGACCGCGTTCGACAGCGAGTACGCCAGCCCCAACCCCGTGTAGCGGACCGTGGTCGGGAACATCTCCGCCAGCATCGCGGGCCCCGGCCCCGCCATCAGGCCGACCGCCACCCCGGCCACCAGGACGGCCAGCCCCTTGGCCCAGCTCGGAGCGCCGGGGTCCTGGAGCAGGTTCAGCAGGGGGAAGGCGAGCACGATGACCGAGATCGCCCCCGCCAGCATGACCGGCCGCCTGCCGACCCGGTCGCTCAACACGCCCGCCGGGATGATCGCCAGAGCGAAGCCCAGGTTGGCCAGCACCGTGGCGACCAGCGCCTGCTGGAAGGTGGCGTTCAGCGTGGTCTGGAGGTAGGAGGGCATGACGACCAGGAACGTGTACCCGGCGGCCGACCAGCCCATGAGCCGCCCGATACCCAGCACGATCGCCTTGGTCACCTCACCGGCGCTCGGCTTCGTGAGCGGTCCCGCCGTACGCGCCCGCTCGAACGACGGCGTCTCCTCAAGCCGCAGCCGCAGCCAGAGCGCCACGAGACCGAGCGGGAGGGCCAGCAGGAACGGCACCCGCCATCCCCAGGCCGCCAGGTCCTGCTCGGGCAGCGCGGTCGCGAGCACGGCCGCCGCGCCGGCTCCCCCGAGCAGCCCCAGCGCCACGGTGAACGACTGCCACGACCCGTACAGCCCACGCCTGCCACGCGGCGCGAATTCCGTCATGACCGAAACCGCACCCCCGAACTCCCCTCCGGCCGACAGCCCCTGCACGATCCGGACGAGCGTCAGCAGCCACGGGGCCGCCGCGCCGATCGTGGCGTAAGTCGGGAGTACGCCGATCAGCGTCGTGGCGCCAGACATGAGCAGGACGACCAGGATGAGCAGGGGCTTACGGCCGACCCGGTCTCCGAGCCGTCCGAAGAGCGCGGCGCCGAGCGGGCGGAAGAAGAACGCCAGGGCGAAGGAGGCGTACGTCTTGACCAGCGCTTCGATGTCGCTCGCGCCGTCGGGGGTGAAGAAGTTGGCGGCGATGATGGTGGCGAAATAGCCGTAGACGCCGAACTCGTACCACTCGATGAAGTTGCCGACCGAGCCGGCGATGAGGGCCCGGCGGGAGCGGGCGGGGTCGGTGTGCTGGGGGTCGGGGGCCGTCGCCGTCATGTGGTGCCCTTTCGGCTGTCCGGTATGACGACAAGCTTCATAGATGCCTATAGGCGTGTCAATTACCTTCAGGGGGCCGCCTAAAGCAGTTGCGATCAGGATGTTCGGGGCGCCAGGCTGCCCGGATGATCGAATTGCAAGAGCTGTCGGCCGATGACTGGGCCCTCTGGCGAGAGCTTCGGCTCGTCGCGCTGGAGGAGGCGCCGTACGCGTTCGGAGTCCCGCTCTCGGAATGGCAGGGCGACGGCGACCGGGAGGAGCGGTGGCGGGACCGTCTGAGCATCCCCGGCTCGCGGAACCTGATCGCCCTGCTCGACGGCAAGCCCGCGGGGATGGCCAGCGGCATCCCGGGCGAACGGGACGGCGCAACCGAACTGATCTCGATGTGGGTCGTTCCGGAGGCGCGGGGGCGCGGGGTCGGCGATCACCTGATACGCGCCGTGACGGCGTGGGCCGTGGAGGTGGGGGCCGAGGTCCTGGAGCTGGCGGTCGCGCCGTTCAATGACAAGGCGATCGCACTGTATCGGCGGCACGGGTTCGAGGACACTTCGCAGCTCGGAGACGAGTTGCCGAACGGGCTGCGGGAGCTGGTGATGGCGAAGAAGCTGGCCATCAGAGGTGACGCTGACGACTGAACAACTCCAGCCCCTCTCCGCGCCGAGTGCCGAAAGCGCGTCCGCTTCGACACTCGGCGCGGAGACTGTTACCGCTTGTTACCGCTGCGGTAGGTCTGCCGTCGTGGCGCGGTACCTGGCCATGTCCTGCTCAATGCTCCACCGCTCGAAGCCGGCCTTCTCCAGCACTCGGATCGAGGGCGGGTTCGACAGCTCCACATTGGCGTACACGGTGTGCACACCTGGTGCGGTGAGGGCGTGCGCCGTCATGGCCCGGGTGGCCTCGGGGGCGTAGCCACGGCCGCGCCGGGAGGCCACGATGCCGTACCCGAGCTCAAGGGCGCCGTCGCCGGGCGGCCAGAACAGGCCGATCGAGCCGACCACCAGGCCGCTTTCGCGCTCTATGACCTGCCGGTGGCCGTATTCGCCCAGCCACGCGGGATGCTCGGCGAAGAGGCCGACGATGACGCCGTCGCCCTCGGCGGGGAAGTCCGCCGCCCAGTGCGTCTGCCGGGTGCCGCCCAGGACGGCGGCGGCCTCGCCGTCGGTCCATGCCCGCAGGATGAGGCGGGCAGTGGTCAGATCGGGGTGGGTCGGTGAAGGGGAAGATGACACGTGTGACTCCTGGTCGTTTTCGTACGACCCGGACCGCGCTAGCTTCGCGCGGGCCGGACAAGGGCATGCTGATGAGGGCTGTTCGCAGCCATATTCATCAACCTCCCTCGTCACACGGCGATCACGCGCCCCTCGCGCTGGCGCGATGCTATCGACGGGTCGATGGGCCGGGCAAATCGTTGTTTCGCCAGAATTCGTCCGCTCACGATGTCGAACCGGGTCGCTCGGCCTCGACGTCCCTGACACATGGAGGTCGTGAACGCTCTCCATGTGTACTCCTCGTCCTCATAGGCGTCACGCTCGAAGACGTCGCGAAGGGAGACATCGATGTCTGAACTGCGTACCTGGCTCACCGGCCTCGGACTGCTCGAGGCGCCGCGCTGGCACGAGGGCCGCCTGTACTTCTCCGACTGGACCGCGCACGAGGTGATCGCGCTGGACCTCGACGGCAAGCACGAGGTCGTGGCCCGGGTGGAGTCGATACCCCTCTGCACGGCCTGGCAGCCTGACGGACGGCTGGTGATCGTCGACTCGGCGCGGGCCCTGCTGCTGCGCATGGAACCCGACGGTTCGCTGGTGACCCACGCCGACCTGACCGGCGTCGGGCAGGGCTGGAACGACATCGTCATCGACGGCCGCGGCAACATCTACGTCGACCGCGCGGGCTTCGACATGCTCAGCGGCGGGGAGTTCGCTCCCGGAGCCGTCACACATGTCGGCCCCGACGGCTTGGCACGTGACGTGGCCGACGGCATCTCGTTCCCCAATGGGCTGGCCGTGACGCCGGACAACGCAACGCTGATCGTCGCCGACTCGTACGGCAAAAGGCTCATGGGGTACGACATCGGACCCGACGGCAGCCTGGCGAACGGCCGGGTGTGGGCCGACCTCGGTGACAGCGTCCCCGACGGGATCTGCGTCGACGCCGAGCACGCCGTCTGGTACGCCGACGTGCCCAACCGGCAGTGCGTACGCGTCCGCGAAGGCGGAGAGAAGGTGCAGACCGTCCAACTCGACCGCGGCGCCTTCGCCTGCGAACTCGGCGGCGCGAACCGCTCGACGCTCTTCATCGTGGCCGCGGAGTGGCGCGGCATGCCCGAGATGGTGCCACCCGGAACCGGCCAAGTCCTCTCCACCGAGGTCGAGGTCCCCGGCGCCGGCTGGCCCTGAAGCGGTGTCGGACTCTCGTTCCGGGTGTCAGCGTGACTTCTTAGACGGCTTCACTCTATGGCGCACGCCCTCAGTCACCTATCGGCCGCGTTATCCGCCGGCCGCCGGAACAGGGCGGCCAGCAGGAAGGGAACGCCGAAGGCGAGCGCGTCGGGCGCCCGCTCCTCCATGAGCCGCAACTCGATCTCGGTGTAGTCCGAGAAGATCCAGCGCAGCGCCTCAGGCGTATAGGCCAGACCTCCGTGCAGGCGACCCTGGCGATAGAACTCCTCGTCCGGCAGCTCGGAGCCCATGACACCGGCGGCGAAACAGGTGAGGCCAAGATGACCGCCGGGGGCGAGCAGACGCTCCAGCAGGCTCAGATAACTCACCCGGCGATGCGGCGGCAGATGGTGGAGGCAGCCGGAGTCATAGACCAGGTCGTAGTGCCCGGGCGGCAGGTCGACGGCGAAGATGTCGCCACAGTGGAAGCGGACCTCGACGCCCGCCTCACGGGCCCGCTCTTTCCCCCAGGTCACGGCGGTCGGAGAAAGATCGACGGCGTCCACCTCGAACCCGAGCGAGGCGAGGTGAACGGCGTTGCGCCCTGGCCCACAGCCGAGGTCCAGGGCTCGTCCTGGGGTGAGCAGGCCGCGATCGAGGTAGGACACCAGGCTCTCGTCCGGCTTGTCGACGAAGAAGGGGATGGGTGTGGAGCGGTCGGAGTAGAAGTCGTCCCACCAGGAGGAGGCGTTCGGCGTCCATCGGTCGGCATCCGCGGCGAATAGGCGGTCCAACATGGACAGGACGTCTTCTACCGTACGGATATCCCGGTTCACTCACAGCCTCCTCAGACCCCGGCCGCCCACGCAATCGGGTCCCTGAATTTTAGCCGTTATTGGCCACATTTGCCCACGTCAGCGGCCATTTCCGAGATCATCCAGCGGCGCCTCAAGGGGCGGCAGAGCGACATGAAGAGCCCGCCGCACCTCTCCTTGGAGAGGGCTGTCTTTGCCCGGCAACGCCCGCGTCAGAGGCGCCCATAGGGCTTCTGAGCGTCACTCCAAGCCCCGTTCTACGGCAGCAGTCGAATTTCTTCGCAGAGACCGCCGGCGAGGTGCCCTTGTCGTCACACGCCGTACCCCCGGTAGATGTCCGGGCTTCGGCCGTGCCCAAACGCCCAGTGGGCACGACACCTCCGGCCGGTTCGTCTCGCCCTGCTTGATGAGGGCGACACCGTGGTGCCGCTCGCCCTGCTTGACGAGGGCGAGACCGCGTTGCCGGGGCCAGCCGGGCCGTACAGCGTCGTCCCGGTACGGGCGGCCGGCTCGCCTCGCAGCGCGCTCCGTAACTCGCCCGCCGGCCAACCCGTCCACTGTCGGCCAGCCGTGTCCCCGCCTCGTCCGCGCCGTGTCATGGTCGTGTCACCACCGGAACCGACGGGGGCAGCCGTCGGCAAACCGAGACATGCGGCAGACATCGCGCGCACACTCGGCGCCAATGGTGGCTCGTGATGAGCTGAGGAGATGTACCCGGCATGGGACGAGGTCGTCGACGCCCTGGGCGGCGATGAGGGCAGAGTCGTCAACGGGTCCGTGTGGGCACTCGACCTTGAGATCTCATCCGCATCGCCCGGTCGAGCGGAGCACACCGCGCCAGGCGCAGCTGTCGCGCAGGCAGGCCCCGACGACGCGACCTCGGGTCCTTTCGCGGGGTGGTTCCTTACGAGGAGACGGGTTGACCCAGTGGTGAGGTGGCGGCGGCCTCGATGCCGTCGAGCAGCCAGGCGAGACCCAGCGTGAAGGCCGAGTCCCAGTCGTCGCCCGCCACCATCGGGCCGTGCTCCGCGAGACTCGGGTACCTGTCCCTGCTGGTGCGCAAGTGTTCGCGAGCGGCCTGCCGGATGTCCGGGTCGGCGTTCGTCTGCCAGGTCGCCTGCATCAGGGCGGAGCCGACGATGTAGTTGGACAGTCCGTACGCCGCAGCGGTGAGAGAGGGCCCGCCGAACCCCGCCTTGATCAGCGTGGAGTACAAGAACTCGCTGCGTGCCAGCACGTTGGGGCCTAGCATCGGCCGACCCAGCAGCACGGCCGACCAGGGATGCTTCAGCAGGACGGAACGCCACCGGCCGGCCAGTGTGGTGACGGCTGCCCTCCAGTCCGCGTCCTCCTCGGGGATCTCGATCTCCCCAAAGATCATGTCGAGGGTCAGATCCAGGACGTCTTCCTTGGTCTTGACGTGCCAGTAGAGGGTGGTGGAGCCGGTGCCGAGGCGCTGGGCGAGCCTGCGCATGGTCAGCCGGTCGACGCCCTCCCCGTCCAGCAGGGCCAAGGCCTCGGCGGCGATGCGCTCCCGGGTGAGCGGTGGCCCTTCGCGGCCCGCCCGCGTGGCCGGCCGCAGCCACACGCCTCCGGCCGCTCCCTTGGTCGTTGGTCCCGCCTTGCTCATGTCCACGGACGCAAGTCTAATATTACTGGATCGTTGATCCTGTACTCGACCAATGATCGAGTACCCCTGAGGAGGCGCGACCGTGGCGGGACATGTGGAGGTGGACGGGCTGACCTACGTGCTGCCCGACGGGCGGCTGCTCCTGCACGAGGTTTCGTTCCGCGTCGGTGACGGGGCCAAAGCCGGTCTCGTGGGGCCCAATGGCGCGGGCAAAACCACGCTGCTGCGCCTGATCGCCGGCGACCTCCAGCCGGAGACCGGTCGCGTGGTCTCCTCGGGCGGGCTGGGGGTGATGCGGCAGTTCATCGGCAGCATCCGTGACGACCGCACCGTGCACGACCTGCTGTTGTCCGTCGCGCCGGAGCGGATCCGCGCCGGGGCGGCGGCTCTGGCGCGGGCGGAAGAGGCAATGGCCGCGCACGACGACGAGGCGGTCCAACTCGCCTACGCACAGGCCGCCGCGGACTACGCCGACGTTGGCGGCTACGACATGGAGGTCGTCTGGGACGTCTGCGTCACCGAGTCCATGGGCCTGACCTACGACGCGATCCGCGACCGCCCGGTGACCACCCTGTCGGGCGGAGAGCAGAAACGCCTGGTTCTGGAGGCGCTGCTACGGGGCCCCGACGAGGTCCTGCTGCTGGACGAGCCCGACAACTACCTCGACGTGGCCGGCAAGCAGTGGCTGGAGGGTCGGTTGCAGGCCGCGTCCAAGACCGTGCTGCTGGTCTCCCACGACCGCCAGCTCCTGGCCAACGCCGCCGACCGGATCGTCACCGTGGAGGACCGCGGCGTCTGGACGCACGGTGGCGGCTTCGCCACGTACGCCAAGGCCCGCGAGGAGCGCGTCAACCGACTGGAGGAGCGGCGCCGCCGCTGGAACGAAGAGCACGCCAGGCTGCGGCAGATGGTCAACACCCTGCAGCAGACCGCGGCCAACAACGACGCGCTGGCCTCGTCCTACCGGGCCGCCCGCACCCGGCTGGTCCGCTTCGAGGAGGCCGGCCCGCCGCAGCGCCCGCCCAAGCGGCAGAACGTGCGGATACGGTTGCGCGGCGGCCGTACCGGCAAACGCGCCGTCATCTGCGCGAACCTGGAGATCACCGGCCTGACTCGGCCGTTCGGCACCGAGATCTGGTACGGCGAACGCGTGGGCGTGCTCGGCTCCAACGGCACGGGCAAGTCCCACTTCCTGCAGATACTGGAACAGGCCGCGCACGGCGCGGTGCCCGCGATGAGCCACAGCGGTACGGTGCGGCTGGGCGCGCGGGTGGTGCCCGGCCGGTTCGTGCAGACCCACGCCCGTCCGGACCTGCACGGCCGCACCCCGGTCGAGCTGATCATGACCCGCCACCCCCTCATCCTGAACGAGTCGATGGCGGCGCTGGCCCGCTACGAGCTCGCTCCCGCCGCAAACCAGAAATTCGACACCCTCTCCGGCGGCCAGCAGGCCCGGCTGCAGATCCTGCTGCTGGAGCTGTCCGGCGCCACCCTGCTACTGCTGGACGAGCCCACCGACAACCTCGACTTGGCGAGCGCGGAGGCCCTGCAACAGGGACTCAATAATTTTTCCGGCACGGTGCTGGCGGTCACCCACGACCGGTGGTTCGCCGCCGACTTCGACCGGTTCCTCATATTCGGCGCCGACGGCACGATCCAGGAGAGCGACGAGCCCGTCTGGCACGAGGGCCGCAGCGAGCGCGCTCCCGGGAGGCGAGCCGCCGACCTGGGCTGACGCAGAAGATGTTGCAGGGTGAGCCGCACCAGCGTTGGGCCGGCCTGACCTCGCCCTTCATCCGACACGGCCGACAAGCACCACACGCTGTCGGCTTCGGCCGTGCCTGAACATCCAACTCACCCGCCCACCACCTAGCGCGGCACCGCCCCCGAAGGAGGAGTCGCCACGGTCCACCTTCGCCACTGATCCCAGCGTCGTGCGCTCAATCACCTGGCGTCCCCTTCTCGCTCGGCACTTCAGCGGTCAGACGAAAGAGAAGAGGTCCAGAGGATCATGTGATCGGCGTTGTAGGTCGTCGAACGGCCCAATGCCACCACCTCCGATCCCATCACCGTCACCGCCGCCAGCCACTGCATCCCCACCCCCGCCAGCCGCCCCTTCGTCAGGTCCACCCGGTTCCACGTCAAACCATCCTCAGACAGCCAGACCGCGCTGTCCCCCTCTCCCGGTGTGCCGTGCCAGCCGACCGCCACCAGCCCCTGGTCGGCCGCCGCGAGGTCGTACACGGCCGCCGCCTGGTCGGCCGGCAGCCAGGCCGTACGCCAGGTCGTACCGTCGTCTTCCGAGACCGCGGCGAAGGCGCGGCGCGAGCCGGGTGTCTGGGCTGTTCCGATGGCGATGAGCTTGTCCTGGTACGCCACCACCTCCCGCAGTCCGGCGGAGCTGGCCTCCGGTGGCGAGACGCGGTCACGGGACTTCCAGTTGACGCCGTCCTCCGAGAACCAGACCACGGCGCTCTCCCGGTCGCCGCTGCCCGAGCCGCCTATGGCGACATATCCGGATGGTGTGGCGGCCACGTCGTACACGCGCACACCGGAGCCGCCCTGTGGGAGCTTCTTCGACCGGGTGAACTTGCGCAGGTCTGGCGTGAACCAGAGCGCGGCGCCCGGAATGCCCGCCGCGTTCCGGTCCTCGCCGGCGAGCACATAGCCCGACTCGCCGGCGGCCACGACGTGGAGGGCCAGGTACGGATGGTCCTGGGTACGGGCCAGGTCACCGGAGGCCGTCACCTTCTTCCAGGTGCGGCCGTCCTCGGAGGACACCAGGAGCGGGTCGGTGACCGATGTGTCCGCCTGGGTGCTGCCGACGGCCAGCCAGCCGCGGCGGCCGTGGGCGACGTCGTCGAGGGTCTGCTGGTTCGCCCCGCCGAGGCTCATGGAGGTCCAGGACTGCCAGTTCAGGCTGGTCCAGATGCCGGCGTCGCCGGAGGCCGAGCCGACCGCGACGTACCGGCCGTCGAAACCGGCCAGGCGGTTGGTCTGGCGGGCGATCCGTGACAGGCCGTCGACGCCGGCCAGCCGTACGCGCGTCGCGTCGCCGCGCGGGGGCGCGGTCATGAGGACGAGCTGGTTCTCGACGTCCGCCGTGGCCTGGTCGCCGCCCGCGAACAGGGTGCCCGAGTCGGAGATCGTGAAGCCGCGCAGCGTGGCGCCCGGCAGGTTGCGGAGGTCGGTCCGCTTGGCCCAGCCGCGCCCGTCGGCGCTGGTCAGGATGGAGTACTTGCCGAGGTCCGCCTGGCTGACCGCGGCGATCCCCGACGGGTAGCTGATCAGTGAGTCGATGCCGGGGCTCGTACCGCTCAGGCCGCGGATCGAGCCGCACTGCGCCCACTGCGCGCCGGTCGGTGAGCAGTAGACGCGCACGTCGCCGGTGATCGTTCGCTGCCTGGTGGGGACGAGGACGAACTGCTTGGGCAGTACGGCCAGCGACGACCCGGTCCGCGCCTCGGGCAACTGGAACCCGGTGGCCTGGTACGTGGCGCCGCCGTCGCTCGACCGGACGACCCTTGAGCCGTCGCCCGGGGCGGACTCGGCGATGGCCACGACGGTGTTCCCCTTGGCCACGACCGCCTTGAGCTCGCGTACGTCCAGCCCGCCCATGTTCACGCGCTCCCATGCGCGCCCGTCCGGCGACTGCCAGGCCGCGGGTCCCGTCGCGCCGCCGGTGAGCGTCGTACGGCCGACCGCCACGAACCCCGACGACGTCCGGGCGATACCGGAGATCAGGTCACCGTTCCTGAACGCGGACAGACCGCTCTGCTCCACGGCCGCCCAGGTGAACCCGTCGGTGCTGGTCCACAGGCCGCGCTCGGCGCCCACCCCGTCGCCGCCGCTGGCCAGCCAGCGCCCGTCTCCGCCCACGACCCGCTGGACCGTCGCTGTGGTCGCCCCGTTGACCTGGCCGAGCTGCCACGTCTTCCCGCTGTCCGGCGAGAACAGGAACAGCGGCCGCGGCGTCGGGCTCGTCGTGTCACTGCCGACGGCCACCACGGCACGGCCCACGGAGGTCATGTCGTTGAGCTTCTGATCGGAGCCGTCACCGGCCGACGGCACCGTGAACAGCTCGTCGCCCGAACGTTCCGTGCCCTCGGACAGCGCCAGTCCGGGCTTGTCGGAGGAGCGCCACTGCCACACGAGCACACCGCCCGCCACGAGCAGCACCAGCGCCAGGAGTATGGCCGTCGGCGCGGCCAGGCTGCGCCTCCGTACCGGACTCGACCGGCGGACCGCCGACGGGGCGGGGCCGCGGTGGTGCCTGCCGCTGGAGCCGCCGGGACGCGGCGGGCCCGACGCGACAAGGCGGTCCGGTCTGGTGGGGCGGCCGGCGGGCGGGCGTCCGACGCGCCGCACCTCGGGCTCGTGAAGGTCCTCGGGGGCGTCTTCCGGATCCTCCGGCGTGCCGTACTGGGGCTCATCCTCGTGCTGCGGCTGGTCCTCTGTCTCGAACCAGGATCGGGGTGCGGCCTCGGGGGGCTCATCCTCGGTCCGGGGCTCGGGCTCAGTCCGGGGTGGGCCGCCGGCCACGAGCTTGTCGGGGTGGTTCACGACCCGGCGGCGGCGCGGCTCCGTCTCGGGTTCCGCGGTCGGGGAGCTGTACGGCCGGCGCCCCTTCGGCGGGTCCGGAGGCTCGTCCCCAGGGACGGGGGAGGAGAACGGCGGCATACCCCACGGTGAGGCCGCAGGCAGGCCACGAGCCCGATCATCGGTGGGGCCCGGCGGAGAGTGCCGGATCCGGGGCTCGTTGGCGGCATGGGGGTCGGCGGCTTCCTCGGGCCGCGGGTCGTCATCACCCGGCGGTCGCCGTGGCGGGTCGCTGGGGCCGGAGGCCACGCGTCGCACCTCCTAGTACGTACTGATCGAACTGAGCGAACGACCCGGTAGAGAGAGGTATGCCAGATCGTTCCAGGGCAGCCTGTCCACGTTTATGCGCTTATTTCGTTTTTTATGTCACTGCGGCGTGAAATATCGCACATGAGTGCTAGTTACCCTGTCTCGCCGAGATGATCACCTCCGGAATCCTCGCCCACCCACTGGATCCAGAGCAACACGACTGAGCCCGAATGGCGAGACCTCTCTAGCGAGATTCCTGGCACCAGCTAGCTATTTATCCCGAAAGATCGCTAACTGACCGTTTTTTGGCCAGGTACAGTACCCCCACCGCGTACGCCCCCAACTGCACCACGGTCCCCACCAACGCCTGCCAGGGCACGTCCCCCTGCTGCAGCGCCTTGTCCAGATGCCCGGCGGCCGCGCTGATCCCGAATGCCAGCATGTTGTTCGCCACGTGCAGGGCGATCGGGGCCTCCAGCCCTCCGGTCCGTACCGCCAGCCACGCCATGAGGGCGCCGAAGCCGAAGACGTCGATGAGCCCGATCCACGAATACCCGTGCAGGGACGCGAACAGCGCCGAACCCAGCACGATCCCCCATACCGGGCTCCGCAGATGGGCTCCGAACGCCTGCATGACCCAGCCGCGGAAGATGTACTCCTCGGTGGCGGCCTGGAACGGCACCAGCAGCACGATCACGATCAGCGCGGGAAGGAACGCGCTCCACCCGGCCCAGCCGAACATGTCCGTGACCGGCTCCCTGGTCACCGTCATCATGGCGAGCTGGGCGACCTGCCCCAGCGCCAGGGCTATGACCGCCACTCCCAGGCAGCGCAGCAGCCACCCCCACCGCAACCGCCCGGCGACCGAGGAGAGCGACCCGGGCCGCCGCCGCTGGATCAGCGCGACCGTACCGAACACCGCCGGGAGCACGGCCGCGATCGAGAGCAGCAGCACCACCAGCGAGAACACCGGATCGCCGAACAGCTCTTCAGGCGTCAGCGACGCGGGGATGCCGAGGATCATCGCCAGCACCGCGCCGACGCCTATGACCACCGCACCGATGACGAAGAACGCGACGCCCACCAGGATCGTCCCGACGATCTCCCGCCAGGCACCGCGGTCACCGACTCGGGCCAGGTAGTCGTATCGCGCGCCCCTGGGCGTCGGCCGGAACCACGGCTCCCGCGCGGGCATGGGCGGCGGCTGGTGAGGGTAGGCCGGCCGGCCCGGCGGCTGCGTCCCGTACGGAAGCTGGGGTCCAGGATTTTCCTGCATCTCTACATTCTGTCTGGGAGATGAGCATTAGTTCACAGACGATCCGTTAGTTTGAGCGGATGCTCGGTGGAGTAAGCATTTCGACCCTGGGAGCAGTTCATGTCAAGGCTGGGACCTGTCATCACCCTGACAGCGGGCGCCGCGCTCGCCGTCGGGCTGGGTGTCGCCAGCATCACCGCGACACCGGCGGCGAACACAACGGTTGCCGCCACCTCCAACGAACCCCCCGCGACCGAGACCGCCGCCGCGGCTGAACCTTCGGCGGAACCCGCCGCCACCGTCGCCACCGTTACCCCCGAACCCACCGAAACCGCCGAAGCCGCCCCGAAGACCATCGACAAGGCGGACTACGGAGGCTACGTACGCGGCAACGGCGGCTTGATCGCCATCTCCACGCGCGACGGCAAGACCATCGGCTACTTCTGTGACGGCAAGTCCGAGGCCTGGTTCAAGGGCAACGAGAAGGACGGCAAGATCACCCTGCGGGGCTTCGGCGCCGCGGCCGTCGGCGGCACGCTCGGCGGCGGCAAGGCCACCGGCTGGCTGAAGATCGGCGGCAAGAAGTGGACCTTCGCCGCGAACACCGTCGTCAAACCCTCCGGCCTCTACCGGGCGACCGCCCAGGTAAGGGGCGCCAAGCTACGAGCCGGCTGGATCGTACTGAAGCGCCCGCAAGGCGGCTTCACGCAGGTCGGCGCCGCGTTCGTGGACGAGAAGCAGCTGCAGATCCCGCAGCTGAACGCCTACCAGCCGACCGCGCCGGTGCCGCTCGACGACAACACCACCCTCTACCCGAAGGACGTCGACGGCTTCATTCAGGAGATGCAATGAGCGTCACCTCGCACCGGCCGACCAGCTTCCACCCCCTGTCCGTCCCGCTGCTGATCGGCGGAATGGTGGCGATCGCCCTCGGCGTCTTCGGGCGCATCCACGCCCCCACCGGCTTCGCGGTCGGCCCCGCCGGCTTCTCCGCCGCGCTGCCGATGAAGGCGTGGCTGACGACGGGCGCGTTCGTGCTCGCCGCCGTCCAGGTCATCTCCGCCCTGTCGATGTGGGGCAAGCTCGGGGTCTCCATTCCGCCGGGCGTACATCGCTGGTCGGGCCGGCTGGCCTTCCTGCTGACCATCCCCGTCGCCTTCCACTGCCTGTACGCCCTGGGGCTGCAGTACGACGTGCCCAGGGTGCTCGCGCACTCGCTGCTCGGCTGCTTCTTCTACGGGCTGTTCACGGCCAAGATGCTGGCTCTGCCGAAGCGGGGCACGCCGGGCTGGACGCTGCCCGTGATCGGCGGGCTCGCGTTCACGGCACTGGTCGGGCTCTGGCTCACGTCGTCGTTCTGGTTCTTCACCACGATCGGCTTCAAGGTGTGACAGCTGTTACGGCCCTAGCTCTCCGGGCTGAACGTCTTCGTACGGCTCAGCCCGGCAGCCCGCCCCTTGGCCACCACGACGAGCGCCATCTTGCGCGAGGCCTCGTCGATCATCTCGTCCCCCAGCATGACCGCGCCGCGCTTCTCCACGGTCGTGTAGTAGTCGTACGCCTCCAGGATGAGCTCGGCGTGGTCGTAGTCCTCCTGCGTCGGCGAGAACACCTCATTGGCCGCCTCCACCTGCGACGGATGGAGCACCCACTTCCCGTCGAACCCGAGCGCCGCGGCCCGCCTGGCCACCCGCTTGAACCCCTCGACGTCCCTGATCTGCAGGTACGGCCCATCGACCACCTGCAGATCGTGCATCCGCGCGGCCATCAGCAGGCGCATCAGGATGTAGTGGTACGCATCGCCCTCGGTATAACCCGGCGGCTGCTCCCCCACGACCATCGTGCGCATGTTCACCGACGCCATGAAGTCGGCCGGCCCGAACACCAGCGCCTCCAGCCGCCTGGACGCCCCCGCGATGGCGTCCACGTTGACCAGCCCGCGCGCGTTCTCGATCTGCGCCTCGATCCCGATCCGCCCGACCCCCAGCCCCATCGTCTTCTCGATCTGGGTGAGCAGCGTGTCGAGCCAGACGACCTCGGTCGAGTCCTGCACCTTGGGCAGGATCAGGCAGTCGAGATTGTCCCCCGCACCCTCCACCACCTCGATCACGTCACGGTAGGTCCACTGCGTCGACAGATCATTAACGCGTACGACCCGCGTCTTCCCCGTCCAGTCCCCCTCCCGCAACGCGGTCACGACGTTCTTGCGAGCCTCATCCTTGACCAGGGGCGCGACAGAATCCTCCAGATCGAGGAACACCTCGTCGACCGGCAGAGTCTGGGCCTTCTCCAGAAACCTCGGGTTACTACCGGGGACGGCGAGAACAGATCGACGTGAGCGCATGCGCACACGCTAGCCCCCTCGCCACCGCCCCTTCGCACCCCCACCCACCACGCCCCACCCGTTACCCACTTACCGGCTTGACCGTCTGATGCCCACCTCTCCACAAAGGCCTTCGCGGGTGGGCGCTTCGCGCTTCGGGGGCAGGCGTTGCTTCCAGTCGGGCCGAGGCCCGACCCCTGCAGGCCCTCGCTCCGCTCGGACGCCCTATCGGCGCGGGCTCCGCCCGCGCACCCTCCGGCCCCTCGGCCATCTGCTTCGAAAGCCCGCTGTGACCAGGAGGCATAGCAAAGTCAGGCACCAGGCGACGCATCGACGTGCCATACACGGATTCACTGCTTGCTGGTTGACCACTCCAGCCCACCCGCTTACCCACTTACCGAACGATCGCTGTCGCAGCAGACTGTTCTGTGACACCGAACCTTGAGCTTGTGCCATGGATGAGTGAGCGGTGCAGCGTGACCTCCAGTTGCGGGATGGGGGGAGTTGCAGCCGCACCCGGAACGTGACGCCATCGCCGGGATGGGATGAACCGCCGACATGACCGCCTGGACAATGGTCGCATGGCGATGTTTAAGGGCGCTCGAATCGAGGCCCACGACGAGGTGTGGGGCGAGGATCACGGCGACACTGTGGAGTTCGGTCTCACGGTCGCGGCGTGGGGACGTACCGCCGCTGGACATTGGCTCACCCGCAATGACGCGCGATCCGCGTTGCACGAGGAGGACATTGACGTCTTGATGGAGAACGACGGCTCCGCGTTCATCAGCGAGGAGGGGAAGGAGCAGGTGGTCGATCGGCTTGCGCAGGCGTTTCCGGGTTCCGAGGTCCATTACTACTCCGATGACGAGGATGACGGAGGAGAACTCGATGTGGCGGGGAAGGCTCCGATCTTTGAGGTCGAGTTCCGGTGGGAGGGGATAGGGACCGACTGATAGCCCCCAGAGCCGCCCGCACGCGGGGCGGAATGTCACCGCCATTGACGGGCTCCCCTGTCCTGTCGCGCACCGACCCTATTCAGGTCCGGCCCGGCCATACCGAGTCCACGTCCACGATCAGACGTCACGCTGCACCGCTCAACCTTCGATGGCACAAGCTCAGGGTTCGGTGTCACAGGACACAGACCGGCAAACGCTGTCACATGTCATCGACAAAACCAGCCGCCGAAGCCGGTCGGGGATTCCATGTCTCTGCGTCGATGCGCCGGCAGTCTGAGCATTCACGATTGGCTTGTGGTGCCGAGCATCCACAGCGATGACATGGGCAAAGCTCTCAGCTTCTCACCGAACGACAGGCTCTGTTCGCCGGTATACAGGACGAATCCCGCCCGAAACCGTGATCCAAGCCGGTCGGCCAAGTGGCGGAGTCCTCGGAAGTCATCACCGCGCACGGTTTCCGCGGCTTTGACCTCCAGGCCGATCACTTCGCCGGAAGCGTGCTCCAGGACCATGTCCACCTCGATTTGGTCGCGGTCCCGGTAGTGGAACAGCTGGACGGATTCGTTGGCCCAGGTGAGCTGACGGGCGACCTCCCCGATCGCGAAATTCTCAAGCAGTGGGCCGACTGGCGCCGTGACATCCCTGGCGCGCTCAGGCGACATGCCGATGAGCCGACCGCCCAGCCCGCTGTCTGTGACGATCAGTTTGGGGGTGGAGATGGCGCGGGTGGTGAGATTCGACGACCAGGCCGGTATGCGCTTGATGACGAAGATCAATTCCAGGAGATCCAGATAGCGCGAGAGCGTCACCCTGGGAAGCCCTACGTCGCCGGCGATCGACTGGACCACGGCCAATCCGCCCATCCGAGCCCCGATGACGCTGAGCAGCCTGCGCATCTCCGCTGGACGTTCGATGTCGGAGATCTGGCGCACATCACGGGTGACCAGGTCGGTGATGTAGGAATCGAAGAACCTGTTGCGCCTGCGTCCAGGATCCCTCCGGACCGCCTCCGGGTAGCCACCGCGCAGTGCGCGATCCACGTAGTCAGCCTTATGGAGTGGGGAGGGGTCCATGGCGACATCGGCGCCATGAGTGAAGACATGGTCCACGAATCCGTCCGGAGCGCTGTCGATCTCTCCTTGGGACAGTGGCCACAACTCGATGGTCTCCGTCCTCCCGGGCAGAGCGTCCGGGAGATCACGTAGGCCCAGCAGGCGTGCTGAACCGGTGAGAAGAAAACGGCCCGCACGTGGATGCCGATCAACCTCGTGCTTGATCGGCAGGAGTAGCTGCGGGGTGCGCTGGATCTCATCGATCATCAGAAGGCCGTCGTGCTGGACGAAGGCGACGGGATCCTCCTCGGCTGCGGCCAGGATCGCTGGATCGTCCAGGTAGAGCTGGCGGGCATTGTCCGCCTGCGCGGCGATCAAGCTCGCCAGCGTGCTCTTGCCCACTTGCCGAGCGCCGTTCACAACGACGACTCGCGTGTCCGCCAGCGCTTCGAGTGCCATTGCCTCGGCGCGTCGCGGGAACAGAGACGGATCCATCACGCTCCGCACGTTACCGCAGTTGAATGCAGTTGTGTGGGCGGTCTGCCGGAAGATCGGTGGGCGTTCTGCCGCTGAGTGCGTGGGCGTTCTGCCGGATGATCCATGGACGTTCTGCCGCTGAGTGCGTGGGCGTTCTGCCGCAGGGTGCGTGGGCGTTCTGCCGGAGGTCCGTGCGCTCCCTGAGGGCCGGAGGGCCGGAGGGTCCGTGCGCTCGCTCCCTGCGGAAGGTGGCGGCTCGCGCCACCGACATCCCCCCGGTCAGTCGGGAGACGGAAGCCCCCTTCGAGACCTTCGCGAGGCGCTGAAACAAACCAGATGATCCGCCGACCCCGGAACCGCCACAATCTCCGCATGACGATCACCCGCCTGAACCCCGACGAACTGCACAAGACTCCCGGCTACAGCCACATCACCGTGGTCGAGGCCGGGCGGACAGCGTTCCTGGCCGGACAGTGTCCGCTGGATGTGACCGGCGCCCTGGTCGGCGAAGGAGATCTGGACGCCCAGGTGGACCAGGTCGTCGCCAACGCCCTGACCGCGCTCGCGACCGTGAACGCCCGCCCCGAGCAGGTGGTCCGTTCGGTCATCTACGTCGTGGTGAGCCAGGACACCACCGTGCTCGGGGGAGTATGGCGGCGCCTGCTCGACTCGCCCCTCGCCGCCGCCTTCACCACCGCGAGCACGCTGCTGGGGGTTGCCCAGCTCGGCTTCACCGGTCAACTTGTCGAACTCGACCTGACCGCCGCCCTCGGCGCGTAAGGCCGTGGCCGCGGACCTGCGCAATGAGGGGCGCGACCGCTCTCGACAGCCGAAGTACGGGCCGCGCATCAGCGTGGAGGTGCGACCTGCGGGCGATGCTGAAGAGGCGCGGCATCTCTGGCGATCACCTGGACAAAGACGTTAAGGCGCTGGTGCGGCTGCGGATGCGTCATGCCTTGATCGGCGCCGCCGAAGCGCCTACCGCCCCGGTACAGTCGAGGCGTGAGCGACATATCCGCGGCCATCGAAGAGGGCGCGAAGAAGTCCGGCGTCCTCTGGCTCACCCTCGATCGCCCGCGCCTGGCCTGGCATGCCTGGCACGACGGTGCCATCTACCTCGTCACGGGCGGCGGCGAGCAGCAGTTGCCGGGCATCGAGGGGCTTGACACCATCCAGGTCATCCTGCGCAGCAAGGACAACGGCGCCAGGCTGGCCGACTTCGAGGCCGAGGTGCGGGTGGTGGATCAGGCCGCGGAGCCCGAGGCCGTCGCGGCGCTGGCCAAGGAGCGGCTCAACGCCCCCGACAGCGAGCACCTGACCGACCGCTGGGCGCGCGAGTCGACCGTACTGAAGCTCACACGCCGCTAACGCTCGCACGCCGCTCTGCTCTCGCACGGCGCCAGAGCTCGCACTGCCGTAAAGCTCACGCCGCACTAAAAGCCGAAACTCACACCACGCCGACCGGCTGCTCAAGGTCGTCCGGGCTGGGCTTCGTGCTCGGTTCCGGTCGTTGTTCGGTTGCGGTCTGGGCGAGCAGGGCGCCGGTGAGGACGATCAGGCCGCCCACGATCTGGAACACGCCCAGCGTCTCCCCCACCAGCGCCCACGCCACCACCGCGCCGCCGATGACCTCCAGTGAGGCCACCGTGGCGCCCACCGCCGCCGTCAGTCTGCGGACCGCGTTCACGCCCAGGATGTACGCGACGACCGTGGCGATCAGGACCATCCACAGGTACGCCCCGAGCACCGGCAAGGTGTGCGCGCCCGCCGAGGGGGTGACGGTACGGGTGAAGGCGTCCCACGGGATGTTCCACGGGCGGGCGAAGGGCACCAGGATCACGGCCGACCCGATCAGGCCCCAGCCGATCAGGCCGAGGGGGTCCACGTCGTCGCCGAAGCTGTCGCTCATCAGGAAGTAGCCCGCGCAGCAGGCTCCGGCGAGCAGGCCGAGGAGCAGGCCCAGGGCGTCGAGTCGCAGGCCCTGCCAGGCCTCCACGACGATCGCGAGGCCGGCCACGGCGGTTATGGCGCCGACGAAGGCCGCGCGGGCCAGCCGTACCCGGCGGACGAAACGTACCCAGAGCACCACCATCACCGGCGCCATGAACTCCAGCAGCAACGCGATCCCCACCGGCAGCCGCGTGATGGCCACGAAGTACAGTGACTGAACCGCGGCCACCGCCACGATCGCGTACATGGCGAAGAACGGCAGCCGTGACCGCGGGATCCGCAGGGCGCGCGGCTTGACCAGGGCCAATACGACCACCATGAGCACGCCGGCGCCCGCCATGCGCGTCCAGACCGCCTCGATCGGGGCCAGTCCGGCGGCGATCAGGTACTTGGCCATCGGGCCCGAGAACGCGAAACAGCACGAGGACACGAAAGCCAGCGCGAGCCCTGGGTACTTCACGATCAACCCCAACTTCGTAATCACCGTAATCGACTTTTGATACTGACATGTCAGGCGTCCGGAGCGCAATGGAGGGGCACTGTTAGCCTGCTGACGTGAAGATCTTCGTGGCCCGCCTGGCGGGGACCCCGGTCTTCGACCCCGCGGGCGATCAGATCGGCCGCATCAGAGATGTCGTGGTCGGGCCGCACGACGGCAATCCGCCGAGCGTGCATGGCATGGTGGTCGAGATCCAGCCGCGGCGCCGGGTCTTCCTGCCCATCACCAGGGTGCGCGGCATCGAAGCGGGCGCGGTGGTCTTCACGGGCCGGCTGAACATGCGCAGGTTCGAGCAGCGTGACACCGAGACGCTGGTCATCGCCCAGATGCTCGACCTCACCGTGCAACTCGACGGCGAGCCGGTCACCGTCTACGACGTGGCGATGGAGGAGACCAAGCCGTCGTTCTGGCAGATCACCAAGGTGGCCGTCTACCGGGGCCGGCGGCGGCGCGAGACGAGGATCGTCGACTGGAGCGAGGTGTCGGGGTTCGGTGTCCTGCAGAAGGACCAGGGAGCCGCCGGGCTGATCGCCGCCTTCGAGTCGATGCGGGCCGCCGACCTGGCCAGCGCCCTGCACGACCTGCCGGACAAGCGCCGGATCGAGATCGCCCGCGCCCTGGACGACGACCGCCTCGCCGACACCCTGCAGGAACTGCCGCCCAACGACCAGATCGCCATCGTGCGGTCACTGGAGGTGGAGCGGGCGGCCGACGTACTGGAGGCGATGGACCCCGACGACGCCGCCGACCTGCTGCACGACCTGCCCAGCGAGCAGGCCACCCAGCTGCTCGCGCTGATGGAGCCCCAGGAGGCGGCGCCCGTACGGCGGCTGCTCACCTACGCCGACGACACCGCGGGCGGCATGATGACCAGCGAGCCGGTGATCCTGCCGCCCACCGCCTCGGTCGCCGAGGCGCTGGCCCACATGCGGCAGAAGGATCTGGCGCCGGCCGTCGCGGCGCAGGTCTATGTGACCAGGCCGCCCACCGAGACACCGACGGGCGCCTACCTGGGAATGGCCCACTTCCAGCGGCTGCTGCGCGAACCGCCCTCCACGCTGCTCGGCTCGGCCATCGACCCTTCGGTCGACCCGATCAGGCCGGAGCTGACCGTGTACGAGGTCGCCTCCTACCTGGCGAACTACAACCTGCTGGCGGCGCCGGTCGTGAACGAGCTGGGCAGGCTCGTCGGCGCGGTGACGGTCGACGACGTACTCGACCACATGCTTCCCAAGGACTGGCGCGAGAGGGCACACCGTGACGACTGAACGCCTCGACCAGCCACGCGCGCTGCGCCGCTCGCTGCGCCCGCACTACGACCCCGAGGCGTTCGGCCGCCTGTCGGAGCAGATCGCCCGCTTCCTCGGTACGGCCAGGTTCCTCGTCTACATGACGGCGTTCGTCGCGGTCTGGGTGACCTGGAACGTTCTGGCGCCCGCCGGCCTGCGGTTCGACCCCTATCCGTTCATCTTCCTCACGCTCATCCTGTCCCTGCAGGCGTCGTACGCCGCGCCGCTGATCCTGCTGGCCCAGAACCGGCAGGACGACAGGGACCGCGTCCAGTACGAGCAGGACCGGGCGGCGGCCGACCGCAACCAGGCCGACGTCGAATATCTGACCCGCGAGATCGCCGGGCTCCGGCTGGCGATCAGCGAGGTGGCCACCCGGGACTATCTCCGCTCGGAGCTCCAGCGATTGGCGGAGGAGCTCAACTCGAGATCCGGCAATGAGCGCGGCGGCGCTTAAGGAGCGGCAGCGCTCAGGGAGCGGCGGTGAGTCCGCGAAGAACGGGTGGCGGCCGCTCAGGGAGCGGAGGTGATGGGCAGTTTGGCGAGCATCTCGCGGACCAGGCGGATCTCGCCGGCCCCCAGCAGGTCGAGGAACTCGGATCTGATTCCGCGCAGGTAAGTGGGGGTGGCCTCGGTCAGCCGGGCCGCGCCACGGTCCGTCAGCACCGCGAACAGCCCCCGCGCGTCGCTCGCGCACGCCTCGCGCGCCACCAGGCCGTCACGCTGGAGCCGGTCGATGAGCCTGGTCAGGCCGCTGCGGGAGAGCAGCACCCGGCCGGCCAGGTCGTTCATCCGCAGTCGCCGGTCCGGCGCCTCGGCCAGCTGCGTCAGCACGTCGTAGGAGGCCAGCGGCAGGCCGTGGGCCACGAGCAGCTCGGCCTCCAGATGGCGGGTGATGTGCACCTGAGCTCGCTGCAGCATCCGCCAGACCGCCAGCTCCTCGGCGGTGAGGCCGGTGAGGCCAGTGAGGCCGGTGGGGCCGGTGGTGCGGCCGGTGGCGAGGCCCTCGTCACGCAGAAGAGTCACGGAGTAACCTTAGAACGTTGCACGGACACCTAAACAGCACGGATTATCCGCACGGGGTCCCTGGTTCATACGATGGAGGGGCATCCTCACCGGCGTGCAGCGCCAGGTCACACATATACGACTAAGGAGGGACGGCACTCCCTCGTGCCGAGACTTAGATGGCACCAACACAGGAACAGGTGACGGCCGCTCTAGCCACCGTCATCGACCCCGAGATCCGTCGCCCGATCACCGATCTCGGTATGGTCAAGAGCATCGACATCGGTGCCGACGGTGTCGTTCGCGTGGGTGTCTACCTCACCGTGGCCGGATGTCCGATGAAGGACACGATCCGTCGCGACGTCGCCACTTCGGTGACCAAACTCGAGGGTGTCACGGGCGTCGAGATCGAGCTCGACGTGATGAGCACCGAGCAGCGCAAGAAGCTCCAGACCACCTTGCGCGGCGATCGAGGCCCCGAGAAGGAGATCCCCTTCAACCAGCCGGGCTCGCTGACCCGTGTCTTCGCGGTGGCCAGCGGCAAGGGCGGGGTCGGCAAGTCGTCCGTCACCGTCAACCTGGCCGCTTCCATGGCCGCCAACGGGCTCAAGGTCGGCATCGTCGACGCCGACATCTACGGCCACAGCGTCCCGCGCATGCTCGGCGCCTCGGAGCGCCCCACCAAGGTCGAAGACATGATCATGCCGCCGGTGGCGCATGACATCAAGGTCATCTCAGTGGGCATGTTCAAGCCGGAGGGCAACAGCGCGGTGGTCTGGCGCGGGCCGATGCTCGACCGCGCGCTCCACCAGTTCCTCGCCGACGTCTACTGGGGCGACCTCGACGTCCTGCTGCTCGACCTGCCGCCGGGCACCGGTGACATCGCCATCTCGGTGGCACAGCGGCTGCCGTCGGCCGAACTCCTCGTGGTCACCACCCCGCAGATGGCCGCCGCCGAGGTGGCCGAGCGGGCGGGCTCGATCGCCGCGCAGACGCACCAGCAGATCGCCGGCGTCATCGAGAACATGGCCTGGCTGCCGTGTCCGCACTGCGACGAGCGCATCTCGGTCTTCGGCGAGGGTGGCGGCCAGACGGTGGCCGACGCTCTGACCCGGACGCTGGGGACTCGGGTGCCTCTTCTGGGCCAGGTGCCCATCGACCTGCGCCTCCGCGAGGGCGGGGACGAGGGCAAGCCGCTGGTCCTGACGGACCCCGATTCTCCGGCCGCGGCCGAGCTCCGCACGATCGCCGCCGGGCTGAGCAAGCGTTCCAGCAGCCTGAAGGGCCTCCAGCTGGGCCTGTCCCCCAACCGCTGACGTCCAACGTCCATAGGGGCCCGCTCCTCAGAGCGGGCCCCTTCGGCAACTGCTGATTTCGTAGAAGCCCCAACCGTTCATCCCCTCTCGGGCGTCTTGTCTATATGACGGATTCCGAGGCGTTCGAGGCCTTCGTCGCCGCCTGGCACCCGCGGCTGCTGCGTGCCGCCATCCTCATCAGCGGTGACAGGCATCTGGCCGAGGACGTACTCCAGGATGCCCTGATCAAGCTGGCGCGCCGCTGGTCGAAAGTACATACCGACCCGGTCAATTACGTGCGTACCACCCTGTACAGGGACGTGGCGTCCACGTGGCGGCGGCGACGGGAATTCGCCTACGGAGAGCCGCCCGAGCAGGCGGATCACGACACCTCGGAAGCGTCGGACCTGAAGGTGGTGTTCGCCCGCGCGCTGGCCAGGCTGCCGGTGAAACAGCGGGCGGTGCTGGTGCTGCGCTTCTACGAGGACCTGCCGGTCGGGGAGGTCGCGGCGATCCTCCGGGTCTCGTCCGGGACGGTCAAGAGCCAGACGCACGCGGCCCTGAAGCGGTTACGCGAGGTCGCTCCCGAGCTGGAAGAGGTGTTGATATGACCGACCAGGGGCTGCGGGAGCTGTTCAATGATCTGGCCGAGACTCTGCCTGAGGGGTCGTCCCGCGCGGGCGAGCTGTGGCGGCAGGGCACGCGGAGCCGTACTCGCCGCCGGTGGACGGTGCTCGCGGCGGCCGCGACGGTCACTGTGCTCGTCGTGGTGGGGATCGTCGTGTCTCCGGAGCCGGTCGAGCGCGGCGTCACCGTGTATCCCAGCGTCACGCCCACACCCACGCCCACGATCCCGCCGACTCCCCCCATGGACACGGCTCCGCCGCCCAGCGATGAGGCGGGGCTGCCCACGCTGGCGACCGCGCTGCCGGAGAGGTGGGCCGACATCCCCGTCGTGACCACCGTTTCCGGGCCCGTCCTGGCGCTGGCCGAGTTCGGCGACGGGCGGATCTACATCATGAAATCCGGCGGGCGGATCCCGCTCGATGTGAAGCTGGGCGATTCCGTGGACTCGGCCGGCAACGGCGGGACGCCGCTGAAGCCCAACTCGCTCGCCCCCGACGGGACGATGGCCGCCTTCCCGCAGAAGGACGAGGTGGTCGTCGTCGACCTCGTGATCGGCCAGGCCAGGCGCTACCCGGTGCCGGGGTTCAACGAGATGGTGCTCTGGCGCGGCGAGCAACTCCTCGTCGAGCAGGAGAAGGCGAACTACCTGCTCGACCTGGCCACGGGGAAGGCGCGGCGGCAGCCGTACAAGGGATTCACGGGTGTCGCGGGCTACCGCGACCTCAGGATCGTCTCGCCCGCCAAAGGCGGCTGGACGGTCATCCAGGAGGGCGGGTCGGAGGTGGCGCTGAACGTCCGGGACATCACCGACAAGGGCAGCATGCCCGTGGGCGTCCTGGGCAACCACGGATGGCAGCGCGGCGGCCTCGTCGCCAGGTCCGCGTTCGCCGACCACGACCGGGCGGAGGAAGCCGATGTGGCCGTCGTGGCCGACATCGCCACGGGACGGGTGGTCAGGACGCTGCTCCTGCCCTGGGGTGATTCTGCCGGCAGGAGGTGCGGGAAGGGCGGGTGCCCCGTGCGCGGCTGGATCGGCCAGGACACGGTGATCGTCGAGAGCGGGGACAGGCTGCTCGGCTGGAACATCGGCACCGGCGCCCTGTCACGCGTCGCCGACCTGCCTAAGAGTGTGACCGCCTATTCCCTGCGCAGCGGGTGAGCCGTCAGATAAATAGCACAGGTCTTACCAGGGGATTTGTTGTTGCTGGAATTCCCCTGCAGCCAGATCGGAAATGTCATCAATTTGCGCATTATTATCACTGAATGCACACAGGCAATCACATACCTTCCTTAACTCGCATAATGTGATTAAACTCACGTTGATGACGACGCATCCAGTCCGTTACCTCACACCGATGGAAGACAGCTCCCGGTGGGACGCGTTCGAATTCCGGCCCGGCGATATTGTCATTAATTCGCCGGCCAAATGCGGCACCACCTGGACCCAGACGATCTGCGCGCTCCTGATTTTCCAGACGCCGCAGCTACCCGCTCCACTGTCGAGCCTCTCACCGTGGATCGACATGCTCGTACGTCCGAAACAGGAGGTTTGGGACAACCTCGCCGCGCAGCAACACCGCCGTTTCATCAAAACCCACATTCCGCTCGACGGCATCCCGGTCGACCCGCAGGTCACCTACATCACGGTGGGGCGAGACCCGCGCGATGTGGCCATCTCCCTGCGTAGCCACGGCAAGAATCTCAAGCGTGACGTGATTCGTCGCTTGATCCATCAGGCCGCCCACCCCGGAAACGCGGCGACTGACGTTCAGGTCGACGATCATGACGAGAGGGACTTCCTCGACGAACGGGAGTACTTATTACGCTGGGTGGACAACGACGACTCGCCGTACGACAATCTCGACTCGCTGCGTGCGCTGATCTGGACGCAGAGCCGCGCATGGGTTCGCCGCGCGGAGCCGAATGTCATTCTGCTGCACTACGCCGACCTCTCCAATGATCTCGCCGGCCAGATGCGACGGCTCGCCGAACGGCTCGGCATCGAGATCGACGAGAGCAAGTGGCCGGAACTGGTCGAGGCCGCCACGTTCCAGCAGATGCGCAATCGCGCCGATGAACTCGCACCCGACGAGCAGTTGGGCTACATCCGCGATCACAAACGCTTTTTCCGCAGTGGTAAGTCGGGCCAATGGCAGCAGTTCCTCACCGATGAGGATCGAGCACACTACGACCGTCGGATAGCCGAGCTCGCGGAGCCAGACCTGCGCGAATGGCTCCATCACGGGGCCAGGTGACGGTATGACTGCCGGGTTTCGATGAAACATCAGGAAATTCCGGAAATGTCGCCAGAAGCGGCCGGGCTCGTGACGGTCGAGCGCGTGCCCTCGTTGAACGACGTCGCCGGGTGTGTGTGGGATGACGTCGCGGACCCGCGGGACATGTTCCAGAGTCGTGCGTGGCTGACGGCTCTTGAGCGATCCGGTGACGGGCCCATCATGTACCTGATCGCCCGACAATCTGGGCACCCGCGAATCGTCGGTGCCCTTCCCCTCTATGACTCGCTCCCCAGTCGTGGTGACTACCTGTACTGGCCGGAGCTCCACTTCCAAGACCTGCTGCACGCCGCGAGTTCGCTCGACGGCCGGCTGGGATTGCTGGCCGGTTCCTGCGCGGGATTCAGTACGCGGCTCATCGTGGACCGCACCCTGCCGACTTCGACCAGGACAATGGTCCTGCACGCACTTCGGGATGCCGCCCGCGCCGTCGCGGTCGAGCGCGGGCTTCCGTACACCTTCTTCTTGTTCCTCGACTCCGCCGCGTGGAGAGACCTCGCTCCGGTCGTCGGCGACGGAGACCATCACCGATTGGCGAGCGTCGCACAGACTGAGCTGGAGCTCCCCGGCGGGGACTTCGAGGATTACCTGGCGACGCTGCCACGGAACACCCGCACCAGCGTCCGCAGGGAGGTCGGGCTCTTCGCCAAGGATTGTGCGACCGAGTCCGTACCTCTCCGTGAAGCCATCACGACCATCGCGCCGATGATCGTGAACGTGCGGGCCAAGTACGGGATGGCGTACAGCGTGGAGGCGGTCACGCGACGCCTGTCCGCGTACTCGTCCGCGCTGGGAGACGCCTCGTCGATGGCCATGCTGTGCCGTGTGCGGGGTCGTCTCGTCGGTACTGGAGTCATGTGCCGCTGGCATGACCGGCTGTACGTGACCGACTTCGGGCGTCTCGACAACGACGATGACGGTGCGGCGCCGGACCCGTTCGTGTACTTCAACGCGGCGGTCTACGAACCCATCAAGTACGCCTATTCGATGGGGCTGTCGAGAGTCGTCACCGGCGCCGGGGCGGAGCTGGGCAAGGCCCGGCGTGGTTCGGCCGTGCTCCCGCTGATGCACCTGGCGTGGGCGGCGGCCGGAGGTGGCACCGACGGCCAGATCGACACCACGCCGGCGGAGAACCGCAGGCGGCACTGGCGCGAACTACGCAGCGCTCACCCCAGGTACTTTCACTCGGCGTGGGATGAGCTGCTGTGAACGCAACATCGATCCGACGGGCTGGACGTCATGCCCGCGAGGGAGGTTAGCGTGAGCCGAGTGGACGAGCCGGCCGGCCCCGTCCGTGACACGACCAGAACGACGACCAGCACCACATCCAACACCGCGACCAACACCGCGACCAACACCGCGACCAACACTGCGACCAACACCGCCACCAGCGCTGTCCCGCCGGGGCTTCTCGGACGGGTGCCTCGTGACCTGAGCAGGGTCGCCCTGGTTCACGAGGATCGTGGCATCACCTTCGGCGACGTCGCCGCGCTCAGCGAGGACATCAGCGGCGTCGTACGGGGTCACCATCTGAAGGGCCGCGTGGTGGGCGTACCGGCGGACCGGAGCCCGGAGTTCGTCGCGCGGATCGTGGGGCTCTGGAGCGCGGGAGCCGTCCCGGCGATCCTGGGAGACTGGGGTGCCGAGCGGGTGCGTGCAGCATTGACGGCCACTGACGCCGTGGCGACCTTCGGACCGTCGTCCGCCCCGGCTGGCCTGGAACTCCTGGACGACGGTGTCCCGTCACCGGCGCGCCTCGATGGACTCGACAGAGAGGACGAAGAGACCGAAGAGGACGTGGGAGGAGTCAGTCATATCCTCTTCACGTCCGGCACGACGGGCAGGCCCAAGGGCATTATCGTCGGACGAGCGGCCTTCGAGGCCGCCAGTGTGGCGTTCTTCAAGGAACTGCCCATGGACGAATCCGATCGGATCGCCTTTCTCAGCAGACCCGGCCACGATCCGAGCCTGCGGGAGCTCATCGCACCCTGGCTCACCGGTGCGACGTTGTTCATTCCCGACAGTCGCACGGCCGCGGATCCCCGGCTGCTGGCGGCCTGGCTCTCGAAGCATTCCATCACCGTGCTCCAGGGCTCGCCGGTCCTCCTCCAGCTCATGGCGGGCTCGTCGCGGCTTCCCGTCGACAGCCTGCGGCTGGTCTGCTCGGTGGGGGCCCGGCTCACGGCAGCGGCGCTGCGGTCGACGGCACGGTTCGCCCCACAGGCCACCATCGCCAACTGCTACGGCGCGTCGGAGACGCCGCAGGTCGTGTGCGTGCACCAGGTGCCGCCCGGTAAGGGGGTGGCGAGCGAGGACCCGGTTCCCATCGGACGCGCGCTCGACCATGCCGTGGTCAAGATCGTTCCCATCGACGCGTCCGACGGTGAGAGTACGGAAGGCCGACTGCACGTGGAAGCCGCCGCCTGCGCACTCGGCTACACGGACGGGACCCCGCTGCTGACTACCGGCCCTAACGGCCGCTGGTACGACACCGGCGACATCGTCCGTCGGCTACCGGACGGCTCGATGTGCTTCCTACGGCGGGCGGACCGGCAGGTCCAGGTCAACGGCACGCGGGTGGAGCTGGACGAGATCGAGGGCGCGGCCGCGCTGGTCGCCGGTGTCGCCGAAGCGGTGGCGACGTTCGTCGAAGACAGCAGCGGAGTCGGATCCGTACGCCTGACCGTCGTACGGAGCTCCACGACGGCGATCGACGGCGACGAGCTTCGTGCGGCGCTCCACGACCACCTGGACCCCGCGGTCGTGCCCTCGAGCATCGAGGTGCGTGACTCATCGCCGGACGAACCGGCGGTCGTGGACGCCGCGCAGGCTGAGGACCGGGCGGCGACGCTGTGGGAGGTGCTTCACGAGAGCGCGCGGTCCGCTCTCGGCCAAGGCCGGAGCGACGGCCGGATCGACCCTGACGACGGCTTCTTCGAGGCCGGCTTCACCTCGATGTCCCTCATGCGGTTCGTGTCGGAGGTCTCCGTACAGCTCGGAACGGAGATCTCTCCCCTGCTGGTCTTTCGCTATCCCACCCTGAATGCCTTTGCCAACTACCTGCGGGAGAACCTGGACGACGTGTCCTGACCCCGCGACGGCTCGCTCCTCGTATGGAGCGGCAGCAAGCGAATCGGAGGACGGACGATATGGGCAACCTCGTTGAGCCGATCGCGATCATCGGGATGGCCGGTCGTTTCCCGGGAGCGGTCGACACCCAGCGGCTCTGGCGGAACCTCGTGGCCGGCGAGGAGGCGGTGCGCTTCCCGTCCGAGGACGAGCTCCGGTCGAGCGGCGTGTCGCGGGAAGCGCTGGACGACCAGGCATACGTGCGGGCGGTGGCCGAGCCTGAGGGCATCGACCTGTTCGACGCCGGGTTCTTCGGCCTGAACCGGCGTGAGGCCGAGGTGTGCGACCCACAGCTACGGCTGTACCTGGAGACCTCGCACGCCGCTGTCGAGAACGCCGGTTATGACGCCTTGAGGCTCGGTAGGGCAGGCGTGTTCTCGTCGGTCGCCGCGAACCGCTACGGGGTCGGCCGCGTCCTCGGAAACCTTGAGGTACTCCGGAGTGCCTCCGGCATGGCTGCCGGCATGTGGAACAACCCCGACAGCGCGTCCACGCTGGTCTCGTACAAGCTGAACTTGCACGGCCCCAGCATGACCGTGCAGACCGCGTGTTCGAGCTCCCTGGTGGCCGTACAGCTCGCCGTGAACGCGCTCCGGCTCCACGAGTGCGACGTCGCTCTGGCCGGCGGTGCCGACGTCGAGTTCCCGGTCGGTCACGGCTACTGGTGGGCCCAGGACGGCCCGCTGAGCCGGGACGGCCACTGTCGTCCCTTCGACGCGGCGGCCACCGGCACGATCTTCGGCAGCGGCGTCGGCGTCGTGGTGCTCAAGCGGCTCGCCGACGCCATGGCCGACGGCGATCGGATCACCGCGGTGATCCGGGCCGTGGCCGTCAACAACGACGGCGCGAACAAGGTCGGCTTCACCGCGCCCAGTGCCGATCGGCAGGCGGAGGTCGTGCTGAGAGCCATGGAGCTCGCCGGCGTGGGTCCCGAGGACATCGGGTACGTGGAGGCACACGCCACCGCGACTCGGCTGGGTGATGCCATCGAGATCGCGGCGCTGAGAAAGGCGTTCAGCGCTCGGGCGACGTCGGGACTCGCGCCCGGGCGGTGTCCCATCGGATCGATCAAGGGAAATGTGGGCCACCTGGGTCACGCGTCAGGGATCACGTCGCTGATCAAGGCGGCGCTGTCGCTCGATCATGAGCAGATCCCCGCGAGCGTCAACTTCGCGGAGGTGAACCCGTTCCTCGAGCTCGGGAACTCACCGTTCTTCGTCAACGACACGCTGCGGCCCTGGCCTCGATCGGCCGGCCGGCGACGCCTGGCGGGGGTCAGCTCGTTCGGCATCGGTGGCACGAACGCGCACGCGATCCTCGAAGAGGCGCCGACCCGTACGGTCGACCCGGCTCCGGAGCCCACGCAGCTGATCGTGTGGTCGGGACGGACGCCGTCCGCGGCCGAGGCGTACCCGGAGCAACTTGCCCGTTCCTTCAAGGAGAGCGCGGACCCGCTCTCCAGCGTCTCGTTCACGCTGCGGCAGGGGCGCACGCCGCACCCGGTGCGAGGCGCTGTGGTGGTCGAGAGCATGTCCGACGCGGCCAATGCCGTGCGTGACCACGGGCGGCGAATCGTCACCCCGGAGGAGCAGGCAGACCGAAGCACCGTGTTCCTGTTCCCGGGCGAAGGGGCGCAGCACGCCCACATGGCGGCGGAGCTCTATCGCACCGAACCAGCGTTCAGTGAGGCACTCGACGAGTGCTTCGCTCTCTTCGATGCCTGCGGCCTGCCCCAGCGGCAGGTCTGGGAGCGGGCGCCGGAAGAGCCGTCGCTCTTCAGCGTCGAGTACGCGCTGGGACGGCTGTGGCTGGCGCTGGGCATCGAGCCGGACGCGCTGCTCGGCCACGGCATCGGGGAGTTCGCGGCCGCGACGCTCGCCGAGGTGTTCACCCTCCCGGAAGCGGTACGGCTGGTGAGCGCCCGAGCCCGAGCGTTGGGCGAGTCACCCGGAGGCGCGCGTCCGGCCTTCGACGGTATCGAGTTACGTCGTCCTCGGTGGAAGCTCTACTCCGCGTCCACAGGCGGCTTGGTGAGCGGCGTGGACTTCTGGAGCCGGCAGCTCACCCAACCCGCCCTGTTCAAGCAGGCGCTTGAGGCCGTGTTGTCCGACGGTGACCGGGTGCTGGTGGAGGTGGGCCCCGGGCGGACGCTCACCACCCTGGCGCGCTCACATCCTCAGGTACGCGCCAAGCGGCATCTGACGGTGCCGACGCTCCCGAGCGGGCCGTCCAAGGGTGCCACCGAACGCGCCTCGTTCCTTCACGCGCTGGCCCGGCTGTGGACCCTGGGCGCTGATGTGGACTGGTCGGCGCTGGCCGCGACGGGTGAACGCGTACCTCTGCCGGGCTACCCGTACCAGCGCGAGCGGTACTGGATCGAGTCTCCGAGCGGCCCCGCGCCCGTCCACGAGGCGCGGGAACCAGCGGGCCGTGCGGTGTTCCGTCTGCCCACGTGGGTGGAGGCCGAGTCGGCCGGGCACACCGACGTCTGGGACCGGCCACTGGTATTCCTGCCCGACGACGCGCGACGAGCCGCCGAGCTGGTCGCCCTGCTCGGCAAGGCTGGGTGGGATGACGCGTTGCTGGTACGGCACGGTGCCTCCTATTCGGGAGCTCGGGGCTCGGAGTTCGTGATCCGTCCCCGCCACGAAGCGGACGTCGTCCGGCTGCTGGACGAGCTGAGAGACTCGCAGCGATACCCGGAGCTCATCATCGACGCGACGCAGCTCGGCGGCGGCCTGGCCGAACCCGACCTGAGCGACATCGACGCCCAGCTCGACACCGGTTTCCAGCGGATCGTCGAGCTGCTGCAGGAAGCGGCGCGACGGGCGCCCGACAAGCGCGCTCGCGACGTCCTGGTCGTCACCGAGCTGTCCGCGGACGTGACGGGCGGCGAGACCGTGCACCCGGTGCGAGCCATGCTGCTCGGACTTCTGCGGAGCTACATCCTTGAGAACCCCCGCGCCATGTGCAAGCTCATCGACATCCAGGGCGGCGTGACCGACGAGCGGCTGGTCGCGGAGCTGTGCGGCCGGAAGCGATCCGAGATCGTCGCCCTGCGGGGGGATCGGCGTTGGGTGCCCGGCGAGCGGGAGTTCGTCCCTGACGGTGCGGGCCCTGTCGACCTGCGTCACAGGGGTGCCTACGTCATCACCGGCGGGCTGGGCGGCCTCGGTCTGGCCGTGGCGCGTGGCCTGGCGGACACCGGTCTGCAACCACGGTTGCTGCTGCTGGGCCGCCATGTGACAGACGGACACGACGCCGAGCTCGCCGAGATCCGGGCTCTCGGCGCCGAGTGCCGCGTCGAGGCATGCGACGTGACCGACGTGGACGCGCTGCGGCGGGTGATCGACCAGGCGTCGGACTCCTTCGGGGGGATCAACGGCGTCTTCCATCTGGCCGGCGTGGCGGGAGGGGGCATGCTCCAGTTCCGGACGCGGGAGCAGGTGTCGCGAACGCTCGCGCCAAAGGTCCACGGTACGTTGGCGCTGGTCGAGGTGCTGCAAGGCCGGGCGGACCTCGACTTCTTCGTGGCCTTCTCCAGCCGCGCGGCGCTCAGGGGCTTGGTCGGCGGCGCCGACTACGCCGCGGCGAACGCCTTCCTCGATGCGGTGGTACGCCGGCAGCCCTTGGCAGGCTGCGCCTCGATGACCATCAACTGGCCCTCGTGGGCCGAGGTCGGTATGGCTGCCCGTCAAGGGCGGCCACCGCAAGACGCGCCATCGGATGTGCGCTGGTGGTCGACCCCGCTGTCGGCCGAGAACTATCCGATCCTGGACGAACACCGTATGGACGGCGTACCGGTACTGCCGGGCACGGCCCAGGTCGACTTCGTCCTGCGCGCCTTCCACGAGGCGATCGATCGCCCGAACGGGCGGCCCGCGCAGCTGCGCCACATGGTCTTCCGGAAGCCGATCACCACCCCGGAGCCCGTGTCACTCGAGGTCGGCTTCGAACCGCACGAGGACCTCTGGCGATTCACCGTTCGCACCGCGCCGCTCTCCCCCGACTCCCTTGACGGCTACCGCGTCCACACGACGGGGGAGATCCTGCTGGTGGACGCCGGGGCGGACACGGTGGACCTGGACGGGCTGCGCGCGTCGCTGCCCGAGCGGCGGATACCCGTGAACGACGCTGAGAACCGGCTGTTCACCATCGGGCCGCGATGGCCGGGAGAGGAGATCTGGACCTCGGGAGAGGACATCAGCACGAAGCTCGCCGTACTCACCTTTCCCGAGGCGTTCGGCCATGAGCTCGACGAGCACGCGCTGCATCCCACCCTTCTGGACGCGGCGGTGTCGCTGGCGCGGGATCCTGACCTTGAGCCTCCGCACGCGCCCTTCGCGTACCAGTCGATCGTGGTGCACCGGCCGATACCGGGGCTCGCCTACAGCCATATCCGCCGACGCCCGAGCGGTTCGGACACGATCGTGGCGGACATCGACGTACTGACGGCCGGCGGTGACGTCGCCGTCGAGGTCAGGGGCTTCACGATGCGCCGCGTCGACGAATCCATGGTCGCCTCCGAGACTTCTCGTGAAGAGCGAGGCGCCGATGCCCCGTCGTCGCCCGACGACGGGATCACGCCCGCGACCGGGGTCGGCATGCTGCTGCGCCTCCTGGGTCGGCCCAGCCACAGGCAAGTGGCGATCACCATGTCGGGGGAAGACTCGGTCCTGAAGAACTCCCCCGAGGACATGCCAGACGCCGCCGACGCCGCCGAACAACCGACGGCCATGGCACGTGCGCCCGAGCGGGTCTCGGATGGAGCGCCATCGGACGAGGTGTCGCTCGAGGCTCGGCTGACGGAGATGTGGTGCGCCGAATTCGGTGTGGAGTCGGTCCGCCCCGACGAGGACTTCTTCGAGCTGGGCGGCGACTCCTTCGCCGCGGTGGGTCTGGTCGAGGAGATCCGCAGGGCGTTCAGCGTGGACGTCGGCATCGCGGTGATCTTCGACCACCCGACAGTGGCCGAGCTGGCCGCCGAACTGCACCGGCTGACGTCATAGCGGCGTTCAGCCACGAACCTTCCTGACCCATTCGTGAAGAGTCTCGGGAGGCAATTGCTCGACGATCTGATGGCCGCCGTCGATCATGTGGACCGACAGCCATTCCGTCGTGTACTGGCTCCAGTCATTGAGGCACTCGGTGTTCCAGGAGCTCGCATCATCCTTGGCACCGACCGCGATTATCGGCGCGTTGAGCATCGGGCGCGAATCTGTCTCAAGATAGCGATTGAGCAGCTGATATTCAGACCGCCAGAGACGTGCGTACTCGGGGAGAGCCGCCGTTTCCATGATGTGTGACGGCGCCTCCAACTCCTCGGCCAATGCCCGGTCCGGCAGCTCCGCCAAAGGCGAGACAGGCGTGCGATGCGGCGGGTACTGGCACATGACGACGACGCCGCGAAGCTGTCGCTCCAGGTGCTTGGCCGCCTCCAGGCAGACCAGAGCGCCCATGCTGTGGCCCACGAGCACGACATCCGTGACGCCAGAGTCCGCGATGAGGGTCGCGAGCGCCGCGCCGCGCTCGTCAACGGAGGGCACATTCATCGGCTCGCTCCAGGTGGCCCGGCGGACGACAGGTTCCCGGCCCGGCTCGTTCCACCGCTCCACGAACTTCGTCCGGCCGCCCAGACCGGGAACGAAGATGACGGCCTGGCCACCATCGAGTGCCGGGCTGACAATGTAGCTCGCAGGCTCCTGACCACCCATTTCATTCGCTCCTATTGACAAGTGACGAAGTACAAGGGCCAACCATTTACCAACGTGTAACTACCCCATCCCGGACAGTCTCCATATATCGCAACATCAACCGCCAGAGGCAAATTTTCCGAGAATACTGGTTCATTTCAGTAGATCATGGCAAAGTGTGGCAGGTGTCCACGCTGCTAGCTGCCGCCGTGATTATCCTGATCGCTTCAACAGTGCACGCGGTGACCGGATTCGGGTACGCCCTCGTCGCCACTCCCCTACTGGCCCTCACGGTCGACCCTCATACAGCGGTGGTCGCCACGACGATGTCCGCCCTGGCCATGACCGTCACGATCGCCGTGCGTCAGCGTCACCACGCCGAGTGGAAGGTGGCCATGATCGCCATGGCCGGCATTGTGCTCGGCATGCCGCTCGGCCTCTGGGTGTACGGAGTGACGTCGGAGCGAGTGCTCACGGCCCTCATCGGAGTCGGAGTCCTGGGCTGCACGGTGATGGTGTGGCGGCGGGTGAAGGTGCCGGGGAATGTTCCCGTACTGGTGGGAGTCGGCTTCATCTCCGGCGCGCTCTCCACCTCGACCGGCACCAATGGGCCGCCGATGGTCGCCGCCTTCCAGGGTATGGGCTACGACCCCACGAAGTTCCGCGCCACCCTCTCGGTGGTGTTCGCCGGCACCAGCGTGCTCAGTCTGGTCGGATTCGCCGTGGCCGGCGAGGTGAACACCCAGTCGATCTGGATCGGCGTGGTGGGCCTGCCGATCGTGCAGCTGGGGTGGTTCGCCGGAAACGCGGTCTTCCGCCGCATCGATCCGGAGCGCTTCCGCAAGGTGGTGCTGGCGGCCCTCCTGGTCAGCGCGGTGGTAACCCTCTCCGCCGCACTCAACGGCTGACTTCCGCTTTTACAGCTCTTTTACGGCAAGCACGGTGGGCCCCAACCGCCACACGGGGCCGGCCTCTGTCCAGGGAGACGCTCCTCCGGTGGAGGTGGCCGACCGCCGTGACGAGACGGTGAGACCGCCCGCGTGGACTCCCGCCAACTGGCTTCCGAGAGGAGCAGCGGCTGCCGCACGTGGCCTAGGAGATCTTGCGGCGGTAGGTGTTCATGGCGAAGGCGTAGGCGACGACGAGGATGCCGACGCACCAGCCGAGGGCGATCCAGATGTCGGTGCCGACCGGCTGCTGGGCGAACAGGGCGCGGATGGCGTTGACGATGGAGGTCACCGGCTGGTTCTCGGCGAAGACGCGCAGCGGGCCGGGCATGGTGTCGGTGGGCACGAATGCCGAGCTGAGGAACGGCAGGAAGATGAGCGGGTAGGAGAAGGCGCTGGCGCCTTCCATGGTCTTGGCTGACAGGCCGGGGATGACGGCGATCCAGGTCAACGCCAGGGTGAACAGGATCAGGACGCCCGCCACCGACAACCACGCCAGCACTCCCGCCCCCGAGCGGAAGCCCATGAGCAGGGCGACGAGCGTCACGACCACGAGCGAGATCAGATTGGCGACCAGCGAGGTCAGCACGTGCGCCCACAGCACCGACGAGCGCGCGGTCGGCATGGACTGGAAGCGCTCGAAGATGCCGCCCTTCATGTCCATGAACAGCCGGTATGCGGTGTAGGCGATGCCCGAGGCGACCGTGATGAGCAGGATGCCGGGCAGCATGTAATTCACGTACGAATCCGACCCTGTTCTGATCGCGCCGCCGAACACGTACACGAACATCAGCATCATGGCGATCGGCATGATCGCGGTCGTGATGATGGTGTCCGGGCTGCGCGTGATGTGGCGCAGGGATCGTCCCAGCAGGACGGTGGTGTCGGTGAAGAAATGCTTGCTCATTTTTGTTCCTTATGCCTTCGTGCCGACGAGGGTGAGGAAGACGTCCTCGAGGGTCGGCTGCTTTTCGACGTATTCGACCTTGGCGGGTGGGAGCAGTTGCTTGAGCTCGTCCAGGGTGCCGTTGACGATGATCCGGCCTTCGTGGAGGATCGCGATCCGGTCGGCGAGCTGTTCGGCCTCGTCCAGGTACTGCGTGGTGAGCAGCACCGTTGTGCCGCGGTCGGCGAGCTCCTTGACGGCCTGCCAGACCTCGATGCGGGCCTGGGGGTCGAGGCCGGTGGTCGGCTCGTCGAGGAAGATGACCGGCGGGTTCCCGATGAGGCTCATCGCGATGTCCAGGCGCCGGCGCATGCCGCCGGAGTACGTCGCGACCTTGCGTCCGCCCGCGTCGGTGAGCGAGAAGCGGGCGAGCAGGTCGTCGGCGATCTCGCCGGGCTTCTTGAGATGCCGCAGCCGGGCGACCAGCACGAGGTTCTCCCGCCCGCTGAGGATCTCGTCGACGGCGGCGAACTGCCCGGTCAAGCTGATCGATTCGCGTACGTCCGCGGCCTGGGTGGCGACGTCGAAGCCGTTCACCCGTGCCGTCCCCGCGTCGGCCTTGAGCAGCGTGGACAGGATCTTCACGACCGTGGTCTTGCCGGCCCCGTTGGAGCCGAGCAGGGCGAAGATGCTGCCCCGCGCCACGTCGAAGTCCACGCCGCGCAGCACCCGCAGTTCCTTGTACGCCTTCTCCAGGCCCTGCACCTGGATCGCCGCAGCTTGCTGTGTCGTCATCAGTCTGTCCTGTCCTTTGTCGTGGTGTTCTCGCCGGCGGCGCGCTCGATGGCAGTGGCGAAGCGGTTCCGCTCGTAGATCCCCCGGGCTGCTACTTAGCGTTGCTGGCTACCAGTACAAAGTAGCACTGACTACTAGTACTTAACAACACCGAATAGCGGAGGATTGTGCGTGTGGGTGCGGGCGGCCTGATCGCTGTTCGTGAGCGAGTCCGTCATCCCTTAGGCGAAGACGGGCTCCGCCGGCTCACTGGAGAGTTCGATCGTCGCGGACGAGGCGGAAGCGCCCGCGATCACGAGTGCGTTCGCTGAACTGTTCATGGCGTCCACCATCGCCGAATGCGCTGATACCAGCCCGTTGCCGTGCTGACACGGACGCTGACACAACACCGCGGCAGGCCCGATCCGCCGCGGCCTGGTACGCCTCCCTAGGGGCGATTGGGCGTCCACAGAGCCCTCCCGGGCCCGGGATCTCACCGTCGGCCGCCCGCTGGACGCGCGGGCGGGTGTCCACCAGCCGAGCGCCGCGGGCGACCGCGACGCCGGCTTCGGCGGGAGACAAGCGGCGCGACTCGGCGCGCGCGGCGGCAAGCGGGCTGTCGATGGCCAGAGGCCCGAAGAACTCCGCCTGGCACCGGTCGACGGGTGTTACTTCTCGGCCGTCCCGGATTCCCCGCTGATGGACTCCTGATAGATGTCCGCGTAGGTGCGCGAGTCCTTGATCAGGTCGTCGCAGAAGGCAGCGACGTCGTTGCCGATGAGTTCCAGGATTCCCCTGTTGGCCGCGACGCCCTCCTCGAAGAAATCGAGGATCCCTGAGAGCAGGGACCCGTCAAACAAGTCGATCGGTCCGACCTTGAAGAGGTACTTCTGAATCTCCTTGTAGACGATCCGGTAGTCCGGCGGGAGCGCCTTGACCCGCGCCATGTGCGCCCGCCACTGCTTCTTGCCCTCGATGATGTCTTGGATGCCCACGTCAGCCTCCCAGCCGGCCCAGTTTCCTTGCGACGTTCCTGTTCAACTGCTCGCGCCACCGGTCGCGATAGCCCCGAGCCCCTTCTCCGCCGACCAGCGCCGCGCAGAAGCCCGCGATGTCGTCACCCAGCACCTCGTGAATGCTCTGCTCATCGGCCGCTGTCTCTTCGAGCAGCCCCAGGGCGCTGTCGAGGATCGGCATCAGGTTGCGACCTGAGAAGTCCCCGTAGGGAAAAAGATGACCCTTGATCTCTTCCCACGCCGCCCGGTATTCGGCCGGCAATGTCGCGGCCCGGGCTTCGAACGCCTTCCAGTCCCTGGTGAGATCGCTGCCTGTCATGGCCTCCCAGAAGTTCATCTCCCGCCCTCCTTGAGCTTGTCGATCCGTGATGTGACGTACTCCCATTTCGCCCAGAACCTCGCGAGCTCTTCGCGCCCCGCGTCGTTGAGCGCATAGAACTTGCGCGGCGGGCCCAGCCCGGACGGTCGTTTCGTCACCTGGACGAGCTTGTTCTTCTCCAGCCGCAACAGGATGGTGTAAACGGTCCCCTCGACGACGTCGGCGAAGCCGAGTTCGTTCAGCCGACGCGTGATGGCGTACCCGTAGGTCTCCTCGCTGCCGATGATTTCAAGCACGCAGCCCTCAAGCGTGCCCTTCAGCATCTCCGTCAGGTCGTCCATCGTGGTTCCTCTTCGATTTCCCCTAGTACTTTGTAGTACCGAGTACCACTACACAGTAGCACAGAGTAGAGAAGAAATACCTAGCGAGCGGACCGGCGAACTAGAAAGGATCATTACCGCACGCCCGCGCAGCTCCACGGGCGTGTGCACCCGCGACGACGCCCCCGGGGGCCTCGGACCGGCACCTGGTGCCAAGGCGTCAGTGGCCGCCACCCGCCAGGTTGAGACCGACAACACCGAGAAGGATCAGCGCGATCGAGACGATCTTGAGGAGGGACACGTTTTCTCCCAGCACGATCATGCCGAGAGCGGCCGTGCCGACGGCACCGATGCCTGTCCAGACCGCGTAAGCCGTACCGATCTCGAGGGTCTTGAGCGCCAATGCCAGTAGGCCGAAGCTGAGCACGGCGAAGACGAAGAAGCCGATGCTCGGCAGCAGTACGGAGAATCCATTGCTGTGCTTGAGCGAATAGGCCATGGCGACCTCGAACAGACCGGCGACAATGATCATGACCCAGGCCATGACAGCCCCTTTCTCCAAGGAGCGTCGTCTTTGCAGGCCGGGTACGGCGCGTCTCGTCCGGGCGGGACCTGATCGGCCCCACATCGCTGACAACGGCCGCGACCACGTGAGGATTCCCGGCCGCGGCCCTGCCCGGCTGGGGGCTCATCGTCCGGCACGACAAGGACAATTGCTCAAGCGGTGAATGCGGATGACGCCGGAACTGCGGTAGCTCCGTGGGTGCGGGCGCCCACTCCGGTGCTGGGGGCGCAGGGCCGGTCGTGCTACGCCTGACCGAAGGGGCACACGGGGCCGGTGGGACGCCGCCGCCCGCCAGACCGCCGCTGCTTCAAGCCTCGAAGCATCGACGCTAGTACGATCCTTCAATTCGCGAAACGTCTATAGGATGGCGATATGACCACGCCCGAGCTCACCGCGGTGGTGGCCGCGACCCACGAGATCTGGATGCGGACCAACGACCTGATCGGGCACGCGCTGGCCGGGCACCAACTGACACCGGCGACATTCCACGCGCTTTGGGCCATCGACCCGGAAGAGCCGCCACCCTCGATGAAGGTGATGGCCGAACGCCTTTATTGCAACGCCCCCAACCTGACCTTCATCACCAACCAGCTCACCGACCGGGGCATGGTGGAGCGCGCCGTGGACCCGGCCGACCGCCGCTCTCGCGTCCTGGTCCTGACCGCCAAGGGCCGCGAGGTCCGCGACGAACTGGTCCGGACGGCGCTGGAGAAGACCCCGCTGGCGGCGCTGACCGACAGCGAACTGCGGCAGCTCATGGCCCTGTTGAACCGCGCCGTCGGACCCGACTGACTCACCCGGCACTCCCAGGAGTCGGCACCACGGTCTAGGTCCGGTCGTAGACGACCGCGCCGTACCCAGGCTCAGGTCGCTTCCGCGTCGTAGGGAGGCAGTTCGCCGTAGCCCAGCTCGTCGACCGGCTCAGGATCGTAAGAGGTGGTGACGGGCTCCAGCTGCTGGGGCTTGTTGGCCCAATCGTCCTCGTCCTCCAGCAGGTGCTTGCGGACGAAGTTTTTGGGGTTGAGGTCGCTGGGGTCGAAGTTGGAGAACTCCGGGCCCAGGCCCGCCCGCAGGTCGTCGCGTGCGCTGTTGGCCATCCGGCGCAGGTTGCGCAGCGTCTTGCCGGCTTGCGAGGCCGCCTGAGGCAGCTTGTCGGGACCGAAGACGAGCAGCGCGATGACGACCAGCGCGCAGATCTCCATCCACCCGAGTCCGAACACCGTTTGCTCCTACCGCAGTCCAACCAAACCGGGGACAACCCGACCCCTCAAGACTAAGGCCAAACCGCCCCGGCCAGGTCGCCAGCCCCCGTCTCGGTTCAGCAAGACCACGCGGGCGGTCTCACCGTCTCGTCACGGCGCCCGGCCACCTCCACCGGAGGAGCGTCTCCCTGGACAGAGGCCGACCCCGAACGGCGGTTGGGGCTCACCGTGCCTGCCGTAAAAGCTGTGAAAAGCCGTAGAGCGGTCGCACCGTCTCGTCACAGCGGCCGGCCACCTCCACCGGAGGAGCGCCCCTTTGGCAGAGGCGCACCCACACGGCGATTCTGGAGGAACCAGGACGATCAGGACGGCGTCGGAGCCGGGGTGTCATCCGCAGTAACGGTAAGGGTGGCGGTGCGGTCTTGGCCGGCGCGTTGGTATTTGATGGTGATCTTGGAGCCCGGAGACTTGCTGCGGATCAGGGCGATCAGTTCGTTGCCGTCCTGCAGCATCAGCCCGTCGATCTCCATGATCACGTCGCCCGCCTTGAGGCCCGCCTTGGCGGCCGGGCCGCCCGCGTCGACCGGCTGCCGGCCCTCCGTCGGGCCCGAGGCGATGCGTACGCCCTGGCCCTTGTAGTCCTTGTCGAGGACGATGCCGATCTTCGGGCGCTTGGCCTTGCCGGTCGTGATGATCTCCTCGGCGACGCGGCGCGCCTGGTTGACCGGGATGGCGAAGCCGAGGCCGATGCTGCCGCCCTGGCTGCTCATGGAGCGGCTCAACGTGGCGATCGCGGAGTTGACGCCCACGACCTCGCCCTTGCCGTTGACCAGCGGGCCACCCGAGTTGCCGGGGTTGATGGCGGCGTCGGTCTGGATCGCGCTGATGTAGGCGGGCTCCTCGGTGCTGGTGCCGCTCTCGTCGCCCGCGATGACCGGGCGGTTCAGGGAGCTGACGATGCCGGTCGTCACCGTGCCGGTGAGGCCGAGCGGGGAGCCGATCGCGATGACCGGGTCGCCCACGACCACGTCCTCGGAGTTGCCGAGGGTGATCTCGGGCGTGCCGAAGGTCTCCTCCGGCTTGACCACGGCCAGGTCGGAGCCCGGGTCACGGCCGACGATGCGGCCCTTCGTGGTCTTGCGGTTGTTGAACATGATCTGGATGTCGCCGCCCTTGGCGGCCGGGGCGACCACGTGGTTGTTGGTGACCACGTAGCCGTCCTTGATCAGGAAGCCGGAGCCCGACACGCCCTCGGCGCTGCTGGCGTTGACCTCCAGCGAGACCACGCTGGCCCGGGCGCGGGCGGCCACTCCGGCGACGGAGTCGGGGGCCCGGTTCGTGGCGCCGCTCGGGATGGGGCCGAGGCTGTAGGAAGGGTTGGTGCCGCTGCCGCCCGACCTGGTCAGCAGGTAGGTGCCGACGCTGCCGAGCCCCGAGGCGACCAGGGCGATGACGACCGCCAGGACGATCAGGACGCCCGTGCCGGGGCCGCGCCTGGGAGCGGGTGCCGACGTCAGGCCGCCGGGCGGTGGCGCCCAGCCCGCGCCCATACCGAGCGCGTTGGGCGGCGGGGGCGGGCGCTTGTCGCCGCCACCGAACGGCGGCGGGCCCGCCGAGTTGCCGAAGAACGGGCTCTCGTAGGTGCGGGTGCTGTTGGGCGGCGGTGGCTCCTCAGCCGGTCCCTGGCCCGAGGCCGGAGCCGCGTACGAGGCCGGAGGCGGGTAGGAGGGGCTGCCATAGGACGCGGTGTCTCCGGGGCGGCCTGACGGGTCACCCCACCGGCCGCTCTCGGAGGAGGCCGTCTCGGACCGCCATCCAGACTGTTCGGCCTGGTCGTCGGCCGGCAGGAACTCCGGCCGCCCCTGTGGCTCAGGGAAGTCCGACGGCATGCGTCCTTCTGGTGGGCGCGTCTCGTCGGTCATCTAGATCTCACCACTCCTTGCCTCGGACACCGCAATCCTGGCGTGAACGGCATACGAGAGTCGTAAAGCAATTGTCAGGCAATGAGCCAACATATGTGGACACCTGACAGATTCCCGAACTCAAATCGTATGCCCCTGACGCCGTCGACTACGCCACTCGAGTATCCCAGGCATTCCTGAGAGTGGGCGTGAGATCAGGGCGTGGCGGTGGGCAGAGTAGTGGTCGGCGACGAAGTGGGCGTGTGCCGCGCCTGCTCGAACAGCTCGACCGGCGGCGCCTGGGCGCTCTGACCGACCCCCGAGACGGCGAAGAAGGTGCCGAGCGCGACGGCCGCGGAGACCACGCCGACCGCCACGTACGCGCCGCGCCGCCTACCCCCGCGACCAGGGCCCGAACCGCCACCAGTCGCGTCCCTGCGCGGGCGGTTGTCCAGCGGAGCGATGCTGTGCGGCCCAGGGATGGGCACTCCGCCGAACGTCCGGGTAGGGAAAGGCCGCTCCCTGGGGGGCAACGGGCCACCGGGCTCGGACATCCGCAGCAACGACATGGTGAGATCGGCCGGCATCACCGGGCCGTCGAGCGAGCGCAGGCGCGACTTCAGCGCCCGCATCGACTCGACCTCCCGCCTGCAGTCGCCACAGAAGGTCAGATGGGCTAGAGCGCGGTCGCGTTCGGTGTGATTCAACTCACCGTCCACGAGCGCGGAAACGCGTTCTCCAAGATGCGACATATCAGACTTCCTCCCCACGGGTTCCCGACGGGAATGATGGCGGGGGGAGTTGGGAATTACGGGGGGCCCGGTGATCGAGCGCCTCCCGCAACTGCGCCCGGCCACGGTGAATACGGCTTCGGACCGTACCCAGCTTGACGCCGAGCGTGGCCGCGATCTCCTCGTACGACAGACCCTCGATGTCACACAGCACGATCGCGGCCCGGAACTCCGGTGCGAGCGCGTCGAGCGCGGCCTGGATGTCCGGCTCAAGGTGCGCGTCGTCGAACGCCTGCGCCGGTGAGGGCTCGCGCCCGCGCAGCCGTTCGGCCGCGTCGTCGGCGAGTCCTTCGAACCGGATGCGCTGCTTGCGCCGCGCCATGTCGAGGAACAGGTTCGTCGTGATCCGGTGCAGCCAGCCCTCGAACGTTCCGGGGGTGTAACTCGACAGGGACCTGAAGACCCGCACGAAGACCTCTTGGGTGAGATCTTCGGCATCGTGGACATTGCCGGTCAGGCGATACGCCAGCCGGTATACACGTGCGGAATGAGTCCGCACCACTTCCTCCCAGGTGGGAGGCGTCCAGTCAGACACGGGAGTATCGGCCTGGTGGTCACTTTCGTCCACCAGAACTCCTCTCATTGGGACCACCGCTACCGCCATAGTGCCTGGTTTCGTCCCTTCGTGCGTACTGCCTGCCTTCCGGACCGGCAAAGCCCGTTTAAACCTGCAACGCCTCACGGCCGTCTTGAGTTCCCGTCCCGGCGTGTCTCCCCTAGGCTGCGATCGGTGACCAATCGCACGAAAGTGGGGGGAGGAGGCCGATGACCAGTCCGGTAGAGGCCACTCTGGCCTATGCGGAGCAGTTCCATCATGAGGATGAGATCCTGCACGCGGCGCGCCTGCGCGGCCTGGAAATGGGTGCCACGCCCATCCTTCCCGGGGGCGGGGCGGCGCTCTGCTTCCTGGCCACGGCCGTCAACGCCAAGTCGGTCGTCGAGATCGGCACGGGCTGCGGCGTCTCCGGTCTCTGGATGCTGCGCGGCATGCGCCCCGACGGCACACTGACCAGTGTCGACGTGGAGCCGGAGCATCAGCGGCTGGCCAGGCAGGCGTTCGCGGAGGCCGGGTTCTCCGGCGGGCGGGTGCGGCTGATCACCGGCCGGGCCCTCGACGTACTGCCCCGGCTCTCCGACGGCGGCTACGACATGGTCTTCGCCGACGGAGCCAAGCAGGAGTACGCCGACTACCTGGCCGAGGCGGTCAGGCTGCTGCGCGTGGGCGGCATCGTCGCCTTCGACAATGTCCTGTGGCACAACCGCGTGGCCGACCCGGCGCAGCGCGACCCCGACACGGTCGCGCTACGCGAACTGGGCAAGCTGGTGCAGTCCGACGACCGCCTGCGCTCGCTGTTGATGCCCCTGGGCGACGGCCTGCTCGCCGCCGTTAAGACCGCCTCATAGCGCCAAACACACGTTGTCCTAGCGCGTCAGCCACTCCAGCAACACGCGCACCCCGAACCCGGTCGCGCCCTTGGTGAGCACGCCCTCGTTCACGGTGCTGCGTCCCACGCCCGCGATGTCCAGGTGCGCCCACGGCCGCTTGCCCGCGAACTCCCTCAGGAACAACGCCGCCGTGATCGACCCGGCCCCATAGGTGGAACCGCTCTCGACATTGGCCAGGTCCGCGATCGAGGACTCCAGCGCCGGCGCGTAGTCGTCGATCAGCGGCATCCGCCACAGCCGGTCGTCGCTGGCCTGCCCCGCCTCGACCAGCCCCTGGGCGAGATCGTCATCGGTGGCGTAGACGGCGCCGTAGCCGCGGCCGAGCGCGACGGTGATCGCCCCGGTGAGCGTGGCGATGTCCACCACCGCGTCCGGGTCGAGCTCGGCGTCGGCGTAGGCGAGCGCGTCGGCCAGCACCAGCCGCCCCTCCGCGTCGGTGTTGAGCACCTCTACCGTGCGGCCGCCGTAGTGCTTGATGACGTCGCTGGGCCGCTGGGCCGTACCGGAAGGCATGTTCTCGGCCGCCGCGATCAGGCCGGTCACCCGCACGGGCGCGCCCAGCCGGGCGAGCGCGGAGATGACGGCGATCACCACGGCGCCGCCCGCCATGTCGGTCTTCTGGGTCTTCATGTTCTCGTTCGGCTTGAGCGACAGGCCGCCCGAGTCGAACGTGATGCCCTTGCCCACCAGCACGACATGCCGATCGCTCGGCTCGGCCGGGGTGTAGGAGAGCTGGATGAGGCGGGGCGGGTTGGCCGAGCCCCGGCCGACGGCCAGGATGCCGCCGAAGCCGCCCGCCTGCAGCTGCTCCTCGTCCCAGACGCGTACCGGCACGTCCTGCTCGGCCGCGCGCTCGGCCAGCCAGAGCGGGTTCTTGACCGACGCGGGCGTGTTGGTCAGGTCTCGGGCCAGCGCCACCGCCTGGGCGACGGTCTGGCCGCGCCGCACCGCGTCCTCGTCGGCGCCGACGAACGTCAGCGCCCGCACGGACGGCTTGCCCGGCTCGCCGATCTTGAAGGTGTACGCCGCCAGCAGCGCGGCCTCGGTGAAGGCCGTCACGTCGCCCGCCGGCGTCACCACGACCAGCGCTTCCCTGCCCTTGGCCTTGCGGGTGAGCGCGGCGCCCGCCTTGCGCAGGGCGCGCGGCGAGCCGTCGCCGACCCCGTACAGGAGCACCCGGCCGACCCCGTCCGCCCGCGCCACCGGGACCTCCACCACCTCACCCGCCTCTCCCTTGGCGTCATAGTGCGCCAACAGGGCGGCCGTCGGCACGTGCAGATCCAGCTCGACGGCGGGAGCGAGATCGGCGTCATAGGGCACGGCGAGCAGCTCGACGTCCGCTGGTACGTCGGCCACCACCGATGCCGTGGTCTCAATGGGCACGGAAATCCCCCTCAAACGTCAGCGGCCCTGGCGCGGACGCACGCCAGGGCCGTGGAACGACCTGTGTCTCGGGAGCTCTCAGCCGACGACGTTCTTCAACGCTTCGCCGAGCGCCTTCGCCTCGTCGGCGGAAATCTCCACGACGAGCCGGCCGCCACCCTCCAGGGGGACCCGCATGACAATGCCGCGCCCTTCCTTGGTGACCTCCAGCGGACCATCGCCGGTCCGCGGCTTCATCGCCGCCATGCGTGCATCCCTTCCTGCCTTGGGCTCCCGCGGCCCGCGGTTTCCGGCCGCCCCTGAGGATGGCCGACGCATTCACGTCATCTGTGATGTCCTATTCTCCCGCATCGAGAGCGCTCATGGGTAACGATCTCCTCCCAGAATGCGTTGTCCATGCTGGCGAAGGCGGCCAAACTGGACTTCGTGCATGCTCGCGCCGCTCTGTTCGACCTCTATGGAGACCACCTGCGCTCGCGCGGTGGACAGGCGTCCGTGGCCGCTCTCGTACGGCTCATGAAGCCCCTCGAAATCGCCGCCCCGGCCGTGCGGACGGCCGTTTCCCGTATGGTGCGGCAGGGCTGGTTGCAGCCCGTCAGGCTGCCCCAGGGCGCCGGTTACGGACTTACGCCGAAGTGCGTCAGACGTCTGGACGAAGCCGCCTTGAGAATTTACCGAGCCGGAACTTTGAGCTGGCGTGGCCGGTGGCACCTGATCGTCCTCGAGCCGGTCAAGGACCGTCCGCGCAGGGAACGGATCCGCGCCGACCTGACCTTCCTGGGGTACGCCGCGCTGTCGGAGACGACGTGGATCGGCCCGCGTTCGTCGATCGAGCTGGACAACCTGCTGGAGGGCGAGGGTGTGCGCGCCGACAGGTTCGACGCGGCGCTTGAGGGCGACCCGCGCGAGCTGGTGGCCCGCGCCTGGGATCTGACCGCAATCGGCGCGGCGTACGAGCACTGGCTGTCGGAAGCTGTCACTCTGGTCGGCGCGCTGCCCGGCGGCGCCCCGGCTGATCAGGTGTTCGCGACCAGGAGCAAACTCGTGCACGGATGGCGCAACTTCCTGTTCCGGGACCCCGGCCTCCCCCCGGAGCTGCTGCCGTCCGCCTGGCCGGGCGAGAAGGCCAGGGCCTACTTCGAGCAGGAGGCGGTCCGCCTGCTGCCCGCGGCCGCCGCGTTCGTCGACAGGGAGCTGCCTTGATCCGCTATGACGTGACCGATGCCGTCGCCACCATCACCCTCGACCGGCCCGAGGCGATGAACTCGCTGACGGCCGAGGTGAAGGCGGCCCTGCTCGACGCGCTGCGCCGCGCCGCCGCCGACCCTGAGGTGCGCGCGGTGCTGCTCACCGGCTCGGGACGGGCCTTCTGCGCGGGCCAGGACCTACGCGAGCACGCCGACAACCTGGAGGCGGGCCGCGGCCTGGCCGACACGGTCCGCGCGCACTACAACCCCATCGTCGAGCTGATCACCACGATGGCCAAGCCGGTCGTGGCGGCGGTCAACGGCGTGGCCGCCGGGGCGGGCGCCTCGCTGGCCTTCGCCTGCGACCTGCGGGTGGCCTCGGACAAGACCAAGTTCGCGATGGCGTTCGCCGGGGTGGGCCTGGCGCCCGACTCGGGCGCGTCGTGGACGCTGGCCCGCCTGGTGGGTCTGGGACGGGCGACCGAGCTGCTGCTGCTCGGCGAGCCGCTCGGCGCGGCCCGCGCGCTCGAACTGGGCGTGGTCACGCGCGTGGTGCCCGCCGACGACGTGCTCAAGACCGCCCATGAGCTGGCCGTACGACTGGCGGCGGGGCCCACCAGGGCGTTCGCGGCCACGAAGCGCGCGCTGGCCTACGCCGCGACGCACTCGCTGCCCGAGACCCTGGCCGTGGAGGCCGACCTGCAGGACGAGTGCGTGGCCACCCAGGACCACCTCGACGCCACGCGGGCCTTCCTGGCCAAGGAGCTGCCGACGTTCCACGGCCGCTGAATCCGCTACGGCTGTGCCTGCCGGGCGACGCAGCCCTCGATGTGGTCGTTGACCAGGCCGATGGCCTGCATGAGGGCGTACGCGGTGGTCGGGCCGACGAATCTGAAGCCGCGCTTCTTGAGGTCCTTGGCCAGGGCTTTGGAGGCCGGGGTGATGGCCGGGACGTCGGTCATCGACCTGGGGACCGGGGACTCGGCGTCGGCGTACTGCCAGACCAGGTCGGACAGGCCGCCGGGCAGGTCGAGCGCGGCCCGCGCGTTGGCGATGGTCGCCTCCACCTTGGCGCGGTTGCGCACGATGCCGGGGTCGCCGAGGAGCCGGGTCACGTCCTCCTCGGTGTACGCGGCGACCTTGGGGATGGAGAACTGGTCGAAGGCGGCGCGGAAGTTCTCGCGCTTGCGCAGGATCGTCAGCCACGACAGGCCCGACTGGAAGGCTTCCAGGGAGACCCGCTCGAAGACACCGTCGTCGCCCCGGACCGGGCGGCCCCACTCCTCGTCGTGGTAGGTGATGTAGATCGGGTCCGCCATCCCTGGCCAGGTACAGCGGATCACTTCGGGCACTTGCGTCACTTGCTCTCGTCCCTGTTCTCGCCCGGCGCCACCCGCACCGGCTCACCCTCGCGCTCCAGCCCCTTGTCGCTCGGCTGGGCCGCGATCGGCTCCCCGTCGTCACTCGGCTGGACCGCGACCGGCTCACCATCGCGAACCGGCTCACCATCGCGAACCAGCTCACCGTCGCGGACCGGCTCGTCTTCCGTTGCCGCGGCCGAGGCGTCGAACGCGGCCGTGCGATCGGCCGGCGCCTCGGATGGCGTGGCGTCGTCTTCCGGCTTCACCACAGCGTCCGGCTCTGCCGCGACGTCCGGCTGGCCGGGCATCGCCGACGCGTCCTGCGGCTCGTCCGTGGGCGGCTCGGCGTGCTGGTCTCCCAGGTCGTGCGGCTCGTCCGTGGACGGCTCGGCGTGCTGGTCTCCCAGGTCGTGCGGCTCGGCCGCCGAGTCCCCCTCCTGGGAGAGGTCCCGGGGCGCGGCCGGTGGCTCGTGGTCGGTGCGCAGGCCGGCGCCCGGAGCCGCGTAGACCTCCTGGCGCGCGTACAGCCGGCTCGACAGCAGCTCGGAGACCCGCTGTTCGAGCACCGCGATCCTGGTGTCCCGAGCGCTGATCGCCGTCGCCGCCCTGCGCAGGGTCTCGTCGACACTCTGCGTGTGGTAGCCGACCAGGTTGACCGGCAGCTGCAGCGCCATGAAGTCCACCGCCGTGAGCTGCCCGGGCTCGGGCAGGTCGAGAGGCGGCACATCCGGCGGGAACTCGGTCAGCTCCCCGCCCCTTCCGAGGGAGACCAGGACCACGCAGGCCAGAATGGCGAGCGCGGCAATGGCGAGTACGACCAGCACATTGGCATCGTACTCATACGATCGAGGCACGAGTCCCGCACTTGCCGCGCCTGTTACGTCTTGGGACTCCCCGGGACGGGTCAGCCGGTGGCCTCGCCGAGCTCCTCGACGCTGGGCCGAACCGGCGTGCTGGTGGCCTCCAGGTGCGCGAACGCCTCCTCGACCGTGGTGGTCCAGGAGATGGCGTCGAAGACGTTGGCCCGGGTGAAACCCGCGTCGTACATGTTCTCGATGAGCTGCCGCAGCGGCGTGTACAGGCCCCACGGGTCGAGGATCACCAGCGGACGGTCGTGGATGCCGAGGACGCGGGCCGTCCAGATCTCGAAGAGCTCCTCCAGCGTGCCGATGCCGCCGGGCAGGACGAGGAAGGCGTCGGAGCGCTCGTCCATGGCGGCCTTGCGCTCGCGCATGCCGGTGGTGACGATCAGCTCGTCGGAGCCCGTGTCGGCGACCTCGATGTCGACCAGGACCTGGGGGATCACGCCGATGGTGCGGCCGCCGGAGGCGCGGGTGGCGGCGGTGATGGCGCCCATGCACGAGACGGTGGCGCCGCCGCTCACCAGCGTGTGGCCACGCTGGGCGAGCTCGACGCCGACCTCTGTGGCGAGTTGGAGGTATTTCTCGTCAATCTTCTGACTTGAGGCGCAAAACACGCAGATATTCACATATTTGAGCTTATTGGGGCTCGGCCGGCTGGGCGGCGACGGCGCTCTTCTCCTCCCGGAGCTGCTCGGACCGCTTGAGGTCGGCGTCGACGATGAGGCGTACGGCCTCCTCGACGTCGTCGGTCATGGTGATGAGGCCGAGATCCTGCTCAGCGATCTTGCCGGTGTCCAGGAGCGTGCTCTTGATCCAGTCCATCAGGCCGCCCCAGAACTCCGAGCCCATCAGCACGACGGGGAAGGAGGTCACCTTCTGTGTCTGCACCAGCGTGAGCGCCTCGAACAGCTCGTCGAGCGTGCCGAACCCACCGGGCAGCGCGATGAAGCCGCACGAGTATTTGACGAACATCGTCTTGCGGACGAAGAAGTAGCGGAACTCGATGCCGAGGTCCACGTAGTCGTTCATCTTCTGCTCGAAGGGCAGCTCGATGCCGAGCCCCACCGACATGCCGCCCGCCACGTCCAGAGCACCCCGGTTGGCCGCCTCCATGATCCCGGGGCCGCCGCCGGTGATGACCGCATAGCCGGCCTGGGCCAGCGCATGGCCGAGCGCGCGGCCCATGCCGTAGTCGGCCGAGCCCTCGGGCGTGCGGGCGGAGCCGAAGACGGTGACCGCCGGGGGCAGCTCGGCCAGCTGCCCGAATCCCTCCACGAACTCCGCCTGGATGCGCAGCACTCGCCACGGGTCCATGTGCACCCAGTCGGCGGGGCCCTGACGGTCGAGCAGCCGCTGATCATGGGTGGTTTGAAGCGCGAGACTGCCGCGGATCACGGCCTGCCCCTGACGGCGTTCCGGACGTGTCTGTTCCATGCGGTCACGCTAGCCCAACGCCGGGCGACCCCGCGCACAACGAGGACTAGTCACCCGTTAGAGGGCCTCTGCGGCAAATGCCCTGGTAGATGGCACTAAGAACCCGCGTAAAAAATCTTGTAAGAAGCAGGAACCAGATTTCGACCTGCCTGCGTCTAACTGCCGAGGGTGCTGCTCGGGACTGAAAGTGGCTTTCCCCGCCAAATGGCCGGCGAGGAAAGCCACTTTCACTTTGTCAGCCAGTTCAGCAGAGCCCGCTCGCTCTCCACGATCTTCGGAAGCGACACGTACTCCCCCTGCTGATGCGCCAGGTTCGGGTCACCGGGACCGTAGTTCACCGCCGGCACCCCCAGTGTGGAGAAGCGCGCGACATCCGTCCAGCCCAGCTTGGCCCGCGGCGTGCCGCCGACCGCGGCGGTGAAGGCCGCCGCCACCGGGTGGGTGAGGCCGGGCCGCGCCGCCGGGGCGCCGTCGGTGAAGCGGACCTCGAACCCGTCGAACACCTCGCGTACGTGCTCCTGCGCCTGCTCGATCGACAGGTCGGGCGCGAACCGGTAGTTGACCGTGACCACGCACTCGTCCGGGATCACGTTGCCCGCCACGCCGCCGCGCACGCCGACCGCGTTGAGACCCTCGTGGTAGGCGAGCCCGTCGACCACGGGCTGCCGGGCCTCATAGGCGTTGAGCCGGGCCAGCACCGGCTCGATGCCGTGAATGGCGTTGACCCCGAGCCACGACCTGGCGCTGTGCGCGCGCTTGCCGGCCATGGTGATCTCGGCCCGCAGGGTGCCCTGGCAGCCGCCCTCGATCACCCCGTCGGTGGGCTCCATGAGCACCGCGAAGTCGGCCGCCAGCCAGTCGGGGTGCTCGCGCGCCACCCTCGTCAGCCCGTTGCGCTCGGCCTCGATCTCCTCGCAGTCGTAGAAGACATAGGTGACGTCACGGTTGGGCGCGGGCACGGTGGCCGCCAGCTTGAGCGCGACCGCCACCCCCGCCTTCATGTCCGAGGTGCCGCAGCCGAAGAGCAGGTCGCCCTCGACGCGGCTGGGCAGATTACCGGCGACCGGCACCGTGTCGAGGTGCCCGGCGATCAGCACCCGCTCGGCGCGGCCCAGCTCCGTGCGCGCGACGAGCGTCTCACCCGATCTGTCGACCTTGAGGTACGGCAACGCCGCCAGCGCCCGCTCGACCGCGTCGGTCAGCGTCTTCTCGTCGCCGCTCACCGACTCGATGTCCACGATGGCCGCGGTCAGCGTCCGTACGTCCTGCGTCAGGTCCAGCATCAGGTGTTCACTCCGTGTTCGCGCAGCGCCTCGTTGAGCGCTGCCTTGTCGTGGCGCTGCCCCGGCTCCAGGCGCTTGATCACCAGCACGCAGGGCAACCCGAACGTGCCGCCGGGGAACTCCTTCTGGCGGGTGCCGCCGACGGCGACGCACCAGTCGGGTACGCGGCCGCGGGCCAGCTCCTCGCCGGTCTGCACATCGATCACCGGGATGGAGGCCGACAGGATCGTGCCCGCCCCGATGACGGCGCCGCGTCCCACCCGGGCGCCTTCGACCAGCATCGCACGGCTGCCGATGAGCGCGTCATCCTCCACGATCACCGGCACGGCGTTGGGCGGCTCCAGCACACCGCCGATCCCCACACCGCCGGACAAATGAACGTTTTTCCCGATTTGGGCACAGGAGCCGACCGTGGCCCAGGTGTCGACCATCGTGCCTTCGCCGACGTACGCGCCGATGTTCGTGAACGACGGCATCAGCACCACGCCGGGTGCCAGATAGGAGCCCCAGCGCGCGATCGCTCCCGGAACCACCCGCACCCCGTCGAGCGTGGTCTTGAGCGGATGCCGGTCGTGGTGCTGGAAGTCGCCCACCTGCGACCTGGCCAGGCCGAGCACCTGGAAACTGAGCAGGATCGCCCGCTTGGCCCGCTCGTCCACGACCACCTCGCCGTCGGACAGCCGGGCGGCCCGCGCCTGTCCCCTGTCCAGCAGGTCGATCGCGCTCACCACCACCTTGCGCGCGTCGAGGTCGCGGGGGGACAGCTCCTCGCGACGCGCCCACAGCTCGTCCACCGCGGATACGATCGGTGACACACCGCTCACGTGCCTCATGGCCACGGAGCTTATCTGGCCGGGTAGGTTTTTCAGCGTGCGCCTGCGCTTCTCCCGCGGAGTCATCACCATCGCGGTCATCGTTCTACTGCTCGCGGTGGGGATCTCCGTCGGCCTCTATCACCTGCTCAAAAAGACGGAGCCGCTGGCCATTCCGGAAGCCCACTGCAGCGTCAAGACCCCCGTGGGCGACCGGGATCTCGACATCGAGCAGGCCCAGATATCGGCCACCATCGCGGCCGTCGCGGAGCGCCGCAAGCTGCCCGAACGAGCGGTGGTGATCGCCTACGCAACCGCGCTGCAGGAGTCGAAGCTCTTCAACCTCGACTACGGCGACCGCGACTCCGTCGGCGTGTTCCAGCAGCGCCAATCGCAGGGGTGGGGCAAGCGCAAGCAGCTCCTCGACCCCGTCTACGCGACCAACCGGTTCTTCGCCGCGCTGGTCAAGGTCAAGAACTACCGGAAGATCCCGCTGGAGGACGCCGCCCAGGCCGTGCAGCGCTCGGCGGGCGGCTACGCCTACGCCCAGCACGAGGAGGACGCCAGGATCCTCGCGGCGGCGTTCACCGGGCGTGTTCCGAAGGCGGTGCACTGCTGGTACCCACCGCCCAAGACGGGCACGCCCGCCCCTCAGGCCAAGACCGCCGAGGCGCGGCGCCAGCTCGCCCGGGCGCTCGGCGACCCGTCCATCTCGACACGCAAGCGCGGCTGGCTGATCGCCGCCTGGTCGGTGGCCCACGCGCAGAAGTACGGACTCAAGCACGTCGGCTTCAACGGCGCCACCTGGACCAACGACATGAACCTGGAGGGCTGGCAGTCGGGCGGCAAGGCGACCGACAGCAAGGTGGACATCTCCTAGGCGATCCGCCCTAGGAAGTGGCGCGGCTGACGATGCTGATCGAGCCGGGCGGCAGCGGCCTGGCGTAACTGGCCGTCCATCGGCCGCCCTGGATCCGCTCGAAGGAGAGCAGCCGCCCGTCGGAGGCGCGGTAGTCGGCGAAGTCGAGCAGGCCCCGCTCGGCGTTGCCGGTGTTGCCCTCCGACCTGAACGCGGCCGTGCCCCGCTCGATCGGATGGAACTCGACGCCCTCCATGATCAGCATGCTCTTGGCGGGCACCATGCCCTCGGTGGGCACCTCGGTCCAGATGAGCACTTCCAGGTGCGACGGCTCGCCCTCGGCCTGCCGCACCTGCACCGACAGCCACTGCATGCGGCGGGAGCTGTCACGCAGCCGGTATTCGACCCACTGCATGCCCTGCCACGAGATGTACATGGCGCCGAGGACCCGCGCGGGCGATCCGTGCACCTCTATCCGGTCACCGACCTTGATGGTGCGGGGATCGACATAGTCGGATCCGGTGTACCCGGACATGCTCACCGGTGCCGGCAGTGGGGCCTCGGTGGCCGCTATCTCGACCGGCTGTGCGGTCGCGCGACCCTTCCTGTCCTGGCGCATGGTGGCCAGGAAGGCACCCAGCAGCAGGAGGACGGTGGCGATGCTCAGCCCGAGTACGACCACGAAGGTCATGCTCATCGATCAGCTCGCTCCACTCGCGGTCTGCCTCAGCAAACGCCGTTATCAACTTATGTGTGCCCTGCTTCGCGGGGGATCCTACTGGAGGCGGCGCACCGCCGCACTGATGCGTTCATCAGTGGCGGTCATGGCGATGCGGATATGCCGCCCACCTGCCGATCCGTAGAATTCCCCCGGAGCAACCAAAATACCGATTTCGGAGAGCTTACTGACCTGTTCCCAGGAACTGGTCCCGTCCGTCGCCCAGAAATACAGCCCGGCGGTCGAGTGCTCGATGCTCCAGCCCGCCTTCTCCAGCACCGGCCGCAGCTGGAGGCGCCGCCTGGCGTAGCGCTCGCGCTGCTCCTCCGCGTGCGCGTCGTCGCCCAGCGCGGCCGTCATGGCGGCCTGTACGGGGGCCGGCATGAGCATCCCCGCGTGCTTGCGGATCTCCAGGAGCCGCTTGACCAGAGCCGGGTCGCCGGTCACGAACCCGGCGCGGTAACCGGCCAGGTTGGAGCGCTTGGACAGCGAGTGGACCGCGAGCAGCCCCTCGTGGGAGCCCTCACAGACGTCGGGATGCAGGATGGAGACGGGTCGCTCCTCCCAGCCCAGCTCGATGTAGCACTCGTCGGAGGCGACGACCACGCCGCGCTCGCGCGCCCAGGCCACCACCTTGCGCAGGTGCTCGACGGGCAGCACCCGGCCCGTGGGATTGCCGGGCGAGTTGACCCAGACGAGGTCCACGTGCTGGGGCCCCAGCGCGAGCAGGCCGTCGGAGGCCGTCGCCTCCGCTCCGGCCAGCCGGGCGCCCACGTCATAGGTGGGATAGGCCAGCTCGGGGAAGACGACCCGCCGGGCGCCCAGGTAACTGGGCAACCAGGCGACGAACTCCTTCGAGCCGATCAGCGGCAGCACGTCGCTCGGCTCGACGGTGACCTCGTGCCTGCGGCGCAGCCAGCCGGCGGCGGCCTCCCGCAGCGCCTTCGTCCCGTGGGTGAGCGGGTAGCCGGGGCTGTTGGCGGCCTCGACGAGCGCGCTCTGGACGAGCGGCGGCACCGGGTCGACGGGCGTGCCGACCGACAGGTCGACGATGCCGTCGGGGTGGGCCAGCGCACGCGCCTTGTACGGCTCCAGCCGGTCCCAAGGGAAGTCGGGCAGGTTGTTCACGGTTCTCCAGGTTTCAGGCGTGCACGTCTCCACCTCTCAGGCGTGCGCGCCGTACGCCCGGCAGCGGGGCCCGCCGTTCGGGCGCCCCGCTGCGGGGTGCGGGCTAGTGCTCTTCAGCCTGCGGCGGCAGCGCGGCGATGACCGGGTGGTCCTTGTCGATCTTGCCGACCTTGGAGGCGCCACCGGGCGAACCCAGGTCCTCGAAGAAGTCGACGTTCGCCTTGTAGTACTCCTTCCACTGCTCGGGAAGGTCGTCTTCGTAGAAAATGGCCTCGACGGGGCACACTGGCTCGCAAGCGCCGCAGTCCACGCACTCGTCGGGGTGGATGTAAAGCATGCGCTCGCCCTCGTAAATGCAATCAACGGGGCACTCCTCGATGCACGCCTTGTCCAGGACGTCCACGCAAGGCTGCGCGATGACGTAGGTCACCTCGAGCTCCTTCTCTCCGCACCATGGCATGACTCTGACGGCGGTCTGCTAGCCCTAGTATTGCCGTGCTTGCCAACTGGCCGAAACGGAGGGTGGCAAACTCGTGGCCGCTCGCCTCGTGATCGCGATCACAACCGCTGACGTCGGCGCCCGGATCACCACCCGCAGACGGGTTCCGGAAGGCTTCCGTGACGCCGTCGGAATTCTCGAATCCTGGGACGGCGGCGTCCTGCGTGTCCGCAAGAGGGACGGCACTCTGGTGGAGATCTCCGAAGAGGTGCTGGTGGCGGCCAAGGTCGTTCCGGCCGCGCCTCCTCGACCTGAACGGAAGTAACGGCGAGTATTCCTCGTGTGACCGTACGTATCTGCGCCGCCGTAACCGTCCTCATCGCAAGCGCCGGATGCGGCGCGTCGTCGCCCCCGGCCGAGAAGCCGCTGCCGCCGGTGAACGTCAAGGCCGCCTCCATGAAGCAGGGTTTCACGACCCTCGACAACCTCGCCGCGACCGCCAAGCGGGAAGGCTCGCTCACCGTGATCGGGCTTCCCCGGGACTGGGTGAACTATGGCGCGATCATCGACGCCTTTACCGACAAGTACGGCATCAAGGTCAACGAGCTCGAGCCCGGCGCCAGCAGCCGGCGCGAGATCGACGCCGCCGCCCAGCTCAAACCCGACGTGTTCGACCTCACCCTCGACGTCGCGGTGGCCGATGCCGCCAAGCTCGCCCCGTACAAGGTGCAGGGCTGGCAGGACCTGCCCGACCACATCAAGGACCCCGCGGGCGCCTGGTACGGCGTCTACGGCGCCTACATGTCGCTCGGCTATGACCCGCGCAAGGTCCCCGCCCCCGCCTCCTTCGCCGATCTGGCCGCCAAGCCGGGCTACCTGGTCGCGCTCGACGGCGACCCGCTGCACTCCGCGGCGGCCTTCGACGGCGTGATGGCCGCCTCGCTGGTGTCGGGCGTGCCACAGCCGCAGCGCGGTGTCGAGCTGTTCGCGAAGCTCAAGCAGGCGGGCCGGCTCACCGATCCGGCCAAGGCCAACGTGATCGTGGACTGGGACCATCTCAACGCCGCCCGCAGCGCCCGCGACGCGGAGGCGTGGAAGGTGACGATCCCGCGTGACGCGCCGCTCGGCGACTACCACGTACAGGCGATCAGCAAGGACGCGCCACATCCCGCCGCGGCCCGTCTCTGGCAGGAGTTCCTCTTCTCCGACGAGGGCCAGAACCTCCTGCAGAAGGGCTGGGCCCGCCCCGCCCGCGGCGAGGCGATGCTGATGCGCGGCACGCTCGACGCCGAGCAGGCAGCCAAAATGCCCGTCGCCCCCGGGCCGCCGGTGCTCCTCACGATTCCGCAGACAGATGCCGGAAAGTCCTACCTCAAGAAGCGATGGACGCAAAGTGTGCGATGAGACCATTGTGACTTGATATGTCGCGGAGACAATCAACCTCTAAAGTGAACAGACAGCACGGCCACAGGGGGCCCTTGTCTGACGAATGAGAGCTGATCGTCTTGCGATACGACACACCGAGCTTGGAGCGGTGGAGCAGTCGCGCCTACGACGGCAGTTTCGGCTACGTCTCGACGCAGGGCGCGCCCCTGGTAGACCTGCTCGATCCGCGGCCGGGAGAGCGCGTGCTCGACCTCGGCTGCGGCACCGGGGTGCTGACCGCCCAGATCGCGTCGCGGGGTGCCGACGTCCTGGGGATCGACGGCTCCCCCGCCATGATCGAGAAGGCCCTGGCCCTTTATCCGGGTGTCGACTTCATCGTCGGCGACGGGCACGACTTCAGCGTGGCGCTGGCCTACGACGCCGTCTTCTCCAACGCCGCGCTGCACTGGATGAGCCGCGACCCCGTCTCCGTCATCGCCAACGTGCACGAGGCGCTCTCGCCCGGCGGCCGGTTCGTGGCCGAGATGGGCGGCGCGGGCAACTGCGCGGAGCTCACCGCCGCCATGCACACCGCCTGGCGGGAGTACGGTCTGCGCGAGCCCGACCTGCCCTGGTACTTCCCCACGCCGGCCGAGTACGCCCGCCGGCTGGAGCAGGAGGGCTTCGTGGTCCGGCTGCTGGAGTACTTCGACCGGCCGACGCCGCTCGAGGAGTGCCCGCAGGGGGCCGCCGACTGGGTACGCATGTTCGCGTCCTCGGTCATCGAGGGGCTGCCGAAGGACATCGTCGAGCCGCTGCTCCAGCGGGTCAACGAGCTCGCCGCACCCGCTCTGCGCAGGGAGACGGGCTGGATGGCCGACTACGTCCGTCTACGCTTCGCCGCCGTCCGGCGCTGATACGTAGTGGATGATGCGTAGGGGAGTTTTGCCGGACTATGGTCTGTTCGTGGGCGGCGGAAAGAGTGGCGGAGAGAGTAAGGCTGCACCGCTGACGAAGTTGAGGAGCCTTGCGACGACACGGCGGCGTGAGGGGCTGGTGAACGGAACGGGATGAATTTCTGCCTGAGCGACCTCGTACCACCGTTGAGGTGGAGCGACGCGTCCACGATCACGCTGCTCACCGGGCAGCCGGAGCTTCCGGACGCCTGGTGGCGCAGCCTGCCCATGCCGCTCGTGCTCGCGGCCATCGGCCCCGAGCCGCTGGCCGAGCTGCTCACGGAGATCGCGCTTGAGCACTGGCCGGCCGCCGCCGTGGGCGACGTGCTGCCGGCGCTGCACGTCCTGGATCCGGACGAGGCCGATGAGCCGCAGGTGGCGATCGCGCTGGACCGCGCCGGGTCGTGGTCGGGGTTGCTCGCGCTGACCGGCAGGGAGCTGGTGGACCAGCCGTTCATCCAGGCGCGTCCGGTGCTCAACACGCTGTTCTCCGCGGCCCTGGTACACCTCGCACCCCAGCTCCAGCGCCCGTCGGCGCCGGTATCCGCCCCAGCCTCAGCCCCGGCCCCGGTTGCCCTCGCGCCCGAGGCTGTGCCGGTCGCGCTGCCTGTGGAGGCGCCGCCGAGCGCCGAGCCGGTCGTCGAGGAGGCTCGCGTCGCCGAGCAGGCCCCGGTCGCTGAGCAGGCACCGATCGCCGAGCAGGCACCGGAGCACGAGGAAGCGCCGGACGCCGAAGAGGCGGTGGCCGCTCACAAGGCCGAGGACGCCGTAGAGGCCGAGGAGCCGGTGCTCGACGCCGACGACGAGCCGGTCGTCGACGAGGCCGCCGAGCCGGAGTCCGAGCCCCAGCCCGTCCTGGACGCCGCCGACGAGCCCGCGCCGGAGCCCGCCGCCGAGGAGGCCGCCGCGCTCGAAGCCGAGGGCGCGCAGCCGGAACCGCAGGACGCCGAAGCCGCACCTGAGCCTGAGCCCGCTCCCGAAGAGGCGAAACCCAAGTACGACACACCGGACTTCGAGGCGGCCGAATCAGAGGAGCCGGAGCCGGCGGAGCCCGCGGGACATGAGCTGCCCGAGCTGATCGAGGCCGCGTTCGCCGGTCTGGACGACAAGAGCTGGGCCGTCGCCCAGAACCGGGTCTTCACCGACCAGCCGTCCGCCGTGGACCAGCTCGCCAAGCTGTTCGCCGTGCCGCCCGCCGACATCTCCGCCACCGAGACCGAGTTGCGGGCCCGCCTCGGCCAGTGGCTGGCCAGCGAGGAGGCGGCCCCGTACCGGGCGCATCTGGACGAGCTGCGCCGGACGATCGGCCCGGCCGCCCCCAGGGACCAGCTGATCGGCGCGGCCGACTGGCACGCCCGGGAGATCCGCGCGCTGGAGGTCCCCGCCTGGCAGTTCGTGCTGGCCACGCTGCCGTCGGAGGCGCCCGCCAGGCCCTCTGAGCCGCCGGCTCCTTCGAAGCCGCAGATCATTGAGGTCCCCCCGGCATCCGCGTTCGCCCAGGTGCCCCCGATACCGTCGCCGCCGCCGGGGACGCCGCAGTTCCAGGCGTTCGCTCCGGCCGAGGTCGTGGTGGGCGAGGGCAACGGGGCATCGAACGAGCCGGCCAAGCCGTACCAGCCGCTGAAGGACGTCTCGCAGACCAGGCGGTGCTTCCGCCAGCCGGACGGCCGGTGGTGGCTGCGGATCGACGTGACGGCCGAGCAGCTCGGCGGCGGTGAGTGCGCGCTGCCCACGGGGTTCGCCACGTACCTCGGACTGTCGCCGGGAGAGAGCAGGACCGTGCGGAGCGCGGCCGGCGAGCTGACCATGGTCTGGCACGGCAGGCCGGTGCTCGAATCGGTCGAGCGGCTGCTCGCGGACGTCGGCGCGAAGGAGGGCGGGCACCTGTTCCTCACGCTGTCGGACGAGGGCGTGTTGCGGGCCAGGCACCTGCCGGTGGCCGCGCAGGGGGCCGAGAAGATCACCAAGGCGCTGCGCCTGGTCGGTTACACCGCCCCCGGCGGGACCCGCGACCAGGCCGCCAGAGTGATCGCTACCAGGATCGGGATGACCGGACCTGTCGGACTGCCCGACCTGCTCACCAGGCTCCGCGAACGCGGGGACCGCGACCTGCTGCAACTCTTGGACTGAGCCGTGCCGCGGCTGGCGATCGCCCCGGACTTCCCCCGGGACCTCAGCGCACTGGCACAGCCGGTGCGCAGGGACGCCGTGGTCGCACTCCGCCGCCTGCTGCTGAACGTCTCGGGCGCCCCGCACCCCGAGCGGGTCAGGGGCGCCAGGGACCCGCGGATCGCGACGCTCCGCCTCACTTCGGGCCACCGGGGCGTGGTGGTGCGCCAGCGGGACGTGTACTGGCTGCGTACCGTGCTCCCGGACCCCGAGGCTTGGTCGTACGCGCAGCGCTACCGCTACGGGATCAACCCGGTGATCGGCGTCGTCGAGGAGTGGGACGCCGAGGCGCTCGAACGAGTCGAGCCCGCGTTACGGCGATCAGCGAGTGCTTCGGGGTTGTTCGCCCCGATCTGCGATGGTGATCTGCTCGCGCTGGGCATCGACGTACGCGCGCTGCCGCTGGTGCGGCTCATCAGCAACGAGGCCGACGTGGAGGCGCTCGAACCGCTGCTCCCCCCGACTCAGCACGTGCCGCTCGCGGTGCTGGCCCGGGGCGGCACGCTCGCCGAAGCCTGGCGGGAGCTGGACACCTGCCGCGCCACGGACGCGGATGCCGACCGCATCGATGTAAACGACTTCCATGCGGCGCTGCGCCGCAGTCCGGACCGGGCGGTGTTCGCCGCGGACAAGGTGGAGCTGGAACGGATCCTCGACGCGCCGGAATGGTGCGCCTTCCCGCGTCCGGAACAGCACCGGCTGGCCCGCGCCGCGCGCTACGAGCACCCGGTGCTGGTGATCGGCGGGGCGGGCACCGGCAAGACGATCATCGCGCTGCATCGGGCGGCCCATCTGGCCGCGCACGGGAGCGGGCCGGTGCTGCTGGTGACGTACTCGCAGGGACTGGGCGAGGATCTGTCAGACCGGCTCGACCGGCTGATCGACGACGGGGTGACGCGCAAGCGGGTCGACGTGGACAACGCCGAGCGGCTGGCGATGCGCATCGTGGCCAGCGCGGAGGGCCGGCGCCCGGCGCTGATCGGCCCCGGCGCGCGTACGCTGGCCGAGCTGACCGACGAGGCGCTCCGGCTGCTGTCGAGGGCCACCGGCGACCTGCTCGACGACATCGAGCCGGGCCGCAAGCCGTACCGGCACGTCGTGGTGGACGAGGCGCAGGACATCAGCCCGTCGCAGTGGCGGTTGCTGCGGGCGGTGGCGCCGCGGGCGCACGACGACCTGTTCATCGTCGGCGACCCGCACCAGCGGATCACCGACACGCGCGTGACGCTCGGCTCGGTGGGCATCCCGGCTCTGCAGCACACGCTCAAGGTGTCCTACCGGCTGCCGCAGGAGCTGCTGTCGTTCGCGGTCCGGCTGCGCGGCGGCAGTCCCGCCGACGGGCTGGTCAAGGGCATGTCCCCGCTGTACGGGTTCCGCGCGCTGCGCAACGGCGAGCGGCCGGTGCTCAGGGCCTACGACTCGCCGGAAGCGGAGCTGGCCGGGCTGGTGGCCACGGTCGTCTCCTGGCTGGACGACGGTGTCCCGGCCGATGAGATCGCCGTCGGCGCGCGCACCTCGAAGCTGGTCCGTGAGGCGCGTAAGGCGCTCGGGCGGGCGGACGTGCGGGTGGCGGCGTTCCAGAATCTGAAGGGGCTGGAGTTCGAGCGGGTCGCGCTCATCGGCGTGGCGGAGGGCGTGGTGCCCGAACCGCCGCCCGACGAACCGGGGGCCCGGGCGAGAGCACTGCAACGGGAACGGAGCATGCTGTATGTAGCCTGCACGCGGGCTCGATCCATGCTCTATATCTCCCATTCAGGAAGAGGTAGCCCTTTTCTGTCGCTCTGATCACATAGTCTGAACTGCGGATATCTTCCCATTGCCGGTTGGACCTCAATGAACCTCAGCCTGAGCGACCTCGCGCCACCGCTGCGCTGGACTTCTCCTGTGCAGATAGCGCCGATCGTGGAGGAGCCCCAGCTTCCCGAGGCGTGGTGGCAGACGATCCCCCTCGACCGCGCGTGCGCCGTCATCACTACGCAGACCGTGGCGGGCCATCTCGCCGATCTCGCCGTGGCCTGCTGGGGGCACCTGCTGATCGGCGACATCCTGCCGCTGCTGCGTTTCTCCGACCCTGCCGAGGCCGAGCGTACGCCGGAGATGCTGGGCAAGGACGTCGTGCAGAAGCTGTTCAGCGGGGTGTTCGAGCGGTTGCTCGAACCTCCGTCCGAGCCGGTCGCCGCGGCCGTGGCGCGGCCGGACAAGCCGCTGCCCGAATTGATCGACGGCCTGTTCGCGGCGCTGGACGAGCGGCAGCGGGCGATCGCCCGCGACCGCCTGTACGCCTCGCAGCGGGCCACGCTCGACGAGCTGGCGCAGCGCTTCTCGGTCACGCGGGAGCGGATCCGGCAGATCGAACGCGACCTGCGCGACCATGTCGAAGCCTGGCTGGGCGGCCCGGAGGCGGTCTCGCTCGTCGCACACGTCACCTGGCTGCGCGGCCGGCTCGGCTCGGCCGTACCCGCCGACGACCTGGCCGCGGCCGTGCCGTGGCACCGCGGCGAGCTGCGCACGCTGGGCATCCCCGCCTGGCGGTTCGTCCGCACGCTGCTGACCGGGTACGAGCAGGCCGACGACTGGCTGATCGCGGGCGGCGCGGACGAGCTGAGGGAGAAGACGCGCCAGCTGTTCACCGACGGGCCGCGGCCGATAGGCGAGGCCGTGACCATGGTCACACAGCTCGGCATCCGCGAGGACGTGGCCGAGCGGTGGATCCTGGCCGTGCCGCAGCTGCGCGTACTGGACCAGCACGTGGTGCCGTGGCCGCGCAGCATCAACGAGAAGACGGAGGCGGTCCTGGCGGTGGCCGGGCGGCCGATGACGCCGGAGGAGATCCAGGAGCGCATCGGCGAGGACTACAGCCTGGTCGGCATCCGCAACCAGCTCACCGCCGACGAGCGGTTCCGCCGCGTGGACCGGAACAAGTACGGGCTGACCAGATGGGGCGGCGACGAATACCTGGGGATCAGGGAGATGATCGCCAGGGAGATCGAGCGCGCCGGCGGTGAGGCGTCGGTCAGCACGATCGTCTCGAACCTCACCTCCCGCTACGACGTCAGCGAGAGCTCGGTGCGCGCCTACTCGGGCGGCCCCGGGTTCGAGCGGACGCAGCGGGGCTGGATCCGGGTGGCGGGCACCTCGCCGACCGGTGAGGCCGAGCCGTACCAGCCGCGCAGGGACGTGTCGGAGACCCGGCGCAGCTTCCGCAGCCGCGACGGCCGCTGGTGGCATCGCGTCGACGTCAACGCCGAGCACCTGCGCGGATCGGGGTCGCCGCTGCCGACGGGGTTCGCGGCGTACCTGGGGATGGCTCCCGGCGGGCAGCTCACGGCCGCGACACCCTCCGGGGACGTGGTGATCAGCTGGCACAACCAGCCGACCATGGGGTCGATCAGGAACGTGCTGGCGGACTTCAAGGCCGGGGAGGGCGACCACGTCTTCCTCACCGTGTCCGACGGGGGCGAGCTGCTGACCCGCTACCTGCCCGCGGCGGCTCCGGGGATGCCGCCGTTGAACCGGGCGCTCTATCTGATCGGCTACACCGCTCCGGTCACCTCGGAGTTGGAGGGGCTGCGGCTGATCGGGGCGCGCATCGGGTTGCCGGACACGGCGACGCGTGACGAGGTGCTGGCGCGGCTGCGGGAGCGGGGAGACCGGGACATCGTCGGCTTTTTGGGTGGCTGACGTTCCTTGGCGGCCGGGGGCTAGGCTCGGGGGATGTTGCGGATCTACGACACGCGCGCCAGGCAGGTCGAGGAGATCGCCCCCGCCCGCGCGATGCGCATGTACTCCTGCGGGCCGACGGTCTATCGCCACGCGCATGTCGGCAACCTGCGCTCCCAGCTGCTGTCCGACCTGATCCGGCGGGTCCTGGAGCGGCAGCGGGTACGCATGGTGGTCTGCCAGAACATCACCGACGTGGGCCACCTGGCCGACGACTCGGAGGCCGGCGAGGACAAGGTGCTCATGCGGGCGCGGGCCGAGGGCCGCTCGCCGCGTGACCTGGCCCGCTACTACGAGGACGCCTTCAAGCGGGACACCGCCGCCCTGAACATGCGGCCGCCGGAGCACATGCCCCGCGCGAGCGAGACGATCGACCTGATGATCGAGCTGATCACCAAGCTGATCGAGCGGGGACACGCGTACGCGCTGCCGGACGGAGCGGTGTATTTCGACGCCACGTCCTTCCCCACTTACGGCGAAATTTCCGGCAACCGCCTCGACTCCCTCCGCCCCGACGCCACCGACCCCCGCAAGCGCTTCCACGCCGACTGGGCCCTCTGGAAGCCCTCCGACGGCGAACTGTCCTGGGCGGCCCCCTGGGGCCGCGGCTTCCCCGGCTGGCACATCGAGTGCTCGGCCATGTCGCTGCACTTCCTCGGCGAGCGCATCGACCTCCACACCGCCGGCATCGACCTGCGCTTCCCCCACCACGAGGACGAGCGGGCCCAGTCGAACGCGGCGGCCGGCCACGAGGTGGTGCGTCATTGGGTGCATGGGGAGCACCTGCTGTTCGACGGGCGGAAGATGGCCAAGTCCACCGGGAACGTGGTGCTGCTGTCGGACGTGACCGAGGCGGGCCTCGATCCGCTGGCCGTACGCCTGGCGTTCCTGGAACACCGCTACCGGCAGCAGCTCAACCTCACCTGGGACACCCTGCACGCGGCCGACAGGACCGTACGGCGGTGGCGGACACGGGTGGCCGAGTGGTCGGAGTCGCCCAGCGCGCCGATGGCGGCCGACTACGTGCGGCGGGCGGAGTCGGCCTTCGATGACGACCTCGACACGCCGACCGCGCTACGTGCGCTTCGGGAGCTGGAGCGGGACGAGTCGGTGGCGCCGGGGGCGAAGCTGGAGTCGTTCCTGCATCTGGACCAGGTGCTGGGGCTGGACCTGGCCGTCGAGATCGGGCGGTCCCGACGGCCGGCGTTGCCGCCGGGGGCGGCGGAACTGCTGGCCGAACGGGCGCGGGCTCGGGAGGCGGGGGATTGGGCGGCGTCGGACCGGCTGCGCGAGTCCCTTGTGAGCATGGGTGTCCGGGTTTCTGATACGCCCTCCGGACAGGTGTGGGACTGACGTGCTCCTCGCCTGCTGCTTACGCAGCAGCCAGGATGCTTGACGCTGCACCGAGCCGCCTACCTCGCCACGCCCGCGCCCACACCATCCCGCCTGAAGACGGGAGCATCGGCCCGTGTCTCGATAGTTCGATGTTGGCGCAGTCGGTCTTTCGTTGCCCCTGGCAGGCCGTCTCCATGTGCTGGAACCCCGTAGGCGCCGGTGTTTCAGGAGGGGCTCGTGGGGCGGGAGTAGTGATCGTGGGCTGTCAGACTTGAGGGGCTGCGCGAGAGATGGAGGTCTTCGTGAGGTTGCGGCCCTACGCCTGGATGCCCTGGCCGTTCCGGTGGGTGGCGCGGGCATTGACCGTGGTCCTCGTCCTCGCGCTGGTGCTCGCCGGGGTGCTCGTGTACACGGTGCGACGGTCGTTCCCTCAGGTGGACGGAGCCGTGCGGCTACCCGGTTTAACCGGGAATGTGGAGATTTATCGCGATAAAGCGGGAATTCCACAGATCTACGCGGACACGGCCGAGGATCTGTTCATGGCTCAGGGGTTCGTCCACGCGCAGGACCGGTTCTGGGAGATGGACTTCCGGCGGCACGTGACCTCAGGGCGGCTGTCGGAGCTGTTCGGCAAGGCGACGCTCGACAACGACAAGGCCATCCGGACCATGGGCTGGCGCAAGGTGGCCGAGCAGGAGCTGCCCGAGCTGGGCGAAAGCACCCGCCGCTACCTCGACGCGTACGCCAAGGGCGTCAACACCTGGCTCCAGGCCAACCCCAACGCCTCCGACCGGAGCCTCGAATACTCGGTGCTCAAGGTGCAGAACGGGTCCTACAAGCCCGAGCCGTGGACCGCGCTCGACTCCGTCGCCTGGCTCAAGGCCATGGCCTGGGACCTGCGTTCCAACATGGAAGACGAGATCGACCGCGCTCTGGCGCTTACGAAGCTGCCTCGGGCCCGGGTTGAGCAGCTTTACCCGGATTACCCGTACGACAGCCATATGCCGATCGTCACCCAGGGCACGATCGCCAACGACCGCTTCGACCAGCGCGACCGTCTGCCCGCACGCGACACCTCCATGCGCGGCACCACAACGGACGGCACCACTCCACGCGGCACCACAACGGACGGCACCACCCCACGCGGCACCACAACGGACGGCACCACCCCACGCGGCACCACTCCACGCGGCACTACTCCGCATGGCACCACGACACGCAAGACCACGCCACGCGGCACCACGCCGCAGGAGGCCACGACACCAGGCCAGGGCGCGGCCAGGGCGCTCGCCCAGGCCGCGAAGGCGCTCGACGCGGTGCCCGGCACGATGAGCGCCGCGGACCGCGAGGGCATCGGGTCGAATTCGTGGGTGGTCTCCGGCGAGCACACGGCCAGCGGCAAGCCCTTGCTGGCGAACGATCCGCACCTGTCGGCGCAGATGCCGTCCGTCTGGTACCAGGTCGGGCTGCACTGCCGGAAGATCACGGAATCCTGCGCGTACGACGTGACCGGGTTCAGCTTCTCCGGCGTTCCCGGCGTGATCATCGGCCACAACGGCAAGATCGCCTGGGGCTTCACCAATCTGGGCCCCGACGTGGCCGACCTGTTCCTGGAGCGGGTGAAGGGCGACATGTACCTGTACAAGGGCGAGTCGGTGAAGCTGGAGACCCGGCGGGAAGAGATCAAGGTGGCCGGTGGCGCCACGGTCACACTGAACGTCAGGAGCACCCGGCACGGCCCACTGATCAACGAGGTGATGGGCGACGTCAAACCGAGCGACGGTGCGAACGCCGTGGCCCTCCAGTGGACCGCCCTGACGCCCGGCACCACGGTCGACGCGATCTTCGCACTGAACTCGGCCACCGACTGGCAGGAGTTCCGCGCCGCGGCCGCGCTCTTCGACGTGCCGGCCCAGAACCTGGTGTACGCCGACACCGAGGGCCACATCGGCTACCAGGCGCCCGGCCGGATCCCCGTACGCCAGAAGGGCGACGGCACGTGGCCGGTGCCCGGCTGGACCGGCGAGTACGACTGGCGCACCGCCCCCATCCCCTACGACCAGCTGCCCTCCATGGAGGACCCCTCCGACGGCTACATCGTGACGGCCAACAACGCCGTCATCGACCCCAGGCAGTACCGGCCGCTGCTGACCAAGGACTGGGCGTACGGCTATCGCTCCCAGCGCATCATCGACCGGCTCAACCAGGAGATCGCGAAGGGCAAGGTCGACGCCACGACCATGTCCAAGATCCAGCAGGACACCCAGAACGGCCTGGCCAAGACCCTGGTCCCCGCCCTGATGCGGGTGCCTCTGGCGGGTCCGGCCGTACAGGCCAGGCAGTCGCTGAAGGACTGGGACGGCTCACAGGGCGTCGACTCGGCTCCCGCGGCGTACTTCAACGCGGTCTGGCGGCAGTTGCTCAAGCTGACGTTCGACGACGACCTGCCCGCCGGTGCCAGGCCGAGCGGCGGCGACCGCTGGTACGAGGTGATCAAGCGACTGCTCGAAACCCCCGACGACCCGTACTGGGACGACACCACGACCAAGGGCCGTACCGAGACCCGCGACGACATCGTTCAGCAGGCACTGGCCTCGGCCTACCAGGAGGTGTCCGACCGGCTCGGCACGGACGTCACGGCCTGGCGCTGGGGCGACCTGCACCAGCTGACGCTCACCAACGGCTCACTCGGCACATCGGGCATAGCGCCCATCGAGGCACTCTTCAACCGGGGCCCGTTCGAGGTACCGGGCAGCAAGGACGCCCCGAACGCCACCGGCTGGAACGCGCAGCGCGACTACGCGGTGACTTCGGTGCCGTCGATGCGGATGATCATCGACCTGGGCGATCTGGACAAGTCTGAATGGATCAACCTGACGGGGGCTTCGGGGCACGCGTTCCACGACAACTACTGGGACCAGGCACCGCTGTGGGCGAAGGGACAATTGCTCCCGATGTACTCGAGACCGGCAACCGTCAAGAAGGCCGCCGTCCACACCTTGCGCCTCACTCCTTGACCAGGCGGCCCGCCCCTTGACCAGGCGGCCCGCTTCCTGACCTGGCGGCTCACTCTCTGACCTTTGCGGCCCACTCCTGGCCCGGCAGGGCGCTCCCTGACCTGCCGAGGCGCTGGCGCTCCCCGACCCTGCCGAGGCGTCCTTGCCCATTGCCCCTTGCTCCCTGTCCTGGTGGGGCGCTCCTCAACCCCTGTGCCTCATCCCCTGACCTGGCAGCTACGACCACAGCCGTATGTGGAATCAAGACCCTGGGCTGACGCCCGCGCCCCTCCTCCACGTCACCATGGCGAACATGACTCGCCTCTGGTACGTGATCGGACTGCTCCTGATCGTCTCCGGGCTCGTCCACCTGGGCGTGCTCGTACTCGACGGTGGCCCGTGGGACGGCCCCGTGTCGTGGCGCAAACCGTTCACGTTCGGGGTCTCGTTCGGGTTGAGCGTGCTTTCGCTCACCTGGGTGTCACAGTTCATCCGACTACGCAGGCGCAACGTCTTCCTGGGCGTCTTCGCGGCGGCTTCGGTCGTGGAAGTCGCCCTCATCAGCGTGCAGGCGTGGCGCGGCGTGCCCTCGCACTTCAACATGTCCACCGACGTGGACTCGCTCATCGCCAGAACACTGGCCGCCGGCGGCTTCACCCTGATCGCCATAGCGATCTTCATGACGGTCAGCGCCTTCCGCCCATCACATCCGAATACCGGCAAGTCGCCCAGCACGGACCTCGGCGGCACCCCCAGCACGGGTCTCATTGGGCCCAGCACAGGTCTCAGTGGGTCGCCCACCACGGATCACACCGGACCCAGCACAGGTATCGGCGGGTCCCCCAGCACGAATCTCACCACATCCAACACGGTTCCCAGTGGGTCACCCATCGCGCGTTTGGCCGGATCGCCCAGCATGCGTCTGGCCGTCCAGGCCGGGTTCGGCACGTTCCTGGCGGCAATGGCCTTCGGGGGCATCATGATCGCCCGCGGAGTGTTCGAGGCCTTGACCGGCTCTCAGCAGCTCGCCTACACAGTGGCCGGCTCGCTCAAACCCGCCCACGCCATCCTCATGCACGGTGTGCTGCTCCTGCCCGCCCTGGCCTGGCTCCTCTCCCGCACCCACCCGTCCGAGCAAACCCGCCTGCGTGTCGTACGACTGGCGATCTGGACGTACATCACCGTCTCCGCGATCATCTCGGCCCTGGCCCTCTTCGGCATCACCATCGTCAGCCCGTCAACCGCCTCGGTGCTCTGCGCGGGCGCGATCTCAGGCCTGGCCATCGGCGCCCTGACTCTGGGCACGCTCCTCCGCCCCCAGACGCACAGCCCAAACGCATCGGGAGACGAAGGAACGTGACTCCCCGCCCGCCAGCGCACAGCCCACACACATCAGGAGATGAAGGAACGTGACTCCCCGATCGCCAGATCCCACAGGCCCTCTCGTGGCAAGCTCTGGGCGCGCCAGGCGGACCGTGCGGCCTCGACCGGCGCCAGCAATGGCTCCCCCGACAGCACGAACGTGCCCCAGTGCATGGTGGCCATCCGCCGCGCCCCGACGTCCAGACAGCCTTGCACGGCCTCCTCGGGGTTGACGTGCGCGGCCTTCATGAACGAGTGCGGCTCATACGCCCCCACAGGCATGAGCGCCAGATCCAGCCCACCGAACCTGTCCCCGATCTGCGCCAGCCGGTCTCCATAGCCGGTGTCGCCCGCGAAGTAGACCGAGCCGTCGATCACCCACCCACCCCAAAGCGTCTTGCATGTGTCCCAGACGGTCCGCCGGCTCCAGTGGTGGGCGGGTACGAAGTCGAACGTGACGCCGTCGATCGACGTGGACTCCCACCAATCCAGCTCTGTTACCCGGGTGAAGCCGCGCCGGTCGAACCAGGGCTTCAGCCGGGCTGGCACGAGGATCGGTGTGTCCCTCGGCAGCTTGCGCATGGTGGGCGCGTCCAGGTGGTCGTAGTGGTTGTGGCTGATCACCACGGCGTCGATCCTCGGCAGGTCGCTCCAGGCGACACCCGGAGGCGTCAGCCGCTGCCGTACTCCGGGAATCCTGCGCGACCACACCGGATCGGTCAGGATCGTTAACCCTCTGATCTGCAGGACGAATGTGGAGTGACCCACCCAGGTCACCATGGTCTCGCCGGTGGCGGCCCGAGGAAGACCGCCGTTGCGCAGCACCGGGATCTGGTCGGCGTCACCGATGTCCGGACGGAACGCGCCGTGCCAGGTGACGCTCAGCAACTCACGAAACTCAGGGAGGGGGGCGGTGAGGCGGTCCTTGAAGCTGTCCGGCCAGTGCGGGACTTCGATCGTCTGCGTCATACGCGTCGCTCTGCCCTACGTAGCGGATCAGTCACCCAGACCAATCGTGACCTGCGCCCCTTCCCCATCAGAGGGGTACACGGATCACCCCAATAGCCCCCGCCCCGCCCCACCAGAGGCGGGCGGCTCACCCCAACCGATCCCGGCCCCCGCCCCTTCTCCACCAGAGGGGTGCGCGTGGGTAGCCGCCGTCGTCGAGTCCGGCCAGCCGTTCGAAGACGTTGTACGAGGCCTGGTGCCCGCAGACCACTACGGACACGAGCATGGCCACCAAGTAGAGCGGGAGCATCGGCAGGCCGACGCACCAGGCCCACTGGGTGGCGTGCCGGCCCTCGTGCCGGATGAGCTGGTCTTCGAGCGAGTCGCGCCTGGTCAGGACGACATTTCCGACGGTGAAGGCCCCGGCGATGGGGAAGCGGTAGCGGTAGCCGAACGCGAGGACGAGGCCGTTGGGCCCACTCTGCCTCGTGGCACCGCCTACGACGGAGATCAGCAGACCGAGCGGGGTGGAGAGGTTGACGTAGTTCACCGCCCGCCGGAACCGATAGCGCCTGTTCATGCGTTTCAGCCTTGACCAATCTTGACAAGACGGAATAATGATCCGCGTCCTGAAATCTCCCCCAAGAGCAGGATTATGAGATTCACCATCGTGGGCGCGCTGGTCGGCACCATGGCCTTGGCCGGGGTCGGCGGAGTCGCGATCACCCAGACGTCAGCGTCCGATCCCCTCAATTCCACTGGCCCTCCTCTCCGCGCAGAGGTGGCGTTACCCGCCGCCGCCCCGACGACGACCCCCACCCCTAAAGTCGGGAAGTACACCGCGAAGACGAAGGTCGTCAAGAAGAAAGGCGTCTCGTATCTGGATGTCTCCGTCAAGTACGACGGAGCGGCCAGGTTCAGCGTGAAACAGAAGGTCTGCAAGGCCAAGTCGTGCAAGACGACGGCCACCGACCTCCCCGTGACCACCGGTGCCGGCCAGACGAGCAAGAAGATCGGCAAGGGTAGCTACAAGGTCAAGGGCAAACCCGGCATCAAGGTCAAGGTCCTGCCCTGGCCCACTCGCACCGTGACAGCCACCCCAACGGCGACGGCCACGGCGACGATCACCGGCACCCCTGGCACCAGCGATTCGGCAACCAATACGGCGACCGCGACAGTGACCGAAACTGCCACGGCGACCACCACGGTCACCCAGCAGGCCACGGTCACGGTAACTGAAGCCGCCCCAGCGGCCACCGTCACCGCCACGGTCACCTTCACCTGCCAACCCAACACCGCAGAACCGTTGGCCCCCACCGAAACCCCAACAAACCCAGAAACCCCAACAAACTCTGCAATCCCGACTACCTCGGCGACACCAGCACCCACCCCGACCCCGACCCCGACCCCGTCGGTCACGGCGTCGAACACGGTTTCCGAGACAACGCCCGAAACAGCGCCCGAGACGGCGTCGAACACAGCGTCCGTGACGGCCACCGAGACGGCGACATCGACCGAGTCCGCTGCAGACCCGGTCCCCACGTGCCCGCCAGCGGCGAAAACGCCGTCGGCGACCCCCACGGCGGAAACACCGGTGCCCACGGACACGGCGGCCGAAGCACCGGCGCCAACGGACACAACCCCAGCTCCCGAGGCCCAATAATCCCGACCCGCCGACCCGGCTCCCCCTCCGGCGCCGGGTCGGCGGTCACCGTGGCAACTAGGCACACGAGCACATGGCCACACACGCGACCGGATACACACGCGCGCACACAGACACACACGCGGGGCACACGGGCGCAGGCACAGTCACGCGCGCAGGACGCACGGGCACGAGCACGGGCGCACGAGCACGGGCGCACGGGGCTACAGGACCCATATTCCGCCCGTAGAGCCGACAGAGCCCATCACATAGGGGGCACCGGCCCACGCATGACCACGGCCGGGGTCAAGAACGCGCACGTCACGGCGCTCAGCCACCTCCACCGGAGGAGCATGCCCCCGGACAATCCCCAGTCATGCACCCGGGGCGGCCGCAAAAGACTGCTCATAACGTCTTATAGCGGCCCTGGTGGTAAAGCAGCGGACGGTCGTCAGCGCGGGCACCGAGCGCGGTAACCCCACCCACCACGATCGAGTGGTCGCCGCCCTCATGGACGGAGGTCGTCCGGGCCTCCAGCGTCGCCACGGCGTCGGTGAAGAGCGCCACGCCAGACTCGCCCCGATGGTGCGCCCAGCGTTCCAGTTGCCCGTCGAGCTCCCGCCCCCGATGTGCGAAGAACCGCGACGCGTCCTCCATGGAGGCCGGCAGCACCGACACCCCCCACACACCCGCCTCCACCACGGCGTCGTGGAACCGGGCCACCTTCTCCGCGCAGAACAGTACGAGCAGCGGGTCCAGTGACACGGACGTGAACGAGTTCACGGTCATCGCGTGATCGATCCCGTCGAGCCTGGTCGTGACGATCGCGACTCCAGTGGCGAATCGGCCGACCACCTTGCGGTAGATGTCCCGATCGACGTGCTGCTCTGTGGAACCATGGTGCACGATCGCTACTTTATGCCTCTAAGTCGGGTTCCTTGGCTGCTGGCCATGCAACAACCAGGAACCGCCGCCCGACGAGGGCGCCAGCCAGAAGGCCACGACCACCGCCGCCATGCCCCCGTACAAGTAGACGAACCCGGAGGGGCTACCGGAGATCACCAGGTCGCCTTGCGAGAGCCTGAGCGAGAACGGCATGGACACCAGCAGCCACCCGAGCGCCGTCACCGACACCCCGAGGCGCGAACCCATGAGCTTGCCCGCCCCGAAACAGACGCCGAAGAGCGCGAGCAGCCAGCCGATCGCCGAACCCGGGATCATCCCGACGAACGGGACAGGTCCGACGTGCCAAATCGCCTGCGTGAACCCGCCCACGATGCCCATGACCAGCCCCAACACGAACAGCATGCCGTAGGCGGCTCCACCCAACGCCGACTCGGCCTGGCTGCGTTGCTCCATGAAGAACGAGGTTAGTGGATGCCTGCGAAGAGATCGTTCTCGCGGGTGTGCGGCGCTCCCATCCCGCCCGCCTCGATCGGCGGGCCAGGCATCGCGTGGCCGGGCGCGCCGAGCGCCAGGATGTAGTGCTCGACGCCCTGCGCCTCCTGGCCGATGTTGTTCGAGAGCGCGAACCACGGGTCGTCCACACTGATCTGCGTGGCGTGCGCGCGCATGGCGTCCAGCTTGTTGCCGACCCACGGCCGCGCGTCGATCTCCGTGGTGATCACCTCGTCGGGGCTGGCGAACGGCATGTCGTCGACGTCCTCGACGAGAAAGCCGACGTCGGCCGCGCGCAGCGCCTCGGCCGTACGGCGCATCACCGACCTGGCGACGGCCGTGTGGTAGAACTTCGTGATCCGCCACGGCGCCCCCTCACCGAAGCGTGGGTCGGCGGCGAGTTCGTACGCCCGCCGCGAAACGCGATGCGCCTGAATGTGGTCGGGATGCCCATAGAACCCGTTGTCGTCATAAGTGACCAAGACCTGGGGCCGTACCTCGCGGATGACCTTGACCAGCTCCCCCGCCGCCTCGTCGAGGTCGGCCTGCCAGAATGCGTTGGGCCGGTCGTTGGAGGCGACGCCCATCATGCCCGAATCGCGCCAACGGCCCGGCGCGCCCAGGAAGCGGTGGTCCTCGACGCCGAGCGCCTTGCAGGCCATCGCGAGTTCGGCGATGCGGTGCGTGCCCAGCGTGTCGTCGCGGTCGGCGGCCAGGTGGGCGAGCTCCGGGGGGATGACCTCCCCCTCCTCGCCGAGCGTGCAGGTCACGAGCGTGACGTGCGCGCCTTCCGCCGCGTACTTGGCCATCGTCGCGCCGGTGCCGATCGACTCGTCGTCGGGGTGGGCGTGCACCAGCAGCAGCCGTCGGTCAGTCATGCGTTCGAGCGTACTGGCAGGATTAGGGCATGAGTGAGAGCTTCCCGCGCCTGTCGGCCAGGACCCGCAGGTTCACCCTCGGAGTGCCCAGGGGCTTCACGATCTCCCCCGACGGCGGCAAAGTCGTGTTCTTGCGTACGAAGTCCGGCACCGACCCGGTGACGTGCCTATGGGAACTCGACACCGAGACTCACGTCGAGCGCCTCGTGGTCGACCCGCGTACGCTCGACGCCGACGACGGCGATCTCCCGCCCGAGGAGCGCGCCCGGCGCGAGCGCAGCCGCGAGCAGGCGGGCGGCGTGGTCGGCTACAGCACCGACTCCTCGGTGACCCGGGCCGCCTTCGCGCTGGCCGGCGGCCTGTACGTCACCGACCTGCCCAACGGCGACACCCGGCGGCTGGAGACGCCGGGCGCGGTCATCGACCCGCGCATCTCCCCCGACGGCCAGCGGGTCGCGTACGTCAGCGGGGGCGCCCTACGGGTGCACACCCTCGCGGCAGGTGACGACCGCGCGCTCGCGGAGCCCGAGTCGCCGACCGTCACGTACGGTCTGGCCGAGTTCATCGCCGCCGAGGAGATGGACCGGATGCGCGGCTACTGGTGGTCGCCGTCGAGCGACGCGCTCCTGGTCGAACGGGCCGACGAGGCTCCGGTACACACCTGGCACATCGCCGACCCGGCCAACCCGGACCGGCCCGCGACGGCCCAGCGCTATCCGGCCGCCGGCACGCCCAACGCGGTGACCCAGTTGTTCGTGCTCGGAATCGACGGGTCGCGCGTGGCGGTGCCGTACGAGGACGAATACCTCACGACGGCCGCCTGGAGCTCCCATGCACTGTCGATCGTGACCATGTCGCGTGATCAGAAGAGGCTGCGCCTGTTCGCGGTCGATCCGGCGACCGGCGTGTCCACGCTGGTCCGCGAGGACACCGATCCGGCCTGGGTCGACGTCGTCACCGGCGTGCCCGCGCACCTCGACGACGGCTCGCTGGTCTGGGTGGCCGCCGCCGACGGCGGCAATCGCCTGTTCGTGGGTGACCGCGCCGTCACTCCGCCCACCCTGCAAGTACGCGCGGTGCTCGACGTCGACCATGACAGCGTGCTGTTCAGCGCGAGCGGCGACCCCACCGAGATCCAGTTGTGGACCTGGGACGGCCACTCGCTGCTGCCCGTGTCGACCCGGTCCGGCGTGTTCTCTGGGCGGATGTCCGGCGGTGTGGGCGTACTGACCGAGCAGAGCCTCGACACCGAGGGCGTGTCCACCACGGTCGTACGGCGTGACGGCATGGCCATCCCGATCCCCTCGCTGGCCGAACGCCCCGGCCTCGATCTGCGGGTCTCGCTCGGCCGCTCCGGCCGCCGCGACCTCTCCACCGCCGTGGTACTGCCCTCCTGGCACGAGCAGGGCTCGCGGAAGCTACCGGTCCTGATGGATCCGTACGGCGGGCCGCACGCGCAGCGGGTGCTCAACCGTCGCGGCGGCTACCTGGAGAGCCAATGGTTCGCCGAGCAGGGCTTCGCCGTCATCGTGGCCGACGGCCGCGGCACCCCGGGCAGGGGCCCCGCCTTCGAACGCGCCGTACTCAACGACCTGGCCACGCCCCCGCTGGAGGACCAGATCGACGCCCTGCAGGGGGTGGCCGAGCAATACCCTGACGACCTCGACCTGACGAAGGTGGCCATCAGGGGCTGGTCGTTCGGCGGCTTCCTGGCGGCACTGGCGGTGCTGCGCCGGCCCGACGTGTTCCACGCCGCGGTGGCGGGGGCGCCGGTGACGGACTGGCGGTTGTACGACACGTGTTACACCGAGCGGTACCTGGGGCATCCGGACGAGCAGGCGGACGTGTACGACAACTCCTCGCTGTTCGGCGATGCGGCCAAGCTGGAGCGGCCGCTGCTGCTGATCCACGGGCTGGCCGACGACAACGTCGTGGCCGCGCACACCCTTCGCCTGTCGTCGGCGCTGCTGGCGGCGGGGCGGCAGCACAGTGTGCTCCCGCTGTCGGGCGTCACCCATATGACGCCGCAGGAGGTCGTGGCGGAGAACTTGCTGCTGCTGCAGGTGGAGTTCCTGAAGAGGTCCTTGGGCGTGTGACCGCCTGGGGCGGGCCGTGGCCCGGCTTCCTGCGCTGTAGGTGACACTCGTCGGTCGACCTCTCGGGGTGGGCCGCGTCGCAGGTGTCATCAGCCCGTGGCATGACATGCCACGGGCTGATTCGCCTCCCCCCAGACCAGCCCCTGGTCCGATGTGCCCGCAACCCCCGCTGCGGGATCGTCGTGCGCATGCTCAAGCACATCTCCCTCTCCATCGCCATGGCCCTCCTCGGCTCCGGCGTCCAGTCCCAGCAGGCGGCCACCCTCGACTGGTCCGCCTGCCCCAACGACAAAGTCGGGATGACCTGTGCCGACCTCCAGGTCCCCGCCGACTGGCAGAAACCCGACGGCCGCAAGATCACCCTCAAGCTGGGCCGGTTGAAGGCCACCGGCACCTCCTCCGAAGGGTCGGTTCTGGTGGCCTACGGCGGCCCCGGTGCCCCCGGCATCGCCTTGACCCAGACCTATGCGGACCTCTGGGCCAAGCTGCGCGAACGGATGGACGTCATCACCTGGGACACCCGCGGCTACGGCTCGCAGTTCAGCGGCCTCAGCACCGGGCTGGCCTGCACCTGGACCCGAATCCCGCTGCCCGACTTCCCCAAAGACGACGCCGACTTCGGACGGCTCTCCGACACCAACCGCGGCTACGCGGAAGCCTGCCGCAACAAGGACCCCGAGCTGTTCGCCAACATGAGCTCGGCCGACCACGCCAGAGACATGGAGGCCATCAGAAAGGCCCTGGGCGACGGCAAGCTCAACTTCTACGGCGCCTCCTACGCCGGGATCTACGCGCAGGACTACGCCCGGCTCTTCCCCGGCCAGGTGCGCACCATGGTGCTCGACGGCACGATCAGCCACAGCGGCACCGACTGGACCACCGACATGGTCAACATGGCCAAGGACAACGAGACGTCCTTCAACCGCTTCTTCACCTGGTGCGCCGGTGCCGGCAAGTGCCGAGAGCTGTCCGCCCAGTGGCGCGGTCTGGTCGCCAAGGCCGACCGCTCCCCGGTCCCGGCCAAGTCTGCAGGGATCGCCTATACGGGGGGCGACCTGCAATCCCTCGCCATGGGGTTCGCCCATCAGGGTCCCGACGGCTATCCCAAGCTGGCGGAGGCCCTCCGTAAGGCCGTACGCGGCGACGCCTCCGGCTTCGTCCCCGCCCGCGGCTCCCGCTACCCCGACCAGTCGACCGGCGTCACCGAGTGCACCGACTGGCCACGCCCCGCCGGCCGCGCCGAACTCGACAAGACGATCGCCCGACTCCGCAAGATCGCCCCCAACGCGGGCGCGGCCAACACTTTGGCGACGGGCACGCTCGGCTGCATCGGCTGGCCGGTATCAGTGACCAACCCGCCCGCACCCCTCCCCAAGGGCCTGCCACCGATGCTGGGCGCTGGGGCCTGGCGCGAGTCCGACGCGGTCGCCCGGATTCTCAGGCAGGTGCCAGGCAGCGCCACCATCCGCCACGAGGGCCCAGGACACACGCTCTTCGCCTTCAACGAGTGCGCCCGCAACCACATGTTCCGCTACTTGACAGACCGCACCTTGCCGTCCCCTGAAGCGAAGTGCTGACCACCCCCGGAAGCCGACTCATCGACTCCCAAAGGCCGCCCATCGGGAGCCGACTCATCGACTCCCAAAGGCCGCCTATCAGGAGCCGATGACCGGTAGCCGGTCACCAGAGTCGGTGACCAGGAGTCGGCGGTCAGGAGTGCTGTGCCAGCCACTCTGCCGACTCGTCCGTGGCGAGGGAGCGGGTGCTGGCCGGGGTCCCGTGCCAGCTACTCCACAGGGCCGCGTACGAGCCGCCCTCCGCCACCAGCTCATCGTGCGACCCGAGCTCGCTGATCCGTCCGTCCTCGACCACCGCCACCCGGTCCGCGTCGTGCGCCGTGTAGAGGCGGTGGGCGATGGCGATCACCGTGCGACCGTCGAGCACCGCCGCCAGCGACCGCTCCAGGTGCCGGGCGGCTCGGGGGTCGATGAGCGAGGTGGCCTCGTCCAGCACCAGCGTGTGCGGGTCCGCCAGCACCAGGCGGGCCAGCGCCAACTGCTGGGCGTGGGCAGGGGAGACGGCCAGCCCGCCGGACCCGACGACCGTGTCGAGTCCGTCGGGCAGGGCGAGCACCCAGTCGAGCGAGTCGACCGCCGTGAGGGCCGCGCGCACGGCGGTGTCGTCGGCGTCCGGACGGGCGATCAGCAGGTTGTCACGGAGTGTGCCCTTGAACACGTGGTGCTCCTGGGTGACCAGCGCGACGTGGCCGCGCAGGTCGTCGAGGGGCAGGTCGACCAGGGGCACACCGCCCACCGACACCGCGCCCGTACGCGGCCCGTGGATGCCCGCCAGCAACCTGCCGAGCGTCGACTTGCCCGCGCCGGAAGGGCCGACCATGGCCAGCCGTTCCCCCGGCCGGACGGTCAGCGACACGCCGTGCAGCACGTCGCGGCCCTCGCGGTAGGCGTAGCGGACGTCGTCGGCCTCCAGCAGTTCGCCCTCGGGCCGCGCGGTGGAGGCGGTCCGGTCGTCAGGCACGTTTGCGACGCCGAGCAGCCGGGCCATGGCGGCCCCGCCCACCTGCAACTCCTCGATCCACATGAGAAACCGGTCGAGCGGGTCGATGAGCTGCTGCGCGTACAAGGTGGCGGCGGTGACCTGAGCCAGCGACACCCAGCCGTTGGTGTAGAACAGGCCGCCGATGAACAGGGTCGAGACGACCGGGATCACGTAGCCCAGCTCAACGGCGGGATACCAGATCGTGCGCAGCCACAGCGTGTAGCGTTCGGCGGCGAACGAGCCACGGATGTCGTTCGCAGTCCGCGCCTCCCGCCGCCGCTGGAGGCCGAGCGCCTCCACGGCCCTGGCGCCTTCGACGGTCTCGGCCAGTCCCTCGGTCATGTCCGCGTAGGCGGCGTTCTCGCGCAAGTAGCCGTCGCGGGCGCGGTTGAGGTACCAGCGGGTGGAGATCCAGAGCAGCGGCACCGCGATCAGCATCGGCAGCATGAGCAGCGGGCTGACCAGCACCATCGCGCCCACGGTGATCGTGAAAGTGACGATCGCGATCAGCGTCTCGGGCACGGCGTGCCGAACGGTCTGGGAGAGGGAGTCGACATCGCGGGAGGTCCTGGTGATCAGGTCGCCGGACCCGGCCCGCTCCACCGTCGACAGCGGCAGGCCGAGCACCCGGTCGACGAACTCCTCACGCAGCTCGGCGAGGACCTTCTCACCGAGCTTGGCCGAGGCGAGCACCGCGTAACGCACCAGAGCGCCCTGCCCGAACAGGAACGCGCCGATGCCGACGGCGAAGAGCAGCACGTTGACGTGGCCGCCGTCCTGGACGTTCTGCACCAGATTGCCGAGTTGCCAGGGCACGGCCAGGCCCACGATCGCCGCGAGCCCGTGCAGGGCGAGCACGACAGTGAGCTGACGCGGATACTTGAGCGTCAGCCGCCTGGCGTAGGCACGCACCTGTCTCTGGTCGGCGACCGGCAGGATCTCGCGGGCCATCGTCAGTCCTCCCCTCTCGTCACGGTCGCGGTGTATTCCGGCGAGGTCGCCAGCAGGTCGCGGTGCGTGCCTTCGGCGAGCACCCTGCCGTTCTCGACGTAGATCACGTGGTCGGTGCGGTCGAGCACCAGCGGGCTGGTCGTACAGACCAACGTGGTCTTGCCGACGCGGGCCTTGGCCAGCCGCTCGCCGATGCGGGCCTCGCTGTGGGCGTCCACGGCGCTGGTCGGCTCGACCAGGATGAGCACCTCCGGATCGACGAGCAGCGCCCTGGCCAGCCGGAGCCGCTGCTGCTGCCCGCCGGAGAACTCCCGTCCCGCCTCGGCCACCAGAGCGTCGAGCCCGTCGGGCAGGGCCTCGATGATGTCCTCGGCGCAGGCGGCGTACAGCGCCTGCTCCACCCGCTCACCGGACGAGTCGCCACGGACATCGAGCTCGCCGGAAGAGTCGCCGCGGACGCCGAGCCCGCCGGAAAAGTCGCCACGGACGTCCAGCTCGCCGGAAGAGTCGCCACGGACGTCGAGCTCGTCGCGGAGCCTCCCGGTGAACAGGCGGGCGCCGTTGTCAGCGACCAGGATGCGCGTACGGATCTCGGCCATCGGCAGTGTCGCCAGGTCGACCCCACCGAAGGTGACGTCGCCGTCGGCGTAGCGGCCGAGCCGGTCGGCGATGGCGATGGCGTCCTCCGGCAGAGCGGCCGCGATCGCGGTCATGACGCCCGGCTGGACGGTGACGCCGCTGTAGGAGTCGCGCAGCACGCCGCCCTCACTGGTGCCGGTGCCCCCTGACACCTCGGGTTCGATGGACAGAATGCGCACCACGCGACGGGCGGCGACATGGCCCTTGGTCAGTTTGTCGGCGACCTCGGTGAGCGTACGCATCGGGCCGATCAGGAAGACCGCGTAGCCGTAGAAGGCAACGAGCTGACCAGCGGTGATCTCGCCGCCAATCGCGAACGAGGCGCCTATCCCGGTAACGACCGCGATGAGCACTCCGGGCAGCAGGATCTGCGCGCCTTCGAGCAGCGATTCGACCTTGGACACGTTGACGCCCGCAGCCCGTACACGCTGGGACTCCTCGCGATAGCGCGCGGCGAACACCTGCTCGCCACCGATGCCGCGCAGCACTCGCAGCCCCGCCACGATGTCGGCCGACCTGGTGGACAGCTCGCCCATCAGGTCGCGCTGGGCCTTCTGCCGTCTGTGCAGCGGCTTGAGCAGAGGCCCGATCGCGACGGCCATCAGCGGCACGCCGAACATCACCAGCAGCCCCAACGGCAGCGAAGTGGAGATGAGGATCACGGTGACCGCGATGATCGCCACGACGGAGCCGGTGCCACGCGGCAGGATCTCCATCGAGTTGCCGATGTGGGAGATATCGGAGTTGCCGACGCTGACAACCTCGCCGGTCGAGACCCGCTTGGGCAGCGTGGCACCGAGCCGCGCGGCTTGTCTGGCGGTCACTTGTACGGTGCGGTAGGCGGCGGCCAGCCAGTTGTAGACCGCCATCCGGTGCCGCATGATCCCGGTGAACGCCTGCAGCATGCCGATCACGAGCATGATCGCCGACCAGGTCAGCAGCGCGTCGGTGTCCTTGGCCGTGACGGCGTCGATGCCCTTGCCGAGCACAGCGGGGACCAGCGCCTGCAACAGCCACCAGGCGGTGGCGAAGCCGATGCCGCCCAGCAATGCCGGGGCCTGGGCACGCGCGTTCCACCACAGGTACCGGAGCGGGCTGCGGATGTCGGGCATGCCGAAATCGGCTTCTGGAAGGGATCGCATAGCTCATCAAGGTTGACAAGGCGCCGGCTGACCCGGCAAACCATTTTCCGACTCGAGCACCGCAACGAGTGCTGACCGATCAGGTCCACCGGCCTCCGACCTCACCACCCATAGCGGCGCTTACCGACCAGACCCGCTGATCTCCGACCTGAACACCACACCGATGCTGACCGACCAAGTGCAGCGGTTTCCGACCTGAGCACCCTGGCGGTGCTCACCGACCGGATCCACCGGTCCGTTGTCGTGGCGGCCGGCTGCGTGTACGACCTGCCCGCGACGAACCGCACCGACCTGGATCGCCGACCCCTGCCAGATCGGGGTTCCGGCCACGGCACTCCCTGCGATGGCATTCCGCCAAGGCGTTCTGGCGGAGACGCTCCCGCCGCGCCGAGCGTCGGCCGCGCGCCGGCTGCCGGATGCAGCGGCTGCGCACTGGCGGCTCAACCCGCGCCTGCTGCAGGCGGCGTGCCACGGCGGTACCGCCGGTCCGGCCACGGCGGCCCTGCAGGGACGGTCCGGCACCCGATCATCCGGACGGACGGCTCCCGCCGAACATCCGGCCGGCCGGCTGCCGCCGGATTGTCCTTGCGCCTGGCCCCAAGCAGGTAGCAGGGAGCGCGCTGCGGGGACACGCCGAAGCGCTTTACAGGACGCATGTTCGCATCGGGCTGACACATCGTCGTGCTTTTGCCGTTCAGCCGCCCGGTGCCTGCGGTTTCCCTACCATTCTACCGCCGACCCGGTCTTACACCGTGTATCGAGGCTGGCTCAGGTGATTCCGGGGATCTTCCCGGTACGCCAGAATCGATCCCTGTGAAGCACGGGTACACCAACAGCACGGTCGGCGACGACACATGGGTCGTCAAGTGTTATGAAGGCCCTGACGCGGCTATCCGCCTCAAGACTGAGAGCAGGTTCCTGCGCCGACTGCGCGGGCGGCTGCCTGTGCCCGCCGTACACCGGGTGACCCCGACGAGCGTGACCACTCGCTACGTACGCGGGGCGCACGGCCAGGACCTGCTCGACGAGGGCCGCGTGACCGAGGTCCTCGCCGGGTGCGGGAAGACGCTCGCCCGCATCCACCAGCTGGGGATCGTGCACGGCGACTACGGGCCGCAGAACCTGCTGTTCGACCCGGCCACGTTCGAGACGGCGGCGATCCTCGACTGGGAGTGGGCGCACCCGGGCGAGCCGATCGAGGACCTCGCGTGGTGCGAGTGGATCGTACGCATGCACCACGCGGAGCACGTACCGCTCCTGGCGTCCTTCTTCGACGCGTACGGCGGCCCAGTGCCGCCCTGGCCGGACCGTCACGCGGCCATGGTGGCGCGCTGCCGTGCCCTGCTCGACTTCACCGGCCGGTGGGAGCCGGGCGGCGACGGCGAGAAACTGTGGCGCGAGCGCCTCGACGTCACCGCCTCCTGGACCGACGCGGCCTGACGCCGATACGGGCGGACATCAGAGCGGCGGGCGACCGATCAGCGCGATCACGGTCGCCAGTCGTTATCACCGCTTCCTGAGCCAGCGCAGCCTGATGCCGATGCAGGCGGGCACCAGAGCGGCGGGCGACCGATCAGAGCAGTCGCAGTCGCCAGTCGTTGCAGCGCATCGGATGACCGGCCGGGTACTCGAAGTCGACCTCCCCGACGAAGGTGAACCCGGCCTTGCGGCAGATCGCGTTGGACGCCGGATGTTCCACCGATGGGTAGGCGTGCAGGTGCCGGTGCCTGCCCTCCGCCCGAGCCTTGGTCGCGATGGCAATGGCGGCCGCCGTCGCGATGCCCCGCCCCTGAAACTCCGGCAAAATCCCCCATCCCGTCTCATAAACGGTCTCACCCTGCCATTCGCGCTCCCAGAAACCGATCGAGCCGACCGTCTCCAGCTCAGGCTCGACGACCACGCTGAACATGGCGCCCAAGCCCGGATCATTCAGCTTGAGATAGCGCTCGTGCCGCCCGACCACCTCTTCCTCGGTCTCGGGACCGCCCAGGTGCTCGGTCATCTCAGGAGCGTTGAGGCGGCGCAGCAACCCAAGGTCACCCTGCGACCAGGGCTCAAGTCGGACAAAAGGTATCTCCATCCCGCGGATGGTACTGAACGAGTCTGACAATCACCGCGCGAACCTTGCGACGTCCGGACCCATCCTGCGAATGACCGTGCCGTGTTCGGATTACCTCCGCCGACGGGAGCATTGAGGACGCTCCTACGGCATCGCGACGGTGTTGCCGCGGCGGCCGAAGGACGATGTTGCCGCGGCGGCCGAAGGAGGTCTCGATCATCTGGCGTCGGGATGCGCCGAGGTGGGGCTGCGGTGTCGGCCGACGACCCGCGGGCGCGACGGTTCTGCGAGCGATTCCGGGTCACATCGTTGGGGCGGCCGGACCCGCCGCCGGAGGAGGTGCACCACCGGCTGAGGCTCGCAAGGAGTACATGAGCGGGACCCTGGGCGCGCCCTCCGGCAGGCGGTAGCCAGTGTGGTCGCCGGACATCGTGGCGAAGCGGCGGAAGAGGGTGTGGTCGTACTCGTGCAGGAACTCCACCCGCAGGCCCGCCGCCGCCACAGCGCTGACTACGTCGCCGATGCTGTGCTGGAACTGCACGGAGGTGTGGGACTCGATCAGCCGCCCGCCGGTGTACGTGTACGGTTCCTCCCAGATGTGCGGACCCCGGTCGAAGTAGTCGTAGGCGATCGTCGTGCCGGTCTCCTCATCAAGGACTTGGGGAAAGGGGTGGAATTCCGCGAGATAGAGGAATCCGCCCGGTTCCAGCAGCGCGGCGACCGTCTCCGCCCAGCGGGTGAGCTCGGGCAGCCACACCAGGGCGCCGAGGCCGGTGTAGACGATGTCGTAGGTCTCGCCGAGCGCCTCGACCGCGTCGTACACGTCGGCGGTGACGAACCTCGCCGGCAGGCCGCAGTCGGCGGCGATGGCCCTGGCCTGCTCGATGGCGGCGTCGGAGAAGTCGAGCCCGGTCACCTCGGCGCCGAGCCTGGCCCAGGAGAGCGTGTCCAGGCCGAGGTGGCACTGCAGGTGCGCCAAGCGGCGGCCGGACACGTCGCCGACCTCCGCGACCTCGAACGGCCTCAGGACGCTCCGGCCGTTGGCCTTGAAACCTTCTACATCGTAGAAGTCGCTGTCGACATGGATCGGGACCCGTGCGTTCCAGTTGGCCCGGTTGGTCGTCAGGTAGTCCATGACGCCCGAGGGTAAGCAGGAACGCGGTCGCAACGCCTCCCATTAAGTCGGGCGTACCGCCGTCACCTCGTAGCAACGCGGCGTTCGATCAGAGCTGGGTGCCTCGATGACAGCATCGTCGCCGCACTGTCAGCATCGGAGAATGTCCCGCGATCTTCGGCTGATGAGAGCCACCTTCGACAGCGCCGCTCACTCCTATCAGGACGCCCGCCCCGACTACCCGGCCGAGCTGTATTCCGACCTGCTGGCGATCACGTCGATCACGCCACCCGCGCACCTGCTCGAAGTCGGATGCGGTCCGGGGAAAGCCACGCTGCCATTGGCACGGATGGGCTTCCGGATCACCGCGGTCGAACTCGGCGATGCTCTGGCAGCGGAAGCACGGCGCCGCCTCGCCGAATTCGCCGACGTTTCCGTGATCGCGTCGTCTTTCGAAGACTGGGAGCCGCCGACAGGGGCCAGCTTCGATCTCGCGTACGCGGCCACAGCATGGAAATGGGTGGACCCGAAGGTCAAGTACGCGAAAGCAGCCGAACTGCTCGCCCCAGGCGGCCATTTGGCCGTGTGGAACGCCGACCACGCATTCCCGGCAGGTTTCGACCCGTTCTTCACCGAAATCCAGAAGGTATACGACGAAATCGGCGAAGGTGATGGCAGCCCGTGGCCGCCGCCACCGCCTGAGAACCAGCCCGACCCCATCGCCACCGAGTTCGATGCCTCCGGACACTTCACAGTGGTCGGAACAAGACTCTACGTATGGGCTTTGCGCTACACGGTAGACGAATACATCGCGCTGCTCGACACGTTCTCCGGCCACATCGCCATGGACCCGGCCAAACGTGAACACCTCTACCGTGAGATACGCCGCCTCCTCGCCACACGCCCGGACGGACGGCTCGTCCGCCACTGGTCGGTCGGCCTCACCATCGGCCAACGCCTATGACCTGGGGATAGCCGCTACGCCCGTGACCTGAAGACGCCCGTGCACCGGATCTTGACACGCTCTCCCCGGAAACCGCACACCGACCTGCTTGGCTCATGGTCATGACGACCATCGCGTACCTGGACCAGCTCGCCGCCAGCGCCCCCGGCCGCGCGTACAAGCGGGACCTGTTGACCCTGATGGAGATGCGGCCCGGCCAGACCGTCCTCGACATAGGCTGCGGCCCCGGCACCGACCTGGCCGGCCTCTCCGACGGCGTGACCTCTTCGGGTACGGTGATCGGCCTCGACCACGACCCGGCCATGGCGGACCAGGCCCGGCTACGGCTGGCCGACCGTACCAACGTGGAGATCCGCGTCGGCGACGCCCACGCGATGCCACTCGACGACGGCACCGTCGACCGGGCGCGTACGGACCGGGTGCTGCAGCACGTGCCGGACCCGGGGCGGGTGCTGGCGGAGTTCCACCGCGTGGCCCGGCCGGGCGCCACCATCGCCATGGCCGAACCCGACTGGCACGGCCTGCTGATCGACTCACCGGCCGGCCCGGGCCTCGTCCGATACATCACCACAGAGGTGATCAGGAACCCGGCCATCGGACGGAGCCTCGCCCGCCTGGCCGACCAGGCCGGACTGACCGTACGGACGGCAACGGTGTTCAGCCCGGTGATCCGGGACCTGGAGACGGCCGAACAGCTCTTCGGCCTGCGCCGCACCCTCTCCAGGGCTGTGCACGCGGGCTACCTGGAGGACTCCGCCGACCTCGGCTCCGGGCCCTTCCTGGTCAGTTGCCCGCTGTTCATGGTGGTGGCCGACGCACCTTGACGGCGTCAACGCCTGGCAGCCCCGCCAGCCGGCACGGGCGGGCCGTACAAAAAACAAGTAGTACGGCCCGCAGCCCCCTACTTGGCGTTCGCCTTGAGGTAGTCGCTGTTCATCTGCGCGATGGTGTCCAGCGGGATCCCCTTGGGACACACAGCGGTGCACTCACCCGTGTTCGTGCACCCCCCGAACCCCTCCGCGTCCATCTGGTCCACCATCGCCTTGGCCCGCGTCAGCCGCTCCGGCTGGCCCTGGGGAAGCAGCGAGAGGTGGGTGATCTTGGCGGCTGTGAAGAGCGAGGCCGAGCCGTTCGGGCAGGCCGCCACGCAGGCCCCGCACCCGATGCAGGTGGCGGCGTCGAAGGCCGAGTCGGCGTCCTCCTTGCGTACCGGGATGCTGTGGGCGTCGGGCGCCGAGCCCGCCGGGACCGAGACGAAGCCGCCCGCCTGGATGATGCGGTCGAACGCCGACCGGTCCACCACCAGGTCCTTCACCACCGGGAACGGCGCCGCGCGCCACGGCTCGATGGTGATGGTGGCGCCGTCCTCGAAGTGGCGCATGTGGAGCTGGCAGGTGGTGGTGGCACGCTGCTCGCCGTGCGCGACGCCGTTGATGACCATGCCGCACATGCCGCAGATGCCCTCGCGGCAGTCGTGGTCGAAGGCCACCGGGTCGTCGCCCGAGAGGATGAGGCGCTCGTTGAGTACGTCGAGCATCTCCAGGAAGGACATGTCCGGGGAGACGTCTTCGACCCGATAAGTCGTCATCTTGCCGGGAGCTGACGGGCCGCTCTGGCGCCAGACCTTCAAAGTCAAGTTCACTTGTAGCTCCGCTGGGTCATCTTGACGTACTCGTACTCGAGCGTTTCCTTGTGCAGCACCGGTCCGTCCCCGGAGAACTCCCAGGCCGACACGTGTGCGAAGTGCTCGTCGTCCCGCAGGGCCTCGCCGTCGGCGTCCTGCGACTCGGCGCGGAAGTGGCCGCCGCACGACTCGGTGCGGACCAGCGCGTCCAGGCACATGAGCTCGGCCAGGTCGAAGAAGTCCGCGACCCGCCCGGCCTTCTCCAGGACCTGGTTCAGCTCCTCGGCGGTGCCCGAGACCTTGACGTCCCGCCAGAACTCCTCGCGCAGCTCCGGGATGCGCTCCAGCGCCTTGCGCAGCGACTCCTCGGTGCGCTCCATGCCGCAGTAGTCCCACATGAGCTTGCCGAGCTCGCGGTGGAAGGAGTCGGGGGTACGCGTGCCGTTCACCGCGAGCAGCCTGTCGATCTTGGTACGTACCTTGATCTCGGCCTCGGCCACGGCATCCTCGGAGACCTCACCGAACGGCCCGGCCGCCAGATAGTCGCCGAGCGTGGTGGGCAGCACGAAGTAGCCGTCGGCCAGGCCCTGCATCAGCGCCGAGGCGCCGAGGCGGTTGGCGCCGTGGTCGGAGAAGTTGGCCTCACCGATCACGAACAGGCCGGGGATCGTGGACTGCAGGTCGTAGTCCACCCACAGGCCGCCCATGGTGTAGTGGACGGCCGGGTAGATGCGCATCGGCGCCTCGTAGGGGTTCTCGCCCGTGATGCGCTCGTACATCTCGAAGAGGTTGCCGTACTTCTTCTCCACGGCGTCCCGGCCGAGACGGTTGATCGCGTCGGCGAAGTCCAGGTAGACCCCCAGCCCGCCGGGTCCGACGCCGCGACCCTCGTCGCAGACGTTCTTGGCGGCGCGGGAGGCGATGTCCCGGGGGACGAGGTTCCCGAAAGCCGGATAGATCCGCTCCAGGTAGTAATCGCGTTCGTCCTCAGGAATGTCGCCGGGCGCCCGGGAGTCGCCGCCCACGAGCGGCACCCACACGCGGCCGTCGTTGCGCAGCGACTCCGACATCAGCGTCAGCTTCGACTGGTACTCGCCCGACACCGGGATGCAGGTCGGGTGGATCTGCGTGTAGCAGGGGTTGGCGAAGTACGCGCCGCGCTCGTGTGCCCGCCAGATCGCCGTGGTGTTGCAGCCCTTGGCGTTCGTGGACAGGAAGAACACGTTCCCGTAGCCGCCGGAGGCCAGCACGACGGCATCGGCCACGTGCCGCTCGATCTCCCCGGTGACCATGTCGCGGACGATGATCCCGCGCGCCCGGCCGTCGTCGACGATCACGTCGAGCATCTCGTGCCGGGTGAACATCTCCACCGTCCCGGCCGCGATCTGCCGCTCCAGGGCCTGGTAGGCGCCGAGCAGCAGCTGCTGGCCCGTCTGGCCGCGCGCGTAGAACGTACGCGACACCTGCGCGCCGCCGAACGAGCGGGTGTCCAGCAGCCCGCCGTACTCACGGGCGAACGGGACGCCCTGGGCGACCGCCTGGTCGATGATGTTCACGGAGACCTGGGCGAGGCGGTAGACGTTCGACTCGCGGGCCCGGAAGTCACCGCCCTTTACCGTGTCGTAGAAAAGGCGATAAATCGAGTCACCGTCGCCGCGGTAGTTCTTCGCGGCGTTGATCCCGCCCTGCGCGGCGATGGAGTGCGCGCGGCGCGGCGTGTCCTGGTAGCAGAACGACTTGACGTTGTAGCCCAGCTCCCCCAGCGTCGCGGCGGCGGAGCCGCCCGCCAGGCCGGTGCCGACCACGATCACGTTGAGCTTGCGCTTGTTGGCCGGGTTGACGAGCTTGGCGGCGAACTTCCGCTTCTCCCACCGCTCCTCGATAGGGCCGGCGGGCGCCTTGGCGTCCTTGATCTCCGGGCCTTCGGTGTACTTCACTTGATCACTCCGAACGTGACGGCGAGCGGCGGCGCGAGGAAGCCGATGACCAGGACCGCGGACACCAGCGCCGCGACCGGGCGAAGGGCCTTGAAACGGGTGGCCCAGCCAAGGGTCTGGAACATGCTCCAGATGCCGTGCCGCAGGTGCAGGCCGACCATGACGACGGCCACGACGTAGAAGAGCGTGACCCACCAGCGCGACAGATCGAACCCGGCGATCATCCGGTCGGCCGGCGCGGAGTCGTACCCCTTGGGGTTCACCACGCCGAAGCTCAGGTCGAGCAGGTGCCAGACCAGGAAGAGCAGGATCGTGACGCCGCCCCACCGCATGATGTGCGTGGTGTAGCCCTTGGCCTGCGACTTCTTGGCCACGTACTTCACCGGCCGGGCGTGGTGGGCCCGCCGCGCCAGCGAGATCGCGGCCCACATGTGCAGGACCACCGCGACGACGAGGCCGGCCTCCAGGATCGTCAGCACCGTCCGGTACGGCGCGAGCGGCTCCAGCAGTGTGCGGAGCGCCTCGGCGTACTCGTTGAAGGAGTCCTTGCCGAGGAAGATCTTGAGGTTGCCCAGCATGTGAAGGATCAAGAAGAGCACCATCGCGGCGCCCGTGACGGCCATGATGGCCTTCTTGCCGTTGGACGAGCGCAGGAATCCGCCGCGCTTTCCGCTGGGGGTCGGCTTTTTCGGCGTGGGCTTCAAGACTGGCGCGGTAGCGGCGCCTCGCTCAATCGTGGCTGTCACGTCTTCCGACGCTAGATATCCAGCCATGATCCGTCCAAGTCATGACGGGTCTGGTTTCCATAGCCTTCGGCTATGATGCTTGGTTTGTACGGCCGGCGTAAGGAAATCCCACGAGCCGGTGCGAGGAAAATCACATGCAGCTGCAACAGCTCGCCTACTTCGTCGCCGTCGCGGAGACAAGGCACTTCACCCAGGCCGCCGAACGGATGCGGGTCGCCCAGCCGTCACTCAGCAAGCAGATCAAGGCATTGGAGAGCGACCTCGGCGCCCCGCTCTTCTCCAGGGCGCGCGGCAACGTCACGCTGACCCCGGCGGGAGAGGCGCTGCTGCCGCTCGCCCGCCGCATGCTGGCCGACGCCGGCACCGCCCGCCAGGAGGTGGCCGAGCTCGCCGGACTGCGCAGGGGCCGGGTCCGGCTCGGCGCCACGCCGTCACTGTGCGCCGGACTGCTCGCCGACGCCCTGGCCCGCTTCCACCTCGCCTATCCGGGCATCGAGCTGCTGGTCGAGGAGGACGGCTCACGCGACCTGGTCAGGGCGCTGGCCCGCGGGCAGCTCGACCTGTCCCTCATCATCACGCCGCTGCAGGGCGACGACCCGTCCCTGGTGACCGAGGAGATCCTGCGCGAGAACCTGGTCGTGGTGACGCCCTCGCACAAGCCCGAACGCAAGCCGTACCTGCGTATGGAGGATCTGCGCGGCAGGGGGATGGTGATGTTCAGGCGCGGCTACGACCTGCGCGAAGCGACCCTGGCGGCCTGCCGCCAGGCCGGGTTCGAGCCCAGGTTCGCGGTGGAGGGCGGCGAGATGGACGCCGTCCTGCGGTTCGTGGAGGCGGGGCTGGGGCTGGCCGTGGTGCCGTCCATGGTGCTCGACGGACGGCCGGGGCTGACCGGCACTCCTCTGGCGCCACCGGGACTGAGCCGCACCATCGCACTGGCCCACCGCAAGGATGTGGAGCCGACGAGGGCGGCGCAGGCCTTCCGTACGACCCTGCTCTCCTTCGTCGTCGAAGCGGGTCATGAGCGCACGCTTCCGCAAGGGGTAGAGCTCATCGCAGAATAATCCCCAACAGCCCGACTTCTATGAAGAGGCGCGTGTGACGGCAACTCTCAACGAAACGCTGACGCTGCTCCTCATCGAGGACGACGCCGGTGACGCGTTCCTCGTCGAGGAGCTCCTGAAGCAGGCCGAGGCACCGCCGCACATCACCTGGGTACGCAGCCTGGCCGAGGGCAAGGCCAAGCTCGACGCCCGGATCCAGTGCGTACTCGTCGACCTCACGCTCCCCGACGCCACCGGTCTGGAGGCGCTGGAGCAGGTGCTGGGGGCGGCGCCGCACGCGGCCGTACTGGTGCTCACCGGGCTGCGCGACGCTCACGTGGGGGTCGCCGCGGTCCAGGCCGGAGCGCAGGACTACCTCGTCAAGCAGGACGTCGACGCGCGGCTGCTGGCCAGGGCCATCCGCTACGCGATGGAGCGCAAGCGGGCCGATCTGGCGCAGCTCAGGCTGGTCGCGGCCGAGCTGACGGCCAAGGAGAACGCCCGGCTGGAGAGCGGCCTGCTGCCCGTCGCCCTGCTGCGCACCGACGCGCTGGAGCACACCACCCGCTACCTGCCGGGCACCCAGGGGTCGCTGCTGGCCGGCGACTTCTTCGACACGGTGCAGACGCCCGACGGCGCGGTGCACGTCGTGGTCGGCGATGTGTGCGGGCACGGGCCCGACGAGGCCGCGCTCGGTGTGGCGCTGCGGATCGCCTGGCGCACCCTGGTGCTCGCCGGGCAGACGGGCGAGCGGCTGCTGCGTACACTCGACGCCGTCCTTTGTGCCGAGCGCCAGGCCCCGGAGATCTTCACCACCCTGTGCATGGCGACCATCACGCCCGACCTGCGCAACGCCAGGATGCGGGTGGTCGGACACCCGCCGCCCGTCCTCGTCCGTGACGGAGTCGTCGGCGTGGTCCCCGGCGCGCCCTCCGGACCGCCGCTCGGTATCTTCTCCGACGCCGAATGGACCGTCCTCGACGTGCCACTGGGCGAGGAATGGTCCATGATGCTCTACACCGACGGCCTGATCGAGGCCGCGGTGGGCGAGCAAAAGGAGCTGCTCGGCGTGGACGGCCTGGTCGACCTGGTACGCGAGCACGGCTCGATCGATCTCGACCGGCTCATCAGGCATGTGGGCACGCTCAGCGACGACCTCGCCGTGGTGCGCGTCAGCAGGAGGTCTCAGTGAGCATCCATCCGCTGCCCCCGCCGAAGCCGGCGACGGGCGTCGGCAGACTGCCGGTAGGCCGCTGGTTCCTCGCCGTCGGCGTGGTGAGCGCCGTGGTGTTCGTGCTGGGGGCCACGCTGATCATGAAGCTGGTCGCCGACATACAGGAGCGGGGTCCGCGGCCCGACGTCGCGGTCCAGCTCGACCGGCTGAACGTGGCGCTGATCGTGCTGCTGGCCGTGATGGCCGTGGTGGGGATCGGGCTGGTGTTCATCGTCCGCTACGCCGTACTGAAGCCCATCGCCCAGCTGACCGACCAGGTGCGTAAGGTCGCGGCGGGCGACTTCGACCACCGGCTGAGCGTGGCGCGGCCGGCGGAGCTGGCCGAGCTGTCGAGCCACATCGACTCCATGCGCGCGCGCATCGTGTCGGCCTGGCGGCGGGCCGAGGAGCAGTCCGACGAGTTGCGCAGGTCCAACGGGGAGCTGGAGCAGTTCGCCTACGTCGCCAGTCACGACCTGCAGGAGCCGCTGCGCAAGGTGGCCAGCTTCACGCAGATGCTGGAGCAGAGGTACGGCGACCGGCTCGACGACCGGGCCAAGGAGTACATCCGCTACGCGGTCGACGGCGCCAAGCGTATGCAACTGCTCATCAACGACCTGCTCGACTTCTCCAGGGTGGGCCGGGTCACCGGCGAGCGAGTGGTCACCGACACGGACGCGGCGCTCACCACGGCCCTGGACAACCTGTCGGCCGCGATCGAGGACACCGGGACGGTCGTCACCCGCGACGCCCTGCCCAAGGTCGTCGGCAACCGTGGCCAGCTCACCCAGCTCTTCCAGAACCTGATCGAGAACGCCGTCAAGTTCCGCTCCGACCTGCCGCCGCGGGTGCACATCGGCGTCAAGCGGGCCGGGCGGATGTGGGAGTTCAGCTGCTCGGACAACGGGATCGGGGTGGAGGCCAAGTACGCCGACCGCATCTTCCTGATCTTCCAGCGCCTGCATCCACGGGACGTCTATCCAGGGACCGGCATCGGGCTCGCGCTCTGCCGCAAGATCGTCGAGTATCACGGCGGCCAGCTCTGGCTGGATGGCGAAGACAAGGCTGCGGGGAAGGGCGCGACGTTCCGCTGGACCCTGCCCGCGGCTGGAGATGAAAATGACGACTGACTGGCGGCCGATCGAGGTGCTCCTGGTCGAGGACGACCAGGGTGACGTGCTCCTCACCAAAGAGGCGTTCGACTTCAACAAGGTCCGCAACCGCCTGCACGTGGTCAACGACGGCGAGCAGGCGATGGCCTTCCTCCGCCGGGAGGAGGGCTACCAGAACGCGCCGACGCCCGACCTCATCCTGCTCGACCTGAACCTGCCCCGGATGGGCGGCTTGGAAGTGCTCACAGAGGTGAAGGCCGACGCCGAGCTGCGCACGATCCCCGTGGTGATCCTGACGACCTCGGAGGCGGAGGAGGACATCCTGCACAGCTATCGGCTGCACGCGAATGCGTACGTCTCCAAGCCGGTAGATTTTGAGCAATTTATCCGAGTTGTCCGCCAAATAGATGATTTTTTCGTGACTGTGGTTAAGCTGCCGAGCAAAGGGCAGCCCACGTGACAGGGGTACGTGACAGGAATCACAGCGAGTCATCGAAAAAGTGAGTGACCCTCCTCACAAATCCCGAGGCGGTCGTCGTAACGTATCCCCCACCAAAGCGCTCTGCGAGCGGAGGCCACGCCCCGCCGTGCACGCGCCAAGCGAACGACCCGGATTCCCTGCGAGCAGGGTCCGCGGGAGGTGGAGAGGTCCGCGATGACCCAAACGACGCCCGATGCTCCTGTCAGAAGGCAGCGTGCGCAGATAAAGGTGCGCACGCTGCGCACCGACAGATGGTGGCTGGCCCCGCTGCTGACGTTCCTGGCACTCAGTGCCTTCCTCGTCTACGGCGTATGGGCGATCATTGACAGCAGCTACTACATCGATCCGTACATCGCCCCGTTCTCGTCGCCGTGTCTGACGACCTCGTGTGCCGAGGGCGCGCGGCTGTTCGGCTGGGCGCCGATCGGTGACTGGTACACGCTGCCGCCCGGTCTGCTGATCCTCGGCCTGCCCGGCGGGTTCCGGCTGACCTGCTACTACTACCGCAAGTCCTACTACCGGTCCTTCTGGCTGTCGCCGCCCGCGTGCGCCGTTCAGGAGCCGCACGGCAAGTACAGCGGTGAGACGCGCTTCCCGCTGATCATGCAGAACATCCACCGGTACTTCTTCTACGCGGCCATCGTCATCGGCGCGATCCTGAGCTACGACGCGATCCTGGCGGTCGTCCACAAGCCGCTGGGCCTGGGCTCGTGGATCCTGATCGCCAACGCCGTCCTGATCGTCGCCTACACGCTGTCGTGCCACTCGTGCCGGCACATCACCGCGGGCCGGCTCAACCACTTCTCCCGGCACCCGCTTCGCTACCGGGCCTGGACGTTCGTCTCCAAGCTCAACGCCAAGCACCAGCCACTCGCGTGGGCCTCGATGTTCTCCGTCATGGGCGCCGACCTCTATGTCCGCCTGGTCGCCAAGGGCATCATCGCCTTCCCGTTCGCTTAAGGATCTTTCTGTGGAAATCGAGCGTCACGAATACGACGTCGTCGTCATCGGCGCGGGCGGCGCCGGGCTGCGGGCCGCCATCGAGGCCCGCCAGCAGGGCAAGCGGACGGCGATCGTCTGCAAGTCGCTGTTCGGCAAGGCCCACACGGTCATGGCCGAGGGCGGCGCGGCCGCCGCGATGGGCAACGTCAACTCAGACGACAACTGGATGGTGCACTTCCGTGACACCATGCGGGGCGGCAAGTTCCTGAACAACTGGCGGATGGCCGAACTCCACGCCAAGGAGGCCCCCGACCGGGTCTGGGAGCTGGAGGCCTGGGGCGCGCTGTTCGACCGCACCAAGGACGGCAAGATCAGCCAGCGTAACTTCGGCGGGCACGAGTACCCCCGGCTGGCCCACGTCGGCGACCGCACCGGACTGGAGCTGATCCGCACGCTGCAGCAGCGCGTCGTCGCGCTGCAGCAGGAGGACTTCGAGACGCACGGCGATCACGAGGCCTACATCAAGGTCTTCGCCGAATGTACGGTCACCCGCCTGCTCAAGGACGGCGACCGCATCTCGGGTGGCTTCGGCTACTGGCGCGAGTCCGGAAATTTCGTGGTCTTTGATGCGCCCGCCGTCGTGCTCGCGACCGGCGGCATCGGCAAGTCCTACGTGGTCACCTCCAACTCCTGGGAGTACACCGGTGACGGCCACGCCCTGGCCCTGCTGGCCGGCGCGAAGCTGATCAACATGGAGTTCATCCAGTTCCACCCCACGGGGATGGTCTGGCCGCCGTCCGTACGCGGCATCCTCGTCACCGAGTCGGTCCGCGGCGACGGCGGGGTGCTGCGCAACTCCAACGGCGAGCGCTTCATGTTCAACTACATCCCCGAGGTGTTCAAGGACAAGTACGCCACCAGCGAGGAGGAGGGCGACCGCTGGTACACCGACCAGGCCAACAACCGCCGTCCCCCGGAGCTGCTGCCGCGTGACGAGGTGGCTCGGGCGATCAACTCCGAGGTGAAGGCGGGCCGCGGCTCTCCCCAGGGCGGCGTCTTCCTCGACGTGTCCAGCCGGCTGCCGGCCGAGGAGATCAAGCGGCGGCTGCCGTCGATGCACCACCAGTTCAAGGAGCTGGCCGACGTCGACATCACCACCGAGCCCATGCAGGTGGGTCCGACCTGCCACTACATCATGGGCGGCGTCGAGGTCGACGCCGACACCGGCGCGGCGGCGGTGCCGGGACTCTTCGCCGCGGGCGAGGTCTCGGGCGGCATGCACGGCTCCAACCGGCTGGGCGGCAACTCGCTGTCCGACCTGCTGGTCTTCGGCCGCCGAGCGGGCGCCGGAGCCGCCGCGTACATCGACGGCCTGCCCGCCAGGCCCCAGGTGTCCCAGGAACTCGTCGAGGAGGCGCACGCCGAGGCCCTGGCCCCGCTGGGCCGCTCCGGCGAGAACCCCTACGAGGTGCACCACGAGCTCCAGCGGACGATGAACGAACTCGTCGGCATCATCCGCAAGGCCGAAGAGGTCTCCGAGGCCCTGGAGGCCGTGGAGAAGCTCAAGGAGCGGGTCCAGCTGGTCGGCGCGGCCGGCTCGCGGATCTACAACCCCGGCTGGCACCTCGCGATCGACCTGCGCAACATGGTCCTCGTCTCGGAGTGCGTGGCGCGGGCCGCGCTGCTGCGCGAGGAGAGCCGCGGCGGGCACACCCGCGACGACTTCCCCGGCATGAACCCGGCGTGGCGCCGCAAGCTGCTCGTCTGCTCGACGGAGGACGGCTCGTCCATCTCGGTCGAGGAGAAGGTGCAGCCTACGATGGCCGACCACCTGATCAAGCTGTTCGACCGGGACGAGCTGGCGAAATACCTCACCGACGAAGAGATGACCGAGTTCGACGGGATCGCAAAGTCATGAGCTACAAGGCAAAGTTCAAGGTATGGCGCGGTGAGGGCGGTGAGGGCAAGCTCGAGGACTTCACCGTCGAGGTGAACGAGGGCGAGGTCGTCCTCGACATCATCCACCGCCTGCAGGCCACGCAGGCGCCGGACCTGGCGGTCCGCTGGAACTGCAAGGCCGGCAAGTGCGGCTCCTGCTCGATGGAGATCAACGGCAAGCCCCGGCTGGGCTGCATGACGCGGATGTCCACCTTCACCGAGGACGAGACGATCACCGTCACGCCGATGCGTACGTTCCCCGTCATCAAGGACCTCGTCACCGACGTCTCGTTCAACTACGAAAAAGCGCGAGAAATCCCGTCCTTCACCCCGCCGGAGGGTGTGCGGCCGGGCGAATACCGGATGAAGCAGGTCGACGTCGAGCGGTCCCAGGAGTTCCGCAAGTGCATCGAATGCTTCATGTGCAACAACATCTGCCACGTCATCCGCGACCACGAGGAGAACAAGCCCGCCTTCGCCGGGCCGCGCTTCCTCATGCGCATCGCGGAGCTCGACATGCACCCGTACGACGTGGCGGACCGGCAGGAATCAGCCCAGGAGGAGCACGGGCTGGGCTACTGCAACATCACCAAGTGCTGCACCGAGGTCTGCCCCGAGCACATCAAGATCACTGACAACGCGCTCATCCCGATGAAGGAGCGCGTGGCCGATCGCAAGTACGACCCGATCGTGTGGCTGGGCAACAAGATCTTCAAGCGCGCCAAGTAGCGTCGTACTCGTACTGAAGCAGGCCGGTGAGGGCTCCCCTCACCGGCCTTCTTCATGAGGCCGGGTGACTTTTTGACTTCTTTTGCTAAGCTGGTCAATAAGTCAGATGGAGGTCGCACGATGGCGCTGGGAAGACCGAGCGAGGCGGCCGACCGCGCCGACCGGATCCTCGACGCGGCGGCCGAGCTGACCGTGCGCCTCGGCGTTCGCAAGGTGACGATCGACGACATCGCCCAGCGGGCCGGCATCGGCAAGGGCACCGTCTACCTGCACTGGCGTACCAAACAGCAGCTCTTCGAGGCCCTGTTCGTGCGCGAGGCCATCATCTACGTCGAGACGCTGCTGGCGGAGTTGCGCCGCGATCCGGCCGTGGTGCTGCCCCACCGCATGCTCAGCACGCTGTTCCTGGTGAGCTGCCGCCGGCCGATGCTGCGGGCGCTCCTCGCCGGCGACCTGCCGCTCCTCCAGGGCAGGATGGCCGACAGCGCGACGCGCAGCCACGAACTGCTCGCCACCGCGCGCTTCCACGAGGTGATGATCCGTCACGGCCTGCTCCGCGACGACGTCGAGCACCTGATCTACGGCCTGACCGCGACGCAGGCGAGCTTCTACCTCCTGGGCACCGTGATCACGGTGCCCGACGAGCCGGACCCCGAGGCCAAGGCCAGGGTGCTCGCGCACATCGTCCGGCACGCGTACGAGCCGACCGAGCAGCCGGACGCACAGGTGATCGCGGCCGCCGCCGCGGAGATCATCGCCGCCTCGGAAGCCCTGATACCGCCCTACCGGGAGTGGCTCTACGCCGCGTACCCCAGATGAAAGGTCGTTCCATGGCAGCCAAGATCTGCCTCGTCACAGGCGCTTCGGCCGGCATCGGCCGCGCCACCGCACTCGACCTGCTGCGTGCCGGCCACACGGTGTACGGCGTGGCCCGGCGCGTCGAGCGGATGGAGGACATCCGCAAGGCCGGCGGCCACACCCTCGCGATGGACGTCACCAAGGAGGAGGACCTGCGACGCGTCGTCGACACCATCCTCGCCGAGCAGTCACGCATCGACGTGCTGGTGAACAACGCCGGCGTCGGCGTGTACGGAGCCGCCGAGGATGTGCCGCTCGACACCGCGCGCCACCAGTTCGAGGTCAACATGTTCGGGCCTGCCCGGCTGATCCAGCTGGTCCTGCCGGGGATGCGCGAGCGCCGCTCCGGCACGATCGTCAACGTCTCCTCGATCGCCGGGGTGATCTCGCTCCCACTCGGCGCCTGGTACCACGCCTCGAAGCACGCCCTGGAAGGCTATTCCGACACCCTGCGCCAGGAGGTCGGCCGCTTCGGCATCAAGGTGGTGGTCGTCCAGCCCGGCCTCATCAAGACGGAATTCGAGTCGAGCACGCCCCACGACCTGAGGGAGATCTCCGGCAAAGGCGCCTACGCCTCCGTCGCGAACGCGATGGCCGACCGCGCGGAAGCCGCTTTCGCCGGGAAGAACAAGGCCTCGGACCCCTCGGTGGTCGCCCAGGCCATTCGCACGGCCATCGACGCCAAGGCCCCCAGGCCGCGGTACGCCGTCGGCTACATGGCCAAGCTCCTGCTGAGAATCCACCGGCTGCTCTCGGACCGCGCCTTCGACAAACTCGTCACCCGTACGTGACGCCGCTTCACCAGCAGCGCATGTCCCTCAATCCGCCGTCATACATGCCGTCCAGGTGGACGATCACCTGGTTCGTGGCAGAAGTCTCGTCCGGTTGAACGCCAGGCTCGTCAAACGGTGTCCAGGCCATGATCTCGAAGTCATCGAGGTCTCCGTCGGGATCCTCGATCTTCGCCTGGCGGTAGTGGTTCAGCACCTCCTGGACGGGCCGGTCGGTGGAGACCTCGAAGCGAATGGTGTACCAGCAGTCGCCGGAGTCGCCGGTCACCTCCACTTGCGGGTCGATGTACCCGAAGTCCGCTCCGGGCGGCGACGGATACTCCTGGATGCGGTCCACCATGCGCGCCAGCCGATAGTCGTTGAGCCAAACGGGCGTCATAACGATCGCCCCGAGTAACACGAACGGCACCAACGACAAGCCCAGGCAACCGATCCGCCGAGCTACACGTGAATGCCCGGACTTTTCCGATAATGCGGGTTCAGCCGCGGCTGGGGGAGTCGACATGGATGACATACTCGCGTACCGCGCGAAAAACGGGTCATCGAGAGGGCAGGGCCGCGAGTTGCGTGCCGAATCCGACGGCCGGACGCCACAGTCGCGAGATCGTACGACCGCGTTACGGGCGACGTCCCCAGCGGCGCTTGGGCTTCTGCGGAGGCAGCGGCTGGATGGCGGTCACATCGGCGGGCGCCCCATCTGCGGGCGCCCCTTCGGCGGCCAGCCCATCGAGTGTGGGCCCTTCGAGGGTTGGCCCTCCGGGGCCAGGCCCTTCGATGCCAGGCCCTTCGGTGCCGGGTCGAGGCCGGCCGATGCTCTGCCACGGCTCGGCGTCGCCGGTCTCGGCGGCCGAGGCGGCGCCCAGCGGGCGCTCAGGCGAGTCTTCGTACGGACCGGCACCACCGGGCGGGATGTCCGCGGGCGGCTGCTCAGCCGGGACCAGAGCCTCGAACGGGGCCCGGTACGACTCCCCCTGGGGCTCGGGACGGCTGAAGGCATCGAAGTCGGACTTGGCCGGCTCCTGGCTGAACGTGTCGAACTCGTCCGGATGCAGCACCACCGGCTCGCCCGCTGCGGGCGGCTGCGCGGGGCCGTAGCCGGGCTGGCCGTACATGTTCGGGTCCTGATAGACCGCGCCGTACTGGACTTGTCCCCCTGGATAGGTCTGTACGGGGACGAAGCTGATGATCGGCGCGTACGCCGTACCGCCCGGATAACCGGGCGCCGCGAAGCCGGCAGTGGCATAGCCAGGGCCCGCCGGATAACCAGCCCCTCCGGGGGCTCCGGGGAAGCCGGGCTGACCCGGGCCGCCCGGCGGGCCCGCCTTGCGTACGGCCGCCGCGTGGGCCATCCGGCGCAGCCGCCCCTCGAAGATGAGCACCGCGAACAGCACCAGCAGCACCAGCACGAGCGCCGGGATGCTGAGCTGCTGCGTCAGCGTCCGCTGGTCGTACTCGGGGGCCGCGTTACGCAGTTCGAGCGGGACCGACTCCTCCGTCGAGCTCTCCGTCAAACTCGGCGACGGCGTCGTCGAAGGGGTCTCGATGGGCGCCACGCTGGGCAGGACGACGCCCGAGTCCGTGGGCTCGGGCGTGGACGAGGTGACGGTCGCAGTCGGCACTTCCACGCTCTGCGACGGCAACGGCTGCAGCGACGAGGGCGTGGACTTGGCCGTGCTGGGAGTCGAGCTCGGCGTCTTCGAGTGCTTCGGGGTGCTCGTCTTCGTCGTCGTCTTCGTGGGCGCGGTGACGGTCTTGGTGATCGTCGTTTCCGGGTCCGGAGTGGGGGTGTCCATCGTCGTGGTGACCGTGACGGTGGTCTCCGGCGTGGTGTCGCACACCTCGCCCGCTTCACAGGGCTCGACGGCGGGGTCGTAGGCGACCGCGGAGGCGCTCGCGCTCTGGAGGACGAAGGGAACCGCACCGGCACCTGTCAGCCCTAAAGCCAGGATCAGTGCGGACACGGCCGTCGCTCGCGTACGTGCCACCTGTGCCCTCCGCGCAGTCCCGAAACCATGGTCAAGGGAATCCTAGCCGGGTAAAAGTAACAGTAAAGACGGAATTACAACACCTTTCGTCGCAATCGCGCCCGTTGTGCCCTGGCGACCAGCCACAGCGCGCCGAGCAGCACCGCGATCCCGCTCGCGACCCATGGCAGTCCGCGTGCGCCTGCCAGGGGATTCACCCGCTCGGCCGGTTGAAAGCGGTTACCCGGAATGGCGAATGGCAGGGGCGGCCCAACTTCTTCGGCCGATGTCATGGCTCCCCACCCGGCTCCCGCACCGGCACCGAAACCCGGAGTTCCAAGTCCCGGAGCGCCGCCTGCGGGGGTGCCGCCTTGTGGGGCGCTCAGTGCTGGAGCCCCGGCTCTTGGCATGCCACCGGTGCCGACTCCTGAAGTGCCGCCGACTCCCGGAGCGCCGAGCCCCGACGTCGGCGGAGGGAGGACCTGGGGAACCTGGGGCAGGGTCAGTGCGGGCTCGCGCCGCAGCTCAGGCGCCGGGACCTGGACGGCCGTCCCGTTCGGTACGGCGCTGGACGCGTGCGCATGACCGGCTGAGACCATCCGCAGATGGGACTTCGCGGTATGCCCGTTTCTAGGGCGTACGCTTCCGGCGACCGCCGTCTTGTCCGGGCGAGCGTCCTCGGCGCCGCGTTGGACGCGCACCGCTCGGCCGCTCAGCGTGACATCGCCACGCGGGATCTCGATGAGCGTCCCCACGCTGTCATCGGCGGCCTCCCCACGCACCGCCCCCTGTCCACGCGCCCCCTTCGGCAGGGTCGCGACAGGTGCGGCCGGTCTGCCGCTCGCCCTGGCAGGGGCGCTCACTGGAGCCTTGACAGAGGTCGTGGTCGAGCCGACGACGGTCGCGAAACCGCCGCTCGTGTCACGCGCCCGAGCCGCCGCCGTGAGCACGACCTCCTTCGGCCCGCTCGGCACGGTGAGCAGCACGTCCACCGACCGATCCCCCGCCACATCACCCAGCGCACACACCCGCGCCCCAGGGACCACACCCGGAGCCACCCCGCCCGGCGCGACTCCGCCGCCTGGGTGCGTCCCGCCGGGCGCGGCCACACTCGGCGCGCTCATACCCTGCGCCCTCACACCCGACGCGCCAACGCCCCGCGCCGTTACCCCCTGCGCCATCACGCCCCGCGCTACCACACCCGGCGCCGTCACACCCGACGCGCTGGCCGCCGGAGCGGTCGGCACCAGCGCGGTCCTCAGCGTCGCGGCCAGCGTCGATGACGGCCCGGACGCCAGCACGCCTCGCGACGCCGCCAGCCCGGCGACCGATCGCCCACCCATCGAAGCCTGTCCGTCAGCCGCCTCCCCAGCGGCGAGCGCGTTCAGAGCGGCGGTCCGAGCCGCCAGAGCACCGCCCGACGCATGCACGCGGCCTACCGACTGCCCATCCGGCGAAGCCTGCCCGCTCCCAAAATCCTGCCCGCCCGGCAAAGCCTGCCCGACGGTCGGCTGCCCACCCTGAACGGCCTGCCCACCCGGAACCGCCAGCCCACTCGAGACCTGCCCGCCCGGAACCGCCTGCCCGCCCGGAACCGTTCGCCCCTCAACCGCCTGATCCCCCGGCCCGCCCACGATTCCCGGACCCGCGTCCAACAACCCACCGGCGGGCAAGCTCGGGCACGTCATCGACGTCAGCGCGTTCGCCGGGCTGGTCGCCACCGCGAGCCGGGCGTCGCTGCCCATCCCCTCCAGGCTCACCCGAAACCGCAGCGCATCCCCCGTACGTACCCATCGCCCGATCTCGCCGGCATCGCCCAGCCGCTCGAAGACCAGCGCGATCCCAGCCCCGCCAGCGGCCCTGAAGACCTCGGCCGCCACGGGCTCGCACTGGATGCCCGCCAAAACCGACGCCCCCGCGAAGGCCAGTGCCCCCGCCACGATCCAGCCATGTCTGACCACGTCGCCTCCCCTCAGGCCGCGTGACATTACGCTCAGTAATCGTTATGTCACCCAGAGGAGATGGTTAACCCTGTCGGAGCAGATCTTCCACGGCTTCCATGACCGGCAGATCCGCCCCGAGCCAAGCCACGTCGTAATACTCGCCAGGCCCGAGCCACCGCAGCGCCAGATGCTCCTTGGCCTCCGGCACGCCCGAGGCCAGGGAGGCCAGCCAGGCCCGCATGACGTACCCCTCGGACAGCGGCCAGTCGCCGCCCACCCGCGCGCCGACCGACACGGTCACGCCGAGTTCCTCGCGGCACTCCCGGATCAGCGCCTCGATCTCGCTCTCGCCGGGATCCACCTTGCCGCCCGGGAACTCCCACCCACCGGCGAGGGCGGGCGGCTCGGCCCGCTGCGCGGCGAGTACGTGCCCATCCGACGAGACGATCACCGCCGCCACCACGATCACCGTCATACCGCCACCACGACCATCATCACGCCGTCACCACGATCACTGTCATAGTGCGGCATTCTGCAGCTTCTTGAGCTGTTCGAGCACGTCGGGGTTCTGTAACGGACGGGTGAAACCCATAATATTGCCGCGCGCTTGATACGTCGTCACCTTGATCGGCCCGCACAGCGTGCAGCGGGCCTCCACCATCTTGCCCTTCGACACGATCATTCCGACGTGCCCGGGGTTGTCCGGCCCCGTGCCCGGCCCGGCGTTGAAGAACACCAGGTCGCCCGCCTGCTCGTCACCCTGCGGGATCTTCACGCCGAACGGCCACTGCCCGAACGTGGTCCGCGGGATCGACAACCCGGCCGCCCGGTAGGCGGCGTAGATGATGCCCGAGCAGTCGAAGGCGTCCGGCCCGGTCCCGCCCCACAGGTACGGCTTGCCGCGCTGGGCCAGCGCGAACTCCAGGATCTTGGCCACCACGTCACTCGGCGCGGCCTCGACCAGCGGATCGTCGCAGGCCTCGTCGGCCTGCGGCGGCACCTCGACGTCACCGGACTTGGCGTAGCCCTTGGCGATCTGCTCGACCTGGTCGACGTACCACCAGGCGCGGTTGTAGATGAACAGCGCCTGGCGTACCTTCTCCGGAGCGCCGTTGCGCTTGAGCATCTTCGCGGCGCCCAGGATCGCGTCGGCGGGATTGTAAATGTCGCCCACGCCGTCACCGTCGCCGTCGGAGGCGTACCCGTTGAACTTCGACGACATCGCGATCCGCGCCTTGCCGCCCCACGTGCCGATCAGGAACTGCATCGGCCCGGCCGCGCCCGCGTAGTTGGTGCCGCTCTTGACGCCCGCCATGTTCGAGCGGCCGTGGTCGGTCTCGCGCTTGCCGACGGCGGCCAGGATGTTCCACTGGACGCCGATCTTCGTACCGAACTTCTTGTAGAGCTCCAGATAGTCGGCCGGGATGTCGGAGGCGCCGGTGTCGGACACCTCCTGCACGGGCGTGTCGCCGTTGACGCAGTCGGTACGGGCGGTGCTTCCGCTGCCGAGAAAGGACGGGATCGAGGTCATGAGCATCGGCGACATGATGACGACGGCGAGAAGCAGCACCCCGGCGGCTCCGACCGCCAGGGCGACGCGAGCGCGGGAGGTGTTCACCCCTGGGTGTCTCCGTCCTGGCCCGCGTCGGCGGGTTGCAGGTCGAAGACCCGCCAGTCGGCGCCCATCTGACTCACTGTGACCGCGTAGTCGTCCACGACCTGCTTGTTGCCGCTCTTGGCGGTGATCTGCTGCGTGCCGGTCACCACGAAGATGACGGACGACTTCTCGACCTGCCTGATCTCCTTCATCTTGGCCGTCCCCGCCGCCACGAGCTCGTCGGCGCGGTCGCGCTCGACGGTGCCGGGCGAGGTGCGCGTCCTGGCGAGCACGTTGCCGAACTCGGCCGTGGTGAACACCTTGACCCGGTCCACATAGGCCGAGGGCTCCTCGTCGTAGCGGAACGTTCCGTACGCGGCGGTGAACCGCTCGGCCAGGTCGGACGCCGCGGCGAGCTGCTCCTTGGTCATCGGCAGGTAGGAGTAGATGTCGAACGGCTTGCCGCTGGCGGTCGCCAGCGGCTTGCTCGGCGCGGCCGGTGAGACGGTCGTGGTGTGGCCGGCGGGCGCCTTCCCTGCGTCCGGTTCGCCGGAGTCCGGCCACATCGTCAGGTAGATGCCGACGGCGGCGATGACCACCACGATGGCGGCGAAGGCGACGCCCCGCCTGTCACCCGGCTGCGCCATGATCAGTCCCTGTCCGGATTGCTGGGCTTGAGCCAGAACGGCACGGACGGCTCGCCCTCACCGGAGCCGCTGCCACGGCGGCTGCTCGGCAGCCAGAGCGGCGGCGCCTCCGAGGAGCGGCCCTTCGGCTCGTCGGCCGGGCGCCGACCGCCCGAACCGCCACCACCGAACATCCCGCCGCCCGACGACCCACGACTCGCCGACCGGGACCCGCCAGAACCACCGGAACCCCCCGAACCGCCCGAGCCACCCGAACGACCGGAGCCACTCAGCCAGGATCCACCCGACCCTGACCCGCCCGACCTGGAGCCGCCAGAACCGCCAGAACCGCCGAACCGCGTGCCACCCGACCTGGAGCCACTGGAGCCGCCCGCGCCACGACGTGACGCCCAGCCACCCCCGGAACCTCCACCGAACCAGCCACCTCCACCGGCCCCGCCACTCCCCGCACCGGCGCTCCCGGCACCGGCACCGGCACTCCCAGGACCGGCGGCGGACCCGCCTGACGGCCGCGCTCCACCAGGCGATGGAGTACCACGGGTGCGGGTCGGCGTGCCACTCAGGTTGAGCGGCGGCGCGGCCCCGGCCCGCGGCGCGGGAACCTGCCGGCCTGCGGCCTTCCCGTCCTGCTTGTCGGTGTTCAGCGGCGCCGCCGTGGCGGGGACCCGGGTGCCGGACGCGGCCACGCCCTCCGCGGCCTCCTGCCCACGGGCCCGCCCCTGGGCGACCGTGGACGCCGCCGCCGCGGTGCCCGCCGACGCGCCCATCGCGGCCGCCTGGATGAGCGGCTCGGCCTTACGCGCACCCCAGCGGCCGATCCTGGCCGCCGCCACCGGCGGCAGCGCCGAGGACGACCGCTCGAGTACGGAGGAGGACGCGGCGTCGCCGAGCATGCGCGTGGTCAGGGTGTGCCCGTTCATCGAGGCGAACAGGTGCTGGAACGGCCGCCGGTAGAAGAACACCGCGATCGTCAGCAGCGCCATGAACAGGATCTGCAGCCCCCACGGCATGGCGGTCGAGATGATCAGCGCATAGCCGTAGACCAGCACGCCGAGCACGAGCGCGAGCACGGCCTGCCGGAGCAGCGTGCCGATCAGCATCTCCACCCAGCGCATGGCGATGATCCGCCCGCTGCCCGGATGCACGCCGATCAGCAGGAACACCGGCCCGAGTATGAGCAGCAGCAGGAAGCCGACCTTCAGCACCAGCAGCGAGACCGCGACCAGGAAGATGAGCACCCCGGCGACCAGGGCGGCGATCAGCGCGCCGATGGCCACGCCGAGCCTGCTGGTCCAGTCACGGCCGGAGAAGATCATGTAGCGGGAGTCGTTCTTGAGCTTCTCGGCGATCTCGGCGTACTTGGCCTGATGCGCGCCGACGTCCGGCGCCGGTTGGTTGGCCGTCGCGGCGGGGATCGACTGGGTTTCCAGCATCGTACGGCCGAAGTCTCGCACGATCGGCTGGTTGGGGTCGGCGGTGCCGAACAGGCCCATCAGCCACGGCTTGCAGACCAGCGTGGACCACAGCGCCTCGGCGTTCTGGTCGACCCCGGGCGTGCCGGTCTGGCCGTAGCCGCCCGCCTTGACCTGCGGGTTCGTCTGGCCGGGGCCGGGCAGGCAGGAGGCGCCGCCCGCGCCGGGCAGGCCGGAGAAGGCGGAGTTGACGACCTCGCCGGTCTTGTCCGTGACGATCGTGCCGAGGCCGGTGAAGTCGCCGGGCCGGCTGAAGAACCAGGTCGCGACCGTGACCGCGAGCACCATCCAGATCACGCCTTCGGCGGTGGTGGTGGCCCGCTTGCGGATCAGTCCGTACCAGGCCAGCCAGATCGCGCCGAGGATGACGAGCGGCCGGAGCAGCGGCCAGTACATGGCGTTGGACAGGTTCGTCACGATGTCATCGACCACGTCCTTGATGGACTGCAGCGGTCCTTCCGTGGCCGCTGCCTGGTAGGTGGTGATGGTCACCCGGTCGATCGCCTTGGCCCACAGGAAGATCGTGTTGGCCCAGGTGTTGCCGAGCACCGCGGCGAAGTCGGAGCAGCCCAGGTCGTAGGTGTGCCAGAACTGGCCGCTCATGCCGAACTGGGCGTAGTTGGTGGTCGGCGCCGCCGGCGCGCCGCCCTCGGGGACGGGCGGCTGCATCATGCCGTCGGAGCCGCTGCCGATCACCTCGGGAGCGAGCGCGCCGGACAGGTCGCAGGGGGCCGCGGCGGCGGGTGAGAGCGAGCCCACCACGATCGGCACCACGAGGATGCCCACGAGCAGGGCCAGAGCGAGCGCGAGCCGCCTGGGTAGCCGGATCTTCATGACCGCACCTCCTGCGCTCTGCCGCCCACTCCCCCTTGAAGATCATGATGCCCGTTGTCGCTGGGTTTGTCGTGTGTCGGATTGGTGTCGAGCCAGCGGAGCAGGTCTTCGGAGATCAGGTCTACTCCGATGCGGCCCGCCCTGCCATCCAGATCACGGAAAATGCATTCGCCGTTGCCGAGCGATCTCAGCACCGCCTTGTGCTCTTCCGATGCCTCCACGCCCAGCAGGGACATCACGTGCTCGACCTCCACCCGCTCGGTGGACCTGAACGCGAAGACCGAGGACAGACAGTTGGTGACCTGCTCGTTCAGCAGGTCACCGGCATTCTGTGAGACGAGCACCAGCGCGGTGTTGCGAGAACGACCCATGCGGCTGACCTCCGGCACCAGCTTCGCACCCTCGGGCGTGGACGTGATCGCCCATGCCTCGTCCAAGAAGATCGCCTTGGGCGCGCGGCGGTCCAGGCTGTTCATCAGCCGCCGGGCGAACTGGGAGACCAGGTAGAGCAGCGCTACCGACAGCCGCTGCTCGTAGGAGTAGTCGTCGCGGCCCGTCGCCACGTCGGGCAGCGTCAGGCCGCCGAGCGTGAACACGGTCGTCCAGCCCTCGGTGTCGACCTGGTCGCCTCCTGAGGGGTCGAAGCAGAGTTTGGCCAGCCGCATCTCCGACATGGAGCGAAGCACGGCGCCGAGGTTCTTGGAGGCGGCGTCCGTGGACTGCTCCAGGAACTCCACCACCTTGCCGAGCGACGGGTCCACGCCGTTGGACACGGCCGCGACGGCCTGGATCATGGCCGACTCGCGTTCCTCCGACATGCGGGGCAGCAGCAGGCGCAGCGTCTCGGTGGCCATGGTCTTCTTGGCCGCGATGTCGTCGCCGAACGAGAACGGATCGAGCAGGCCGGGCGCGGCCGAGCCGAGCGGGATGACGCGGGCCTTGCGCTCGCGCTTCTGCAGCAGCTGCACCAGCGATTCGGCGTCGCCCTTGGGGTCGATCACGGCGACGGTGACGCCACGCAGCGCCATCTGGTAGATCATCAGCAGCGCGAGCGTGGTCTTGCCGCCACCGGGCTCGCCGGTGATCGCGATGGCCGTCGGCCGGTTGCGAGTGGCTGCGACCAGCGGGTCGAAGTGCACGATGCTGCGGGCCCTGCCGACGGTCTCCCCGATGTACGGCCCGAGCCAGCCCTCGCTGCCGTCGCCCAGCCGGTCGCCCAGGTCCACGGTCGCCGTGGCCATGCCGCCGGCGATCGTCCGCAGCGGCTGCCGCTGGGCATAGGCGTTGACCCTGACCTTCTCGCCGGGCAGCGCCTCGCAGAACAGCGAGAACTGGTCGCCGGTCGAGTTGACCACGTCGATGCCCATGTCACGGTAGTGCTCGACGACCGCTTCGACCCGTTGTACGCACATGTCCTCGGTCGGGGCCGACACGATCAGCCGGTGCCAGCCGTACACGAAGGGCAGCCGCTCCTTCGTGATGCCGTGCTCCAGCATGCGGGCCGCGTCGATCTGCTCGGCGAGCGCGAGCGGCGCCTCCGCGCCGGCCTCGCGGATGTGGATGTCCATGTCGCGCGCGTGCGCGAGCTTGCGCGCGACATCCTTCGACGCCTTGACCGGCGGGATCAGCCGCATCCTCGACGAGACCTCGACGGGGAAGGGCAACTGGTCGGCGAAGTGCAACCACGGCTCGCCGTCCGGGAACGGCATGATGTCCGGGAAACGGGCGAACGACAGGTGCGCGACATAGGAGTCACCCTGCGGCTGCACGATGCGCAGCAGTGACCTGCCGTTGTGGATCTCTCCCTCGACCAGCGACTCGATCTCGCCCTTGCCCCAGCGCCGCTTCGGGCTCGCCGACGGCGGCGGATCGCCGAGCGCGCCCGCGGCCGAGTGCTGGAACAACCACGCCACCTCCACGGAGGTGGCATGCCTGGCATAGAGGGCGCTGGAGGCGAGTGCCCGGCCCAGCCGTTCGGCCTGCTCGGTCCATCTGCCGATCTCGCCCTCCGGCACATGGTCGTCCTCGAGCCCGAGTGCCTTCTCCGTACGCTGGTAGAAGCCGAACAGCTGCCCCAGCACGCCCGCGCCCACCTGCTTGCCCCGGGGGCCGAGGCGGACACCGATGTAGACCTCCTTGGACCAGAAGTCCTTGGCCCAGACGTGCCGGTACATCTCCTCCAGATAGTCGCGCCAGCCCGACCCCTCGTCGGAGGTGGCGTTGAGCGCCATCGCCCATTCGGCCGCGGGATAGGTGCGGTGCGCGACCCTCAGGTGTACCTCGGCGTCGGGCATCCGGATCGTGGCCAGCGCGATCGTGATGTTGGTGGCCAGCGCCTCACGCTCTTCGGGCGTAACGAACTCATAGCTGATCGTCGGAAGTCGGAAATACGCCCATGCGCAGGTGTTGGTGAGCAGGATGCGGTCGTCGAAATAACGGACCGCCAGGCGCTGATGCGCTCGGGACCCCCTGCTCATGCCGCCCCCTCGGCGCATGAACAAGTCAGACCTGCTCGCATGTTCACTTATCGCTCACCGATTCTCGTGCCCGGGGGGTCACTCGCCAACTCCTCTTCGCTCGGACGGACCGTCTGTGCCGCAAAGCCCGCGACCACGACCCCGGCGAGGGCGAGGTACGCCCGCCGCCCAGCCGGGCGCAACTGCCCAGGATCGACCACCCCGTCGCCGCCCGGCGCCAGGTCGTCCTCCCAGGGGACCCTGACGATGGCCCGGCACCTGCCGCTGGCCACCGACTCCGCCTGCTCGACATCGGCCATCGAACGCCTGCTCACGCCGTTGACCACCATGACCGCCCGCCTGCGCAGGTCCGCGCAGCCGTGCCCGTCGAGCCACTCGTACGTCATCGCCACCGCCTCGGGCGCCTCCTCACTCGCGGGGACCACCAGGACCAGCTGGTCGGCGTACGGGAGCACGCGAGCCGCGAGCGCGGCGGCCGGGTCCATGACGGCCAGCTTGTAGTGCCGGTCGAGCAGGTGCATGGCCTGGCCCAGCCGGTGGTCGGAGAACAGCGTCCGGTCGGACAGCCGCTGCTCGGCCTCCGCGTCGGTGTCGGCGCCGATCACCTCGAGGCCCGACCCGGTGCGGGTGGTGTAGCCCCGCATGGTCAGGTAACCGCTGACCCGCTCCAGCCCCGCCAGCAGCGAGGCCAGCGTCTCGGGGGTCTCCGGGTCGATCCTGCTGGTCAGGGTATTGCCACCGATGTTGGCGTCGATGGCCACGACCCGGTCGTCGCGATATTGGGCGAAGGTGTGCCCCAGCATCAGCGCGGTCGTGCTCTGCCCGGCGCCACCGGTGCAGCCGAGCACCACGACCCGGCGACTGCCGCTGAACACCGCCCTCGTCCGGGCCTCGTCGATCTCCGATCCGTCGGTCCGCACGCTGCCGCCGCCGACGACCACCTGCGCGATCCGCCGCCAGCCACCGGAGTCGCGGCCGACCACGGACTCGACCCGCCGCACCCGCTCGCCCGGCGTGGGCCCCTGGGTGATCTGCCTGGCCGCGGGCGGCCGCACGGCCTGCCCGCTCTGCCCGCTCTGCTCGCTCTGCTCGCTTTCGAACGGCCCGATGCCCACCGCCTCGTCCGCGTACGCCCTGCTGACCGCTGCCTCGTCCGCATACGTCCCGCTGTCGCGGTCGCTTGCCGACGCGGCTCGCTCGCCCTTCACGGGGCCGGTCCCTTGACGGCCTCGCTCGCCCTTCGCCGGGCCGTGCTCCTGACGGGCCCGCTCACTCTTGGCGGGGCCGATCTCGTGAACCGACGCGGTGGTCTCGGGCCCTTGGAGGGACGCGGTGGTCGCGGGCTCGTCGCGTCCCACGGGAGCCGTCCCGGCCCTCTGGGCCTCGTCGTCGCGCGTCACCGGCCGGATGAACCGCACCGGCTTGCTGTCGGGGCTGAGCGGCGGCCAGAGCCGTTGCACATCCGGGAACACGAGCGGCGGGCTCTGCCTGGGCGGCTTCCCCTTCCTGTGCTGGTCACGTGCCACCTCGTCCACCCCGGCCGCACGCACCTCCTCGGGACCGGCAGCGCGCACCTCCTCGGGCCCGGTCGCGCGCTCGTCCTCGCGACCGGCGCCGTCGGCCGATCGCGATCCCTCACTCCGGCCCATCCCCGAGGACCCGCCCGCCTCCGCCGCTCCACCGGCCATCGCCTCACGAGAGGCGGCTTCGCTGTGCGGCGCCTCAGCGCGGGTCACGTCTTCGGAGTGGATCACGTCAGAGGGGGTCGCGTCAGAGGGGGCCGCCCCAACGCGGGTCACGTCGGAGGGAGCCGCCTCAGTGCGGGCCGCCTCAGTGCGGGCCGCCTCGGTGGACGCCGTCGTGTCGGCGCTCACCGCCACAGACGGGACCGCCCTGGCGCGGGTCGTCTCAGCCCGAGTCGTCTCAGCGCGGGTCGACTCGCTGGACACCGTCGTGTCGGCGCTCGCCGCCAACCTGCGCAGTCGCCGCAGCGCCTCCGTGTCGATCGGCTTTCCGGCCGTAGGGGCGACGTCTTCTCCACTCCTGTCGACCGGTTTCCCAGCGACCCGGGCGCCATCGTCGCCGCCGCTGTCGACCGGCTTCCCGGCCGCCAGGACGACGTCTTCGCCGCCCTCGTCCCCCTGTACGGCGATCAGCGGCCGCTCCGTAGGCCGTGAGCCACTCCCAGCGGTCCTGCCCGCTCTCGGCCCCACACCCGATGTCTTGTCCGCCGACGACCCCGCCTGGGCCGGCCGTGAGCCCATCGCGAGTGTCTTGTCCGGGCGTACGGAGGGCTCAGGCTGAAGTGCCGGCGGCTGGACCGCGAGCTCGGCGCCCAGGGCGGGCGCGGTGCCGCGGCGCGTGACCGAACCCCAGCCGGGACGGGCGGGCCTGGGCTCGGCGACCGGAGCCTGGGCGGCCGCCGCGGCGGCGGCCGCGACCGCGGGGCGGACCTGGCGCGGGCCGGTAACCGGCTCGGCGCCGACAGACCGCCTGGTCTGGGTGGCGAGCTCCAGCTCGGCGCGGCGCTTGCGCTGGGGCTGGCGGGCCTTGCGCGGCGCCTTGACCCGCTTGGGCGTGACCCGCCAGACGCGTCCCGCGAAGGTGACCGTCTCGGGCTCGGAGGTCGGCGCCATCCGGCACCAGGCCCGCGGCTCGCCCACGTAGCGCAGCTGCGACTGCAGGAGCTCGGTCAAACGCTTGCTCTCGATCACCGGGCGGGTGGACAGCCAGGTGACGACACCCGGTGGCACCAGGTAAAGCACATGCCATGGTGCGGCGAAAGGGATGTGCAGGAGCATGAGGAGCAGGGACCATGGAGCCAGCACGCCGACGAACACGCCGATCCACACGATCGGGAGGGGCATCGGCAGCCGTAGGTCGTACAGCTTGTAGAGCCGCTTCTCAATTCGCCAAATATTGGTATACGTGGGCAGGTCCACGCGGTCCTCCTCTCCACCCGCTCGTACAATGACCGCCCTTGAGCGGTCTCAACCCTTTACTTGATGCCCAGTGCTCCCGCGATCGCCTTCGCCGTCACCTCAATGATGTTGGGCACGTAGAAGATCACGCCGATGGCGATGGCCAGGATGAGGAACTGCACGAACCTCGTGATCTCGCGCGTGAAGAGGAAGAAGAGCGCGACCACGGAGACGACGACAAGGAAGAGCGGGGCGAAGAAGGCCCGCAGGAAGTTGGCGAGCCCCTCGGAGTCGATGCCGGTGGGGGCGGGCGTTGGCGTCATTTCGATCAGGTTGAGCACTATCGTTTTCAAGATCACTTCTTGTCCTCCCGGGGGTACCGATCAACAGGGCGTTCGTGCGTCTACCCAACGGCCCGACCGGCACCGCGGATGTCGTCGACGTACCATTTGTCGCCCTGCTTCTCGACGGTGAGGCGATATGCCTGCTCCAGGCGGGCGCCGACCGCGTTGGCGTCGGCGGCGTCCGGTTCGGCCGACGGCGTCGCGCCGCTCGGCACGCTCCACACCACGACCACCTGGATCTCTCGAGTGGCGCCCCCCACAGGCACCACGATGTCCTTGAGCTCGGCGAAGGTGAAGGCGCCGCCGAAACTCGCGATGCTCTTGCCCGGGGCGACATAGCGCTGCAATCCCGTCGTGTCGCCTGAGCCGTAGTTCTTGAAGAAGTCCTCCAGCTGCGGCTTGAGCTCGGCGGCGACGGCGTCGTCGTTCTCGGGCTTGGCGAGCTGGGGCAGATCCGCCCGGCCGGGCGCGGGCAGTATGGCGGGCCGGCCGGAGACGACGAAGCTGCCGCCGTCGTCGGCCGAGTAGTAGATCGGGACCGACAGCATCATCCGGCGGGAGCCCGACTGGAAGGCCACGGTGACGATCGCGTCGCTGGCGCTGGTGGCCTCGATGTCGTAGGGCTGGATCGCGACGGCGGCCAGCTTGCCATTGCCGTCCCAGCCCATCTGCTGATCCATGCCGTCCGCCAGGAACGCGGCCAGCTTGCCCGCCCTGCTCTGCGCGTCGGCGGGAGTGAAATTCAGATAGACGCCGGCGAACTGGGCCGCGAACGCCATGCCGCGGTCGGCCGGGAATCCGTGATTGGCCACGGGCGCCTCATTCGGAGCCGCCGCGCCACTCTGAGTAAACCTCTCAAATGGGGCACGGACCCCATTAACCACGATAACTATGATAAGCGCCCAAAGAACGATTCGGCCGGTCCACACCAGCCATCTCCCGCCGGCGCCAGACCAGCCGCCACGGCGCGGCCTGCGAGCAGGCGACACGTCGAAGTCTGCCATGTCATGGCGAGCCGAAAGCTCGGGGTCGCCAGGGATCCGAGGACCCTGCTGGACGGTTGACCTACGAGCCATCACGCCTCCGCTCGCGCCGATCCCCCGGGCTGGCGCGGTGTCGTCCGTTGCCGATCCCCATCATCCGCGGTGAAGCAGTCACCTTACCGGTCTCCGCCATTGTTCCAGGAAAGCCACGCCCATGCTGCAGGCATCGCCGTCCATGGGCAAACCAGGTTGTGTATGCCACGCTGGAGTGCCAACTCTTGTCACTTCCCCTGCCAAATGGGCATTTGACCAGGCCAGAGGCCGGTAATGGCATAGCCCTGCGGCCATGGATTCCTGTCCAAACCAGCCATGGACTCTCTTTGACCTGCGGAATTGGTATAACACGCGAACGGCCGCATGCCCGCCAAGGGGCCTGCGGCCTGGTGCGTGGCGCGCCCTCAGGCAGGCTCTGGGTCCTGTCCCAAGTCGCGCCGTCTCCTGCTACGCAGATCGACCACCGTGGGCGCCACCGACCGCTCCAGCGAACCACGCAGGCCTTCGAGCATGGCGGCGGCGTCCTGCCCGCGCACCCGCATGGCGAGCTCTTCGCGCTCGTCCACTTTCCTGCGCAAGTACGCCTCGCGATTGACGCGCAGACCGTACATGAGCTCGACCCGCAACAGTGCGAGCTCCTCTTCGAGGCTGATGCCCGCCAGTGAAGGTGCGGGACGTCGTTTCCGGATGATGCGACGGATCATGAGGGCCCTCCCGAGTCAGCGTAAACGCTGTGACGATTCGACGCGTAGGGGCCCAAAGTGGTTGACAACTCACTTATCCAAGAATCAGCCGTTGACGCAGAACTCCCGGCCGCGGTTCGTCCACCCCCGGCCGGCCATCGACCAGCGGGGCGTCGTCGTGTGTCCGGCTCAGGCCGACCGGCCACTCACCGCCAGGGCGCGCAGTTCCCGTGCCGAAGACAGAGCGCGGGCCTTCTCCGGCAAGGCGTCGATGATCAGATGGGCCGCTGAGATCACTCGGGTATCGCGTCGCTCAGGGGGTATTGCGTCGAGGAGTCGCAACCCCCGACGCGTGCCCTCGGCGGGATCGGTGCGGGCGTGGAGCGCGGCGCCATAGAGCGCGAGCAGGGTCGCTGTGCGATGCCCCGCCGGATAGAGGCTCTCGGCCGTATGGCGGGCATCCTCGGCGCGCTTGGCGTCCCCCGCGAGAGTGTAGATGAGCGTTCGGTCGTACCACAGCGTACGGCCTTGATCTGAGCCTCCCGAGGAAGGCAGCCGCTCGTATGTCTCCTCAGTGCGGCGTAGCGCGGTGATCGCCTCAGCGTGGCGCCCGACCATCGAAAGGATCATAGCCTCGGTTGCGAGAGCGGCCACGAGTGGCGCGCTTGGGGCATCTCCCGCGAGACGACGTGCTTCCCCCGCCACGAGAAGCACACTGTCGAGATCCTCACCCTGATCATATAGCCGGTAGCCCGCCTCCCAGCCTCTCAGCCACGACGCCAGGAGGTCATCACCGGACCGTTCGCTCAACTGCCGGGCTTGTGCCCACCAGCGCTGCGCCTCGCGGCGGTTACCCAGGTCGAACCACTTGCCACCGATCAGGGCCGCGTGACGCGCGGCGGCATGGGAGAGGTCACGTTGTACGGCATCGGGTTGAGCGCGGCCCAGATGAGGGGCCATGTCGGTGTAGTCGACCGCGAGCGCGGCGAGAACGACGGCGGGCGGATCGAAGCGCGCTCGCTGCTCGTGGACATCGGCGGCATCTTCCCAGTCGTCGATCATCCCGCGTGACACGCTCGCGCCCGGCAGCGGCCGTCGCGTGATGGCCAGCGCATCGGTCAGCGAGGTCAGCACGGGAGCCAGCGCACCTACAGCGGCGACGGCAGCCGCATTCCGCATCAGTCGTCTGCGCTCCACATCCTCACCCTCATCCCGCGTTGAGGCGTTTGCTTGGACGGTACCCCTTCGTAGCCGATCGGTCTCGGCCATGGCCGCACGAAGCGCCTGGGTCACCAGTTCGCCCCCGGCGCCGAGTTCGGCGTCAAGGGCCGTGATCGCCTCGGCGGGCGGGCGGTTCTTCCCCTGCTCCCACTTGGCGATCAATGAGTAGTCCCATCGAATCCGCCCGGCAAGGTCACGCAGGCTCAGTTCGTTCCGTTCGCGCCATGTCCGCAGAGCACGGCCGAACTCCTGCCAGGTCGTCGAAACGGTCGATGTCGATTGTCTGATCACGTCTGCCTCGCGATCCGTTGCACGCGTTGCACCGACCTCGGAGCAACGCTACGTGTCTTGTCCAACACGCTGAGTCGCTTCAACTATGGCACCAGTCAGCGCTACGTAAAGCGGAACCCCGCAGGCGGGCAGGCCATACGGGGTTCCTTGATCGCAAAGGAGTTGCGATCCATGGACGATGCTAAGACCGCTACGCCAGAACCGACGATTCCCGGTTGGCGGCTGATCCTCAGCGACAGGGGCCGCTTCTGGGCCGTCCGCCGCGAGGCGTTCCCTCCGGACGCGTTGCGCGCAGGGGCGGAACCCACTGTGGACGCCGACACCTTCGACGCGCTGAAGGTCGAGGTCGCCCGGCAGGAAGAGATCGCCGAGCGGGTGATCTCATGATCCGGCGACGCCCTGCCCGCGCCCCCGGCCGCCACCGTAAGGGCCAGGCTCACACGAAGGCGTACCGCCGCCTGTGGGATGGCCCGGCCCGCGCCGAGGCCGAACTACTCGGTCAGGCATGGCCCGGCTGGAGCGTGCTCTACAGTCTCGGCAACCGCCGTTTCTACGCCATAGCGGCCTGGCCGGCACCGAGGCCGTTGATCGTCGAAGACGACACTCCAGAGGGCTTGGAGGAGCGGATGCGCGAGGCAGAGTCGGCCTTCACCTGGTACGCGCCCCCCATCCCTCCCCAGAGCAGGCACGTCCGAAGACCGGCCACTCTGGAGCTCAGCTGCCATAGAGGGTGAGCAGATCGACCAGGGGAAGGCCGTCACGGCGGTCGGCCAGGGTGGCGATCCGCCGCTCACAGCGGCCAAGCGGTCAGCAATTCGCCAGGGCCGTAGGCGGCATCGAGCCCCGGACAGTCGACTCCGCTGCGCGAGACAGCCACGACTGGAACGGGTTCGTCAGTGAGCACGGCGCGGTGCCGGCGAAGAGCTGCCAGGCCGACCTCCACACAGGTTACTAACATCGATGTCAGTAGAGCAGCCCCGCCAGTTGTCGTTCAGGTCACGAGTCATAAAGGTCAGGCATCTCAGCACGGGAAGAAACCAGAGGCCCAACCCCGGAGAGTCGGACTCCTTCTGACCACCATATTTGCCGGATAAGCGACATGGTGGTGCGTCACCCGCTACACGTTGAAGCGGAACTCCACCACGTTCCGTGGGAGGACATGAAACGCTACAAAACACCTTCAAAAACCAGCGCAAATTAATGTTTCCGCATGTCAGGCGGCAAACCCATCAAAGGTTGAACCGGAACGCGACTCTGGAATTTTCAGCCAAGGAGCGTGCCAGCGTCGGGCGCAGCGAGGGAGCCAGCTCAGTCTGTCCATGGGTCGAGCAGTTCGATTCCCGTCTGCACGAAGTCCTTGATGTTGCGGGTCGCGCACGCGGCCTTGTGGGACCGGCAGATCGCAGCGATCTGGGCGTCTGCCGTGCTGATGGGCAGTCCGGCCTGTTCGCGCACAACGAGGACGTCGGCGTAGTGCGCTGCCGCCTCTTCGTCGAACGACAGCACTGCTCTGGTCTCCCGGTAGGGCTGCAGCGCGAATTCAATCGTCGCGCTTAGCGCCGACCTGCGCTTGCTGTCTGGGAGACGGCGCACGCCGGCCAGAAGCTCGGCGAGCGTGACGGAGGTGATGGCCACATCGCCGGCGAGAGACTCCAGCCATGCCACGACGCGGGCATCGGGCTTCGGTCGGAAGATCTCCGAGATGACGTTCGTGTCGAGGACGATCACTCGAAGTCCACCGCTCGCGCGACGTCGCTGCGCTCAGGGATAACGAGATCGTCGATCCCGCCAGCCTCCTGCGCGGCCCGCATGAGCGCCAGGCCGATGTGGGGCCGGCGCGCGGCCTTCGTTAGGATGTCGCGGACCTCGGCTTCCATGGAGCGGCCATGCTCCTTCGCCTGAACGGCGAGCTGCTTCTTTACGGACTCCTCGAGCCCGCGGACGACGATGGATGACATCAGAACCACCTCCTCAGCCGATATCAGCCATGATAGCACTCGGGTCGTATCAACCAACAGTGAATCGGCTGACCGCCGCGCGGGCCCCTCTCAGTGGCGAGCGACCGGACTCAGGAACCGACTCCGCGCGCGACCAGCCACTCCCGTGCGCTTCTGGCCGTGGAGCGGAGCTGCGGATGCTCCTGCACGAGTGAGGTGGAAGACCACATCCCGGCCGCGTGCAGCGGATGCGGGAAACCGCTGTCGGCCGAGGAGAGTGTCGGCTATTCGCGCCGTCAGGTGCGTGACATTCCCCTGGTCACCGTGACGGTGACCGAGCACCGGGCGCATCGCTGCCGATGTGGCGGGTGCGGCCACCTCACCGGCGCGGACCTGCCGCGGACGGTGGCGGGCGCGCCGTCGTCGTACGGGCCGAACCTGCGCGCGCTGGCTGCCTACCTGCTGGTGTTCCAGCTCACCGAAGCAGCATAACCCCTAAACCCGCGCGCTGACCGAAGTCAGCACGCTGCGGACCCTGCGCCGACCGCAAAGGCCGCCCAACCCACTCCGCCACAGGTCAGACGGACTTTCGCCACACGTATTAGACGTTGAAGCGGAACTCCACGACGTCTCCGTCACGCATGACGTAGTCCTTGCCCTCGATGCGGGCCTTGCCCACCGAGCGAGCGCTGGCGATGGAGCCCGCCTCGACCAGATCGTCGAACGAGACGACCTCGGCCTTGATGAAGCCGCGCTGGAAGTCGGTGTGGATCACGCCGGCGGCCTCGGGCGCGGTGGCGCCCTTACGGATCGTCCAGGCCCTGGTCTCCTTGGGCCCGGCCGTCAGGTAGGTCTGCAGGCCGAGCGTCTCGAAGCCCACTCTCGCCAGCTGCGACAGGCCGGACTCCTCCTGGCCCACCGACTGCAGCAGCTCCAGCGCCTCCTCGTCGTCGAGCTCGACCAGCTCCGACTCGATCTTGGCGTCGAGGAAGACCGCCTCGGCCGGGGCGACCAGGGTGGACAGCTGCTCCCTGAGCGCGGAGTCGATCAGCTCGTCGGCGTCGAGGTTGAACACGTAGAGGAACGGCTTGGCCGTCAGCAGGTGGAGCTCACGCAGCTCCTCACGGTCGAGGCCGCTCTCGAAGATGGTCTTGCCGGTCTCGAGCACGGCCAGAGCGGCCTCCGCGGCCTCCAGGGCGGCCTTCTTGTCCTTGTTGTGGCGCGCCTCCTTCTGCAGGCGCGGCACGGCCTTCTCGACGGTCTGCAGGTCGGCCATGATCAACTCGGTGTTGATGGTCTCGATGTCGCGCTTGGGAGAGATCTCGCCGTCGACGTGCGTGACGTCGGGGTCGGTGAAGACCCGGATCACCTGGCAGATCGCGTCGGTGTCACGGATGTTGGCGAGGAACTGGTTGCCCCGCCCCTGCCCCTCCGAGGCGCCCTTGACCAGGCCGGCGATGTCGACGAACTCCACCTTGGCGGGCAGCACCTTCGCCGAGGAGAAGATCTCGGCCAGCTTGGGCAGCCGGTCGTCGGGCACGCCCACGATGCCCACATTGGGCTCGATGGTGGCGAACGGGTAGTTCGCGGCTAGGGCGTTGCCGGTCTTGGTCAACGCGTTGAACAGCGTGGACTTGCCGACGTTGGGCAAACCGACAATGCCGATGGAGAGGCTCACGTTCGCCGAGTTTACTTGCTCACAAGACTCAGGCAGGTCACGGGCCGATAGGCGCCCCGAGCCTCCAGGTAGCGCTCGGAGCTGCCCGGGCAGCTCGCGGCGGACTCGGCGAAGGCGGTCACCCGGGCCCAGGCCCTCGGCGACGCGCAGGCGACCCGGTCGATCGCCGACCTGGTCACCGCGCCGGGGCCCGGCTCGGCCACGCACATCCCCCGGCCGAGCACCTTGCCGCCGCGGCCCAGGCAGATCACGGCGTCGCCGGACGGTGTGCCGGGCGCCGGACCGTCCAAAGTCAGCGTGTCGAGCGTGGTCGCGGGGCAGCTCGACGGTGAACGGACGAGGGCGACGGCTCTGCCGTACCAGCCTGATCCCGAACACGGCCGCTCGCGGCCGTCGAGCGCGACGCAGTCGCCCGGTCTGAGCACTCCCCCGCCACCGCCCGGCGCGCCGGGGTGCGGTTCGAGAAAGTTGCGTACGCAGGCGGCGCGCTCTCCGTCGATGCGCAGGACGTCGTCGACGTCGTCGGGGCAGGCGCCCGGCCCCGGTGGGTCGGCGGACAAGGCGACCACCTCCGCGTCGCCGCCGTTGCAGGGCGTCAGGTCGTAGCGTTCGGCGGATCGGCGTACGCACGCGCCGGCCTCCCACCGCAGCGCCGGCCGGGGGTTCAGGGCGGCGACGGGGCGCGGGGAGCCGGCGCGGACGACCACCACCGCCAGCGCGACCACGCCGGCCGCCACGGCGAGCGCCGCCACGAGCGACAGCGTCGGCCGCCATCGGGTAATCATACAAGTACTGTGGGTGACTGATGATGAGGCGCACAAGCGGAATGCCCAAGCGTGTCGGAGAGATCCGCGATCGATGACCTGCAATCATCGTTGGAGTGGACAGCGAAGGAGTGGATGTCGTCTCGCTTCTCATCGGCCTCGCCGTTGGGTTGGCCATCGGGTTCATGATCGCCCGCACCCGGGCGGCGGTGCGGCTGGCCGAGTCCGACGCCGAGGCCAGATCGGCCGCCGACAAGCTCGTCTACGTCGAGGAGCAGCTCGCCGAGCGCTTCCAGGCGCTGTCCACCCGGGCGCTAGACGTCAACAACCTCCGCTTCCTGGAGCTGGCCGAGACGCGGCTGGCCGCCAGCCGCGCCGAGGCCAGCGGCGACCTCGACCAGCGCAGGCAGGCGGTCGAGCACCTGGTCGAACCACTGAAGGACGCGCTCACGCGGGTGGAGGCCCAGCTGCGCGACACCGAGTCGGCCCAGCGCGCCGGCCGGGCGGAGCTGGCCAAGCAGATGGAGTTCGTCCGGCAGAGCAGCGCGGAGCTGCGTTCGCAGACCACGGCACTGGTCCGCGCGCTGCAACGGCCCGAGGCCCGTGGCCGGTGGGGCGAACTGCAGCTGCGCAGGGTCGCCGAGATCGCCGGGATGCAGCGCTACTGCGACTTCGACGAGCAGGTCACCGAGGGCGCCATGCGGCCCGACATGATCGTGCGGCTGGCCGGCGGCAAGAACATCGTGATCGACTCCAAGGTGTCGCTGGCCGCCTATCTGGAGGCCGCGGAGGCGTCCGACGACTCGCTGGCCACCGTGCGGCTCGACGCGCACGCCAGGCACGTACGCGAGCACGTCGACCGGCTGGCCGCCAAGGCGTACTGGCAGGGGTTCAACCCGTCGCCGGAGTTCGTGGTGCTGTTCATCCCCGGTGAGGCGTTCCTGGCGCCCGCGCTGGAGCGGGATCCGGCGTTGCTGGAGTACGCGATGACGCGCCGCGTGCACATCGCCACCCCGACCACGCTGATCACGATGCTGCGCACCGCCCAGTACGCCTGGCAGCAGGCCGCGCTGAGCGAGAACGCGCGTGCGGTGTTCGAGCTGGGCAAGGAGTTGTACGAGCGGCTCTCGTCGCTGGGCAGGAATGTCGAGTCCCTGGGCAAGTCCCTGACCCGGGCCGTCGAGGCGTACAACAAGACCGTGGGATCGCTCGAAAGCCGCGTACTGGTCAGCGCGCGCAAGCTGCACGATCTGGGCGTCGTCGACGGCGAACTCGACGCTCCGGAGATGCTGGAGGGCCTGCCCAGGCCGCTGGCCTCGCCCGAACTGCTGGAAACCTCGTCTCTGATCTCGCACGCGAACGGTAAGTTGGCCAACGGGTCGCAGTAAGGGGGCGGGGGCCAATGAGTGAGAGAGGCAAGCGATCAGCCGTCAGGCTGACCGCTCGCGGTGCCATCGCGCTCGCCTTGATCGCCACACTGGCGGCCTATGTCGTGGCCGCCGTGATCAACCTGCCTATCGTGGTCGGGCCGGTGTTCGTGGTGGCGAGCCTGCTCGGCGTGCTCCTGGTCAACCCTCGCGAGCTGCTGTCGCTGGTGGTGACGCCGCCGCTGGTGTTCTTCGTCGCGACGTTCTTCGTCGAGCTGGGCCGGGCGTTCGGCGCGCTGTCGATCATGCAGTCGCTCCTGGTCGGCCTGTTCAGCTCGTTGTCGCGCGGGGCGCCCTGGCTGTTCGCGGGCTCGGCGATCGTGCTGGTCGTCGCCTGGCGACGCGGGCTGCGCGACAACGTGCGGGATCTGCGCGAGGAGCTGCGGGCGGGCGCCGAAGCGCCGCGCCCGCGCCAGTCGTTCGTACCGGAGCCCGAGGGCTACTTCGAGCCCAAGGTGTACGGCACGGCGCGCACCGAGGACTGACCAGGCCCCCGGGCATGCCCGGGGACGCTGACGACGCTACGCGCCCGAGGTCAGGAAGCCCGGAGGTCCTTGCGGAGCTCGTGCGGCAGTGCGAAGCGCACACTCTCGTGGACCGGCTCGACCTCCGCGACGTCGTCGAACCCGTGCTCGGCCAGCCGGGCCAGCACCTCGGCGACCAGCTCCTCCGGCACCGAGGCGCCACTGGTCACGCCGACCGTGGTCACGCCCTCGAGCCACTCGTCACGGATGAAGGTGGCGTTGTCGACCAGGTAGGAGGCGTCGGCGCCGTAGTCCTTGGCCACCTCGACCAGGCGCTTGGAGTTGGAGGAGTTTTCCGACCCGACCACGATGACCAGCTGCGACTCGGCGGCGATCTCCTTGACCGCGACCTGGCGGTTCTGCGTCGCGTAGCAGATGTCGTCGCTGGGCGGGTCGATCAGCGTGGGGAAGCGTTCCTTGAGTTTGGCCACCGTCTCGTTGGTCTCGTCGACCGAGAGCGTGGTCTGCGACAGCCAGACCAGCTTGGACGGGTCCTTGACCTGGATCCGGTCGACGGAGTCGAGGCCGTCGACGAGCTGGATGTGGTCGGGCGCCTCACCGGCGGTGCCTTCGACCTCTTCGTGCCCCTCGTGTCCGATCAGCAGGATGTCGTATTCCTGACCCGCGAACCTCTTTGCCTCGTTATGCACCTTGGTGACCAGCGGGCAGGTAGCGTCGATCGTGCGCAATCCGCGTTGCCTGGCCTCGTCGTGCACCGCGGGCGAGACACCGTGGGCCGAGAACACCACGATCTCACCCTCGGGCACTTCATCGGTCTCCTCGACGAAGATCGCGCCTCTGGCCTCCAGCGTCTTGACCACGTGCGTGTTGTGGACGATCTGCTTACGCACGTAGACGGGCGCACCGTACTGCTCCAGGGCTTTCTCGACCGCCACCACGGCTCGATCGACTCCGGCGCAGTAGCCGCGTGGCCGGGCAACGAGCACTCGGCGGGAAGTGGGGGTCTGGGGCTCCATACTTCTTATGCTACGTGGAGCGGCCAACAGGCCCGCGCGTGCGTGGTTGCCCGCCGTGCCAGACTGGCCGTCCAATACAGACCTCCCAGGGAGACGTCATGTCCCTCAGCGACGTGATACGCAACATCACGAAGACCATCACCAACAAGGACGAGCTGAAGGAGAAGGCCAAAGACCTTCCCCTCCTCGTGATCCAGACCACTTTGAGCGCGGCCGGTCAGGCGCTGCTGCTCGTCGACCGGATGAAGAACTCGATCAAGGGGATCGGCGGCAAGGAGGACAAGGAGGCGGACCACGACTCCCGCCCGTCCGCCGCCGACCAGGTGACGCCGCCCGTGACCGCGGACGAGGAGGTGGCGAAGCCCGCTCGCAAGGAGCCGGTCATCTTCGCGCCGCGCCCCACGCCGTCCGACACCCCCGCGTCCAATGGCTCCCCCAAGACCAAGCCGGACCCGGTCATCTTCGCCCCGGCGGCCAAGCCGAAGCCCGAGGCCACCACCGAGACCGCTGCTGCCGCGCCCGCCCCGGTGACCACTCCCGAGCCGGTGGCCGCGCCTGAGGCCGCGACCGTTGAGCCCGCCGTGGCGCCCGAGCCCAAGACCGCGCCTGAGGCCGCGACCGTTGAGCCCGCTGTCGTGCCCGAACCCGTCGCCGTCCCTGAGCCCAAGATCGCGCCCGAGCCTGAGGCCGCCACCGTCGAGCCTGCGGTCGCCCCCGAGCCTGAAGTCGCCACCGTCGAGCCCGCTGTCGCCCCCGAACCGGTGGCCGGGGCGGAGCCGGTCGCGCCGGAGGCCGTCGAGGTCAAGCCCGCGCGGGCCACCAAGCCCCGGACCCCTGCCAAGCCTCGGGCCGCCGCCAAGCCGAAGGCCGCCCCCAAGGCCAAGGCCGCCACGGAGACAGTGACCGCCACCGAGACCGAGGCGACCACCGAGGCGGAGGCAAGCCCCGAGGCAAAGACCACCCCCAAGCCGAAGGCGACTCCCAAGGCGAAGGCCACCGCCGAGGCAGCGGCCGTCACCGAGACGAAGGCCGCCACCGACCTGGCCGAGCCGCTGCCCGGCTACTCCGAGCTGACCGTCGCCTCCCTGCGCGCCAGGATGCGCGGCAAGTCCGCCGAGCAGATCACCGAGCTCATCGCGTACGAGCAGGCCACGAGCGGGCGACCCGAGGTTGTCCGGATGTTCGAGAACCGCCTGGTCAAGCTGCAGGCCGGGGAATAAGTCGTCCCGGCACCGTAGTCTTCCGCCATGACCTCGAAGACCTCGCCCGAGTCTCCGCTGCCGATCCGCACCGTCCTGCAGATGGTGGGCGGCTGGATCGGCAAGCTGGGCACGGTCTGGGTCGAGGGCCAGATCACCGATCTGAGCGCGCGTGGCGGCACGGTGTTCATGACGCTGCGCGACCCGGTGGCCAACGTGTCGGCCCGGGTCACCGCCCCGCGCGGCGTCTACGAAGCGACCATGCCCCGCCCGGCCGACGGCGCGCGGGTCGTGGTGCACGTCAAGCCCGACTTCTGGGTCAACAAGGGCTCGTTCGCCTTCACCGCGCTGGAGATCAGGCCGATCGGCGTGGGCGAGCTGCTCGCGCGGCTCGAACGGCTGCGCCAGCTGCTGGCCGCCGAGGGCCTGTTCAACGCCGACAGGAAGCGGCGGCTGCCGTTCCTGCCCGGCACGGTCGGGCTGATCTGTGGCCGCGACTCGGCGGCGGAGCGTGACGTGCTGGAAAACTCCAGGCGCCGCTGGCCGGCCGTGCGGTTCAAGGTCGAGGAGGTGGCCGTCCAGGGCCCGTACGCCGTGGGCGAGGTCACCGAGGCGCTGCGTAAGTTCGACGCGGACGCCGAGATCGAAGTGATCGTCATCGCCCGTGGCGGCGGCTCCCTGGAAGACCTCCTGCCGTTCTCCGACGAGACGCTGGTGCGCTCCGTGGCCGCCTGCCGCACTCCTGTCGTGAGCGCGATCGGCCACGAGCAGGACAGTCCGCTGCTCGACCTGGTGGCCGACGTACGGGCCTCGACGCCGACCGACGCCGCCAAGAAGGTGGTGCCCGACGTGGGCGAGCAGCTCACGCTGGTGCGCCAGCTGCGTGACAGGGGTCGCAGGGTGCTCGGCGGCTGGCTCGACCGGGAGATGTCCTGGCTGACGTCGGCGCGCTCCCGGCCCTCGCTGGCCGACCCGGTGCGCGAGCTCGAACGCCGGGCCGAGCAGGTCGAGGCGCTCCGCGACCGGACCAGGCGCTCGCTGGGCGGCTCGCTCGACCGCGCGGAGGACTCACTGTCGCATCTCCGCGCCCGGCTCGTCGCCCTCTCGCCCGCCGCCACGCTCGAACGCGGCTACGCCATCGTCCAGGATCCGTCCGGGGAGGTCGTCCGGCTGGCCAAGGACGTGGCCCCCGGCTCCCTACTGACGATCCGGCTCAGCGACGACCGCCTGACCGTCCGTACGGAAGACCCCGCCAAACCCCGCAAGCCCCGCAAGAAGGCTTCCGACGAAACCGCCTCCTGAGCCGGCTTTCGGGGACGGCCCGCTCCCGACCTGGCTTTTTAGCGGGCGCTTGGCTCTCGAAACCGCTTGAACCGGACTTCGAGGGCGACCTGCCTTGCCTCATGTTCTGATCGCCTGGGTCAAGGCGTCGAATCCGGCCTTGATCTCCTCGATCGACATGCCACGTTGGTCCCGCTGGTACTGGAGCAGATGGGCGTTGATCGGCGCCAGCAGCGCGTCGGCCAGGAAACTCGCGCCTTCCGGGCGTACCTGGGCGAGGAGTCCGGCCAGGTGGGTGTGATGCGCCCTGTACGCCCCACTGAGCTGTGCGGTCGGCGGCCCGAGCAGCAGGAACAGGTCCATCTGCGCCACCACCCGATCGATCAGCGCGTGCAGGAACGCCCTGATCCGCTCGGCAGGAGGCGCGCCCGGCCCGATCGGCGGCGGCCCGCGCAGGAAGTCTTCTTGGAAGCGCCGCTCGCGATCGTCGATCAGCGCCAGCACCAAACCGGCCCGATCCCCGAAGCGACGGTAGACGGTGCCGACCCCCACGCACGCCTCACGGGCGACCTCGTCGAGGGAGAGCCGGCCGAGACATCCGTCGGCGACCATCTTGGCGGCCACTTCGATGATCTTCTGCCTGTTGCGGGCCGCGTCAGCCCGTTCGGGCTGGGGCTGCCCGATGATCGGCAGGGATCGACGCTCGCACACAGAGTGAGCATAAACGTGGTAAACGGAAATTTCTCCGGCTAGGCTTTGGCTGCCATAAATGGAGAAATTTCCGATTCGAGGAGCGATCATGGCGAACGACTTCAACGAGCAGATCATCGCCGAGTTCCGTGCCAACAAGGGCAAGGTCGGGGGCATGTTCGAGGGTGCCAACCTGTTGCTTCTCACGACCACGGGCGCCAAGAGCGGCAAGCGCACGACCAGCCCGGTGATGTACTTCGAGGACGGTGACCGCTACATCGTCATCGCCTCGTACGCCGGCGCGGACCACCACCCGGCGTGGTACCACAACCTGGTCGCCAACCCCGAGGTGACCGCCGAGATCGGGACGGAGACGTACGAACTCACGGCCGAGGTCGTGGGCGAGGAAGAGCGCGACAGGCTCTATGCCCACGTGGTCACGATCGCCCCGGGTTTCGCGGAGTATCAGGAGAAGACCACCCGCCGCATCCCGGTAGTGGCCCTCCACCGCTCCGCCTGACGGGCATCAGCGGCCAGAACGAGCGTCGTCCGGCTGTGGGACGTCGTCCGGCTGTGGGCGACTAGAACGGGGCGTCGTCCGACTGGTTGGTGGTGGGGTCGGCGCGGCGGGCCATGGCGGCGGCGAGCTTCACCCTGGCGCCCTGTAGCCACTCCTCGCAGATGGCGGCCAGCTTCTCGCCGCGCTCCCACAGCTCGATCGACTGCTCCAGGGTGAGCCCGCCCGTCTCCAGGCGGCGCACCACCTCGGTCAGTTCCTCGCGGGCCTGCTCGTATGAGGGTGCCTTCTCTTCTGCCACGGGCACCACCCTAGAGTCAGGCACCGACATCCCGCGCCCTGGCCCGCCGAGGAGCCCCGGCGAGGAGCGGGTCAGACTCTCGCCTCCGGCCGCCGCCTCCCGGTCGGAGGCGTGGGTCAGCTTGTCGGCTTCGGTCGCTGTTGCAGGATGGCGGCCAGCTCGCCCAGCTCGGTCCAGTCGGCCGTGCCGGTGACGACCAAGGTGACCTCCGGCAGCACCCGGATCAGCGAGCGCTGGTTCTTGTCCTCGCGGAAGCGCTGTTCCCAGGGTTGCCCGGCCACCTGCTGGGTGCCCACGGCCCGGTTGGAGTTGGCCATCCGGTCGGCGAACCCGGCGGCCGGCTTCTCGTCGCTCTGCACGAACATGGCGTGCTGCCTCTTGGCCGTCGCATAGCCCAGGTAGAGGACCTGGGCCCCGCCGGAGCCCTTGGCGATCTTGTTGCTGTTGGGGATCCAGCCCGCCGGGTCCTTCGCGGGCGCCCACACCTGGTAGGGCACGTCATGTGCGAAGTTGGCGACGGTGATGGAGTAGTTGAGCTTGGGAATGTGCTCCTCCCGGCTCTGCGGCGTGACCAGCAGGAACAGCCCTACCCCCACAAGACAGACGAGCAGGGCTACCGCGTAGCCGTAGAAACCTTCCGTGAACCGTCGCACAACTGGCGAGATTACCCGCTGGTGATGCCGCCCGACGAAGCGGCCGGGCGGATCTGGCCGATGATGGCGAGCACGTCCTCGGCCAGCGCGGGGTCGTCCGACAGCACCACCTCGGAGACGGCGGCCGCGAGCGCGCCCGTGAGGACGACCACCAGTGCCCCTTGGTCCTCGAAGAGCGCGGCGTTGCGCTCGGCCCATTTGCGCAACCGGGCGCGCATGACGAGCTCGAAGCCGGGCGGCCCGTCGCCGCGCAGGAACAGCGCGGCGAGCTCGCGTTCCTCGATGCACCCGTCGAGGTAGGCGCGGGCGGCGCGGATGAAGACCCGCATCGGGTCGTTCTCTCCTTCGGCGCGAGCCTCGCGGGCGGCCTGCTTGGTCCGCTGGGCCTGCCTGCCCTGCCACTCCTCGAACAGCGTGAGGTAGAGGTCGGCCTTGCCGGAGAAATGGTGGTAGAGGCTGCCCACGCTGGCATCGGCCTTGGCCACCACATCGGTCACTCCGGCCTCGGCGAAACCCTTGGAGACGAAGACGTCTCTGGCGGCCTTGAGTAGCGCGCTGCGCGTGGCCGCGCCTCGCCCGGAGGTGCGGGCTGTCGCCGGTTGTTCCACATCGCTGCTCATGGCAGGCACATTATCCTCCGGTGACCGGGGATACAGGGACAACTACGATCGAGACAGTTTGTCCACGAGGAGGCCCTTCATCATGTCCGATCAGACGTCCGTACCCGCAGCGCTGGCCACGGGAGAGCGCGCCCCTGATCGCAACCTGGCTCTGGAACTCGTACGCGTCACCGAGGCGGCCGCGATGGCGGCGGCCCGCTGGGTGGGCAGGGGCGACAAGAACGGCGCTGACGGCGCCGCGGTCAACGCGATGCGCCAGCTGATCAACACCGTGTCGATGAACGGGGTGGTGGTCATCGGGGAGGGCGAGAAGGACCACGCCCCGATGCTGTTCAACGGCGAACGCGTCGGCGACGGCAGCGGCGCCGACTGCGACGTGGCCGTGGACCCGATCGACGGCACCCGGCTGACGGCGCTCGGCATGCCGGACGCGGTGTCGGTGATCGCGGTGAGCGAGCGCGGCTCGATGTACGACCCGTCGGCCGTGTTCTACATGGAGAAGCTGGTCACCGGCCCCGACGCCGCTGACGTGGTCGACATCGAGGCTCCGGTCGCCACGAACATCCAGGCGGTCGCCAGGGCCAAGGGCTGTTCGTCCTCCGACGTGACGGTCGTCGTACTCGACCGCCCGCGGCACGAGCAGATGGTCAAGGAGATCAGGGAGACCGGGGCGCGGATCAAGTTCATCGTCGACGGGGACGTGGCGGGCGCGATCATGGCGGCCCGCGCCGACACCGGCATCGACCTGATGCTGGGCATCGGCGGCACGCCCGAGGGCATCGTGGCCGCGTGCGCGCTCAAGTGCCTGGGTGGTGTCATCCAGGGCAAGCTGTGGCCGCGCGACGACGCCGAGCGGCGGAAGGCGCTCGACGCCGGGCACGACCTCGGCCAGGTGCTGACCACCAACGACCTGGTGCGTTCTGAGGATGTGTTCTTCGCGGCGACCGGCATCACGCAGGGCGAGCTCATGCAGGGCGTACGGTTCAGGGGCGGGGTGGCGCTGACGCACTCGCTGGTGATGCGCGGGCGTTCCGGCACCATCCGCAAGGTGGACAGCGAGCACCAGCTCACGAAGCTGCGCGCCTACAGCGCGATCAACTTCGACACGGCCGGATAGGGGATCAGCGGCGGCGCTTGCGGCGGGGCGGCTCTTTGACCTTGACGTCGCCCACGAAGTTCGTGGTGCGCACCTCGACCACCGGCGCTTCGGGCTCGGTCGGCTGCTTGGTCAGCCGGACCGTGCTGCCCTTCGCGACGCGGATCACCTCAAGGCCCTCGGGCACGTGGATCTCCAGACCGCCGAAGACCAGCGTCGCGTTGATGATGACGCGCCGGTTCTGCAGGATGGCTTCGCGGAGGTCCAGCTTGGTGGTGCCGAACATGGCGGTCACGGTCAGCTCGGCGGGCACCACCCAGCGTCCGCCGCGCTGCTCCTGCTTGAAGAACGCCGACACCGGCCTGCCGTCGAGGTTCAGCGGTTGCTGCTCCGCCGGCAGCAGGTCGGCCGTCACCGCGGCGAGCTCGCCCAGTGTCCGGGCCGCGTAGACGACGCCGAGCCGTTCCTCCAGCTCGTCGAGCATGAGGCGGCCGTCGGCGTGGGCGTCCTGGAGCACCTGGACGAACCGCTCGCGATCGTCGTCGGAGGCGCGTAGTTCGTCCGGGCGCGGGCCGCTGTCATCCCCCTTGGGGCGGCGTGCCGAGACCCATTCCTCGGCCAGCCGTTCTCCGACTTCCTGCAGGCGTGGCAACCAGGATCCCGGGCGTTCATTCACACTTCTGACGATATCCGGCAGGCGGCCACTTCGCTCGCGCCTCGGTCGCCGCGCCAGCCGAAAGTGCCCCGAAAGTCAGCCGAGCCGCGCGACCAGGGCCGCTATCTCCTCCGCGAGCCTCTCGTCGACTTCGGCGTGGCGGTTGAGCAGGCGGTACCACATGGCGCCGAAGATCAGATCGACCGCTAGCTCCACGTCCACGTCGGCCGGGAGCGCGCCGCGTTCCAGCACCGAGCGCAATGCCTGCCGGCGCGGGCCGATGAGCTTGGCCCGCAACTCCTCAGCGAACCGGGGGTCGGCCTGGGCGTCGGCCATGAGACCCACGACCACCCGCCCGGCCACGCCATGGGCCACCGCGAACGTCTCGCGCAGGAAAACGACCAGGTCCGTCCCCGCGTCCCCACTGATGGGCGGGGGCCGCATCTCTGCCCCCACCAGGTCGGTCATCGCCTCCAGCAGCACCTCGCGCTTGGTCGGCCACCAGCGGTAGAGGGTCTGCCTGCCGACGCCCGCCGCGGCGGCGACGCCCTTCAGGGTGACGTTCGGGTATCCGTCGCGCTCGCACAGGTCGAGCGCGGCCTTGAGGATCGCCTTCCTGGCCACCTCGCTACGCGGTCTGCCTACCATGCCCGCCACTTTACAAGACACGGCGCCTCGATATAGTTTCGAGGCAAGATGTCTTGAATTAGGAGGAAACGCGATGCGAGTCGTGATCATTGGCGGCACCACGGGCATCGGGCTGGCGACGGCGGCCCGGCTGGCGGCCGACGGCGCCGAGGTGGTCATCACCGGCCGGTCCGCCGAGCGGGTGGCGGCCGCGGTGAAGCTGCTCGGCGACCGGGCCTCGGGCGAGGCCGTGGACGCCCGTGACACCGAGGCGATGCGCGATCTCTTCGCCCGTACCGGTGCCATCGACCACCTGATCATCACCGTGACCGGCCGCGGGCCCGCCGGGCCGCTGCGCTCGCTGACGCGGGAGGCGCTGGTCGAGGCCGTACAGAACAAGCTGATCCCGCACCTGCTGGCCGCGCAGGCCGCTCTGGACGTACTCGGTCCCGAAGGTTCGATCACATTCGTGACCGCGGCGTCGGCGGGCTCGGCCTTCCCCGGCGTCTCCGCTCTGGCGGCGGTGAACGGCGCGATCGAGGCCGCGGTGCCCGGCCTGGCGGTCGAGCTCGGCCCCATCCGGGTGAACGCCGTCTCCCCCGGCGTGATCGACACCGAGTGGTGGTCCGGGCTCCCCGACGACGCGCGGGAGGCCCTGTTCGCCCACGCGGCGGGGAGCTCGCCGGTCGGCCGGGTGGGCCGGCCGGAGGACGTGGCGGCGACGATCGCCTACGTGGTGGGCAACTCGTTCGTCACCGGAACGGTGCTGACCGTCGACGGAGGGGGCAGGCTGAAGGCATGAGGACGATCCTGATCACCGGCGCGACGGATGGGCTCGGGCGGGAGCTGGCACGACGGCTCGCCGCCGACGACCGCGTCATCGTGCACGGACGCGACCCGGAGCGGGTACGGCGGGCGCGGGCCGACGCAGAGCAGGCCGACCCGGAGCGAGTACGGCGGGAGCAGGCCGACGCGGGCGGCACTACCGAAGGCGTTCTGGCCGATCTGGCCGATCTGCGCCAGGTGGACCGGCTGGCCGACGAGGTGCTCGACCGGTTCGACCGGCTCGACGTGCTGGTCAACAACGCCGGGATGGGCGGCGGTCCGCCCGGCTCCGGCCGCGCGGAGAGCCGGGACGGCGTCGAGCTCCGCTTCGCGGTCAACTACCTGGCCGGATACCACCTGACCCGGCGGCTGCTCCCGCTGCTCGTCAAGTCGGCGCCGTCGAAGGTGGTGAACGTCGCCTCGGCCGGGCAGCAGGCGATCGACTTCGCCGACCCGATGCTGACCCGCGGCTACGGGCGCCAGCGCGCGTACAACCAGAGCAAGCTCGCGCAGATCATGTTCACCTTCGACCTGGCCGAGGAGCTGGCCGGGCAGGGGGTGACGGTCAACGCCCTGCATCCGGCCACGTACATGGACACCACGATGGTCCGTGAGGCGGGTGCGCCGGTGATGAGCACGGTCGACGAGGGCGTGGCGGCGACGCGGCAGTTGATCGACGAGCTCGACGGTGTGAGCGGGCGTTACTTCAACGGGTTGCGGGAGAGCCGGGCCGACGCCCAGGCATACGACCTCGCGGCGCGGAAGCGGTTGCGCGAGCTCAGCGACGATCTCGTACGGCGAGCGCTGGGCTGATCCACGAGCCACCACCGACATAGGCGGCGTCGGCACACGGGCGGCGGTGTCACGGGGTTGTGACGTCACACTGGCATGGTGGCGAAAGAGCTGGCCAAGCGGCTAACCTGACCCCGCCTCACGTTCCCCCCATCAGGAGGCCGCCGTGCCGACTCCTCGTGATCGCCAGGCCCGTATAGCCACGTTCGTCGTGTACGCGGTGCAGGGCCTCTCGTTCATCACGCTGCTCGCCCAGGTCGCGAACCTGCAGACCAAACACCGGCTCGACGAGGGCGCCCTGACGATCCTGCTGCTCATCGTGCCGGTCTTCGCCGGGCTGGGCAGCGTGGGCGCCGGGTGGTTCGCCTCGCGCAAGGGGAGCAAGCCGCTGCTCCGCCTCGCGCAGCCGGTCGTGGCCGTCGCCGTGGTGCTCATCAGCCTCGCGCCGAGCGTGCCGCTGCTGGTACTCGCGTTGCTGCTGTTCGGCCTCGGGCTCGGCGCGGTCGACGCGGGCATCAACATGCAGGGCGTGGCGGTCGAACGTCGTTACGGGCGGGCCGTGCTGAACGGTTTCCACTGCATGTGGAGCGTGTTCAGCACGGCCGGGGCGCTGTGGGCATCGGTCGCGGCCGAGCTTCCCTTGATCGTCACGATGACGGTTCCGATGGTCGTGGCGGTGGCGGGCTCCCTGTACGCCGGGCCGCAACTGTGCACCGTCGAGGAGGAGAAGGTCGAGGAGACCACCGCTACGGCCGCCGGCGGGTTCCCGTGGAAGCCGATCATCCCGCTCTGCCTGGCGATGGCCTTCCTGTACGTCGGGGACGCCTCGGTCTCCAACTTCAGCACCGTCTACATGCAGCAGGTGCTGGCCGCGAGCCCCACCGTCGTCCCGCTGGCCTACGCCGCCTACCAGGCCACCACGCTGCTGATCAGGCTCGGCGGCGACGCCGCCGTCAGGAAGTACGGACCAGCGGCGATCGTCAGGATCGGCGGCGGGATCGCCGCCCTCGGCTTCCTGGGCATCGTCCTGGCGCCCAGCCAGCCGCTGGCCATCCTGGCGTTCGGCCTGACCGGGGTGGGGCTGTCGGTGATCGCGCCGCAGTCGTTCTCGGCGGCGGGGCGGCTCGACCCGGCGGGGACGGGGGTGGCCATCGCGCGGGTCAACATGTTCAACTACGTCGGCTTCATCGTGGGCGCGGCGCTGGTCGGCGGCATCGCCAGCGCCAGCGACATGCAGGTGGCGTTCGCCGCGCCGCTGGTGCTGTCCGCCGTGATCATCGTCCTGGCCAGGGGATTCGAGCCGCGACGGGTCAAAGAGATCGCATGACAGTCAGCCGACCCCCAGGTAGGCGAGGCTCCGCCGTACGTCGTGGATCGGCTCGTCCCCCGGACCGGACAGGACCACGTCCTGCTCCATGACGTACCAGCCCTGGTAGCCGCTGCTCTCGAGGCCGGAGACGATGCCCGCGATGTCCACGTCGCCCTGCCCGAGCGGCCGGTAGACGCCCGCGCGCACGGCCTGCGTGTACGTGAGCTCGCCGCGGGCGACCTGCCGGGCGAGCGACGCGTCGACGTCCTTGAGATGGACGTGCGCGACGCGGCCGGGGTCGGCCGCGGCCAGGGCGGCCGGGTCGGTACCGCCGATCAGCAGGTGACCGGTGTCGAGACAGAGCGGGATCGAGCTGCCGCCGAGCACCCGGTCGACCTCCTCGCGGGTCTCGATCATGGTGCCGACGTGCGGGTGCAGGGACGCTCCACGGCCGTACGCCGCGGCGATCCGGTCGAGGTTGGCCAGCAGCGTCGCCCAGCCCTTCTCGTCGAGGACCGGCCGGGTGTCGTAGCCGTCGGCGCCGGTGGCCGCCGCCAGCACGAGCATGCCCGGCGGGTCGGTGGGCAGCCCGGGGAGCGGATCGTGACCCGGATCGTGCAGCACCACGGGCACGAACCCGCCCGCGACGCTCAGGCCGTACTCCTCGATGAGGGCGGGTGTCAGGAAGCCGTCCGGGCCCAGCTCGGTCGCGGTGAGGCCGAGGTCGCGCATCTCGGCGAGCACCCGCTCGGGCGGGAGCTGGAAGCCCCAGCCGGGCACCTCGCACACGCCCCACGAGATGGGCGCTCCAGCCAGGTTCATCCGGTCACCTCCGCGACCTCGACGGGGCGGTGTTCGCGGCGGGAGAGCTCGGCGGCCTCGGCGACGTACAGGGCCGCCAGGGCGTCTTCGATGGAGCACAGGCTCACGTCGCTGCGCAGGAAGCAGTCGATCTCGGCGGCGTACGCGTCGGCGAAGCGGGTGACGAAGTCGGGCCACGGCTCCCCTGGCGGTTGCAGGCCCTCCGAGCTGCTCAGGGGCGCGCGCGGCCCGAGGCCGACGGCCCGGGTGCCCTTGGTGCCGGCCAGTTCCATGCGCACGTCATAGCCGGCGCCGTTGTAGCGGGAGCCCTGCAGGGTGGCCAGCGTGCCGTCGTCGAGTGTGAGCAGCGCGGCGCTGGTGTCGACGTCGCCTGCCGCGCCGAAGAAGGCGGCGCCCCGGTTCGCGCCGGTCGCGTACACGGACACCACCTCGCGTCCTGTCACCCAGCGCAGGATGTCGAAGTCGTGGATGTGGCAGTCGCGGTAGAGGCCGCCGGACAGCGGGATGTACTCGGCGGGCGGCGGCGCCGGATCCGCGGTAATGAGGTGAACCCGGTGCAACTCCCCCAGCTCACCCCCGCGCAGCGCCATCGCCGCGTCGATGTAACCGGGGTCGAACCTGCGCTGGAAACCGATCTGCACCCGGTTGCCCCGGCTGGCCGCGAGCACCTCCACGGTCTCCTTGACGCTCCCCGCGACCGGCTTCTCGCAGAACACCGGGATGCCCAGCCCGCACGCCTTCAGCAGGAGCTCGGCGTGCGTGCTGGTCGGCGAGGCGATGACCAGCGCGTCCGCCTCGAAGGGGTCTCCCGGTCTGCCGTACGGCGACTCACGTACGGGATCCGAGACGATCAGCTCGTCCACCAGCGGATGTGCGGCCAGGGTTGCCGCGTGAAACGCGCCGATCCTGCCCAAGCCCAGCAGTCCCACGCGCATGGCGCCTCCAATGAGATGGGGATTTCTTTCTAAGCGTGACCTTCTCCATCAGTCAATATTTTGTCCTGACATTCTGACCTTTAAGCCTTGGATGACCTCTGCGGCGCGGTGGGCGGGGAGGCGGGCGAAGCCGACTACGACCCCGGGCGGTCCTGGCGTGAGACGCGTCGGGCCGACCGGGTCGGCGGCCAGGCCCAGCTCGCGCGCCGGCCGTACGAAGGCGTCCTCGTCCGAGCCCGGCGGCAGGTCCAGGTAGGCGTGCAGGCCCGCCGCGATGCCCCGGACGCGCACCTCAGGCAGGTGCTCGGCCACCGCCTTGACCAGGGCGTCCCTGCGGCGCCGGTACTCCCGGCGCATCCGGCGCAGGTGCTTGTCGTAGCCGCCGGTACGCAGGAAGTGGGCCAGGGCGTACTGATCGATGACCGGCGAGCCCAGGTCCAGCTCGCCTCTCGCCTGCCGCATGGACTCGGCCAGCTCGGCGGGAGCCGCCACCCAGCCGAGCCGCAGGCCAGGGGCCAGCGCCTTGCTGACGCTGCCGGAGAGGACCACCCGGGCGGGGGCGAGGCCCTGCAGGCAGCCGACGGGGTCGCGGTCGAAGCGGAACTCGGCGTCGTAGTCGTCCTCCAGCACGACCGCGCCACTCTCGGCGGCCCACTCCATGAGGGCGGCCCGCCGAGCCGGGGAGAGCACGACGCCGGTGGGGTACTGGTGGGCGGGGGTGACCAGGACCGCGTCCGCGCCGCGGGCCCGCAGCGCCGTCACGTCGATGCCCTGGTCGTCCACCGGGACCGGGACGAGCTCGGCGCCCGCCCGGCGGAGGAGGGGGACCTGGCGGTGGCTGTTCGGGTCTTCCACGGCCAGCCGCAGGCCGCCGGTCCGCTTGGCGAGCACGTGCAGCGCCAGGCTGAGCCCCTGGGCCACCCCGCCGACGATCACCAGGTTGTCGGGGTGCACGTCCGCGGCCCGGACCCGCCTGAGGTAGCCGGCCAGCTCGTCGCGAAGCTCCCGGACGCCGCCGGGGTCGCCGTAGTCGAACGCGTCGGAGTGCATCGTGGTGAGCACATGACGTACGGAGGCCAGCCAGCGTTCCCGGGGGAAGCAGCCGAGATCGGGAGAGGTGGGGCGGTGACCGTAGTGCGGACCGCACGCGGCGACCTCCGGGCGGGCGGTGGCCGCCACCGAGCCGCGGGACGGCGCGGGGGCCACCAGGGTGCCCGCGCCGACGCGGGAGATCAGGAAGCCCTCGGCCACCAGCTGCTCGTAGGCTTCGACCACGACGCCGCGCGAGACCTGAAGGTCGGCGGCCAGGTCGCGGCTGGCGGGGAGGCGGGTGCCCGGCGTGAGGCGACCACGCCGGATGGCCTCACGAAGCTCCGAGGCGATCTGCCCGGCGATGCCCCCTTGATCACGATTTATCGTGACATGTAGGTCTGCCACATTGGTCCATCCTTTTGGCGGGACATTGGACTGCTGTTATGAGCCATTGTGTCCCTAGTCTCCTTTTCATGAGAAGCGGAGTCGCCGGAGCCGCCGCCGCCATGTTCCTCGTGGGGACGCTGGCGGGCGTGTCCGGCCTGATCCAGGACTACCCCGTGTACGGCGGGCAGGCGGTGCGCTACCTGGTCGCGGCGGTGATCTGGCTCGTCGTCATCCGGGCGCTCGGCCTGCGGTTCGTCCGGCTGACGTGGCGCGAGACGCTGTTGCTCGTCGGCCTGACGCTGCTCGGGCTGGTGCTGTTCAACATGTGCGTGATCGAGTCGACCCGCACCTCCGGCCCCGCGCTGGTCGGGACCGTGCTGGGCACCGTGCCGCTCGCCCTGGCGCTGCTCGGCGGCCGCCCAGCGCCCCGGCTGCTGACCGGCGCGGTGGTCGTGGTGGCGGGCGCGACGCTGGCGACCGGGCTCGGCAGCGGCGACCTGCCCGGCCTGCTGTGGGCGCTGGGCGCGTTGGTGGGCGAGGTCAGCTTCTCGATGCTGGCCATCCCGCTGCTGCCGAAGCTGGGGGCGATCCGGCTGTCGGCGTACTCGACGGTGCTGGCCGTTCCCATGCTGGCCACGATCGGCCTGGTCAAGGAGGGCACCGGCATGCTCAGGACACCGACCACGGCACAGGCCCTCGGCTTCGTCTACCTGGCGGTCGTGGTGACCGTCCTGGCCTTCTTCCTCTGGTACACCGCACTGCCCAAGCTCGGCCCGGGCCACGCGGGCCTGTTCGCCGGCCTCATCCCGGTCGGGGCGATCACCACCGGCCTGGCTTTGGGCATCGCCACCCCAACGGTCTTCGACCTACTGGGCGCCTCATTGGTGATCGCGGGCATCCTGGTCGGGCTGACCACCACGAGGAAACGGGAACCGGTCCACATCGGCTAAGACCACCCAGATAGCCGACATCACGCACGTCACGGCGGCCCGCCACCTCCACCGGAGGAGCGTGTCCCTGGACAGGGCCCGGCCATGGTCGGCGGGTGGGGCCCACCGGGCTGGCCGTAAAGAAGACTGGTAGAAAAGATAGGCTCTGTGCGGCGAATGGGGAGGATCATGGGCGAGTTCGATTACAGCGAGTTGCTGCCGCTGGGGGCCGACGAGACGCAATACCGGCTCATCACGCCGGACGGCGTGCGGCGGGTCGAGGCCGCCGGGCGCAGCTTCCTCGAAGTGGAGCCCGAGGCCCTGCGGCTGCTCACCGAGACCGCGATCCACGACATCTCCCACTTTCTCCGTCCTTCGCACCTCGCCCAGCTGCGGAAGATCGTCGACGACCCCGAGTCCAGCGGCAACGACCGGTTCGTCGCACTCGACCTGCTGAAGAACGCCTCCATCTCGGCCGGCGGCGTGCTGCCCATGTGCCAGGACACCGGCACCGCCATCGTCATGGGCAAGCGCGGCCGCCACGTCCTCACCGACGGGCGCGACGCCGAGCACATCTCGCGCGGTGTCTACGACGCCTACACGCGCCTCAACCTGCGCTACTCGCAGATGGCGCCGCTGAGCATGTGGGAGGAGAAGAACACCGGCAGCAACCTGCCCGCCCAGATCGAGCTCTACGCCGAGGACCCCTACGGCCACGCGGACGAGTACAAACTGCTGTTCATGGCCAAGGGCGGCGGATCGGCCAACAAGTCGTTCCTGTACCAGGAGACCAAGGCCGTGCTCAACGAGAAGCGGATGCTGGCCTTCCTGGAGGAGAAGATCCGCTCGCTCGGCACCGCGGCCTGCCCGCCGTACCACCTGGCGATCGTGGTCGGCGGCACGTCGGCCGAGTACGCGCTGAAGACGGCCAAGTACGCCAGCGCCCGCTACCTCGACTCGATCCCCACCTCCGGCTCCCCCTCCGCGCACGGTTTCCGCGACCTGGAGCTGGAGGCCAAGGTCTTCGAGCTGACGCAGAAGCTCGGCATCGGCGCCCAGTTCGGCGGCAAGTACTTCTGCCACGACGTACGCGTGATCCGGCTGCCCCGGCACGGCGCGTCCTGCCCGGTGGCCATCGCGGTGTCCTGCTCGGCCGACCGGCAGGCCCTGGCCAAGATCACGCCAGAGGGCGTCTTCCTGGAGCAGTTGGAGACCGATCCGGCCCGCTTCCTGCCGGAGACCACCGACGAGCACCTCTCGGACGACGTCGTCACCATCAACCTCAACCGGCCCATGCCGGAAGTCCTGGCCGAGCTGTCGAAATATCCGGTGAAGACGCGGCTCTCGCTGACCGGCCCGCTCGTGGTCGCCCGCGATATCGCCCACGCGAAGATCGCCGAACTGCTCGACGCGGGCGGCGAGATGCCGCAATACCTGAAGGATCACGCCGTCTACTACGCGGGCCCGGCCAAGACGCCGGAGGGCTACGCGTCGGGTTCGTTCGGCCCCACGACCGCCGGGCGGATGGACTCCTACGTGGAGCGCTTCCAGGCCGCCGGCGGCTCGATGGTGATGCTGGCCAAGGGCAACCGGTCGAAGCAGGTGACCGACGCCTGCAGGGAGCACGGAGGCTTCTACCTGGGGTCCATCGGCGGGCCCGCGGCCAGGCTGGCCCAGGACTGCATCAAGAAGGTGGAGGTCCTGGAATATCCGGAGCTGGGGATGGAGGCGGTGTGGAAGATCGAGGTGGTCGACTTCCCCGCGTTCATCGTCGTCGACGACAAGGGTGACGACTTCTTCACCGATCGCACCGGGCCGGTCCTGTCGATCGGCCGCCGCTGACGCTCTCGCGGACCGGTCGCCGAAAGGGTGCCGGGTGAGCCGTCTCCGGCCGCTCGGCCCCGGCGGTCGGATGGCGCTCAGGCGGCACCCGTTAGGTGAAGCTCAGACGACACCGGTCAGGTGACACTTAGACGGCACTGGTCATTAACGGCTCAAGCGGCCACGAGACCGCGGTGGGGCGCGACGACGGAGCCGTCTGGAAGGAGCAACCCGGTGTCCTCGAACAGCACCACGCCATTGCACAGCAGGCTCCAGCCCTGATCAGGGTGAGCCGAGATCACGTGTGAAGCCTCACGGTCGGGTGAGTCGGCGGTGGGACAAAGCGGGTAGTGACTGCACATCGTGCACCTCTCAGGTGGCGCTCCTGTTGTGGGTTTCAAAAGGGCAGCTGTCGCCCCGACGGCGTGCGAAGGTCCAGTGCGGGTGCGACCGGCCTCTTTGCCGGTCGGCGACGAACCTGACTCTGGCGCATCCTCATCACGTCCCTCAACGAACTCGTCTCGGTTATTGGTTCCGGTAAGCACCAGGGCGTTTGTCCCCAGTGTGACCGCCGCCACTGACAGTTTCGGCCGTCTCCGGGTTCATCCGATCCCCTTAACTTCAGTCTGCCCCTGGGCCCTTACGACACCCTTACAAACTGCTGACGGCTGCGTCAGGCCCCTATGAGCAACCCTGCCGGACGCCTGCGAACTTCTTGCGGGCATCGCGCACAATCCTGGTGACCAACTTGGGCCGACTGCTATATCCGCAGGTCAGCGACCAGAGGCAGATTCGGACTGGCACCCTGCCGAGGCCCTCGGGCGCGACAAGGGCGAGCTCGGCGGCCATGGAACTTGCCGCGTTCCCGAAGCGGACGGCGGTACGCGGGGGTACGGAGCCGGGGTGTGGGGCCGGGGAACCGCTGGGCGGACGGCTGGCCATCGAGCGCGTTTACCACCATGATGGGAACACCGCCGGTGTTCGACGCCTGGGAGCACGCCTACTCCCTAATCAACTGGACCGATGCGGACGGCAGGTTTGCTGACGGCACGAGTCAGACCAGTTGACTTAACTTCGCAACAATTTATCGGCCCCGCCTCTACTGGTCGGTTTAGACAAATAGGTAAGCTGCCTGCCATGCGTGCGCCCTCCGGTTACCTACTAGCCGCGCGCTACCGGCTTCTGGAGCCGGTCGGCCGCGGCGGCATGGGTACCGTTTGGCGAGCGCACGATGAGCTGCTCGACCGGCACGTGGCGGTCAAGGAGGTCCGGCTGCCGGCCGTGCTCGACGAGGAGCTGCGGGCCGAACTGTGCGCCCGCACCGAGCGCGAGGGCAGGGCGACCGCGATGGTCGCGCACCCGTCGGTCATCACCGTGTTCGACGTGGTCACCGAGGACGACCGGCCGTGGATCGTGATGGAGCTGCTTCAGGCCAAGTCCCTTGAGCAGCTGATCCTTGAGGGCGGACCGCTCCATCCCCGCAAGGCGGCCGAGATCGGGCGGCAGATCCTCGGGGCGCTGCGGGCCGTACACGCCAAGGGGATCCTGCACCGCGACGTGAAGCCCAGCAACGTGCTGGTGATGGAGGACCGCGCGGTCCTGACGGACTTCGGGCTGGCCGCACTGGAAGGTGACGTTTCTATTACCCAGGCGGGCATCGTGCTGGGTTCGGCGGGATACATCGCTCCAGAGCGGGTGCTGGGGTCCAAGGCCAGTCCGGCCGGTGATCTGTGGTCGCTCGGCGCGACCCTCTACACCGCCGTCGAGGGCCGGGGCCTGCACGGGCGCCGCACTGCCGCCGCCGCGCTGGCCGCGCTCACCAGCGGCGAGCCGATCCCGATGACGAAGGCCGGGCCGCTGGCGCCGGTTCTCGACGCGCTGCTGCGCATCGACCCGCAGACCAGGCTCGACTCCGTACGCGCCTCGTTGATGCTGGCCAGGGTCGCGGCGGGCGGCTCCGCGGAGGAGCCGCTGGCCCCGACCAGATCGGTACGGCCGGCGCCGGTGATCACCACTCCCTCTTTCGCGCGCAGGCCCGCACACCGCGGGCTGCACCGAGCAGAGGCCACCGCGGCCGCTTTGGCGGTCCCGCCACCACGTCAGGAACGTAAACCGGGTGAAGGCGTCCATCGGAAACGGGTCGAGCCCCGACCTACACCATCCGCTTATGCCCGTTTCAAAGCGACGGTGATAAAGTTGTGCCTTCCTCGACGGTTCTGGCCAAGAGAACTTCGCAAGCGAGGGTAAAGCACTTCCCAAGCGAGAATCGATATCTTCTTCTCATGCCGGAACAGCAGACACGCCTGCTCGCGGAGCGCTACGAGCTCATCGCGCCCCTCGGCCGAGGGACCATGGGCACCGTATGGCGCGCCCGCGACCGCGCGCTCGGGCGCGAGGTGGCGGTCAAGGAAATCCGCCAGGACCCGGGTCTCACCGAGGAACAGCGGTCTGAGCTGCGCGAACGCATGGTCCGGGAGGGGCGCATCGCCGCCCGGATCCAGCACCCGTCCGTCGCCGCGATCCACGACGTGCTCATCCACGACAACAGCCCGTGGATCATCATGGAGCTCATCGAGGCCCGCTCCCTGGAGCAGGTGATCGACGAAGAGGGCCCGCTGCCGCCCCGGCTGGTGGCGGAGATCGGCGTCGACCTGCTCGGCGCGCTGCGCGCGGCGCACTCCCAGGGCATCACGCATCGCGACGTCAAGCCGGGCAACGTGCTCATCACCGAGAACGGCCGCGTGGTGCTGACCGACTTCGGCATCGCCAAGGCCGAGGGCGACTCCCGGCTCACCAAGACCGGCATGGTCATCGGTTCGCCCGGATACACGGCGCCGGAGCGGGCCAGGGGCGAATACACCGGGCCCGAGTCCGACGTCTGGTCGCTGGGCGCGACGCTGTACTTCGCGGTCGAGGGCCGTCCCGCGTACGAGCGGTCCACGATCGCGGAGACGCTCGCCGCGCTGCTGAGCGAGAACGCCGACCCGCCCACCCAGGCCGGGCAGCTGCGGCCGGTGCTGACCGGGCTGCTGGACAAGGACCACAAGCGGCGACTGTCGGCGGCCAAGGCGGAGACCTTGCTCAGGATGATCGCCGACACGCCCACGAGCGAGATGCCGGCGATCACGGCGGAGGCCCTGATCGCCCAGGAGGCCGGCGTGCCCGACTCGAACGACACGGCGCCCGCCGTACAGCCCCCCAGGGCGGCCGGCACGTGGGGTCCCCCACCCGGCCGTGGGGCGCAGGCTCCGGCCGCGGCGGCCGGTCGGGACGCGCGGTCCCCGCACGCCGCGACGGACTCGAGCGGAATGACGCCGGGCGGAGCGGGTCCGAGCGGCCAGGCGCCGGGCGGGGCGTTCGGTCCCGGTGGGCAAGCCGATCCGCGCGGGCAGGGGCCGATGGGCGGGTCACAGGGGCCCAGGCCCGGTCCGAACGCGTTCGGCACGCCCCCGCAGGGCCCCCAGACAGGAGCACAGGCCGCGCGGGCAGGCGGGGCGCCTGGCGCGCAGGCCGCCGGTCCGGCGACCGGAGCGCGGCCGCACGGGCCCGCAGGTGCCGCTCCCGGGTCTCCGGGATCCACGGGCGCGCCATCCGGCCCTGTGGGCGGCCCGCACGGCTCCACGGGTGCCCCATCCGGGCCCGGTGGCCCTCAGCGTGGCGCCGGAGGGCCTGGCGCCCCGACCGGGCCTCGCCCGAGCGGTGCGTACGACCCCGAGCGGACCATCAGCGTGGCGCGTCCGAAGACCCCCATGCCCCAGGACCCGTCTCGGGGTGGCTCCGACGAGCAGAGCACCGTCACCACCCGCATCCACCACCCTCCGGGGCAGCAGGTCTACCCGGTGCCCCCGCCCCAGCAGAACCCGCGCGGCCCCCAGCCCGGTGGGCCACAAGCAGGGCCGCCCTATATGGGACCGCAGGCTGGACCTCCCATGGGACCGATGGGGCCGCAGCAGGGGCCGCCGACCGGCCCGCACCCAGGCCCGTCACGCCCGGCAGGGCAGTCGGGGCAGGAGCGCCAGGCCGGGCAGGGGCTGGGAACGGACCTGTTCGCCATCGCGAAGGAGCCCGAGCAGGGCCCCACGGGCAACCGCAACGGGATGCTGGTCCTGATGGCCGTGGCCGCGGCCGCCGCCGTGGTGATCGCCGTCCTCATCGTGGCGCTGCTGTCCAGCTGAGCCGAGACAGCCGCGTCCTGTCGAGCTGAGCCGACACGGCCTCACCCTGTCCGGCTGAGCGGGCCCGCCCCGCCCATCCAGCTGAGCCCGGCACGGCCTCGCCCCTGCCGAGCTGAGCTGGCGCGGCCTCGTCGTGGCGCCCCTTTCGGGCTGTTCCGGGATGCGTGAGCCAGACTGGGAGGCATGAGCGAGTTCCGCATTGAACATGACTCCATGGGTGAGGTGCGCGTTCCGGTCGGAGCCAGGTGGCGCGCGCAGACGCAGCGGGCGGTGGAGAACTTCCCGGTGTCCGGACGGCCGCTGGAGCCGTCGCACATCGCCGCGCTTGGCCTGATCAAGGCGGTCGCCGCCGAGGTCAACGGAGAGCTCGGCGTGCTGGAGAAGGATCTGTCCGAGGCCATCGCCCAGGCCGCGGCCGACGTCGCGGAGAACGAGCACGACGATCACTTCCCGATCGACGTCTTCCAGACCGGTTCCGGCACCTCCTCGAACATGAACGCCAACGAGGTCGTCGCGACGCTGGCCGAGGAGCGGCTGGGCCGTCCCGTGCACCCGAACGACCACGTCAACGCCTCGCAGTCGTCCAATGACGTGTTCCCGACCTCGATCCACGTGGCGGCGGCGACGGAGGTGACCTACCACCTGCTGCCCTCCCTGGAACACCTGGCGGCGGCGCTGCGGGCCAAGGCGATCCAGTTCGACCAGGTGGTGAAGTCGGGGCGGACGCACCTCATGGACGCCACGCCTGTGACTCTGGGGCAGGAGTTCGGCGGCTACGCCACGCAGATCGAGCACGGCTCCGTACGGGTGAAGACGGCGCTCGGCCACGTACTGGAGCTGCCGCTGGGCGGTACGGCGGTGGGCACCGGCATCAACACCCCGCCGGGCTTCGCGAAGCTGGCGATCGAGAAGCTGCGCGAGGCGACCGGGATCCCGTTCAGGGAGGCGATGGACCACTTCGAGGCGCAAAGCGCCCAGGACTCCATCGTCGAGCTGTCGGGGCAGCTGAAGGTGGTCGCGGTCTCGCTCAACAAGATCGCCAACGACCTGCGGTGGATGGGCTCCGGGCCGCGCGCCGGGCTGGGCGAGATCAACCTGCCGGACCTGCAGCCGGGCTCGTCCATCATGCCCGGCAAGGTCAACCCGGTGATCCCCGAGGCCACGGCCATGGTCGCGGCGCAGGTGATCGGCAACGATGCCGCGATCACGTTCGCGGGCGCGTCGGGCAGCTTCGAGCTGAACGTGCAGCTGCCGGTCATCGCGCGGAACATCCTGGAGTCGATCCGGCTGCTGGCCAACGTCTCGCGGCTGCTGGCCGACCGGTGCGTGTCGGGGATCACGGCGAACGTGCCACGGCTGCGGGAGTACGCGGAGTCGTCGCCGTCGATCGTCACGCCGTTGAACCGGTACGTGGGCTATGAGGAGGCGGCGAAGATCGCCAAGCAGGCGCTGGCCGAGCGCAAGACGATCCGCGAGGTGGTCATCGAACGCGGCCACGTGTCGGCCGGCCGGCTCACGGAGGAACAACTCGATGCCCTGCTGGACGTACTCTCCATGACCCGGCCCGCCGAGTGACGACAACCTCAGAACGCTCGCCGAGTGACGACGGGCCTCAGGCCGCCCTGTGGGTGGCCTGGGCCCAGCGGGTGAGCAGGGTCTCGGCGGCCCCTGAGTCGACGGCGTCCCCCGCCCGCTTGTAGGCGTGGGCCAGGGCCCCGGTGAGGTCGGCGGCGGGCGGTGTGCCGTCGGCCGCGACCAGGGCGGCGGCCGCGTTCAGCAGGACGATGTCGCGGACCGGCCCCCGCTCGCCCGCGAGGACCGCCCGTGCCACCGCCGCGTTGTGCGCCGCGTCGCCGCCGGCCAGGTCCGATGGGCGGGCTCGTGGGATCGACAGGTCCGCCGGGTCGAAGCGGGTCGGGGTGACCGTGCCCTTGCGGACGAGCCAGATGGCCGAGGGGCCGGAGGTGGTCAGCTCGTCGAGGCCGTCGTCACCGCGGAAGACGAGCGAGGAGCCGCCGCGCTCCGCGAGGACGCCCGCGATGACCGGCGCCAGGTCGGGGTGGAAGACCCCGACCGCCTGGGCGGCCGGCAGGGCGGGGTTGGTGAGGGGGCCGAGGAAGTTGAAGACCGTGGGCACCCCCAGCTCCCGCCGCGCCCCCGAGGTGCGTCTCAGCGCCGGGTGGAAGGTGGGCGCGAAGCAGAACGTGATGCCGACCTCCTCCATGACCCGTGCGACACCGGCCGGCGACAGGTCGATGACCACGCCGAGCTCTTCCAGCAGGTCGGCGGCTCCGGTGGCCGAGGAGGCGGCCCGGCCGCCGTGCTTGACGACCTTGGCTCCGGCCGCCGCCGCCACGATGGCCGCCATGGTCGAGACGTTGACCGTGTTGGCCCGGTCGCCGCCGGTGCCGACCAGGTCGACCGGGTCGCCGGGGATCCTGATGGCCGCCGATCTGGCGAGCATGCCGTCGGCCAGGCCGGACACCTCCGCCACGGTCTCGCCCTTGGCGCGCATGGCGATGGCGAACGCGGCGATCTGGGCGTCCGTGGCGGCGCCCGACATGATCTGGTCCATGGCCCAGGCGGCCTGGCCCGAGGTGAGCGAGGTGCCGTCGAGGAGGGTGCTGAGCAGCGCTGGCCAGGTTGTCACTGGACGCCCTTTCGTCTGAGGTGCTCGACAAGGGGGTCCTGACATGACGACGGCCGCCTCGTCGAGGCGGCCGGGATGCGTATGCGCTAGGAGGACCGCCTAGAAGGCGGGCCACCAGGAGTACGAATACGCGTGCATGGGAGAAACCGTATCAGGCACGCGGGTGCCATGGCCGCCGGGACACACCACATAAGGGGCCAGCGATCTATGTCGTGGACACCCATGCCGCCCTCGGCCCGCGAGCGCTTAGGCTCGAAGACATGGCGAACGAGCTGACGGGGCGGACGGCGCTGGTCACGGGGGGCGGAGCCGGCATCGGGGCCGCCTGCGCGAGACGGCTGGCCGCCGGCGGGGCGAAGGTGCTGGTCGTCGACCGGAGCGCGGAGTCGGCGGAGAAGGTGGCCGCCGAGGTCGGCGGGGTGCCGGTGGTGGCCGATCTGAGCGATCCGGAGTTCGTCGGCGTGCTGCCGGACGGGCCCGTCGACATCGTGGTCAACAACGCGGGGTTCCAGCACATGGCGGCGATCGAGGAGTTCCCGCCCGAGGTATTCGCCACGATGCTGCGGGTCATGGTCGAGGCGCCGTTCCGGATCGCGCGGCACGTGCTGCCGGGCATGTACGCGCGGGGGTGGGGGCGGTTCGTCAACATCTCCTCGGTGCACGGGCTGCGGGCTTCGCCGTACAAGTCGGCGTACACGGCGGCCAAGCATGGGCTGGAGGGGTTCTCCAAGGCCCTCGCGCTCGAAGGGGCGCCCCATGGGGTGACCTCCACCTGCGTGTGTCCCGCTTACGTACGGACCGGGCTGGTCGAGGGCCAGATCGCCGACCAGGCGAAGATGCACGGCATCGACCCGGGCGAGGTGGTCGAGGACATCATGCTGCAGCCCGCGGCGATCAAGCGGCTGATCGAGCCCGACGAGGTGGCCGAACTGGTCGCCTACCTGTGCGGCCCCGCCGGGTCGTTCATCACCGGCGTCTCCGTGCCCCTCGACGGCGGCTGGACGGCACGCTAAAGACGCCATGATGAGCAGACAATTCCTCGAATTGCTGGCCAGGGAGGCGTCGGCCGTCGAGTTCGAGGGGCCGATCATCCAGGCCAGGGCCGCCGGTGCCGACGCGGCGACCGTCGAGGAGCTGGAGCTGGCCAAGGTCGACGCCCTCAAGGTGCGCGACCTCCTGAGACGCCGGGCCAGGCGCGAAGCCGAGCTGTCGGCCCTCTACGACACCGCCAACGACCTGGCCGCGCTGCGCGACCTGGACGCGGTGCTGGAGGCGATCGTGCACCGGGCCAGGCAGCTGCTCGCGACCGACACCGCCTACCTCACGCTGCACGATCCGGCGCGCGGCGACACGTACATGCAGGTGACCGACGGCTCGATCTCGGCCAAGTTCCGGGCGCTCAGGCTGGCGATGGGGGCGGGGCTCGGCGGGCTGGTGGCGCAGAGCGCCACGCCGTACGCGACCGCCGACTATTTCGACGACGCCCGCTTCCACCACAAGAACCACATCGACGAGGCCGTCACCGAGGAGGGCCTGGTCGCGATCCTCGGTGTGCCGCTACGGCTGGGGCAGCGGGTGATCGGCGTGCTGTTCGCGGCCAACCGCAGCCGCCGGCCGTTCCTGCAGGAAGAGGTGTCGCTGCTGGCGAGCCTGGCGGCGCACGCGGCCGTCGCGATCGACAACGCCAGGCTGCTGCAGGAGACCAGGAACGCCCTCGAAGAGCTGTCCACCGCGCACCGCACCGTCAGGGAGCACGGCCAGGCCGTCGAGCGGGCCGCGCTGGCCCACGACCGGATGACCTCGCTGGTGCTGCGCGGCGGCGGCATCGAGGACGTGGCCGCCGTGGTGACGGACGTGCTCGGCGGCTCGCTGGCCGTACTCGATGACCTGGGCCGGCCGATCACCGGAGACGTGGGCGAGCTGGACGCGGGCGTGTTCGAGGCCGCGCAGGCGTCCAGGGCGCTGGGCCGTACCGTGCGCAGGGCGGATCTGCTGATCGCCTCGGTGGACGTCGGCGGTGAGCCGCTCTGCACGCTGATCCTGCGCAGCGACGACGCCGACGAGCGCATCCTGGAGCGGGCGGCGCTGGTCTGCGCGTTGCTGCTGCTGTTCCGCAGGAGCGTGGCCGAGGCGGAGGGCCGGGTGCGGGGCGAGCTGCTCGACGACCTGATCTCCAGGCCCGGCTCCCCCGGCCTGGCCGACCGGGCGCGGCGGCTGGGCGTGGACCTGACCGCGCCGCACGTCGTGGTCGTGGTCCGGCATGACGGGCAGCGCGAGCGGGCCGCCTTCTGGGCGTCGTCGCAGGCCGCCGTACGCCATGGGCTGGCGGCGGGGCGGGCCGATGAGGTCGTGCTGCTGCTTCCCGGCGGCGACGCGGGCGCCATCGCGCAGCGCGTCGCGGCCGAGCTGAGCACGTCGCTGCACACGCCCGCCACGGCCGGAGCCTCACGCAAGAGCGACGTGGCCGCGGCCTACCAGGAGGCCCGGCGCTGCGCGGAGGCGCTCATCGCGCTGGGCCGGGCGGGTGACGGCGCGAGCGCGAGCGAGCTGGGCTTCGTCGGCCTGCTGGTCGGCGACGGCCGCGACGTGCGCGGCTTCGTCGGCTCGGTGCTCGGCCCGGTGGTCGAGTACGACGCCCGCCGGGGCACCGTCCTGGCCGACACGCTGACCGCCTACTTCGGCTCGGGCGGCTCGCCCTCCCGTACGGCCGAGGCCATGCACATCCACGTCAACACCGTCACCCAACGGCTCGACCGCGTCGGCAAGCTCCTGGGCGACGGCTGGCTGGAGCCGGAGCGGGCGCTGGAGATCCAGCTCGCCCTCCGCCTGCACCGGCTCGGCCACACATCCGCACCACAGACTGTGGGTCGCGACGCCATATGAGTGACGCCGGTCACTCCCTAGCGTGACGGCATGGCCACTTCCATCAAGAAGATCGTCGCCGCGAGCCTGATCGGCACCACCATCGAGTGGTACGACTTCTTCCTGTACGGCTCGGCAGCCGCCCTCGTCTTCAACAAGCTCTTCTTCCCCACCGCCGACCCCCTGACCGGGACGCTCCTCGCGTTCCTCACCTACGCCGTCGGGTTCGTCGCCCGCCCGCTCGGCGGCCTGATCTTCGGCCACTTCGGCGACCGGCTCGGCCGCAAGCAGTTGCTGGTGGTCAGCCTGCTGCTGATGGGCGCCGCCACGTTCCTGATCGGCTGCCTGCCGACGTACGCGGGCGTGGGCGCCGCCGCACCGCTGCTGCTGACCCTGCTCCGGCTGGTGCAGGGCTTCGCGCTGGGCGGCGAGTGGGGCGGCGCGGTGCTGATCGTCTCCGAGCACGGCGACGCGGCGCGGCGCGGCTTCTGGGCCTCCTGGCCGCAGGCCGGCGCGCCCGGCGGCAACCTGCTGGCCACCGGCGTACTGGCGGTGCTGGCCGCCACGCAGTCGGACGAGGCGTTCCTGGCGTGGGGCTGGCGGGTGCCGTTCCTGCTGTCGGGCGTGCTGGTGCTGATCGGCCTGTGGATCCGGCTGTCGATCAGCGAGTCGCCGGTGTTCCAGCAGGCCGAGCCCGAGGAGACCGCGCCGATCATCGGGGTGCTGCGCCACCACTGGCGTGACGTCGTCGTCGCGATCGGCGCGCGGCTGGCCGAGAACATCTCGTTCTACCTGCTCACGGTCTTCGTCATCACCTACGCGAAAGCGAACAAGATCGAGAACACCACCGTGCTCAACGCCGTGCTGATCGCCTCGGCCATCCACTTCGTCACGATCCCGATGTGGGGCGCGCTGTCGGACCGGATCGGCCGCCGCCCGATGTACCTGGCCGGGGCGGCCGGCATCGGACTGTGGATCTTCGCGTTCTTCCCGCTCGTCGACACCGGCAACTTCCTGGCGATCACGCTGGCCATCACCGTGGGCCTGCTCTTCCACGGCATGATGTACGGCCCGCAGGCAGCCTTCTTCGCCGAACTGTTCGGCACCAGGATGCGCTACACCGGAGTGTCGATCGGCGCCCAGCTGTCGGCCATCGTGGCCGGGGCGCTGGCCCCGATCATCGCGGTCGCGCTGCTGAAGAGCTACGGCAGCGGCCTGCCGATCTCCGTCTACCTCGGCCTGGCGGCCGTCCTCACCCTGGTCGCCGTCTACGCCGCCAGGGAGACCCAGGGCCGCGACCTGGCGGAGAAGGTGAACGCGTGAAGGTCACTACGCCCCGGCTCACCCAGCACGTCCTGACCGTGGCGGGCAGGGACAGCGGCGAGCCCGTGCTGTTCGTGCACGGCAACGTCTCCTCCGGCGCGTTCTGGCGGGGCACCATGGCCGCGCTGCCCGAGGCGTACCGGCCGCTCGCGGTGGACCTGCGCGGGTTCGGCGAGACCGACCCCGAGCCCGTGGACGCCACGCGGGGCCTGCGCGACTACTCCGACGACCTGATCGAGCTGATCGACCGGCTGGGCCTGGAGCGGGTTCACCTGGTCGGCTGGAGCATGGGCGGCGGCATCGTCCTGCGGCTGCTGCGCGACCGTCCCGGCGCGGTCAGGAGCGTCACGCTGGTCAACCCCGTATCGCCGTACGGCTACGGCGGCACGGAGGGCGCGGACGGCCGGCTCACCCACGCGGACGGCACCGGAGCGGGTGCCGGGGCCGCCAACCCCGACTTCGTGTCCCGCCTCAAGGCGGGCGACATGACGGACGAATCCCCCACGTCCCCTCGCTCGGTGTTCCGGACCACGTATGTGAAGAACCCGGTCCCCGACGAGGACTTCTACGTCCGCTCCATGCTCACCACCCGCGTCGGCGAGGCCCACTACCCGGGCGACTCCGCCGGCTCGGCGCAGTGGCCGGGCGTGGCGCCGGGCAAGCACGGCGTGCTCAACGCCCTGGCCCCCACCCATTTCCGGCTCGACGACCTGCACGAGATCGACCCCAAGCCGCCCATCCTGTGGATCAGGGGCGCCGACGACGTGATCGTCTCCGACACCTCGCTGTTCGACCTGGCCCACCTCGGCCAGTTGGGCGTGGTGCCCGGCTCGCCCGGCACCACCGCGCAGCCCATGGTGACCCAGACCAGGGCCGTGCTCGACCGCTACGGCCGCTACCGGGAGGCCGTGCTGACGGAGTGCGGCCACAGCCCGCACCTGGAGCGTCCCGCCGACTTCCAGCGCCTGCTGGCCGACCATCTCGCGGAGTCCTGATGTTCGTCGCGTTAACCCTGGTGGCCGCCCTGCTGACACCCGCCCAAAGCGGCATCACGGTGCCGGGCGCCGAGCACACCATCAGCGCCCGGCTCGACGACCTGACCACGGCGGGCACCGTCGGTACGGGCCACACCGATCCGGCCGACTGGGCCGGGCTGCACTCGGCGGCCACCGTCAACCCCACCGGCGTCCCCGGCGTCCAGATCGACGGCTACTTCCCCGACACCTCGGCAACCAACACCAACCACGGCTGGAACCACGACTCCCAGTTCGTCATCAGGCTCCCCGAGAACTGGAACGGCGGCCTGGTCGTCACCGGCACCCCGGGCAACAGGGAGCAGTACGCCAACGACTTCACGATCTCCGACTGGGTCCTGTCGAAGGGCTACGCGTTCGCCGCCACGGACAAGGGCAACACCGGCCTGGAGTTCTACGCCGACGGCCGCCGCCCGGGAGACGCGATCGCCGAGTGGAACGAGCGCGTCACCCAGCTCACGGTCGCCGCCAAGGCCGTCGTCAGACAGCGGTACGGCCGCCAGCCCCGGCGCACGTTCATGGCCGGCATCTCCAACGGCGGCTACCTCGTCCGCTGGCAGCTGGAGAACCGCGGTTGGCTCTACGACGGCGGCGTCGACTGGGAGGGCGCGCTCTGGCGGGTCAAGGGCGACAACCTGCTCAACTTCCTGCCCGAGGCGCTGAAGGGGTCTCCGGAGCACGCCGGCTTCGCCGCAGGCTCGGAGTTCCTGTGGCCCTTCCACCGGCAGTACTACTGGGAGCTCACCCAGCGGCTCTACCAGAAGGAGCTCGACCCCGCCTACGAGGGTGCCCCGGCGGACTACGACTACGACGCGCGCAAGCCGTACGCGGCCGTCGCCAAGATCGCGTTGACCGGCCGGATCACCAAGCCGCTCATCACCATCCACGGCACACTCGACTCGCTGCTGCCGATCTCGCGTGACTCCGACGTCTACGCCAAGATGGTCGGCCCGCACCGGCCGTTCCGCTATCACCGGGTCGAGGGCGGCAATCACCTCGACAGCCTGGTGGACGTCTACCCCGACAAGCTGAAGCCGATGCTGCCGGTCTTCAGAGACTCCTTCACCGAGCTGGAGGACTGGGTCAGTCCCTGAGGTAGCGATGCCTGCCCGCGCGCGCCAGCCGGACGATGTGCCGCGCGCCGGGCAGGCGCCGGCCGATCCGGTGCAGCAGCGTGTCCGTGCCCATCGCCGAGCGCCGCTCGGGGTCCACGGCGGCCGACGGCCGCACCTCGATCCTGCCCCTGCGCACCTCCAGCCCGAACCGCAGGCCGATCTCGTCGTCGGCGGTACGCAGCGACGAGAGCCAGGCCCCGGGGCCGAGGCTGTCCTTTCCCGGCATCATCCGCTTGACCGGCACCTTGGCCACCAACTGGCCGGCGATCTTGCCCGGCACCCCCGGCTCTACCAGCGCGGGCGCGCTCACCTCGCGTGGCCGCCGCGCGGTGTTGCGCAGCACCAGCTCCAGCGCGGGACCGCCGCTCGGCGGCACGTACGGCACGGGCAGCACGACGTACAGGTGCCCCTCCTGCCGCCGGATGATCACGCCGGGTGACACCAGCGCGATCGACTCCGAGAACGAGCGCGGCTCGACGGCCAGCCCGAGCTCGCCCGCGTCGCTCCAGCAGGGCACCACCAGGCGCATCCTGGGCCGCTGGGCGAGCACGCCGAGGCAGTTCAGCGGGCCGTCCGGGCGGCGGACCCGGCTCCTGGCCTGGTGCGCGCCGCCGAACATGCGGACGTGCACCTCCCACTGGCCGGCCTTGAGCGGCTCGCCGTGCGCCGCGGCCGTCACGTCGACCCTGGCCTCGCCGACGATCCGCACGCGGACGTGGCGGCGCCCGTCCTGGACCCGTTCGACCCGGTAGGCGACCGGCAGGTAGTGGATGACGCTCGTCTCGCTGTGCCGTACGTACACCTCGATGCGGGCCCGCTCGATGGCGGCGGTGACGTCCAGGACGCTGTCGGGCAGCAGCCTGGCGTCGACCGATCGGGGTGGCTGCCAGAGCAGCCGCTCGCCGTCCGTACGGAATCTGGTGGGCCACCCGTCACCGCCCAGGACCTCCACGGACAGGCCGAGCACCAGCACCTGAGCGTCCCAGCGGACTTCGCTCAGGTCCGCCCGCAGCCCGGCCCGCCCGGAGGAGTTGGCCAGGACGACGAGCTGGTCCAGCCGTCCGGTACGGACGAAGGTGGCCACGGCCCGCAGCTGGACCGGCAGGTAGCGGTCGAGGCGCTCGGGGAAGCTGTCGAGCACGAGCTGCCTGATCAACCTGAAGTGCATGCCCCGGTCCACGGACGAGGCGAAGAACCGGCTGCTCAGCAACGGTTTGAGCACGGTGGTGCGCAGCCAGTGGCCGTACATGCGGTCGCGCTGGCGCCCGTCGCTCACGTAGGCGTCGATGTCGGCGAGCAGGATCCGCAGCTCGGCCACGGTGGTGCGCGGGTCCTCCACGACCTCCTCGCGCTCGCCGATGTGGCAGCAGATCTGATCGGCCAGCACGCCGACGACCTTGGCCTGCAGGTAGGCCCGTACGGCGAACGCCTGCTCGGCCACCTGCCCGCCGGGCACGGCGAAGCCCAGCTCGTGCTCCTCCAGGAAGGCGCGGCGGTAGAGCTTGTGCGGGGTGAGCAGGCTGAGCAGCCGGTCGCGCAGGATGTCGGCCCGTCCCCTGCTGCGCACGAACGCGGTCACCGGCGGCCCCACGTCCCGCACCAGGCGGCCGACCAGCACGTCGGCGTCGGTCTCCACGGCCCGCTCGTGCATGCTCAGCAGGGCGCCGCGCTCCAGCCGGTCGCCCTGGTCCATCAGGTAGATGTAGTCGCCCTTGGCGGCGGCCATGCCGACGTTGCGTCCTCGCATCGGTGAGCCGGTGTGTGGCAGGTGCAGCACTCGGACGTTCCTGCGGACCGCGGCGACCGTGTCGAGCCGCTCCGCGATCCCGTCCATGGAACCGTCGTCCACGAAGATCACTTCATAGTCGTCCGCGGGCATGCTCTGCTCCAGGACGGAGCGGATGCACGCGTCGGCGCGGCTTCCCGGGTTGTGGACATTAACGATCACACTGACCTTCACACCCATGTGGTCAGCGTGCGCCGACCTATCTCATGGGGCGCGGCGGCTTGCCGATTGCAGAAGAAAAGATGGCTCGTTAATACCATCCGCTGGCCTGCGAGTGCCCCCAGGCGCCGCAGGGCGTGCCGTAGCGGCCCTTGATGTAGCCGAGACCCCACTTGATCTGCGTGGCCGCGTTGGTCTGCCAGTCGCCGCCCGCGCTGGCCATCTTGCTGCCGGGCAGGGACTGCGGGATGCCGTAGGCGCCGGAGTAGCGGTTCATGGCCCGCTCGTTCCAGCCGCTCTCCTTCTGCCAGAGCCGCTCCAGGCAGCCCCACTGGTCGGCGCCGAAGCCCGCCCCGGCCAACATCTGCTTGGCGACGGCCTTGTTACTGCCCGGCGAGGGGTTGCTGCCCGGCGGGAAGTCGGCGGGCGGGAACCCGTCGCCGCCCGGTGACTTCTTCTTGACCACGATCCAGTCGAGGTCGTCGGCCTTGCCGCCCTGGCGGCTCTCCTTGAGCTTGCGCGCCTGGTACGCCTTGACCCCCGCCTCCTTGAGCGCGTCGCTCTCGGGGTCGGGCGCGTAGAGGTCGCCGCTGGCGATCCGGCCGAAGTCCTCCGCCGAGATGGGCGTGGGCGGCGTGTTGGCGTTCTGGATCGCTCGGTAGGCGACGAAGGCACCGCCGCCACAGACGACCACGACGGACAACCCGATGACCACCACGCGCTTCACTGTCCGCGAGGACGAACGGGCCGGTCGACGTGCCGAGCGGGGGGTTTCCGGCGCGGGGCGCTCACTCAACTGCGGACCAGGGCTCACGACCCATGAGCTTGCCCTGTCATGGGGGGTGGTTCGCAACCGAAACGGGATATCCGATTGGCGCCACATTTACTAACGGGCTGGTTGGCGCACAGATTTACCAGCGGTGTGATTTTCGTCACATCATCCGGCCCGCCCTTCGGGCGCCCGTCACCGAAGGGAGGGCCGCTTCTAGCGTGCCTGGCGTTGTTTTGGGTCTTGTGCGCGCCATGTCACAGTTTCATGACAGAACGCAGATAGTCGCAGCTGGGAAGAATAATGTCCGCGTGGCTGGCATCCTCCTCGTCGAAGACGACCCCTCCGTCCGCACGGCTCTAGAGCTGGCGCTGACCAGGCAGGGGCACTCCGTCACCTCGTACGCGACCGGCGAGGAAGCCCTCGAGCACGTCAGGTCCCGCCGCCCCGAGATCGCGATCCTCGACGTCATGCTGCCCGGCATGGACGGGGTCGAGGTGTGCCGGCGCATCCGCCGGCTCGACCAGCTCCCGGTCATCCTGCTCACCGCGCGCGGCGACGACCTGGACGTGGTGGTCGGGCTGGAGGCCGGCGCCGACGACTACGTGGTCAAACCGGTCGAACCCCGGGTCCTGGACGCCCGCATCCGCGCCATCCTGCGCCGGGCCGAGTCCGCCGCCTCCGACCGGATCTCCTTCGGCGACCTCATGATCGACCGGGGCGCGCTGAAGGTCACGCTGGACAGCAAGGAGATCCACCTGACGCCGACCGAGCTGCGGCTGCTGCTGGAGCTCGTACGGCATCCCGGCCAGGTGCTCAACCGTCGCTACCTGCTGCGGGCCGTCTGGGACCACACGCACGTGGCCGACTCGCGCCTGGTCGACGCCTGCGTGCAGCGGGTACGCGCGAAGATCGAGCCGAGACCGGCGGAGCCGGTGTTCATCCACACCGTGCGCGGGTTCGGTTACCGGTTCAGCCCTCCGTGATCCCGCTGCCCACCGGGCTGCGCGCGCGCCTGGTCATCACGTTCACCCTGGTCGCCGTCACCGCCTCCTTCCTCGTCGCCACCATCGGTTTCGAGCTGGCCAAGTCGGCGCTCATCAAACGGGCCGAGGACACCTCCATCGACCTGGTGACCAGGGAACTGGGCCGCATCACCTTCCCGGTCGGCACGCTCCGGCAGGGCGAGGCCCCGCCCACCACCAAGAACCTGGAGAACGTCGCCCAGTCCCTCAACGGCCCCGGCCGCAGCGTCGTCGTCGAGTACAAGAACCTGGCCTACGCCGAAGGCCCGCTCAACATGAACGACGTGCCCAACGAGCTGTACGGCCGCGCCAAGCGGAACGTCGTCACCCAGCGCACCCTCATCCACGACGAGCTCTGGCTCATCGTCGGCGCCGAGGTCTACCGCAGCACCGACGCCGGACCCGAGGCCACCGGCCTGCGGGCCTTCGTGTTCTTCCCGCTGCGCGACGACGAGCGCCAGCTGTCCACGCTCAGGGGCAAGCTCACCCAGGGCGGCGCGGTCATCCTGATGATCGCCCTGGTCGTGGCCTTGCTGTCGGCCAGGCAGGTGCTGCTGCCCGTCAGGCGGCTCAGCGCCGCCGCGCAGGCGCTCGGTCAGGGCCGCCTGGACACGCGCCTGCCCGTACACGGTCAGGACGAGCTGGCCGAGCTCACCTCCAGGTTCAACGACGCGGCGGCGGCGCTGGAGCTCAGCGTGTCGGAGCTGCGCGCGCTGGAGGCGCTGTCGCGCCGCTTCGTCGCCGACGTCTCGCACGAGCTGCGCACCCCGCTCACCGCGATGACCGCCGTGGCCGACATGCTCTCCGAGGAGGCCGAGCGGCTGCCCAGCGAGCCCGCGGAGGCGGTACGCCTGGTGCTGCGGGAGATCGAGCGGCTGCGCGGCCTGGTCGAGCACCTCATCGAGATCAGCCGCTTCGACGCGGGCACGGCGACGCTCAACCTGGAACCGGTCAACGTGTGCGACGCCATCCACGACTGCCTGGAGGTACGCGGCTGGAGCGAGCAGGTGGAGGTGCACACCTCCCGCATCCTGACGGTCAATCTCGACCCGAGGAGGTTCGACGTCATCGTGGCCAACCTCGTCGGCAACGCGCTCAAGCACGGACTGCCGCCGGTGGTGGTCAACGCCAGGGCCACCAAGAACGGGCTGGAGGTCAAGGTACGCGACCACGGCAAGGGCATCCCGGCCGAGGCGATGCCCCATGTGTTCGACCGCTTCTTCAAGGCCGGCGCGGGGCGGGCGCGCAGCCAGGGCAGCGGTCTCGGTCTGGCCATCGCGCGGGCCAACGTACACCTGCACGGCGGCACCATCTCGGTGCGCCGGCAGGAGCCGGGCACGCTCTTCACGGTCTGGCTGCCTCATGGCTGACCGTCGGGCCCTCGTAGCCGCGCTCCTCGCTCTCTTCGCGGTGGCCGCCTGCGGCATCTCCCCCACGGACGTCGAGGAACGTGCCGCGCCGCCGGTCATCGAGGTGCCGCCGCCGTCGAAGACCATCTACCTGCTCAAGAACGGCAAGCTGACACTGGAGCCCGCCGACGTCGACTCCGACACGGTCAGCAGCCTGCTCACCGCCCTGTTCGACGCCTCCGGGATGCCGCTCGGCGACCGGGACACCGCCCTGCGCGGCTTCACCTTCGAGCGCATCGAGGACTCGCTGAACCCCATCCAGCGCGACGAGGTCCAGCTGCCGCGCACCTCGACGCTGACCGTCTTCATCAGGGGCGAGGGCACGCTGAGCAAACTGGCCAAGGCCCAGATCGTCTGTACGGCCCAGCAGGACGCCGCGTTCGAGCAGGTCAAGATCGTCCACCAGTACCCGGACGACCGCCCCTCCAAGACGGAGGGACGGTTCATCTGCGGCGACCTGAAGTGACCTACCTGAAGGGCCTTACAGGGTGATGTCCTCCAGCATCTCGGTCACCAGTGCGGCGATCGGCGAGCGCTCCGACCTGGTCAGCGTCACGTGCGCGAACAGCGGGTGGCCCTTCAGCTTCTCCACCACCGCCACGACGCCGTCGTGCCGGCCGACCCGCAGGTTGTCACGCTGGGCGATGTCGTGGGTGAGCACCACCCGGGAGTTGGCGCCGATCCTGCTCAGCACGGTCAGCAGCACCCCGCGCTCCAGCGACTGCGCCTCGTCCACGATCACGAACGCGTCGTGCAGCGACCGGCCGCGGATGTGCGTGAGCGGCAGCACCTCCAGCATGCCGCGGTCAAGCACCTCCTCGATCACCTCGGGAGAGCTGACCGCGCCCAGGGTGTCGAAGACCGCCTGGGCCCACGGGCCCATCTTCTCGCCCTCGGAGCCGGGCAGGTAGCCGAGTTCCTGGCCGCCGACGGCGTACAGGGGGCGGAAGACGACGACCTTGCGGTGCTGGCGGCGCTCCAGCACGGCCTCCAGGCCCGCGCAGAGTGCCAGCGCCGACTTGCCGGTGCCCGCGCGCCCGCCCAGCGAGACGATCCCGATCTCCGGGTCCATCAGCAGGTCGAGCGCGATGCGCTGCTCCGCGGAGCGGCCGTGCAGGCCGAACACCTCCCGGTCGCCACGCACCAGCCGCACCGACTTGTCCGGGAGCACGCGGCCGAGTGCCGAGCCCTTGGCCGACAGCATCCGCAGGCCCGTGTGCGTCGGCAGGTCTCTGGCCTCCTCCAGATCCGCCGTGCCGTGCTCGAAGAGCGTTCCCACATCCTCCGTGGTCACCTGGACCTCGGCCATCCCGGTCCAGCCCGACTCGACCACCAGCTCGGCGCGGTATTCCTCCGCGGACAAGCCGATCGAGGCGGCCTTGACCCTCATGGGCAGATCCTTGGAGACCAGCACGACATCGCAGCCCTCGGCGGCGAGCGAGCGCGCCACGGTCAGGATGCGGGTGTCATTGTCGCCAAGGCGGAACCCGACGGGCAAGATGGATGGATCACTGTGGTTGAGCTCAACCCTGATCGTGCCGTCTCCCGTGGGCATCGGCTCGTCCAGCCGGCCGTACTGAACTCGTAGATCGTCGAGGTAGCGCAAAGCTTTCCTCGCGAAATAGCCGAGTTCGGGGTGGTGTCGCTTGCCCTCCAGTTCGGTGATGACCACGATCGGGAGGACCACGTCGTGCTCAGCGAACCGGGTCATGGCCGCCGGGTCCGCTAGCAGGACCGAGGTGTCCAGCACGTACGTGCGCTTGGCCGGGTTGATCGAAGGGTTGCTCGAGGACACTGCCACACGTTCTCCCCCGGGCGCCCATCGAAACGGGCACCCTGCAGACGAGGTGGGAACCGGACCGGACCCGCGTCCCCGACCAAGACCTGTCGGCGGCGCCGGATTCCGGCCCCCCGCGGCAGGTGTTGGTGCAAAGGCGGGCCCTCTCCGGAGTGTCCGGCCTGTGACCGGACACTTATCACGTTACGTCCTGGATACCCAGTTGTCCCGTCAGGAACCGTAACGTCGGTGTCTCGCGGCGTAGTCGCGCAGCGCCCGCAGGAAGTCCACCCTGCGGAAGTCGGGCCAGTATGCCTCATGGAAGTAGAACTCTGAGTGAGCGCTCTGCCACAGCATGAAGCCCGACAGGCGTTGCTCGCCTGAGGTCCGGATGAGAAGATCCGGGTCGGGTTGGCCGCGAGTGTAGAGATGCTCCGCGATGTGCTCGACATCGAGTACCTCGACGAGGTCCTCGATGCTGGCACCCTTGCTGGCGTGCTCCTGGAGGAGTGAGCGCACCGCATCGGCAATCTCACGCCTTCCTCCATACCCAACTGCAACGTTCACAATCAGGCCGGGACGGTGCGATGTGACTTCTTTTGCGTTTTTGAGGACATTCGCCGTCCGGTCGGGGAGCAGATCCAGCGCGCCGACCGGGCTGATCCGCCAGCCCGCCTCCACCAGCTCCCGCGTCACGTCCTCGATGATGCGCAGGAGCGGCTCCAGCTCCTCGCTCGGCCGGTTGAGGTTGTCGTTGGACAGCATCCAGATGGTGACCACCTCGACGCCGGTCTCGCGGCACCAGGTGACCAGCTCGGCTATCTTGTCGGCACCCTTGCGGTGACCACTCGCGACATCACGCATGCCCATGGCCCGCGCCCAGCGCCGGTTGCCGTCGATGATGACCCCGACGTGCCGGGGGACGCTGTCCTTCGACAGCTTGGTCTCCAGCCGGTGCTCGTACAGCCGGTAGACCAGATCGCGCAGGCCCACGGAGTCCTCCCCATCGGTGCCGTGCCTATGGTCGAATGACCCAACAGGCAATTATCACCGCGTTTCACCCCCGCCTGCCCCCTCAACCGGAATCCCGGCCGCCCAGGCAGTCCTCCGCCTCGTCGACCAGACCGTGTACGAACGCGGCCAACTCGGACGATGTCAGGACCGCCCGCATCCCCACGCCGCTGGAGCCCCAGGCTTCGACGTAGGCCCTGCGGGTCACCCGCCACTCGCCCTGGGCGGGTAGCCAGATGGGGATGGTCCTGAGCTGGCAGCGTAGCTCCCCGCCGTTCACCGCGCCGGACCTCGCGCGATATCGGAACGAGAACAGCTCGCTCCCGCCTTCGTCGCCGGGGAACCTGTCATCAGGATCCGGCCATTTGCCCGCTTCGCCCTGCTCCTGCTCCTCGCGTGCCCGGCTGACGCCGCGCGCCAGCCGTTCCAGCAGCCAGCCGCAGCGCTCGCCGACGATCCCGTACGGCGCGCCGTCGCGGCGGAGTTCCAGGGTGATCTCGTACGGCATGCCGACGCTGTCCGTGCACGCGACGGGCGTGACGGTCAGGTATGAGCCGTCAACACAGCGGAGTCCTCCCATGTCAAGAGGGTATCCCCCGTCAAACCCCGGCAAACCCGTAGAAATACCCAGCTGTGCCACCGAATACCTGGTCGCGATCTGTGCCGCCGAGCAGGGCCGTGGCCACCTCCCAGACCGTCCGGTAGTCGGCCGCCAGCAGGGCCACAGGCCAGTCGCTGCCGTACATCAGCCGCTCGGGCCCGAACGCCCCCACCGCGTGCTCCACGTACGGCCTGAGGTCCTCCACGGTCCACTCCTGGTGATCCGCCTCGGTGACCAATCCCGAGACCTTGGCGTACACGTTGGGGCACGCGGCGGCCCGGGTGAGCTGGGCGGCCCACGGCTCCCACTCGTGGTCCTTGATCCGCGGCTTGGACAGGTGGTCGATGACGATCTTCAGGTTCGGATGCCGCTCGGCGAGGGTGACGACGTGGTCGAGGTGGCGCGGCAGCAACGACGGCACATCGAGGGTCAGACCGGCCTCGGCCAGCAGCCCCAGCGACTCCAGGACGCGGTCTTGGACCACCCAGTCGGGGTCGGGCTCGTCGTGGATGAGGTGGCGGACACCGGCAAACTTCGGATGTCTCCCGTAGCGGTCGATGGCCGCCGCGGCCTCCTCCGGGCGCTCCAGCGGCACCCAGCCGACGACCGCGGCGATGAAGTCGTGCGCCTCGGCCTGGGCCAGCATGGCGTCGGTGTCCTCGTAGCAGTCGGCCGCCTGCACCAGGACCGTGGCTTCTATGCCGGTGGCGGCGAGCTCCGGCTGGAGGTCCTCGGGGGCGTAGGTGCGGTGCAGGGGGCCTAGGTCGGGGGTCAGCCAGGTGTACCAGCCGGTCTCGACATTCCAGAAATGCTGGTGCGCATCCACTATCACCCGGCAAACCTAGGATGTCTGGATATATCAGATCAAGAGGCAGCAGCCATGCGGTCGCCCGGCCTGACGCGCGACTGAGCGCGCCGCCCGGCCGGACGCGCGACCGCGCCGGCCGTCTTCGTGACGGCCGGCGCGGTCGGTGCCGATTGGTTCCGGTGGCTGCCGGTTGGCGCAGATCGGTTCCGGTGGGTCAGCTCAGCCGGTCGAGGAGGGCGTTGTACTCCTCCCACAGCTCCTTGGGCAGGTGCGAGCCGAACTTGTCGAAGTGGGCCGGGATCAGCGCCGCCTCCTCCCGCCACACCTCGCGGTCGACCGTGAGCAGCGTACGCAGGTCCTCTTCCGCCAGGTCCAGGCCCTCGACGTCGAGCGCGTCCGGCAGCAGGCCGATCGGGCTGGACACGGCCTCGGCCTCGCCGTTGAGCCGGTCCACGATCCACTTGAGCACGCGGCTGTTCTCGCCGAAGCCGGGCCAGATGAACTTGCCGTCGGCGTTCTTGCGGAACCAGTTCACGTAGTAGATGCGCGGCAGCCTGGCGTTCTTGCGGCGGCCGATCTCCAGCCAGTGGGCGAAGTAGTCGCCCATGTTGTAGCCGCAGAACGGCAGCATCGCGAACGGGTCGTGACGCAGCTCACCGACCTTGCCCTCGGCGGCGGCGGTCTTCTCGGAGGCGACGTTGGCTCCGAGGAAGACGCCGTGCTCCCAGCTCAGCGACTCGGTGACCAGCGGCACCGCGGTGGCGCGGCGGCCGCCGAACAGGATCGCCGAAATGGGCACGCCCTTGGGGTCCTGCCATTCGGGGGCGATGGTCGGGCACTGCGCGGCGGGGGTGGTGAAGCGCGCGTTCGGATGGGCGGCGGGCTCGTCGGACTCCGGCGTCCAGGAGCGGCCCTTCCAGTCGGTCAGGTGCGCGGGCGGCTCGGCGGTGAGCCCCTCCCACCACACGTCCCCGTCGTCGGTCAGCGCGACGTTGGTGAAGATGCTGTTGCCCCAGAGCGTCTTGACCGCGTTGGCGTTGGTGACCTCGCCGGTGCCGGGCGCGACGCCGAAGAAGCCGGCCTCGGGGTTGATGGCGTAGAGGCGGCCGTCGTCGCCGAACCGCATCCAGGCGATGTCGTCACCGACCGTCTCGACCTTCCAGCCGGGGATCGTCGGCTGGAGCATGGCGAGGTTGGTCTTGCCGCAGGCGCTCGGGAACGCGGCCGCGATGTAGCGGGTCTCGCCCGAGGGCGGGGTCAGCTTGAGGATGAGCATGTGCTCGGCCAGCCAGCCCTCGTCGCGGGCCATGACGCTGGCGATGCGCAGGGCGTAGCACTTCTTGCCGAGCAGCGCGTTGCCGCCATAGCCGGAGCCGTAGGACCAGATCTCGCGGCTCTCCGGGAAGTGGCTGATGTACTTGGTCGAGCTGCACGGCCACGGCACGTCCTCCTGGCCGTCGGCCAGCGGCGCGCCGACGGAGTGGACGGCCTTGACGAACTCGCCGCGTTCCTCGATCAGGCGCAGCGCCCGCTCCCCCATGCGGGTCATGACCCGCATGGAGACGGCCACGTACGGCGAGTCGGTGATCTCGACGCCGAGCTGGGAGATCTCCCCGCCCAGCGGGCCCATGCAGAACGGCACGACGTACATGGTCCGGCCGCGCATGCTGCCGGCGAACAGCTTGTCGAACGTCCGGCGCATCTCGGCGGGCGCGACCCAGTTGTTCGTCGGCCCGGCGTCCTCCTCGCGCTCGGAGCAGATGAACGTGCGGTCCTCGACCCGGGCCACGTCGGTCGGGTCGGACTTGGCGTAGAAACTGTTGGGCCGCTTGGCCAGGCGCGTGAACGTGCCCTGCTCGACGAGCAGGTTGGTCAGGCGCGTCCACTCCTCCTCCGAGCCATCGCACCACTCGATCCGGTCGGGCTGGGTCAATGCGGCGATCTGGTTCACCCAGGCGACCAATTCGGCATTGCTCGTCGGGGCGGGTACTTCCACGGAAACGGACACGGCGGCGGCTCCTCCACTCTTCAGGGCCCAAACATCATTCACGACGACGGCGCGAAAAAGCCAATTGGCATAGACCTATGCCTGGATCCGGCCGTCGCCGCAGGCTGCGGCCTCGATGATTGGGGGAGCCTACCCCGAAGAAGCGGTTTCAAAAGAAAGCGACTCGCTCACTGCCGGCGAATGGAGTTGGTCTAAACCAATTTCGCAAGAGGTTTAGTCCATTCGCCGGAGAGTTTCTCCTGCGTACTCTCAGGAATTGACGTCCGGCCCGGCGGAGCGAACTCGGTCGACGTGTTGCAGCGCGTCTCGCAGTTCGGACAGCCAGGTGTCGGTGTTCTTTCCGACCAGTCGTACGCACCAGGCCAGCGCGTCACTGCGGCTGCGGGCCACACCCGCGGCGACGAGCGTGTCGAGCACCTGGCGTTCCTGCTGTCGCAGGCGTGTCATGACGGGCACCGAAAGAGTGGTGAACATCACAGTGGTGTCGCCGCAGACGACGCCCCAGGACACCTTCTGCCGGAACCGCCGCTCGGCCTCCTTGGCGATCTCGATGCGGCGCTCGCGCGTCTCTTCCCTGAACCGTCCGATGAGCCCCTCGATCAGGGCCGCCCGCTCGGCGTCCGATCCCTCGGAGCTGGGCTCCGGCAGTGTGCCGAGCACCGCGATCTCCTCGCGGTCCCGGACGATCTCCGGCGCCTCGGTGAACCATTCCTCGGGCAACCGCCCGGTGAACCAGCCCTTGATCTGGGCCGCTGCTTCGTCACTTGCCATGTAATTAGAATTACACGGTTGCGGGGAAAAAGCACGTACGGAAGGGCTGTCTATTGATGAATGAAGCCGTCAGCGAACGCGGGCCGCGAGCGTCGGGCTGACCCTGACGATCCCGGCCAGGTTCCGGGTGCTCATCGGGGCGATCTTGACCACGTCGCCGGTGCGCGGGGCCACCACCATCTTGCCGTCGCCCCAGTAGATCGCCACGTGCGAGATGTAGCCGGGATTGGTCGGGTCCAGGCGCCAGAAGATCAGGTCACCTGGCTGGATCTGGGCGAGGGGCACCTGCGGCCCGGCCATCCATTGCTGGTGCGTCACCCGCGGCATGCGCACGCCCGCCTGCGCGAAGGCCCACTGGACCAGGCCCGAGCAGTCGAACGTGTCAGGGCCTTCCGCGCCCCACACGTACGGCCTGCCCAGCTTGGTGGCGGCGGCCCTGAGCGCGACGGTGATCTGCTCGCCGCTCATGAACGAGCCGGCCGCCCAGGTACGGGCCTTGGCCTGCGCGGGGGGCAGCACCGGGTTGACCATGGCCGTCTGTGTGCCCTTGGGCAGCACCTTGAGCAGGGCCTTGCGCAGCTTGTCGGAGTTGGCCTTGGGCGCGCTCACGATCAGCGCGTTGTCGCGTGGCAGGCCGAGCGTGCGTCCGACCTCGCGGGAGACGACGGCGTCGACCGCCCCGAAGCCGGTCGTGGCGTAGGCCCCGATGCGCAGCGGCCCGGCGGGCCCGCGCACCCGGCTGTGCAGACTGAGGCCCCCGTCGCTGCCGAGCACGAACGAGACCGCCACGTCACCGGCCGCCACGTTGTTCCACAGCGCGTCGGAGGCCGCCGTGACCTTGGGCGTGTAGGCGCGGAAGGTGGAGGGATCGACCGCGAGCGTCTGCACCCGCTTGTCGTCGAGCATGATCGAGGCCGCGTCGGCGAGTTCGAGCGCGGTCACCCCTCGCAGCCGCGCCACCTTGCGCAGCAGTTCGTTGGTCAGCGGCTTGCGGGTGACCACGAAGAGGTTGGGCTTGTGTAATTGGCCCAGCGGCTTCACCGGCTGCGCGGTCTTGCCGGCCTCGGCCGCCAGGGTCTGCTGGGGCGCGGGGCGGTACTGCGGTCGTACGGCGGCCGCGGGCAGCTGCCCGCCCACCTGCCGCTGGCCCACCTGCGCGAGCAGCAGCAGGTCGACGGTCAGCACCGCGACGAGCGAAACCACGATGAACGGGACCAGCTTGTGGTGGTCACGCCGTTTCCTGGAGCGGACCAGGAAGCTGAGATCCTGCCGGATACCGGAGGAACGCGAAAAATCCGCCGGACCGTCGTGGGCCCGGCGGGTTGTGTCTTCGGAAGTCAGTTGCCGATGTACGGAACGGCCTCGAGGATCTCGACGGTGTTCTGGCGACCGTTGGGCATGGAGTAGGTCGCCTTTTCGCCGATCTTTTTACCATTGATCGCCGCGCCAAGGGGCGATTTCGGCGAGTACACGTCGATCGGGGCGCCGCTCTCCTCACGGGACGCCAGCAGGAAGGTCACCTCATCGTCGTCACGGACGAACCGGATCGTCACGGTCATGCCGGGGCCGACGACCCCTTCGGTCTTCGGTGCCTCTCCCACCTGGGCGTTGTCGATGATCTGCCGGAGGTGGAAGATGCGGGCCTCCATCTTGCCCTGCTCATCCTTGGCCGCGTGATAGCCGCCGTTCTCCTTCAGGTCACCTTCCTCACGGGCGGCCTCGATCTTCTTGGCGATGTCGACGCGCCCTGGGCCCGAGAGGTATTCGTACTCCGCCTTGAGACGGTCGTACGCCTCCTGCGTCAGCCATGTGACGTTCTCATCGCGAGAGTCGGCCACGGGTTCTCCTTGCTTGCCTAGGGGGCCCTGAGATCACTAGAGGTTGCGTGCGGTTGAATTGCGAAAGGCTAACAACTCAACAGCTCGTACGCTTCCTCAAACGTCTCATTCTACGAGATTGCAGTACTGGATGTGGACGGACGTGGCCTGGGCACTCGTGTCCAGGCGCTCCTTGAGCTGCTTAGTACCCCCACCAGCCGGAATTCTTACTTCCCTGCTGCCCACTTCTGCGTGGTTGACATCTGTGGCCCTGATACGACATACGGCGACCCGGTCGGCCGGCTTGCTCACCTCGAAGGTGATCTCGGCCTCGTCCGGGCGATTGGCCTGGAACGACACCACCTGGGGGATGGCCCCGGTGTTGCCGCCGGTCATCGACCACATCACGTAGCCCCAGCCACCTGCGATGATGGCCACCAGCACGCCGATGACGACGTGCACGACGAAGCGGCCCCGGCGCTCAGGACGATCGGGGAAGTCGTCGGGTGTGCCGAGAACTGGACGGCTCTCGACATCTTCGGTGGCCATGGCGGAATCTCCCTGCACTCCCTCAGCGTTATCCGAGACAATTGTTCCCTGCGGGGGTCACGCCCTCGCGACCGCCCAGCTGAACCTAACCTCTCTGGGCAAGTGATCGGTCCAACTGAGGAGACATCGAGCCCGTGAGTGCACCGTTGAGGCTGATGGCCGTCCACGCCCACCCCGACGACGAGTCGAGCAAGGGCGCCGCCACGATGGCGCGCTACGTCCGTGAAGGCGTTGACGTGCTGGTTTGTACGCTCACGGGCGGTGAGCGAGGCTCTGTGCTCAACCCCAAGATGGACCGGCCGGAGATCGTCGACAACATCGGCGAGGTCCGCAAAGCGGAAATGGCCCGCGCGCGGGAGATTCTTGGAGTTCAGCAGGAGTTCATGGGCTTCGTCGACTCCGGCCTGCCGGAGAACGAGGAGGAGGAGCTGCCCGAGGGCTGCTTCGCGGTGCAGAAGCTCGAAGACGCCTCCGCGCCTCTTGTGGCCGCCGTGCGCGCGTTCAGGCCGCATGTCATCGTCACCTACGACGACGACGGTGGCTACCCGCACCCCGACCACATCATGACCAACCGGGTCTCGGTGGAGGCGTTCGAGGCGGCCGGCGACCCCGACCGCTACCCGGGCACCGGCGACCCGTGGCAGCCGCTGAAGCTTTACTACCAAATGGGCTTCACCAAGGAGCGGTTCGAGGCGCTGCACGACGCGATGACCTCGCGCGGCATGGGCTCCCCCTACTCCGACTGGATCTCCCGCTGGGAGGACCGGCCCGCCAAGTGGCCGGTGACGACCCGGGTGCCCTGCGCCGACTACTTCGAGCTGCGCGACGAGGCGCTGCTCGCGCACGCCACCCAGGTGGACCCCGACGGCTTCTGGTTCGTCTGCCCGCGCGAGCTCCAGCAGGAGATCTGGCCGACCGAGGACTACCACCTGGCGCGCTCCCTGGTCGACACCGAGCTGCCGGAAGACGATCTGTTCGCCGGAATCCACGCCGACGAGGTCTCCGCCGCCTGCCACTGACCCGAATCCACGCCTGCCGCCTGCCACTGACCGGAGCATGACCCCCCGGTGGCAGACTGGAGGAGTGATAACTCTCGCAGCGGGTGATGTGAGTCCGGGCCTGCTCGGCTTCGTCGTCGTCGCCCTCATCGGGGTCGCCCTGTACGTCCTGATCAAATCGATGAACAAGCAGATGTCGAAGATCCAGGTGCCCCGGGCGGCCGACATCGACGACAAGAAGGCCGAATAGATGCCGGTCGAAATAGTCGACAACGTGGCGGAGAGCCGGTTCGAGATTCTCGTGGACGGCACGGTCGCCGGGTTCGCCGACTACCGTCTGCTGCCCACGAAGATCGTCTTCACGCACACCGAGGTGCTGCCCGAGCATGAGGGGCAGGGCCTGGCGGGCAAGCTGGTCGGGCACGCGCTCGACGCGAGCAGGGACACCGGCCTGCGGGTGGTGCCCCTCTGCCCGTACGTCGGCAAGTACATCGAGCGCCACCCCCAGTACAAGGACCTGGTCGACGGCTCAGCCGCTGAGTGACCAGGCGCGTCAGTCGCTAGGGGACCACGCGCGTTCGAGGGCCTTGGGCAGGCCCCACCAGCCCAGCGGGGTGAGCACGTCCTCGGTGTCGACGATGCCCAGATAGCCCCACAAGGTGACCACCGGCACGAACAGCCGCTCGGTCGCGTCGAGGTCGTCGGCGTCCTGGTCGTCGATGTCGATGTCCTCCGACTCGGCGATGAGCCGGGCCAGCCGCTCGGGCGAGGCGAGCACGCCAGGCCCCAGCCTGGTCAGGGCTGCCACCGCGGCCAGCCAGTCGGCGTGCTGGATGGCGCACAGGTTGGCCAGCACGGTGTCCTCGTGGCTGAGGTCGCCGTCGAGGTCCGCGAACTCCTCCAGGCTGTCGCCGGCCTCCGACAGGTCGGAGATGGGCCCGGCGATGCCGGCCGCCACCGACAGCCAGAGCTCGCCGTCGTCCTCGGGCATCGGCCGGTCGTCAAGCCCGGCGCAGGCCCGCAGCACGTTCGCCGGATAGCCGGGCAGGACCAGCAGCTCACGCAGCAGTGTCCCGGCCCGCCGCAGCTCGTCGGCGGGCAGCTCGGGCGGCTTGGGCAGCTCGCCGACGATCCGCCGCAGCTCGGCCAGCGCGAACGCCTCCTCCTCGTCCCAGGCGGCGAACAGCTCCTCGTCCTGCTCATCACTGACCGCGAACCCGGGCACCCGGCCGTCGGGCTGCGGCTCGCTCAGCCAGCGCTCCTGAAGCTCCTCGTACGTCCTGCGGGCCCCCGAGTCACCGGCGACCAGCGCGTCGGGATCGATCTCCCCCGCGCTGACGCGTTCCTCCAGATACCGCACGAGCAGCGAGAACATCTCCTCGGCCACCGGCCCGCGCTCGTCCTCCTCCGGCCAGACGAAGTAGCCGGGCGTCATCAGCATGGGCTCGGTGCCGGTCGACTCGACCCAGCGCTGCACGTCGCCGACCGTGGCGACACCCGACTCGATCGCGCCCAGTGTCGCCCTGGCCGACTCCCAGAACGCCAGGGAGAGCGGGTTGCCCGCGGCCATCAACGCGCGCCGCAGGTCGGGCAGCGCCACCAGCGCCACCCCGGAGGGCACGGCGAGCAAGGCGCGGGCCACGTCCCTGCGGGTGAGGGCGGCGGCGGGGCGGCCGGCATGCGTGCACACGAAGTCCAGATCCACGCTCCGTAACTTACGCCCACACCATCCCCACCACACGCGTGTACGCGTGACCGATCTCCGTCGGCCTGTGCCGGCTGTTGATGATGCCGCCCAAGCGAATGCTGGTTGTCAGGTGGCTCCCAGATCCACGGTGACGGAGAAGGGGGCGGCAGTCTTGATCACTCCGGTGAACATTTCGCCGTCCCTGTAGGCATTGGTGGCCGGGTCGAGAACGTAGGTGTAGATGATGGGGACACCGGTTGCGGCCTGTTCGATACGCCAGTAGAAGGGGATGCCGGCCTTGGCGTACTGGTCCACCTTCACGATTCGGTCGGTGGTCTCTGAGCCGGGCGATACGACCTCGACTACCAGGAGTACGTGTTCGGGGCGGGTGGGCGTGAGGTCGATGGTCTCCGCCCGGTAGACGATGACGTCCGGACGGCGGTTGGTGAGGTGTGTGCCTCCTTCGAGGAGCCTCGACAGTTCAGCGCTGCCGAGCTCAGTTTACTGTCTGCGATGCCGAGGCGCCTGATCTCGGAAGAGCGCGATTGCCTTGCCGGCTGTGCGAGGCAGAGCCCGTGCGGGGCCTCACCGACGGGATGGGCATTGTGAGAGGCTGAATCGTATGAACCGGCTAGCTGATGCAACGTCGCCGTATCTGCTTCAGCACGCTGACAATCCGGTCGACTGGTGGCCCTGGACGCCGGAGGCGTTCGAGGAAGCGCGACGGCGCGATGTACCCGTTCTGCTGTCGGTCGGCTACTCTGCGTGCCACTGGTGTCACGTGATGGCGCACGAGAGTTTCGAGGACGCCGACACCGCGCGGCTGATGAACGAGCACTTCGTCAACATCAAAGTGGACCGCGAGGAGCGGCCCGACGTCGACGCCGTCTACATGAGCGCCACCCAGGCCATGATCCATCAGGGCGGCTGGCCGATGACGGTGTTCGCCACGCCCGAGGGCCATCCCTTCTACTGCGGCACCTACTTCCCGCGGCTCCAGTTCCAGCGGCTGCTGCGTGGTGTGCGCGACGCGTGGGCCGGTGACCGGGCGAGCGTGACCGAGCAGGGGTCGAAGGTGGTCGAGGCGCTCAACGCGCACACGACGCTGCCCACCGGGCCGCTGCCCGGCGAGGAGACGCTGGCGCTGGCCGTACGGAATCTGCGGGAGTCGTTCGACAAGGTCCGCGGCGGGTTCGGCGGCGCGCCCAAGTTCCCGCCGTCGATGGTGCTGGAGTTCCTGCTGCGCTCCGGCGAGACCGAGATGAGCGGCCGCACGCTGGAGTCGATGGCGCGCGGCGGGATGTACGACCAGCTCGGCGGCGGCTTCGCGCGCTACAGCGTCGACGCGGGCTGGGTGGTACCGCACTTCGAGAAGATGCTGTACGACAACGCGCTGCTGCTGCGGGTCTACACGCACTGGTGGAAGGCGAGCCGGACGCCCCTCGCCCGGCGGGTGGCGCTGGAGACGGCCGAGTGGCTGCTGCGTGAGCTGCGTACCGCCGAGGGCGGTTTCGCCTCGGCGCTCGACGCCGACAGTGAGGGCGAGGAGGGCCGGTTCTACGTCTGGACGCCGGAGCAGCTGCGTGAGGTGCTCGGCGAGGAGGACGGGGACTGGGCCACGCGGCTCTTCGAGGTGCGGGGGACGTTCGAGCACGGCACGTCGGTGCTGCAGCTGCTCACCGACCCTGACGCGGATGATGCGGCGCGGTTCGACGACGTACGGGCGCGGTTGCTCGCCGCCAGGGAGCAGCGGGTCCGGCCGGGTCGTGACGACAAGGTCGTGGCCTCGTGGAACGGCCTGGCCATCGCCGCCCTGGCGGAGACCGGCACGGTGTTCGACCGGCCGGACCTGGTGGCGGCCGCCCGGCGGGCGGCGGAGCTGCTCGAAGACGTGCACATGGACGGCGGCAGGTTGCTGCGGACCTCGCGCGACGGGCGGGCGGGCCGCAACGCCGGAGTCCTGGAGGACTACGCGAACCTGGCCGAGGGGCTGATCGCCCTCTACGGCGTGACCGGGGAGACGCGCTGGCACCGGCTGGCGGGCTCGCTGCTCGACACCGTGCTCGACCGGTTCGAGGACGGCGAGGGCGGGTTCTACGACACGGCCGACGACGCCGAACGGCTGTTCCAGCGGCCACAGGATCCCACCGACAACGCGACCCCGTCGGGACAGTACGCCGCCGCCGGGGCGCTGCTGTCCTACTCGGCGCTGACAGGGTCCACACGGCACCGTGAGGCCGCCTACGCTGCGCTGGGCACGGTGTCCGTGCTGGCCACCGGGCACGCGCGGTTCGCCGGCTGGGGGCTGACTGTGGCGCGGGCGGCGCTCAGTGGTCCCGTCGAAGTGGCGGTCGTCGGGCCGATGGACGACCCGCGTACGCGGGCGCTGCACCGCGAGGCGCTGCTGGCCGACGTTCCCGGTCTGGTGGTCGCGCTGGGCGACGGCGAAGGAGTGCCCCCGGGCGGGCCCGAGCTGCTGGAAGGCCGCGGACCGGTCGGCGGCGCCCCCGCCGCGTACGTGTGCCGGGGCTTCACCTGCCGGATGCCCGTCACCACACCCGAGGAGCTGCGGGCCGAACTAGCCGGCCGATGACCGGCCCAGCCGGCCGACGATCGGCCTAGCCGGCCCATGACCGGCTCAGCCGAGGCCTAGCCGACCGGTGATCGGCCGGTGTCGCTCCACCGGCCGGTGTTGTTCTCGTCGGGGCCGGTCGTAGGGGCGTCCGGCTCGCCGGTGGGCGGGCCGCCGGTGTCGTTCTGCCGGGGCGGGTCCTGCTGCGTGTCGGGGCCCTGCGTGGTGGGCTGCTCCGTGCTCGGCTGCTCAGTGACCTCAGGAGTGGGCGAGGACCACGGGTCGGGTACCTGGGTGTGCTGCGGTTCCTGCGGCATGTCCTGGCGCTGGTCGGTGCGGCCCCAGTCGTCGGAGCCATAGCCGTAGTCCGACGGCTCGGGGAACTCCATGACCGGCTTGCCCGCCATGGCCTCGGTCATGAACGCCCGCCAGATCTGCGCGGGCAACTGGCCGCCGAACTGCACCCCGTAGCCGGGGATCTCCACCGGCTTGTTGTCCTCGCGGAACATGTCGACCGCGACGGCCAGTTGCGGCGTGAAGCCGTTGAACCAGACCGCCTGGGAGTTGTCCGTGGTGCCCGTCTTGCCGGCCACCGGACGGTCGTACAGCCTGGCCGCGGTGCCGGTGCCGTACTTGACGACCTGCTGCATCGCGTACGTGGTGTCGGCGGCGGCCTGCTCGCTGACCACCTGGGTGGACGCGCCCTTGATCACGTTCTTCTTGCTGCCGGGGGCGGTCACCGACTTCACGACGTGCGCCTCCATGTGGACGCCCTTGTTGGCGAAGGAGGAGAAGCCGGAGGCGTTCTGCACGGCGCTCAGCGAGGCGACGCCGAGCGGGAACGTGGCGGCCGACTCGTGCTGCTTGAGCTGCGCCTCCGGGATGCCCGCCGCGACCGCGGTGGCGGCCACCTTGTCGAGACCGACCTTCTGGCCGAGGTCGACGAAGGCGGTGTTGACGGAGTTCTGGGTGGCGCTGATCAGGTTGATCTCGCCGTACGAGCGGTCGCTGTCGTTGGGGATGGGCTTGCTGGCCGAGGCCACGCGCATCGGCGAGTTGCCGTTGACCCTGGTGGACAGGTCGAAGCCGTTGTTGAGCGCGGCGGCCAGCGTGTAGGGCTTGAACGTGGAGCCGGCCATCACCTTGGCCGAGAAGGCGTTGTCGTAGTACTCGGAGCGGTCGGGGCGGCCGCCGTAGAAGGCGACGACCTCGCCGGTGGCCGGATCGACGGCCGCCAGCCCGGTGCGGACCTTCTTGGGCGTCGAGTCGGGCAGCACGGTCTTGACCGCGTTCTCGGCCGCGAGCATGAGCTTCTTGTCGAACGTCGTGACGATTCTCAGCCCGCCGCCGTTGATGTCCTCGTCGGTGTAGCCGCGCCGGTTGAGCTCGGCGGTGACCTGGTCGAGCATGTACTGGGCCTGGCCCTTGAGCTCGAACGGCTTCTTCGGCGCCTTGAGCGCCGGGAACGTCTGCGCGGCGGCCTGCTCGGCGGTGAGCTTGCCCGTCTGCCGCATGGCATCGATCACGGCCTGCCAGCGGGCCTCGGCGGCGTCGAGGTCGGCGCCCTTGGGGTCGGCGAAGCGGCTGGGCTGCTGGATCACCGCGGCCAGGTAGGCGCCCTCGGCCACGCTCAGCTTGCCGACGTCCTTGCCGAAGTACGCCTGCGCGGCCGCCTGGGCGCCGTTGGCGCCGCGGCCGAAGTAGATCGTGTTGAGGTACTGCTCAAGGACCCAGTCCTTGGACTTGGACTGGTCGACCTTGATGGAGATCATGATCTCCTTGAACTTGCGGGTGATGGACCGTTCCTGGCTGAGGCCGCTGTAGTAGTTGCGGACCAGCTGCTGGGTGATGGTCGAGCCGCCCTGGAGCTGCTGCCCGGAGACGGTGGACCACACGGCTCGCGCGGTGCCTTTGACCGAGACGCCGCCGTCTTGGTAGAAGGAGCGGTTCTCGGCTGCTATCACCGCGTCACGTACGTGCTGGGGAACCTTGTCCAGCGGAACGTTCCTGCGGTCGATGCCCTTCTTGGCGAGCACGCTCTTGCCGTCGCGGTAGTAGATCACCGACCCCTGGGCCGTGGCGTCCTTCTGGGTGCTGTCGGGGATCGGGGTCATCGCCCACGCGACGGCGAAAAGCCCTATGGCCAAGAGGATCCCGGCGCCGAAAACGATCAACAGCCGTTTAAGGATTCGCCGCTTTCGCATGCCTTTTTCACCACCGATCCGCACCCACAACCCCCTATCGCGCCTCACCAGACCCCCGTCAGCTGGGCGAATGTCAAGGTTAAGCGATCGATAACGGTGCCTCGTCCCCTCCCGCGATAGTACGGCTAGCGCGTTTCGCGCTGGGGAACATTCGCCACCAATGGCAAAACGCGGTAGGGAACAGGTGTGTCGAGGGCGATGATCGAAGAAGTCCTGAGAACACCCTGAACTTCGACGATCTGGTCGATCACCCGCTGCAGATCGGCGTTCGTCCGCGCCACCACCCGGCAGAGCAGGTCGCTGCCGCCGGTGATCGTGTGGACCTCCAGCACCTCGGGGATGTGGGCCAGCCGGTGCGCCACCGGGTCGTGCCCGGCGACCTGCCTGATCTCCATCGTCACGAACGCGGTCACGTCGTAGCCGAGCGCCACCGGCGAGATGTCGGGTCCGAACCCGGTGATCACCCCTCTGGCGATCAGCCGGTCGAGCCGGGCCTGCACGGTGCCGCGGGCCACGCCCAGCCGGCGCGAGCACTCCAGTACGCCCAGGCGCGGCTCGGCGGCCAGGAGGGCGATCAGCCGGGCGTCCAGTTGGTCGATCGTCATGGTGTACAGATCTCCTCCTCTACATGGGAGTGGGCCATACATATTGTCTAGTCAAAAAAGTAACTGTTGCTCAACTCGTCCAGGGAATCCAAATATTGATGCTATGACTGATGTCTTTCCGGTTAACGGGATGCACGCCGTGGTGTTCGCCGTGGGCAACGCCAGGCAGGCGGCTCACTACTACTCGACCGCGTTCGGCATGCGGCTGGTGGCCTATCGCGGGCCGGAGAACGGCAGCCGCGACGAGGCGGCCTATGTCCTGACCTCGGGGAGCGCCAGGTTCGAGTTCCGGGCCTCGATCCGGCCGGGGACCGACCTGGCCCGCCACGTCGCCGAGCACGGTGACGGGGTGATCGACCTGGCCATCGAGGTGCCGGACGTGGAGGCCGCCTATCGGCACGCCGTGGAGCAGGGGGCCCGCGGGCTGGCGGAGCCGTACACGCTGGAGGACGAGCGGGGCAAGGTGGTGCTCGCGGCGATCGCCACGTACGGCGAGACGCGGCACACCCTCGTCGACAGGGCCAACTACAGCGGCGCCTACCTGCCCGGGTACGTGCCCGCCGAGCCGCTCGTCGCCCCGCCCACGACCAAGTCCGGACGACTGTTCCAGGCCGTCGACCACTGTGTGGGCAACGTCGAACTGGGCCGGATGGACGAGTGGGTGGAGTTCTACAAGCACGTGATGGGCTTCACCAACATGGCGGAGTTCGTCGGCGACGACATCGCCACCGAGTACTCGGCGTTGATGTCCAAGGTCGTGGCCGACGGGAGCCGCAAGGTCAAGTTCCCGCTGAACGAGCCGGCCGTAAGTCGCAAGAAATCGCAGATCGACGAATATCTGGAGTTCTACCGCGGGCCGGGCGTACAGCACGTCGCGCTGGCCACCAACGACATCCTGACCACGGTCGACCACATGCGCGCGGCCGGAGTGAGCTTCCTGGACACCCCCGACTCCTACTACGACGACCCCGAGTTGCGCTCGCGCATCGGGCGGGTCAGGGCGCCGATCGAGGAGCTGAAGAAGCGCAAGATCCTCGTCGACCGCGACGAGGACGGTTACCTTTTGCAAATCTTCACCAAGCCGGTGCAGGACCGGCCCACGGTCTTCTTCGAGCTCATCGAGCGGCACGGCTCGCTCGGCTTCGGCAAGGGCAATTTCAAGGCGTTGTTCGAGGCCATCGAGCGGGAGCAGGAGCGAAGGGGCAACCTTTAGCTCGCGCCGCCGTTGCCCTGACGGCGCAGGGGGAGTCTGCTCGACCTAGGCTGGATTCGTTCGGCCCGCGCCAGCAGGCTCCGCATGCCAAAGCCGCGAAGACGGTCGTGGTCCATGCCTGACTCCGCGTAGAATTCCTGTCACTTAGCGAAGGGAAGAGCGCAGCCTATGGGGTTTGACCAGCGCAGGGCCGCTTCGCTCGTGGCGCTTCTGAGCATCCTCGCCTGCGCGCCGTCCAACGGCGCCATAGCGCCCACAGCGGCCCGGCCGGTGAGCGGAGACACGGGCGCGTCCGGCATCGGTGACCCCGACTTCCCCCTTGACGGCAACGGCGGCTACGACGTCTCCCACTACGGCCTCGAGCTCGGCTACACGCCGAGCAGCAAGCACCTCGACGGCGTGGCGACGATCAAGGCCACGACCACGCAGGCGCTCTCGCGGTTCGACCTCGACCTGTCCGGCCTCGACGTGAGCGAGGTCACGGTCAACGGGGAGAAGGCCATCTTCTCGCGCAACGGCACCGAACTCGGTGTGCTGCCCACCACGCCGCTGGCCAACAAGGCCGACTTCACCATCAAGGTGACCTACTCCGGCGTGCCCAAGCCGATCAAGGACTCCACCAACCTCGGCACGTTCGGCTTCGTGCCGACGCCCGACGGCGCCTTCGTGGCCTGTGAGCCCGACGGCGCCAAGACCTGGTATCCGGTCAACGACCACCCAGCCGACAAGGCGGCCTACGACTTCGCGATCACCGTACCCGACGGCGTGACCGCCCTGGCCAACGGCGAGCAGGTCGGCGAGCCCACGACCACCGACGGCAAGACCACTTTCCGGTGGCGCGAGCGGCATCCGATGGTGAGCTATCTCGCGACGGCCACGATCGGCAAGTTCGAGCTGCGCAAGGGCCGCACGCCGGGCGGCATCCCCAACTTCGCGGCGGTCGATCCCAAGCACCGCGCCTCGCTCGACGATCTCTACAACATCTCGGGCGAGGTCACCGACTACTGGAGCAAGGTCTTCGGGCCCTACCCGTTCTCCTCCACGGGCGGCATAGTCGACGACTTCTCGGCCGGCTACGCCCTGGAAAACCAGACCAAGCCGCTCTACGGCGGCTTCGAGCCCGACCAGAGCATCATCGCGCACGAGCTGGCCCACCAGTGGTTCGGCGACAGCGTGAGCATCAAGCGCTGGCGCGACCTGTGGCTCAACGAGGGCTTCGCCACCTATGCCGAGTGGCTCTGGGCCGAGCACAAGGGCACCAACACCGCCGACCGGCTCTTCCAGACCTTCTACAACCGCGCCGCGAGCGAGCCGATGTGGAAATATCCCCCGGGCCGGGCCCAGCCCAAAGACCTGTTCAACGACTCGGTCTACACCCGGGGCGGACTGACCCTCCACGCCCTGCGCAAGGCCATCGGCGACGAGACCTTCTTCACGCTGCTGAAGACATGGACGGCCGACCACAAATACGGCAACGTCACGACGGACGAGTTCATCGCGCTGGCGGAGAAGCTCTCCGGCAAGGATCTCAAGCCGCTGTTCGACGCCTGGCTCTTCCAGCCGACCAAGCCCGCCGCCTGACCGCCTGCCCGATCACCTGACTGCCCGATCGCCTGAGCGCGAGGCTCACGGGGCGCCGGGCGTGCCCGCGGGCGCTGAGAAGACCAGGACGGACGCCGTGAAGCCGTGCACGTGGTTCTGGCCGCCCACCGGGCCGACCTCGCCCGCGGCGAAGAAGCCCGCGAGCCCGATCGGCCCGAGCGTGTCGCGCAGCGCCACCGGATCGTGGTCGGCGGTGCCGAACATCGCCGACCCCCGGCCGTTGCAGGAGAACAGCAGCGCGCCGTCGATCCGGCCGAGCTCCTCCCGGTGCGCGTCGAGCAGGTCGTAGAGGTCCTCGTCCGCCGTGGCCGCGTCGCGCACGTGGAAGCGTACGGTCCTGCCGACGTCCACGACGTCGCCGATGGCCACGGCCTCGCGTTCCGGGTCGATGCCGATCACGCCTCTGATGAGGAAGTCGCCGCGTTCGTGCCGTTCGGCGTACTCGTCCATGGCCACGCCGATCTGCAGGCCGGCGGCGACCAGTTCGCGGTCGTCCTCGTCGAGCTCGCTGACGATGTCCTCCAGCCGGGCCAGGGCCGGTTGGCCGGCCAGCTCCAGCAGCAGGTTCTCCTCGGAGCGGGTGACGACCATGGTCGGGCCGATCGGCCGGCAGCCCTGGCTGACCACTGTGCTGACCCGTACGGAGCCGCTGAGCAGCACGCCGATGGCGCCCTCGGTGTAGATCTCGCCGTCGGCGAAGAGCCGGACCGACCCCCGGCCCCGCATCCCGTTGGCCAGCCCGCCGATCAGCGGCAGATTACCGAGCACGTCCACGGAACGCTCCACGAACGCGTCCGTGGGGAAGGTGTACGGATCGGCCAGCAGGATCGCCACGTGATCATCAGGTGTCCGCTCCGGCAGCCCCACCACCACGAACCGGTCCTCGGCGGTCAGCGTCTCCAGCGCGAACGTGGTCAGCTCGGCCCCGTCCAGCGTGGCCGCCCACGCGCTCACGGCGGACGTCAGCTCGATCCCCTGCCCGTCACCGATCACGCCGGTGGCGCTGCAGCCGATCACGTGGGCCTCGGGGGCCAGCCTCATCGCGCACTCCCCCGCCCTGGCGACCTCGTCCGGATCGTCGCCGCAGATGAAGAAGCACACCAGGTCCGCCTCGCCGCTGAGCCTCGACAGGGCCTGACCGACAGCACGCTCCGCGGCCTCCACCAGGTCGGAACCCACGGCGAGGCCGTCGGCGAAGCGGCTCGTCATCACAGCCACGGATCTCGCCTCCTCAGCGGGTCGAAGTTCCCTAGGAACCGATTCTCCCCATAAAAGGAACAAGCACGCGCACGAACCGTCACGCAATAGTCAAGATCCGAAATCTCCGCCAGATGCGAAAGTGTCTGCCGCAGTGGTCCCAGGGGACGTAGTCTCGTTCCCGTGCATCAGCCTCTAAATATCCGCGAGCTGCGAGAGAGCGGTCACGTTCATCGCACCGTGAAAGCAGAGGTCCGCGAAAACCTGCTGGCCAAGTTGCGGGCAGGTGAGCCCCGTTTTCCAGGCATCGTGGGCTTCGACGACTCCGTCCTGCCCCACTTGGAGCGGGCGCTACTCGCCGGGCACGACCTCGTCCTGCTCGGTGAGCGGGGCCAGGGCAAGACCCGACTCATCCGCACCGTCACCGGGCTGCTGGACGAGTGGACCCCGGTGGTCGACGGGTGCGAGATCAACGACCATCCGTACGCACCGGCCTGTACGCGCTGCATCACGCTCGCGCGAGAGTTGGGCGACGAGTTGCCCGTGGCGTGGAAGCATCGCGACGAGCGCTACGGCGAGAAGCTCGCTACCCCCGACACCTCCGTCGGCGACCTGATCGGCGACGTGGACCCGATCAAGATCGCCGAGGGCCGGACGCTCGGCGACCCGGAGACCGTCCACTACGGGCTGGTGCCGCGCACCAACCGGGGCGTGTTCTCCGTCAACGAGCTGCCCGACCTGGCCGAGCGCATCCAGGTGTCGCTGCTGAACGTGCTGGAGGAGCGCGACATCCAGGTGCGCGGCTACAACCTGCGCCTGCCGCTCGACATCCTGCTCATCGCCAGCGCCAACCCCGAGGACTACACCAACAGGGGCCGGATCATCACCCCGCTGAAGGACCGCTTCGGCGCCGAGATCCGTACCCATTATCCGCTGACGGTCGAGGACGAGCTGGTGCTCATCCGCCAGGAGTCCATGCCGGACATCGGGGCGGACCTCCCCGAGCACCTGGTGGAGGTGATCGCCCGGTTCACCCGCCTGGTCCGCGAGTCCACCGCGGTCGACGCCCGCTCCGGCGTGTCGGCGCGGTTCTCGATCGCGGCCGCCGAGACCGCCATGGCCTCCGCCGTACGCAGGGGGGCGATCGCCGGCGAGGAGCAGGCCGTCGCCCGCGTCTGCGACCTGACCAGCGTCGTCCACAGCCTGCGCGGCAAGGTGGAGTTCGAGGTCAGCGAGGAGGGCAGGGAGACCGAGATACTCTCCCATCTGCTCCGCCGGGCCACGGCCGAGACGTTCAGGAGCCGGTTGGGCGGCATGGACCTGTCGCCGCTGACGGACAAGTTCGCCGAGGGCAACCAGGTGGAGTCCGGCGAGCTGATCGCGGCCGCCGAACTGCTGCGCCGCATCGGCCCGGTCAGCGGACTGGCGAAGGTCATGTCGCGGCTGGGCATGGGCGAGGGCGAGGAGTCGCCGGGACACGCGGCGGCCGCGCTGGAGTTCGCCCTGGAGGGCCTGTATCTCATGCGCCGCCTGTCCAAGGACGACGTGGACGGTGTCTCCGTCTACCGGACGTGAACATTCGGGCGGTCTCACACGTCGAACGTGATGAATTGATCACGCCGTCGGGGGAGACCGCCCATGCGTCTGCTTGTCTGTGCCACCGCCCTGAGCGCCACCGCCTTGTGCGCTCTCGCCGTCCCCGCCGATGCCGCGGACACCAAGATCGTGTACGGGTACGCCTGGGCGGCCGGTGCGACCGAAATCCGCATCACGCCCATGACCGCCACGTACCGCAAGCCGCTCCACACGTTCAAGGCCGTCTCCGGCGCGAAGGAGCTGCGGCTCGACTACGCCAAGGCGGCCTTCCGGCGGGTGACCGTCGCCTGCGACCTCAAGGAGACCGAGGGGCGCGTGGCGATCGACCGCAAGGGCCTGGGCACCACCGTCTGCAAGGTCGACGCCCTGACCGACAAGCTGGCGTCCGGGCCCGCGCCGGTCCGCGTCGAGTATCGCGGTGCCGAGGCCGTCAAGATCAATGAAGTGCTGGCCAAGTGGCCCTCACCACGCACGGCCCGGGGCACGGTCAAGCGGGTGGACGACACGACGGTCCTGTTCACCGGGGCGGGCAGGACGTTCAAGCTCGGTTACACGAACCTGATGTCGTTCGCCAGGACCACCAAGCGCTGCGGCGACGGCTGGCTGGCCGGCAAGCCGGTCAACGCCGACAAGCACGGCCTCGGCAAGAAGGCGTGCCAGAGCCGCGACTTCACCAAAGCCCTCAAGACGGTCAAGCATCCGGTGCTCGTACAGGTCGATTACGTGCCGGATGTCAACGAACTCTCCGGTGTGCGTGAGGTCTTCGGGGACGCGTAGCCCTCGTTCTCGGGTTAGCGTGTGTTCGTGATGGCCTACCGCTATGGCGAGTACAACGATGGCCCCGACCCCCTCGCCCCGCCGTACGACGTGCGCGCCGCGCTCGACGAGATGGGCGACGCCATCCTGTCCGGCTCCACTCCCGTGCACGCCCTGCGCGACCTGCTCAAGCGCGGGCTGCCCGGAGCCCAGGACCGCCGGGGTCTCGACGACATGCTCAGAGAGGTACGACGGCGCCGCAGGGACCTGCGCGAGAGCGGCCGGCTCGACGGCACGCTGGAGCGGGCGCGGGCGCTCCTCGACAAGGCCATCGGCCAGGAGCGGGCCGAGCTGTTCCCCGACCCGTCCGACGACGCGCGGCTGCGCGAGAGCGAGCTCGACTCGCTGCCCGACGACACGGCCAGCGCGATCCAGCAGCTGACCCCCTACGAGTGGCGCTCCGCCGCCGCCAGGCAGACCTTCGATGAGCTGCGCGACCTGCTGCGCCGCGAAGTGCTCGACAGCCAGTTCAGAGGGCTGCGTGACGCGCTGGCCCAGCCGGACCCGGCGGCGATGGAGCGCGTCCGGCAGATGATGTCGGACCTCAACGACATGCTCGACAAGGACGCCAGAGGTCAGCACACCCAGCAGGACTTCGATGCGTTCATGAAGGAATACGGCGATCTCTTCCCGGAGAAGCCGCGCGACCTCGACGAGCTGGTCGACGTCCTGGCCCGGCGGGCCGCCGCGACCCAGCGCATGCTCGCCTCGATGACCCCGGCCCAGCGCGAGGAGCTGGCCAACCTGATGAGCCAGACGCTCGACCAGGCGGGGCTGTCCGACGAGATGCGCCGGCTCGGCGAGTCCCTCCAGGCCCGCCGGCCCGACCTGGCCTGGGACACCCCCGAACGGCTGACCGGCGAGGAGCCGCTGGGCATGGGCGACGCCGTCACCGCCCTGGAGGAGCTGGCCGACCTCTCACAGCTGGAGACCTCGCTCCGGCAGGACTACCCGGGCGCCAGGCTCGACGACGTCGACGAGTCCGCGGTCCGCCGCGCGCTCGGCCGCTCGGCGGTCGACGACCTGGAGGCACTCAAGCGGATCGAACGCGAGCTGGAGGAGCAGGGCTACCTCCTGCGCCGCCGGGGCAAGCTGGAGCTCACCCCCAAGGCCGTCAGGAGGCTCGGTGAGACGGCGCTGCGCCGGGTGTTCGCCTCGCTCGACGCGGGCCGGCGCGGCGACCACGACCAGCGCGACGCGGGCTCGGCCGGGGAGCTGACCGGCTCGTCGCGGCCCTGGCGCTTCGGCGACGAGCAGCCGATCGACGTGGTTCGCACGCTGGTCAACGGCGTCCGCAACGGCGGCGTCCAGTCCGAATCAGGCGCCGTACACCTCTCCGTCGACGACTTCGAGGTGGCCGAGACCGAGCGGCGCAGCGCGGCGGCCGTCTGCCTGCTGGTCGACCTGTCCTACTCGATGGCCCTACGCGGGACCTGGGCGGCGGCCAAGCAGACCGCGCTCGCCCTTCAGGCGCTGGTCGCCTCCAAGTTCCCGCAGGACGCGGTGCAGATCATCGGGTTCTCCAACTACGCTCGGGTGCTGCAACCGGACGAGCTGGCCGGGCTGGACTGGGACATGGTTCAGGGGACGAACCTGCACCACGCCCTGCTCATCGCGGGCCGGCACCTGGACCGCCATCCCGACTTCGAGCCGGTCGTGCTCGTGGTCACCGACGGCGAGCCGACGGCTCACCTGATGCGCAACGGGCACTCGGCCTTCGAGTGGCCGCCGTCGCCCGAGACGCTGGAGCTCACGCTGGCCGAGGTGGACAAGATGACCCGGCGGCGGGCGACGCTCAACATCTTCATGCTGGCCGGCGACGACCGCCTCAAGGAGTTCGTGGACGAGGTGGCGCGGCGCAACGGCGGTCGCGTGTTCTCCCCCAGCGCGGATCGGCTGGGCGAGTATGTGGTGAGCGACTTCCTACGGGTACGCCGGTCCCGCTGAACGCGGGCTCAAGGTCCGAACGGGGCCTGGCTGTCTGAACGCGGGCCTGATGTCGTACGACGGCGTTGATGTCCTACGACCGGCCCGCGACTTCAGGCGGTCAGCCGCTCAGGCGTCGACGAGAGACGCGTAGAAGTCGAGGGCGACGTCGAAGCCGTCCCGGCAGTTACGGTACGAGCGGTAACAGGGGCGCCAGGCGGAGCTGGCGCCCACACCCGTGCGGGCATCGCTCAGCGCCGACGGCACGCGCTCGGGCCGGGGCAGCAGGCCGCCGCCCAGGTAACGGACGCCGTCGAGCTGGGTGTGCTCGCCGCGGCCGCCGGAGACGAAGCCGCCGAGCCGCCACCCGCTCTCCTCGTCCCACACCAGCGCGCTGCCGTCCGTCAGTCGGACGGTCGCGCCACGCGGCTCGCAGGGGCCCTCCCACCAGTCGGCGACCTCGGCTCCGAGCAGGTCGACGACCCGCTGCACGTAGCCGGTCGGCTGCTGCAGCCACTCGTCGGTATACGGCTCGACATGCCTGATGGCCACGGACGGCACCCCCTTGTGCCCAGACGGTAAGGAAAAAGCGACGGTGGTCAACCATACCCGCGCTGAACTTATTCCGTTGCCAGAGCGTCTAGTCATTACGGACGATATTTACGTCCGACACGGGGAAGGAGGGGGGCTCCATGATTGCCATGATTCTTCTGATCGTGCTCATGGTGGTCGCGATCGCGGCCACCGAGCTGATCATGCGCTGCTCCTCAGAGGGTAAACAGAGTGTCGAGTCCGCGGGCGAGATCGTCGGGGACTAGTCTCCTACGCATGTCGCCCCTGCTTCTCTGGCTGCACATCGGCTTCGCGATCTTCACGATCGGCCCGCTCACAGCGGCCACCATGGCCGCTCCGCGAGCCATCCGCGGCAAGAACGTGCCCGTCCTGCAGAACATCCAGCGGACCACCCGGATCTACAGCATCGGTTCGCTGGGCGTGCTGATCTTCGGGCTGGCCGTCGGCATGTCGATCGGCGGCGGCGTGCTCGGCAAGTGGTACATGACGGCCTCGATGACGCTGTTCATCGTGGCCGTCGTGCTGCTCGTCATCATCGACCGCGACCTGCGCGCCGCCGTCAAGGTCCTCGAGACCGAGACCCCGGACGACGACGCGAAGGTGCAGAACGGCAGGATCGCCGCCATCAGCGGGCTGCTGTCCCTGATCTGGCTGGTGATCCTGTTCCTGATGGTCGTACCGGGTTCCTAACCGAGCGTCCTGATGGTCGTACCGGGCTCCTAGCCGAGCGCCTGCGTGAGGTCGGCGAGCAGGTCGTCGACCGTCTCGATGCCGACCGACAGCCGCACCAGGTCGGCGGGCACCTCCAGCGGCGAGCCGGCCGCCGAGGCGTGCGTCATCCTGCCCGGGTGCTCGATGAGCGACTCGACGCCGCCCAGCGACTCGCCCAGCGTGAACAGCTTCGCCCGGTTGCACACCTCGACGGCCTCGGCCTCGCCGCCCGTGACGCGGAACGACACCATGCCGCCGAACCGCTTCATCTGCTTGGCGGCCACCTCGTGCCCGGGGTGGTCGCCCATGCCCGGGTAGAGCACCTGCGTCACGCGCGGGTGCGCGAGCAGCAGATCGACGATCCGTTCGGCGTTGTCGCAGTGCCGGTCCATCCGTACACCCAGGGTCTTGAGCCCGCGCAGCGTCAGCCAGGCGTCGAACGGCCCGGCCACCGCGCCCATCGCGTTCTGGTGGAAGGCCAGCTCCGCGCCGACCGACTCGTCGGCCGCGATCAGCGCGCCGCCGACCACGTCGGAGTGGCCGCCGACGTACTTGGTGGTGGAGTGCACGACCACGTCCGCGCCCAGCGCGAGCGGCTGCTGCAGGTAGGGCGAGGCGAAGGTGTTGTCGACGACCAGCAGCGCCCCGTTGTCGTGGGCCAGCTGGGCGAGCGCGGCGAGGTCGGCGATGCCGAGCAGCGGGTTCGTCGGCGTCTCCACCCAGATGATCCGCGTCTTCTGGGTCATCGCCGCGGCCACGGCGTCGAGGTCGCCGAGCGGCACTGGGTCGTAGTGCAGGCCCCAGCGCTCGCCGACCTTCGCGAACAGCCGGTATGTGCCCCCGTAAGCGTCGTTGGGGATGACGACGTGGTCCTGCGGCTTGCAGAGAGCTCGCAGCAGGGTGTCCTCGGCCGCCAGGCCCGACGCGAACGCCAGCCCGCGCGCGCCGCCCTCGACCGCGGCCAGCGCCTCTTCGAGCGCGGTCCTGGTCGGGTTGGCCGAGCGACTGTACTCATATCCGGAACGCAGGCCACCCACACCGTCCTGCTTGTAGGTGGACGTCGCATAGATCGGCGGCACGACCGCGCCGGTAAGCGGGTCAGGCTCCTGACCTGCGTGGATCGCCAGGGTTTCGAAACCGTTCGTCATAGGCCCACGGTAACGGAAGCGGCCCGCGGTCCGTTCCCCAACGGACCGCGGGCCGAAGCGGGCGCCGTCCCCAACCGCGCCCGCGCGGCTCGCGCGTCATGCCCCGCGCGAGCCGGTCTCAGGCTGCCTGAGGCTTCTTCCTGTCGCCGCCTGCCCGCGACGCCAGCGGTATAACGTCGGCGTCGCGTACGGGCACCTGGATATGGCGGCCGCTGCCGCCCTCCGCGTGCTCCCCGTTGATGCGGGAGAGCAGCACCGGGTCGGCCAGCGCCAGCAGCAGACCCACGACCAACCCGATACCCAGCAGTACGAATCCAAGGACAATCATTTTCCCGTCCCCCTTCCGGACATGTACCAGCATCGTCGACGGCCCCCCGCCGCCGCCTCCACTGAAGGGCCGGTCCTCGGCGAGCCTCCTCAGCCGAACGGTCGATGCCTGCCATCCGACTTGCGGCTTAGGCTCCTAGGGGTGGGGGAAGCCAAGCACGTCGTCTATTGGATCCGCCGGCTGAGCGACATCGCGGCGATCGGCTGGCTGGCCATGATGCTCCTCATGGACCTCGCCGTAGCCGCCACCAGGGGCGGCGTCCAGTGGCTCGTGCCGATCTGCGGGGTCGTGGGCGTCGCGGCCGCCATCCTGCGGCGCCGTTTCCGGGTCGAGACGTTCGTCGTCATGCTGGCCCTCTCGCTCGTCTCCTCGCTGGTGATCGCCGTCAGCGGGTTCGTGGGCGTGCCCGGCGCGGCGGAGACCGGCGCGCTGATGATCCTGACGATCGGCGTGCTGCGCCACGTCGAGCCGGTCAAGCGGGCCGCGGTGTTCGGGGGCACCGCGCTGGTCGTCCTCATGGCGGAAGGCGCCTCGCGCGATCCCCAGAACAAGCTGGCCTTCTCGTTCATCCTCTTCACCGCGTGGACGATGATCGCCGCCGTCGGCGGCTACCTCCGCTTCCAGCAGGAGCGCCGCAAGGAGGCCGTCCATTCCGTACGGCGTGCGGAGCGCCTGGAGCTGGCCAGAGAGCTGCACGACCTGGTCGCCCACCACATCACCGGCATCGTCGTACAGGCCCAGGCCGCCCGCACGGTCGCCGACCTGAAGCCCGACGCCGTGCTGCCCGCCCTCGACGCCATCGCCAGTGCCGGGACGGACGCGCTCACCTCGATGCGACGCCTGGTCACCGTCCTGCGGGCCGAGGACGAGGCCGCCAGGACCCCCGGCACGTCGCTCGCCGATCTACGGCTGCTGACGGAACGGTTCTCGGAGAACGGGCCGCGCGTCGCGTTCGAGATCGGGTCCGGCATCGACGACCACACCCTGGCGCCGGAGGTCATGACCACGGTCCACCGGGTGCTGCGGGAGGCGCTCACCAACATCCGTAAGCACGCGCCGGGCGCCAGCTGGGTCGAGGCCGAGCTGCGCCGCTTCGACCAGCTCGTGCTGCTGCGCATCCGCAACTTCGGCTCAGCCTCCGACCCCCGGCTCTCGCGCCTGGGCGGCGGGTTCGGGCTGGTCGGGATGGCCGAGCGGGTGGAGGCGCTGGGCGGCCGCCTGTACGCCGGGCCCGGTTCCGACGGGGCCTGGGAAGTGGTCGCGGAGTTTCCCACGTCCTGAGGCGTACGCCGGGTCGAACTCGGCACCCATCGCCGCGCGCAGCCTGGCGGTGATCCGGTCGACGTCGGCCCGCTCGGGGGCGGGCAGCGGCACGCCCACCGCCTCTCTGAGCGCGGCGGCCACGCCGAGCATCCCGGCCGCCTCCCGGTACCCCTCGGGCTCCCGATGCCTCTCGGGAAGGCCCCATCGGGCCTGGCGTCCCCTCCCGGTCTGCTCAGCCGGTTGTCCCGTCCCGGTTCGCTCGGCCGATTGCCCCGTCCCGGTCTGCTCGGCCGTGAGTGACAGCGCGCCCGCCAGCCCTTCCAGGGCGAGCGCGATCGCTCTCGGGTCCCCGGTGGCCTGGGCCGCCTCGTAGCCCTGCCGCTGCCTGGCCAGCGCCGTCGCGGCGTCACCGCGCTGCTCGGCGGCGAACCCCAGCTCGGCCAGGACGAACGCGATGCCGGGCGTCCCCCGCACCTCACGCAGCCAGCCGAGCCACGGCGTCAGGAGCCCTTCCGCCCGTACGTAGTCGCCCTGCCGCCTGGCGCTCAGTGCCAGCCCGAGCACGGCATGCTCCTCCGCGGCCTTGTAGGACTGCTCCACGGCCAGCAGTCTGGCCCGCTCGTGGTAGTGGTCGGCTCGCTCGTACCGGCCCGCCAGGAGCGCCACACGGCCCAGCCCGGCCAGTTTGAACGCGACCTCGAAGCCGAGCTCCTCCGCCAGCCGCAACTGCTCCTCGCGCAACCTGGCGGCCTCGGCGTAATCACCCCGTATCTCGGCCAGCCGGTCAAGCGCGTCCATGGCCTCCAACCGCCCCCACGCGTCACCCAGCTCGCCGAACAGCTCCAGACTCCGCCGCCCGTCCCGCTCCATCGCGACCAGGTCCCCCCGCCCGACGGCCAGCTTCGCGCGCAGGCTGAGCGCGGCGGCGATCCCCCAGCGGTCGCCGAGCGCCTCATACGCGGCCAGCGCCCGGCTCGCCGCCGCTTCGTGCGCACCATGATCGCCGTACGCCCAGCGCACGTGGGTCAGAAACCAGTCGGCCAGTGCCCGCCCTCGGGCGTCGAGCCCGGCCACCCGCACCGGCGGCGCCACCTCCCCGACGGACAACGCCATCCCCGCCAACCACACCGACGCCACAGCCGCCCGCCCGGCGGTCAGATCCGTGACGGGCACGGCCGAGGTGGCTATGGACCCCGAGCCGGGCCCCTGCACGACCCCGGACCCTGGCACGGCGCTAGACGTCGGAGCGGCCCCGGCTGTCGGAGCGGCCCCGGACGTCGGAGCGACCCCGAACTCCAGGGCGATCCCGGCCCCCCGGGCGACCCCGGACGCCGAGGTGGCGCTAGACGCCGGAGCGGCTCCGAACGTCGAGGGGACTCTGGACGCCAGAGCGGCACTGGGCGCCGGGGCGGCTTTGGACAGGGCGGTGGCCAGGGAGCGGCGGGCCTCGCCCATGCGGCCGCGTAGGAACCAGTACCAGGCCAGCGCGTTGACCAGGCGGAGCGGCTCGGGACCCGACAGGGCGAGCCGCAGGTTGGCGGTCTCGGCGTCCAGGCGTTCGAGCCACTGTCTCTGCCCCGGCCCGCGCAGGTCCGCCCGTTCGGCCAGCGCCGTGTAGTAGCGGGCGTGACGTGCGGCGATCCGCCCATGCTCACCCGCCTCCGCGAGACGCTCGGCGCAGTAGACCCCGACGGACTCCAGCAGCCGGTACCTGGGCCCGGTGGACACCACCACCAGCGAGCGGTCGACCAGACCAGCCAGCACGTCCACCACGTCCACGCCGGGCTCAGCGCAGACCTCCTCGGCCGCCTCCAGCGCGCACCCGTCCGCGTGTACGGCCAGCCGCCGCAGCACGACCCGCTCGTGGTCGGACAGCAGGTCCCAGCTCCAGTCGATCACCGCCCGGAGCGTGCGCTGACGTGAGGGCGCGTCACGCATACCGGAGCTGAGCAGGCGAAACCGGTCGTCAAGCCGCTCGGCCACCTCCCGCGCACCCAACGCCCGCACCCGTGTCGCGGCCAGCTCCAGCGCCAGCGGAAGGCCATCGAGCCGCCGACAAATGGTCGCGACCGCCTCACCCACCTCGTTCGACTTACTCGCCCTGCTGGTCGCGTCTGTGGGGGTGGCGTTCGGCTCGTTCAGCTTGATTCCGGCGCGGATGGTGAAGAGGCGTACGGCGTCGGGCTCGGTCAGCGGCGGTACGGCATGTATGCGCTCGCCGGCCACCCGGAGCGGTTCCCGGCTGGTCGCCAGGATCCGCAGCCCTGGGGCGGCCCGTAGCAGTGCGGAGATCAGCTCCGCCGCTTCCTCCACCAGGTGTTCGCAGTTGTCGAGTACGAGCAACGCGCGCTTGGTGGCCAGGGCGGTCGCCAGTCTCGGCGGCAGTGGCGCGGCGTCGTCGTCGCGTACGCCGAGCACGTCCGCGACCGCCTCGGCCACGTCCGTGATCCCGCCCAGCTCCACCAGCCACACCCCGTCGGGGAGGGCGGAGCTCTCGTCGGGGAGGGCAGCACTTGCGTCGGGGAAGACGGTGCTGTCGTCAGGGAAGGCGGTGCTTTCGTCGAGGAGGGAACGGGCGGTTTCCAAGGCGAGGCGGGTCTTGCCGACGCCGCCAGGTCCGGTGAGCGTCACCAGACGGGCGACGTCCAGCAGGTCGCGGGCCTGGGCGACCTCCGCGTCCCTGCCGATCAGCTCCGTGAGCGGCGACGGCAGGTTGGAGCGGGGCGGCTGGGCAGCGGGCGGGGGGGCCTGCCGGACGAGCGAAGGATCCTGCCGAAGGATCGCCTCCTGAAGTGCCGCCAGCTCGGGCGTGGGGTCCAGGCCCAGCTCCTCCGCCAGCCGCTCGCGCAGCTCCCCGTAGCTGGCCAGGGCCTCGCTCTGCCGACCGGCCCGGTACAGGGCCGTCATGTGCTGGGCGCGCAGACGCTCGCGCAACGGGTGCCGGGAGACCAGGTCGGCCAGGTCCACGTCCTCGCCCAGGGCTAGCCGTACCTCCGCCTGCTCTTCGAGGGCGGCCAGGCGCAGCTCCTCCAGACGCGCGATCTCCGGACGGAGGAACTCCTCGTCGGCGAGGTCGGCGTACGCGGGACCACGCCACAGGCTCAGCGCCTCGTGAAGCTGGGCGGCCCGCTCACGCGGATCCGCGGCACGCTCGCCGACGAGCTCACGGAACCGGTCGGCGTCCAGCGCGACACCGAAGCGCCCCTCACCCAGCGCGACACCGGAGTGCCCCCCCTCCCATCGGCCCCTGGCCCGAGAAGGGTCGGCGAACGCCAGGCGGTAGCCGGCCGGGGTGTGGACGATCGAGCCGGGGTCGCCCAGGGTACGGCGGAGCTGGGAGACGCGTGCCTGGAGGGTGCCGACGGGATTGCGGGAGGGCCGCTCCCCCCACAGGTCGTTGATCAGCCGGTCCATCGAGACCGGCCCGCCCCCGTGAGCCAGGAGGTCGGCCAGCAACGCCCGCATCCTGGGCTCCGTCACCTGGATCGGGCGGCCGTCGTCCGTCCAGACCGCCAGCGGCCCGAGCACCCCGAAACTCACCACGTCAGAGACAACCCGTAGTGAGACGGAAGGATTTCCGTAGGGGGACGTTCGATGGTGGGGCTCATGAGTCGAGTGTCAGTGATCGGAATGGGCCCGATGGGGTCGAAGATGGCGGAGACGTTCCTCGCGGCGGGTCACGAGGTGACCGTCTGGAACCGTACGAAGAGCAAGACGGACCCGCTCGTGGCCAGAGGCGCCCGGCGAGCGGCCGAAGCGGCCGAAGGCGAGCTGCTGGTCATCAGCCAGGTGAGCTACCAGGCCATGTACGACAGTCTGAGCGACGCGCGGCTGGACGGGAAGGTGTTGGTCAACCTCAGCTCGGGCACGCCCGAGGAGTTGCGCGCGGCGGCGGAGTGGGTGGCCGGGCGGGGCGGCACGCTCGTCACCGGAGGGATCATGGTGCCGCCGCCGGGCATCGGCCTGCCCATGGCGTACACCTTCTACAGCGGCCCGAAGGAGGCCGTCGACCGGCACGCCGAGACGCTCAAGGCGCTGGCCACGATCACCTATGTGGGCGAGGACCAGGGCCTGGCGATGATGTACTACCAGGCGCAGCTGCTGATCTTCTGGTCCAGCCTGACCAGCTACATGCACGCGCTCGCGCTGCTCGGCACGGCGGGGGTGCCGCCCCGGGACTTCCTGCCGTTCGCCAGGGAGACGTTCACGCAGCTCGGGGGCGACGGGCCGATGGGCTTCGCCAAGATCCTGGCCGAGGAGGCCGAGGCCCGGGTGTATCCGGGTGAACTCAACTCCCTGCACATGCAGGCGGTCGGCATCGGCCACGCCGTCCACGCGCTGAAGGACGCCGGGCTGGAGACCACGGTGCCGAACGCCCTCAAGGAGCTGTTCGAACGCGCCGACGCCGAGGGACGCGGCTCGGAGGGGCTCGGCACCGTGATCGAGTCGATCAAAAAGCCCTAGTGGTCAAGGCCCTAGTGGTTGGCGAGGAAGGCGAGCAGGTCCTGGCGGGTCAGTAGCCCGGCCGGCTTGCCCTCTTCCAGCACCACCGCGGCATCCGCCTTCTCCAGCGCCTCCACCGCGCGCGCCACCGACTCGCCGCTGCCGATCATCGGCAGCGGCGACGACATGTGCTCGGCGATCGTGTCCTCGGAGGAGAGCCGGCCGCGGTAGAGGGCTTCGAGCAGGTCGCGCTCGACGATGGAGCCGACCACCTCGGCCGCCATGACCGGCGGCTCCTCCTTCATCACCGGGAGCTGCGACACCGAGTATTCGCGCATGATGGCGATGGCCGTACCGACCGACTCGTGCGGGTGCACGTGCACGAACTCCGGCAGGCCCGCCCCCTTACGAGCCAGTACGTCACGGACCAGCCCCTCCTCGGACGAAGTGGTCAGGAAGCCGTAGTCGGCCATCCAGTCGTCGTTGAAGATCTTGGACAGGTAGCCGCGCCCGCCGTCGGGCAGGAGGACGACCACCACGTCCTCGGGCCCCGCCTTGGCCGCCACCTCCAGCGCCGCGACCACGGCCATCCCGCACGAGCCGCCGACCAGCAGGGCCTCTTCGCGGGCGAGCCGCCGGGTCATGTTGAAGGAGTCCTTGTCGGACACCGCGATGATCTCGTCGCAGATCTTCGTGTCGTAGGTGGCCGGCCAGATGTCCTCGCCGACACCCTCCACCAGGTAGGGACGGCCCGAACCGCCCGAGTAGACGGAACCCTCGGGGTCGGCCCCGATGATCTTCACGCGGCCGTCGGAGATCTCCTTGAGGTAGCGGCCGGCGCCGCTGATCGTGCCCCCGGTGCCGATGCCCGCCACGAAGTGGGTGACCCGGCCCTCGGTCTGCTCCCACACCTCGGGACCGGTCGAGTAGTAGTGGGAGTCGGGGTTGTTGACGTTGGAGTATTGGTCGGGCTTCCAGGCGTTGGGCACCTCACGGGCCAGCCGGTCGGACACCGAGTAGTAAGAGTCGGGGTGGTCGGGCGACACGGCGGTCGGGCAGACCACGACGTCGGCGCCATAGGCGCGCAGCACGGCGATCTTGTCCTGGGCCACCTTGTCGGGCACCACGAACAGGCACTTGTAGCCACGCTGCTGGGCCACGATGGCCAGACCCACGCCCGTGTTGCCGGACGTCGGCTCGACGATCACGCCACCGGGCCGGAGCTCCCCCGACGCCTCCGCCGCGTCGATCATGCGGACCGCGATGCGGTCCTTGACCGAGCCGCCCGGGTTGAAGTACTCGACTTTGGCGAGCACCTGGGCGGGTAGGCCGGCGGAGACCTTGTGCATCCTGACGAGCGGGGTGTTGCCCATGAGCTCGACCAGGGAATCGTAAACGCGCACCGAGGTGTTCACCTTCTTTGCCGAAGCTTGGTCAGCTTGCCGAGGGCCGAGCTCCCGTGGGGGTGGCGGGCACTCGGCTAGTTTTCAAGGCAAACGCTACCGCCGTGTTCGGCCGAGAGGAGCACGCACGTGGTCTGGGCAGCGGGCACGGCGCGGGCAGCGCGCAAGATCGCGACGGCGGCGGCACTCGGCGGTGGCGGGCTGACGGCCCTCGGCGCCACCGCGTACGGCCTGCTGATGGCCGAAAGCCTGTTGGCCAGGAAGGTGATCGGCCGTCCGCACGGCATGGAGGGGCCGCCGTCCGACGGCGTCTACGGCGACTTCCCCGGCACCCCGGTCTCCATGGTCCTGCTGGGCGATTCCCTCTCCGTCGGCCTGGGGATGACCGATCCGGCCGGAACCCCGGGCGTGTTGCTCGCGCACGGCCTGGCCTCCGTCGCCGAGCGCCCCGTACGCCTCCGCGTGGTCGGCAAGTCGGGAGCCCCGTCGGCCGAACTCGCCGACCAGGTCGACCGGGCACTGACGGCGGAGCCCCAGCTGGCCGTGATCTTCGTCGGCGCGAACGACGTCACCACCCAGACCCCGCCCGCGGTTGCCGTACGCCACCTGAGCAAGGCCGTGCGCCGGCTGCGCGAGGCGGGCGCCGAGGTGGTCGTGGGCACCTGTCCCGACCTTGGCACCGTACGGCCCATCGCGCAGCCGCTGCGCTGGGTGACGCGGCGCTGGAGCCGCCAGCTGGCCGCGGCCCAGACGGTCGCGGTGGTCGACGCGGGCGGACGTACGGTCTCGTTCGCCGACGTCCTGGGGCCGGATTTCGCGACAAATCCGGGCGAGATGTTCGGACCCGATCGTTTTCACCCATCTGCCCGAGGTTACGCACAGGCAGCTTACGCAGTGCTACCTTCTGTATGCGCTGCGTTGGGATTGTGGCCAGAGCCTCGACCCGCGCGCGGCGAAGGACTGCAACCGATTTACCTCGCGGCGGCTACGGCCGCGGAGGAGCCCGGCACCGAGGTCTCCGCGACCACGGTCGCCGGGCGGGCGACGGGTCTCCACGGCAAGTGGGCGACGTTGTTCCGCCGCCGGCTGGGAGAGTCGCCCAACGACGCCTGATCCCGGTCACCCTCCGAACCGAAGCCGTCACTCCTCGTCCCTTTGGAGTGGATTGCTCGTGCTTCGGCCCCTCGCGAACGCCGCCCTCACTCTCGCCGGAATCCTGGCCCTGGCCGGCTGTTCCGACAGCGGCGCGGCCACGGTCCACTTCCCGACCTGGCACAACGACGAGATCGACGCGGTCAGCCGGATGTCCGCCGCTGGCGGGGTCGTCACGACCACCTCCATGAAGCCCGACGGCTCGCTGGAGACCGTCGCCGTCGACCTCACCCACGGCAACAAACTCTGGGCCCAGCCGGCCACCATGGCGGGCCGCCTGCCCGGCATGGGGGTCTCCGCGCCCGCCATCGTCGAGACGGCCCCCGGCCAGGCTGTCGTCGTGGCGGTCGACCCGGTCAAGAAGGGCCGCTGGAACGCCACCGTCGTCGCCCGCGACGCGCGCACCGGCGCGCAGAAGTGGGCGCGGCCGGTGCATTCGACGTTCGGCCCCCAGCGCTGCGGGCCCTACATCTGCCTGCCGGAGCACACCGCGCTCTCCACCGCCCGCGTGGTGGTGCTCGACCCGGTCAGCGGCAAGCAGATGTGGAAGCTGCCCGGCATCGCCGAGGTCGAGTGGTCGGATCCCGACCGGGTGCTGCTGCTCCGCCTGGCCGCCAACCCCATGATCGAGTCGTACGAGCTCAAGACCGGCAAGCTGCAGTGGCAGCAGCCGATCGAGCAGGCGCTCGGCCCTGGCATCGACATGTCGGGCGGGTGGGCCTTCGGCGCGACCAGCGACAACCTGATCGGCTACGTCGCCCCCTACACCAACCCGCGGACGAAGAAGGCCTCCACCTTCGGCCTGTTCTCCATCAAGATCGGCGACGGCACGATCAACTGGATGCGTCCTTCGGTCGTCCGCGTCTACCCCAGCGGCAGCCCCGGCTACGCTCCCGTCGTACGCCCGGTCGACCGGCAGGGCACCTACGGCGGCTTCGCCCGGCTCGACGCCGAGAGCGGCCGGGTCATCGGCCAGATCCCCGCCTCCGAGGTGCCCGGCTCCGGCTGGTGGCTGGCCTTCCCCGACCGCATGGAGAAGCTCGGCTTCCTCAAGCACGACGCCAAGGGCGCCGCCTTCGACCTGACGACGGGCGAGCCGGTCCCGGTCGAGGACCAGCGCGGCTGGTCCTTCTGCGTCACGGACCCCAAACCGCTCCCGCTCCGCGGCCAGGCCCCCGGTTTCTACTCGATAGCCGCCGCCTGCGAGTACGACCTCGCGACCGGCAAGCGGCTCGCCTCCACGACGACCCCGCCCCCCTGGTTCACCGGCAGCCAGGGCGGCTGGCGCCTCTGGCGTGACGAGAAGGGCGCCGTCCACGCCGTCAACGACGGCACGGCCACGGCACCCGGCATGTACGGCTGACGCCCCACCCACCGTGTTCCGCCACCAGGACTGGAATATAGTTCTAAAGGCCGACACAGGAGGATGAAGATGGCTGAAGCTGTGATCGTCGCTACCGCTCGCTCGCCCATAGGGCGGGCCTTCAAGGGTTCGATGAAGGACATACGCCCTGACGACCTCACCGTGCAGATGATCCAGGCCGCGCTCGCCAAGGTGCCGCAGCTCGACCCGACGACGATCGACGACCTCATGCTCGGCTGCGGCCTGCCCGGTGGTGAGCAGGGCTTCAACATGGCCCGCGTGGTGTCGGTGCTGCTCGGCCTCGACAACGTGCCGGGCACCACGGTCACCCGCTACTGTTCGTCGTCGCTGCAGACCACCCGGATGGCCTTCCACGCGATCAAGGCGGGCGAGGGCGACGTGTTCGTGTCCGCGGGCGTGGAGATGGTGTCGCGGTTCGTGAAGGGCAACTCCGACTCGCTGCCCGAGACCCAGAACCCGGTCTTCAACGACGCCATCGGGCGCAGCAAGGCCTCCGCCGAGGGCGGGCACAGCTGGCACGACCCGCGCGAGGACGACACGATCCCCGACGTCTACATCGCGATGGGCCAGACCGCCGAGAACCTCGCCCAGATCAAGGGAGTCACCCGGCGCGACCAGGACGAGTTCGGCGTCCGCTCCCAGAACCTGGCCGAGAAGGCGCTGGCCGACGGCTTCTGGCAGAAGGACATCACCCCGGTGACGCTCCCCGACGGCACCGTGGTCAGCAAGGACGACGGGCCGCGGGCCGGGACCACGTACGAGGGGGTGGCCGGGTTGAAGCCGGTCTTCCGCCCCGACGGCACGGTCACGGCCGGCAACTGCTGCCCGCTGAACGACGGCGCCGCCGCCGTCATCGTGATGAGCGACACGCGGGCGGCCGAGCTGGGCATCACGCCGCTGGCGCGCATCGTCTCCACCGGCGTCACCGGCCTGTCCCCCGAGATCATGGGCCTCGGGCCGGTCGAGGCGTCGAAGCAGGCGCTGTCCCGCGCGGGGATGGCGATCGACGACGTCGACCTGGTGGAGATCAACGAGGCGTTCGCGGCGCAGGTCATCCCGTCCTACCGGGATCTGGGCATCGACCTCGACCGCCTCAACGTCAACGGCGGCGCGATCGCCGTCGGGCATCCCTTCGGCATGACGGGCGCGCGCATCACCTCCACGCTGATCAACAGCCTCCGCCACCACGACAAGTCGATCGGCTTGGAGACCATGTGCGTGGGCGGCGGGCAGGGCATGGCGATGGTCCTCGAACGCCTTTCCTAAGTCTCACGACCGGGCGTTCGACGCCCGGGCCGGTGGGCGCCAACCGCCATACGGGGTTGGCGCCCACCCAGGAGCTCGCGTCAGCCGGGCAGTGCGGACCGGCCTCAGCCGTGGCGGTCCGGGCCCGCCTTGGTCGGGGTCACGCGGACCAGGACCCGCTTGTCGCGGACCATCGCCGCCTCGTAGTCCGGCCAGTCAGGGTGCTCGCCCGAGATCCCCCGGTAGTAGGCGATCAGGTGATCCATGGCCTCCGGGAGGGAGATGATCTCCGCCTCGCCCTCCACCTGGATCCAGTTTCCGTAGAAGGCGTCCGTAAAGGCGCAGATCGTCACCTTGTTGTCGCGCCGGATGTTGCGCGTCTTGGCGGCCGTCTCCCTGGTGCTGATGACGAGGTAGCCCTCGTCGTCCACGCCCACCGTCACCGGGGACATCTGCGGGCGGCCGTCGCCGTGCTTGGTGAGGAGCACCGCGCGGTGGTTGTCTCGCAGGAAGTCGCGTGCCTTGTCTAGGTCCATCCACCCATGATTCCGCGCCCGTACCGAGGGCACGGGCGCGGGTCGGGTCGGCGTGTGGGCTCTACAGGAAGCCCATACGGTTATGGCGGTACCGCTCGTGTTCGTGCACGATGGCGGCGGCGTAGCCATGGGACAGCCCGTGCTCGTCGGCGAGCCAGTTGGCCCGCTCGTCACACCTCAGGAAGGACGGGCCGTTGTCGATGGCTTGAAACCACTCGGGGAGTTCGCGTCCCGTTATCGTTGGGACCCTTGCGATCAGCTTCGTCTGCGTCTCCGGTGAGTGGTTCAAGGACATGGGCACCTCCACGGATTAAGGTCCTTTGCTCGACACTGCAACACGTCCCCCCGAATGACAAGCCCCAACCTCCGAGGTTTTTGTAACGGCGGGTAGATTTTCGGTCGCGCAAAGAGAAGGACCCCGCCGGATCGGCGGGGTCCAGACGGGGTCCGGGAGGCGAACGGTCAGTCGCTACGCGTGAAAATGCTGATGAACCGGAGCACCTCGAGGTAGATCCACACCAGGCTCAGCGTCAGCCCGAAGGCGCACTGCCAGGCGAACTTCTCCGGAGCGCCCTGCTGGACGCCCTCCTCGATCGAGTTGAAGTCGAGCAGCAGGAAGAAGCAGCCGAGCAGGATCATCGCGACGCTGAAGATCCACCCGATCGGGGAGTCGGTGCGCAGCCCGAGGCCGCCCGGGATGAAGATCCCGGCGATCAGGTTGACGAGCACCAGACCGATGGCCGCGAAGCCCGCGGCCACCACGAACCGAACGAACTTCGGTGTCACCCTGACGACGCGCAGCGCGTAGACGGTCAGGACTCCGCCGAAAGCGAACGCGGTGCCGAGCACCGCCTGGAGGACGATCCCGTTGTAGAGGGATTCGTAGGCGCTGCTGAGCGCGCCGAGGAAGATCCCTTCGAACGCGGCGTAGCTGAGGATCAACACCGGGTTGGTGCTCATCCTGAACGAGGCGATCAGCCCCAGGACGAGCGCCACGATGGCCGCGCCGACGGCCACGCCCAGAGGGACGTTGAGGTACCAGGCGGCGGCCGCGGCCACGACGAGCGTGCCCAGGGTCATGAAACCGCGCACCACGACGTCGTCGATCGTCATCGTCCGGTAGGCGGACGGTGCCGGGGGCGCGTACGACGGGGAGTCGTACATGTTCTGCAGTTGCCCGGGGGTGGGCGTCGCGCCCTGCCACCCGCCGGCCTGCCGGGACCGGTTGAAAACGGGGTTCTTGCTCTCCATCGCTGCCTCCTGTGCGCCGAGCTTATTGGACGCGGCGTCACCTAGGTCAACACGCACTCAGATCTATGTGGTTTCGAGACTTCAGCAGGAGGACAACGAACGGATCCGTTCCTGAGTTCCCGCGGTTACTGAGGGTTGTTTAGCGAGGCATTTCCTCTGGTAGATGCGGGTGCCCCCGGCGGGATTCGAACCCGCACTACAACCCTTTTAAGGGGTTTGCCTCTGCCTTTGGGCTACGGGGGCGCCGCAATCATACGAAACGGACCATGCTTCCGAGGAGCACAACTTCGTATCAGGCGTCACAACTGTGAAGTCTGCGGTGAAGTGATAGGGCTCCTGACACTCTGTCCAGGAACAGAACGCCGTCGAGATGGTCCAGTTGATGCTGAATGCACCTAGCTTCGAATGCATCCGCCTCGATGGTGACGGGATCTCCCGTGCCAGGCAAGCTGCCGAGCACTGTGATACGCGTCGCTCGCCGTACGTCAGCGGTCAAACCCGCGATCGAGGCGCACCCCTCCCGCCCGACGCACCAGTGAGACGCCTCAGCGAGCCGTGGATTGACCACCACGAGCTCGCCGGCCCACGACCTACCCCTTGGGTGCCCGGCGGCGTCGAAGGCGATCAGCCGCCAACTCAGCCCGATCTGGGGGGCGGCCAGACCCGCGGTCCCCGGCTCGCCGCGCAGAGTGGCGAGGAGATCGGCCGCCGCGGCCACCACGCGGGGGTCGGTGGGATCCACTTGCCGGGCCCGGGCGGACAGGAGCGGGTGCGGAGCGTCGAGCACTCCGCGGGCGATCCCGTCCGGCGGGGTCACAACAGGTCCGGTTCAACGGGCCGGAAGGTGATCTCGGACTCGAGGCCCGAGCCGACCGTGGCCAGCCCGCGCATCAGCCCGGCCACGTCGACCTCCTCGGGCAGCTCGACGTCGGCGATGAGGACGTACAGCCGGCCGGTGAGCCGGGTGCTCATGCCGGTGATGTTGCCGCCCACCGAGGCGAGCTCGGCGCTGATGGCCGAGATGATGCCCGGCCGGTCCGGCCCGTGGACGGTCAGGACATAGCCGAGCCCGGTCGGCCGGCCGCCGAAGTAGCGGCGGGCCTCGACGGCCGAGGCGGTCACCACCAGGTCCGGCGCGCACAGGTGCTTGGTGAGCTCGTCGGCGCTCAGGTCGCCCGAGACCAGCAGCATCATCGCGACATGGCCGCCGAGCAGCGTCATGGTCGAGTCCTGGATGTTCGCCCCGCAGTCGGCGAGCGAGCCGGTGACCGCGGCGATCACGCCGGGCCGGTCCACGCCGAGCACCGTCACCGCTGAGAGCCCCACTCGTGGATCCCCTCTCGATTGAGACCGAGAATGCCGAAACGCCCCGATGCGGCCGCACCGGGGCGCTGCTGTACGCGGGCTAGCGGCGGGTCGTCGCCACGGCGGCTCTGAACCCGTCGCGCGGGTGCTCCATCTCGCCCAGTGAGATGGTCTCCCGCTTGAAGAACAGGGCCAGAGTCCAGTCGACGACGACACGGACCTTGCGGTTCAGCGTCGGCACCCGCGACAGATGGTAAGTGCGGTGCATGAACCACGCAGGGAATCCGCGAAGCTTGACTCCATAGACGTTCGCGACCCCCTGGTGCAGGCCGAGACCGGCGACCGATCCGACATACTTGTGGCGGTAGTCGACCAGTTCCTGACCCCGGAGATGGCGGACCAGGTTGTCGGCCAGCACCTTGGCCTGACGTACGGCGTGCTGAGCGTTGGGCGCGCAATACTGGCCGGGGTTGGTCACGTCGGGGACACCCGCCGCGTCACCGGCGGCGAAGGCGTCCGTGACGCCCGCGACCGTCAGTTTCGTCGTGGTCTTGATCCGGCCGCGCTCGTCGAGGGGCAGGCCGCCGCCGTTGACCACCGGGCTGGGCTTGACGCCCGCGGTCCACACGAGGGTGTCGGCGTCGAACTTCGAGCCGTCGGAGAGCACCACGTGGCCGCCCTCGCAGGACTCCAGGCGCGTGTCGAGCTTCACGTCGATGCCGCGCTCGCGCAGCTGCTCCAGCGTCCACTTGCCCATCTCGGGGCCGACCTCGGGCAGCACCCGGTTCGTGGCCTCCACCAGCACCCAGCGGATGTCGGAGGGCTTGATGTTGCGGTAGTAGCGGGTCGAGTCCTTGGCCATGTCCTCGAGTTCGGCCAGCGCCTCGACGCCCGCGAAGCCCGCGCCGACGACGACGAACGTGAGCGCCCGGCGGCGCGCCTCCAGGTCATCGGTCGACTCGGCGACGTCGAGCAGGTGCAGGACCCGGTTGCGCAGCGCGATGGCCTCGCCCACGTTCTTGAACCCGATGCCGATGTCGGTCAGGCCGGGGATCGGCAGCGTCCGCGAGATCGAGCCGGCGGCCATCACGATCACGTCGTAGGCGATCTCGCGCGGCTCACCCTCGACCGGCTGGAAGGTGACGGACCGCTCGTCGTGGTCGACGGCGGTGACGCTGCCGTTGAGCACGCGCACCTTGGGTAGAACCCGGCGCAGCGGGGCGACCACGTGCCGCGGGGAAAGGTTGCCCGCCGCCGCCTCGGGCAGGAACGGCTGGTAGGTCATGTACGAGTGGGGGTCGATGATGGTGATGCGCACGTTGCCGTCGCGCAGCTCCGAGCGGAGCGTGCGCTGTAGCCGCAATGCCGTGTAGAGGCCGACGTAACCGCCGCCGACGATCAGAATGTGCTTGTTCATCCTCGGTTCCCCATCCCATGGGAGCGCTTGTGAAACTATTCACAAGGCTACGTCAAGGGCACCCCATAAAGCCAATCCCCAGGTGGTGCTACGCGTCACACCCCCAGCGCCCTGGCTCTGACGAAGACGTCGTCGAGCATCTGGGCGGTCACCCTGCCGGTGAAGGTGTTCTGCTGGCTGGGGTGATAGCAGCCCATGAGGGTCACCGGCGCCTGCCCGTACGTGACCTGGACCTCGACGCCGTGCCCGAACGGCGGCCTGACGCGCGGCAGCGTGTAGCCCGCGTCCTTCAGCGCGGGCCACATGGCCTGCCAGGCGAACCCACCCAGCGCGACGACCACCCGCACGCTCGGCGCGGTCAGCGTGAGCTCCCGCGACAGCCACGGGAAGCAGGTGGCCCGCTCCTCGGGCGTGGGCTTGTTCGCGGGTGGCGCGCACCGCACTGAGGCCACCACCCGGGCACCGATCAGCCGCTGCCCGTCACCGGCGTGCGTGCTCGTCTCCTGTACGGCCAGTCCGGCGCGATACAGCGAGGCGAACAGCCAGTCTCCGCTGCGGTCACCCGTGAAGATCCGCCCCGTCCTGTTACCCCCGTGCGCGGCCGGGGCCAGGCCGACGAGCAGGACGCGCGGATGGTCATCGCCCCACCCGGCGACCGGCCGCCCCCAGTAGGTCTCGTCCGCGAACGCGCGCCGCTTCACCTCGGCCACCTCCTCGCGCCATTCCACCAGGCGCGGGCAGGCCCGGCAGACGGACTGCGCGGCCGTGAGCTCCGCCAGGGTGCTGCCGGCGGCGGCGAGGCGGCGCACGTCCGCGGGGTCGTGGGCGACCGGGGTGTCAGCGGTCGCCGGATCGCCGGGCCAGCCGGTGCCTGGAGGTACGAAGCTCATGGCACCGATGGTGCCCCATCACCTGGTCGCCGAAGGACTCGGCGTGGGCACGCGCTCCTCGGCCCGAAGAGGCGAGGATTCCGGTAATTCGGGCAGGAAGCCCGTGAGGCCCCGGTAGGGCGCCTGGCGCAGGAGCCGCGAGTGCAAGGTCGCCATCCGCTCCTTCGTCCGGCGGCGGGGCTTCCGGCCGCTCGCAGGCCGGCCCCCGTAGGCGGCCAACTGCGATGGGGTCCCTCGTCCGAGGCCACACAGTAGTGGCAAACAGAAAAACCGGGCGGCGCCACGAGGGCACCACCCGGTTCAACTCAACTCAACTGATCAGGCGCCGGCCGGCTTCGGGCAGCTCACCGAGAAGCTGGTGGCCGCGGAAGCGGAGTCGGGGCTGAAGACCACGAGCTGGACGGAACCCTTGGTCTCGCTGGCGCTCTGCGCGCCCGCGACGCCCCAGGTCACGTCGACACTGCCGTTGACCTGACGCTCGAGGTCCGGGTTCTCCCGCTTGCCGTCGATCACCCAGTAGTACTTGACGGTGGTCGGGGCGGTGCTGGAGATCGTCGCCTTGAAGTCGACGCCGGGGCCGCGCTTGTCGGCGCAGAACTCGTTGCGCTGGCCGGAGACCGAAAGGCTCGAGACCGAGATCTTCGGCTTCGGCGCCTCGCAGGCGGCGTAGGACTGGCTGATCGAGTCGTTGTTCTTCGGCCCGGAGATGGCCAGGGTGATCCGGCCACCCTTCGTCGCGGAACCGGAGAGAACGCGGTCGGACAGCTCGACGGTACGCGAGCCCTCGCGGCCGAACCCGACCTCACCACGGTCAACGGACTGGCCGTTGACGTACCACGTGTACTCGACCCGCGCGCGGCCGGTCGAGTTGATGGTGGCGTGCGCGCCGACCTTGCAGCCGTCGTTGTTGGTCGCGGTCACCAGGTTGGTGGCCGACACCCGCACCGAGGGAGCCTCGTCCTTGCACCAGACCTTGTAGTAGGCCCGGTCGGAGGAGGAGCCGCCGCGCCCGACGACCTGCAGGTCGGCGTAGCCCCGCTGGCTGTCACGCGGCGAGTAGCCGAAGGAGACGGTCTTCGAGTGGTAGACCTTCGTCCGGCCATAGTCGACGACGCGACCGTTCAGCACCCAGCGGTACTTGACCCACGTCGGGTCGTTGACCTTGATCCGGCCAAGGAAGTTGACCTTGTCGCCGGGGGTACAGGGCCCGACGTACGAGCTGGGGTCGGCCCAGGCGCTGACCGAGATCCTCTTGCTGCCGCTGAGCTGATCCTTGTCGATGACGACGGCGTCCTGGCAGGTGACCGAGAAGTAGCCCTTCTTGGAGGTCACCTTGCGCGGACCGAGAATCTGCACGGCCTCCCAGCCCTTGACGTCCTCGTTGAAGGTGAGCGTCTGGCCGATCTTGACCGACTTGGTGCCGTGGCCCTTGAGCTTCAGCACCTTGACCTTGCCCTTGGAGCCGTCTCCGTGGAGCCAGCGGTAGGCGAGCTCGGTCTTGCCGTCGAGCTTGACGTTGATGTTGGCCGAGATGTCGACCTTCACCGGGCAGGAACCGTCGTTGTCGCGGCTCGACGCCTTGGGCGTGGACACCGAGACCTTGGGCCTGGCCTTGGTGGAGGTCGCCGCGGCGCCGGCCTTGCCCGCGGTGGCCTGGGTGGACGCCTGCGCGGGAGCGGCTGCCAGCCCCGCGACCATGGCGCCCAGCACGGCGGCGGAGGCGCCGAACGCCGCCGCCTTACGCGCTAATGGACGAGATGAGTTCATGTGAGAGTGCTCCATTCCGTTAGGGAAAAGATGCGCTCCGGGAACGGTCGCCACGCCGACACCACCCGTGTCCGGCAATATGACAAAGCCCCCGCAATGCCCCTTTACCTAAGCATAAAACTGATTGCACACTCAACACAGCCGAATCCCAGAATTGTCCGATTTTCGCCGGAAAAATCAGGCCATGGAGTAGGCGATTCCGTCGAGGATGTCGTGTTCGCTCACGACGACCTGCGTAAACGCGAAACGCCGCACGATGCGGTCCAGAATCAGGGCACCCACGCCAATCACGTCAACTCGACCTGGGTGCATCACTGGAATCTGTGAACGCTCACTATGGGTCATCGCGAGCAGCCGTCGCGTGACCTCGTGGACCTGCTCGGCGGTCATCCGCGAGTGATGGATCCGCTCCGAATCGTAGGCGGGCAGGTCCAGTGCGATGCCCGCCACCGTCGTGACGGAGCCGGCCAGACCCACCAGCGTGTGCGCCTCGTGGACGGGCACCGCCTCGGCGACCCGGTCGAGCGCGGCCTCGATGTCGGCCACGACGGCCTCCAGCGCCTCCGCCGACGGCGGATCGCCCGCGTCGCGCAGGTGCCGCTCCGTCAGGCGTACGCAGCCGATGTCGACCGACAGCGCGCCGATGACGTGCTCGGAGCCGACCACGAACTCGGTCGAGCCGCCCCCGATGTCGACGACCAGGTAGGGCGGGAGCGGCCCCTGCGGCACCCCGGTCTCCCGCGACAGCCGGACCAGCCCCCTGGTCGCGCCGACGAACGACAGCTCGGCCTCCTCCGCGCCCGTCACCACCTCGGGCTCCACCCCGAAGATCTCGCGCACCCCGTCGACGAACTCCTGCCTGTTGGCGGCGTCGCGCGTCGCGCTGGTCGCCACCACCCGGGTCGCCGTGGCGCCGTGCTGGTCGATGAGCTTGCGGTAGGTGCGCATCGCGGTGAACGTCCGCTCCAGCGCCTCAGGAGCCAGCCGCCCCGTCTGGTCGACCCCCTCGCCCAGTCGTACGATCTCCATCCGCCGCTCGATCTCGGTGAGGTCGTTGTCGCCGACGTCAGCGATCAGCAGGCGTACGGAATTGGTGCCGCAGTCAACGGCGGCTACACGCATGGTCCGTCACTCCACCACTCGGGGAGGGCATCCAGCGCCTCCCGGCCGAACGGGTTGGATCCGGGCACGGCCAGCTCGTGCGCGACGAGCGCGTGCAGGCACTTCACCCGCAGCGGCATGCCGCCGGTGCTCTGCATGTCACGCGGCAGCGGCTCCGTGCCCTGCTCTTCCGCCGCCTTGTCGCGCCTGGCCACGTAGTCGTCGTGGGCGGCCTGGTAGGCGGCGGCCAGCTCCGGATCGGTGGCCAGCCTGGCCTGCATCTCGCGCATCAGCCCCGAGCCTTCGAGCGTGCCGATCGCGGAGGCCGCCTTGGGACAGGTCAGGTAGTAGAGCGTGGGGAACGGCGAGCCGTCGGGCAGCCTCGGCGCGGTCTCCACCACGTCGGGGTTGCCGCACGGGCAGCGGTGCGCCACCTCGCGCAGCCCTCTCGGCGGGCGGCCCAGCTGCCGCTGCACCGCGTCGACGTCTCTGCTGTCCAACGCTCTCCCCTCACACGCCGCCGACGCTCCTCCGCGCCGGTGCTCATCCGGCCTTGCGGCCCTGGCCCGTGTCGGCGGCTTCGACCGATTCCCACAGCGTTTGGTACCACGGCGGCGTCGCGGCGGGCTGCTTGACCGTCGTCGTGGTCTTGTCGGGCTTGGCGTCCATGACCACGTAGCACTTCTCGCCCGGCCCGCAGTAGTGCAGCCGTTCCTTGGCCGTCCGCTTGATCCAGTTGGGATCGCGGATCCGCTGCGCCTGCTCGGCCAGCGCCTGGCGGTCGGCCTCGACCCGTGCCTTCTCCGCCCGCAACTCCGCGATGCCGCGGCGCTGCGCGATGTACTCGCGTACAGGGTAGGCCAGGCTCATCGCGATCGCGCACACCACGATCGCCAGGATGGCGGCCCGCCCGGTCAGCTGCGGCCTCTTAGCCAACGGTTCACACCTCCGTGTCCAGTTCGGTGGCCGAACTTAGCGGATGGTGCTATTTGCACCCTTCTGACCGGCTCGCGGCATACCCGCCATGCCGCGAGCCGTACCCGAAACTAGCGCTGGAAACGCGGAAAAGCGCCGCGACCCGCGTAGCGAGCGGCGTCGTCGAGAATTTCCTCGATGCGCAGGAGCTGGTTGTACTTGGCCACGCGGTCCGAGCGGGCGGGCGCGCCGGTCTTGATCTGGCCGCAGTTGACCGCCACGGCCAGGTCGGCGATCGTCGTGTCCTCGGTCTCGCCGGAGCGGTGGCTCATCATGCAGCGGTAGCCGCTGCGGTGGGCCAGGTCGACCGCGTCGAGGGTCTCGGACAGGGTGCCGATCTGGTTGACCTTGACCAGCAGCGCGTTGGCGGTGCCTTCGGCGATGCCGCGGCCGAGCCGCTCCGGGTTGGTCACGAACAGGTCGTCGCCGACCAGCTGGACCTTGTCGCCGAGGGCCTCGGTGATGGCCTTCCAGCCGGCCCAGTCCTCCTCGTCGAGCGGGTCCTCGATCGAGACGAGCGGGTAGTTGTCGACCAGGTCCGCGTAGAAGGCGATGAGCTCCTGGGCCGAGACGCCCTTGCCGTCGATCGTGTAGACGCCGTCCTTGTGGAACTCGGAGGCGGCCACGTCGAGCGCGAGCGCGACGTCGTCGCCCGGCGTGTAGCCGGCCCGCTCGATGGCGACCAGGATCAGGTCGAGCGCGTCGCGGTTGGACGGCAGGTTGGGCGCGAAGCCGCCCTCGTCGCCCAGCCCCGTGGCGTAGCCCTTCTCCTTCAGCACGCCCTTGAGCGCGTGGTAGACCTCGGTGCCCATGCGCACGGCCTCGCGGAACGTGCTCGCGCCGATCGGCGCGATCATGAACTCCTGGATGTCGACGTTGGTGTCGGCGTGGGCGCCGCCGTTGAGGATGTTCATCATCGGCACGGGCAGCAGATGGGCGTTGGGACCGCCCAGGTAACGGAAGAGCGGCAGGTCGGCGCTGTCGGCGGCGGCCTTGGCCACGGCCAGCGAGACGCCCAGGATGGCGTTGGCGCCCAGCTTGGACTTGTTGGGCGTCGCGTCCAGATCGATCATGATCTGGTCGATGATGCGCTGGTCCTCGGCCTCGATGCCGTTGATCTCTTCGAAGATCTCGTCGGTGACGGCGAGCACGGCCTTCTCCACGCCCTTGCCGCCGTAGCGCTCGTCTCCGTCACGCAGCTCCACGGCCTCGAACTGGCCGGTCGACGCGCCGCTGGGCACCGCCGCGCGCCCCCTGCCGCCGTCGTCGAGGATCACCTCGACCTCGACGGTCGGGTTGCCCCGGGAGTCGAGGATCTCGCGCGCGTATACGACCTCGATGGTAGCCACGGGTTTGCGCTCCTAAATCGAAAGGCAATATGCCTTCAGAGCCTATCGGTGCTCCGACTCCCAGCGGAGCACGCGGTCACGGTAGTCGCGAGCGGCGGCGCGGAGCTCGGATTCGGCGTCGATCCCCGCGTCCTGGGCGCGGCGGACGAGGTCGAACAGCTCGCGCCCCACCCCCTGCGAGATCGCGGCGGCCAGCCCGTCCGGCGCGCCCCCGCGCTCGGCCCGACGCATCAGCTGGGCGGCCAGCGACAGCGCGGGCTGCCCCATCGGCACCCCGTCGAGCACCGACGGACGCTCGTCCTTCGCCGCCCGCTCGGCCGCCTTGATCGCCTCCCAGTTGTCGTTCACCTCGTCGGCGGTCTCCGCCCGCACCGAGCCGAACACGTGCGGATGCCGCCGCACCAGCTTCTCGACGATCCCCTCGGCCACGTCGTCCATGTCGAACCCGTCGGCCACCCGCGCGTGGAAGACCACCTGCAGCAGCAGATCGCCCAGCTCCTCGCGCAGCGCCGGGTAGTCGCCCTGCTCGATCGTCTCCAGCACCTCGTAGGCCTCTTCGAGCAGGTACGGGACCAAGGTCTCGTGCGTCTGCTTGCGGTCCCACGGGCACTCGGTGCGCAACCGCTCCATCACCGCGACCAGGTCGAGCACCCGCGCGCCCGGCAGGTCGTAGGAGCCCGGCACGACCTCGATCAGCGGCGGCTCGGCCATCGCGACGGCCGCGTGGCCGACCGCCCGCATGAAGTCCTCGGAATCCTGGGCGGCCAGCCAGACCACCGTCTCCGTAACCGCCCGCCGCGCCAGGTCGGCGGGGACAGGCGTGACGACGGCCACCTCGACCCCGGCCTCGGCCAGGTAGGGCAGTTGCGGATGATCCGCGGACCCGGTCAGCACACGACCCGAGCCGAACGCCTGCCACGCCTGGTGGCTCAGCAGGCCTGGCGCGACCCGCGGTGAGGTGGTGACGATGATCAGCGGCACGGCTAGCCCTGCGACTGCTGCTGTTGCTGTTGCTCGCCCTGGCCGGCCTGCTCGGTCGTCGCCGACGGCTTGCCGAACCGGCCGGCGTCGACGAAGCCCTGCTGGCTGATCGTGCCGTAGCGCGGGCTGAAGACCGGGGCGATCGCGTTGTAGGCGGCCTTGAACTTCTCCACGGCCTGCTGGTTCTGCGGCCCGCCGAGCTTCTCCAGCACCTTGTTCACGCCGAGCGCCGCCCGCAGGTAACCGCGCGGGTTGGCCGGGGAGACGGCCTTGGACAGCAGATTCATCTCGGCCGTCTGCTGCTCGCCCTTGTCCTGGGCCGCGGCGTCGATCTCCGAATCGCTGACCTGTACGCCGAACTTGTCGGCCAGCTGCTGCTGCCGGCTCTGCTCCGCCATCCTGGACAGAACGAACTGGTTGACCGACACACCGAGCTGCGACGGCTCGATGTTGACCTTCCGCAGCGCGGCCTCGTATTCCTGGACGTTCTTGTTCAGGTCGCGCGACGAGATCCGCTCACTGCCCACGACGGCCGCGGCTCCGGCCTCCATAGGCGAGGAGCAGGCGGTCAGCGCGACACCCACCACGGCAGCGGCCACTGCCACTCGAATCGACTTCACGTGCGTCCTTTCCCGACAAAACCGCGGCTAGCTTACCCTCGCGGGCTCCAAGAACATGGCCTCGACCAGGTCACCGCACCATTTGAGCAGGTCGAGGTCGCGCAACGGCTGCCCGCCCAGGGGCTTGGTCTTCGGCGCGGGCACCAGCAGCGTCTCCGCCGCCTGCTTGTAGATGGCCTTCTTGTACAGGCGGTCGAGGCGTACCTGCTGCGACTCCCGCAACCTGACCGGACCGAACTTGATGTTCTGGCCCTGCAGTGTGACATCGGTGAGCCCGGCCTGGCGGGCGCTGATGCGGAAGCGGGCGACGGCCAGGAGGTTCTCCACCTCGACGGGCGGTTTGCCGTATCTGTCCGTCAGCTCGGCGCGCACCTCGTCGATGTGGATCTCTGCCGAGATGGTGGCGATCCGCTTGTACGCCTCCAGACGCAGGCGTTCGGAGGTGACGTAGTCGTGCGGGATGTGCGCGTTGATCGGCAGCTCGACCTTGACGTCGGGGTGCTCCTCCGTCACCTCCACGCCCGACAGCTTGGCCTTCTGCTCCTGCACGGCCTCGGCCATGAGCCGGACGTACAGGTCGAAGCCGACGCCCGCGATGAAGCCCGACTGCTCGGCGCCGAGCACGTTGCCCGCGCCGCGGATCTCCAGGTCCTTCATCGCGACGTACATGCCCGCGCCCATCTCGGTGTGCTGCGAGATCGTCGCCAGCCGCTCGTGGGCGGTCTCGGTGAGCGGCTTCTCCGGCGGGTAGAGGAAGTAGGCGTAACCCCGCTCCCTGCCTCGCCCGACGCGGCCTCTGAGCTGGTGCAGCTGCGAGAGTCCGTAGTTGTCCGCCCGGTCGACGATCAGCGTGTTGGCGTTGGGCACGTCGAGCCCGGACTCCACGATCGTGGTGCAGACCAGCAGGTCGTACTCGCGCTCCCAGAAGCCGACCATGATCTTTTCCAGCTGGTGCTCGTTCATCTGCCCGTGCGCCACCGCGATGCGCGCCTCGGGCACCAGCTCCCTGATCCGGGCGGCGACCCGGTTGATCGAGGCCACCCGGTTGTGGACGAAGAAGATCTGGCCGTCGCGCATCAGCTCGCGCCTGATGGCGGCCCCGATCTGCTTCTCGTCGTACGGTCCGACGAAGGTGAGGATCGGGTGCCGCTCCTCCGGCGGGGTGAGGATGGTCGACATCTCCCTGATGCCGGTCAGGCCCATCTCCAGCGTGCGCGGGATCGGCGTGGCCGACATGGCCAGCACGTCGACCTGGGTGCGCAGGTGCTTCATGGCCTCCTTGTGCTCGACGCCGAACCGCTGCTCCTCGTCGATGATGATCAGCCCCAGGTCCTTGAACCGGACCTCTGGGCTGAGCAGCCGGTGGGTGCCGATCACCAGGTCCACGGCGCCCGTGCGCAGGCCCTCAAGGGTGCCCTTGACCTCGCCGTCGGTCTGGAAGCGGGAGACCGCCCTGAGCGAGACGGGAAAGCTGGAGAAGCGCTCGGTGAACGTCGACATGTGCTGCTGCACCAGCAGCGTCGTCGGCACCAGCACGGCGACCTGCTTGCCGTCCTGCAGGGCCTTGAACGCCGCCCGCACCGCGATCTCGGTCTTGCCGTAGCCGACGTCGCCGCAGATCAGCCGGTCCATCGGGACGCCGCGCTCCATGTCGCGCTTGACCTCGTCGATGGCCTCCAGCTGGTCGCCGGTCTCGACGTACGGGAAGGCGTCCTCCATCTCCCGCTGCCACGGGGAGTCGGCGGCGAAGGCGTGACCGGGCGAGGCCATGCGGGCGGAGTAGAGGCGGATGAGCTCGCCCGCGATCTCCTTGACCGCCTTCTTCGCCCTGGTCTTGGCCTTGGCCCAGTCGGCGCCGCCCATCCGGTTGAGCGTCGGGGCCTCGCCGCCGACGTAGCGGGTGACCTCGTCCAGCTGGTCCGTGGGGACGTAGAGGCGGTCGCCCTTGGCGTACTCGATGACCAGGTATTCGCGCGTCGCGCCCTGGACCGTGCGCTGCACCATCTCGATGTAGCGGCCGACGCCGTGCTGCTCGTGCACCACGTTGTCGCCGACCTTGAGCTGGAGCGGGTCGACCATGTTGCGGCGGCGGGAGGGCAGGCGGCGCATGTCCTTGGTGGACGCCTTCTGGCCGACGAGGTCGAGGTGGGTGAGCACGGCCAGGTTGGGGGTGATGAACCCGTGCTCGATCAACCCCGTCGACACATGGACAACCTTCGCCTCAGGCGACTTATCCAGATATTTCACCAACCGGGCGGGAACGTCCACGCCCTTGAGGACCTCGACCATTCGCTCTGCCGGGCCGTGTCCCTCGCTCAGCAGAACGACCGCCTTGTCCTCGGCCAGCCAGCCCTTGACGTCTTCGAGCGCCTTCCTGGTGTCTCCCCGGTATGCCTCGGAGTCCTGCGCGTCGAGCTCGACCCCGGCCCCGAACGGCGCCATCGTCCACCACGCCTGCCCCAGCACGTCGGCGTGGCCACGGATGTCGTCGAGCGAGCGGAACGCCGCCGCCCCGAGGTCGATCGGCGCCTCGCCACCGGCCGCCGCGTTGATCCACGACGCCTCCAGGAACTCCTGCGAGGTACGTACGAGCTCCTCGGCCCGGCCCCTGATCCGCTCGGGATCGCAGACGAACACCGCGGCGTTGCCGGGCAGGTGGTCGAGCAGCAGGTCCATCTCCCCGGCCAGCACGGGCGCGAACGCCTCCATGCCCTCGACCGGCGTCCCCTCGGCGAGCTGGTCGAGCACCTCGGCCAGCGCCGGGTGCTCCCGGCCCAGCTCGCGCGCCCGCTCCCTGACCTCCGCGGTGAGCAGCAGCTCGCGGCACGGCGGCGCGAACAACCCGCCGTCCGCCGCCTCCAGCGAGCGCTGGTCGGCCACCTTGAACCAGCGGATCTCCTCGACCGTGTCGCCCCAGAACTCCAGCCGCAGCGGATGCTCCTCGGTCGGCGGGAACACGTCGAGCAGTCCGCCGCGGACCGCCACCTCGCCGCGCTTCTCCACCATGTCGACCCGGTGGTAGCCGTTGTCGACCAGCCGCCGTACGACCCCGTCGAGGTCGGCGTCGTCGCCCGCGCGCAGGCGGGTCGGCTCCAGGTCGCCCAAGCCCTTGACGATCGGCTGGAGCAGCGCCCTGACCGGCGCGACCACCACGCTGAGCGGCCCGGCCGCCTGGTCGTCCTTGACCGGGTGCGCGAGCCTCCTGAGCACGGCCAGCCGCTGCCCCACGGTGTCGCTGCGCGGGGAGAGCCGCTCGTGCGGCAGCGTCTCCCAGGCGGGGAAGACGGCCACCGAGCTGGGCTCCATCAGGCTGGTCAGCGCGCTCGCCAGGTCCTCCGCCTCGCGGCCGGTGGCGGTGATCGCCAGCACGGTCCGCTGATCGTGCCCGGCCAGCGCGGCCACCCCGAACGGCCGCAGCGCGGACGGCGCCACCAGCGCGATGTCGCCGCCCTCTTCGAGAGCGGCGGTCAGCTTGGGATCGGTGACGACAAGATCAAGCAGCCCGGACAGACTCATTTTCGACAGCCCCACGACGATTACCCCCAGCCGGCGGGCGTGGGGGTTGTGCTACAAGCCTATTCGCATCTAGCCCACGCCCCCGTCCGGCTCCGGGACCTTGCCTGGCTCCAGGAGTTCGTCCGGCTCCGGGACCTCGTACGGCTTCAGGACCTTGTCCGGCCGCCGGACCTTGTAGCCCGGGACGGACGGCCAGCGGACCGTCAGGACCACCGACTCCTCCTCCGCGTGCCAGGAGTGGTCCACGCCCTTGCCCCAGACCACGTAGTCGCCCCGCTCGGCGAGCAGCACGCTCCTGCCCGGTAGTTCGACGCGGAAGCGACCCGAGATGAGGATGAGCAGCGCCGTACGCTCCTCGCCCCGCACCCACTCGGCGCGTTCGTCACCCGGGGAGTGGGTGCCCCATTTGATCTCCACCCCGTCGCTGTGTCTCGGGTCGCCATAGGGTTTGAAATGGCCCAGGAGCCAGCCATGGTCCATCGCGGCGTCGACATTCGCGTTGCCCACGTACACGAGATCACTCACGGCGCAGGACGCTAGCAGGGAAATGGCTTACTAATTGGCGTCGATTGATTACTCTGGGTGACATGTCTGAGGTGCGGTCGGTAGCCCCAAGGGGCGATCTCTTTGGTCAGCGCATCCGCGAGCAGTGGGCCGGACGGCTCGGCAGGCGGCTCGACGTGCTCGTCGCCGGATGCGCGCACGACGAGCCACTGGTCCTGGACCGGATCGACACCAGGGCCACCGGCGTCGACGAGGACCTGCCCCCGATCAGGAGAGTGGTCGGCGAGCGAGCCGATCTCGCCATGTGGTCACTGGGCGACCTGCGCTGCGTCCCGCTGCCCCCGAGGTCGGTGGACGTGATCCAGCTGTCGTTCCTGCTGGAGCGGATCCAGCACGCCGAGCTGGTCTTCGACCGGCTGCTGCAGGCGCTGCGCCCCGGCGGGCTCATCCTGCTGCGCATGCGCGACCGGAAATCCGCCTACGGCCTGCTCGACCGGATCACCCCGTGGTGGCTGCGGCGGCTCATCTGGCGGCACCTGGTGTCGGCCGGCACGCCGGGTCCGCTACCGGCCGTCTACGGGCCGGTGACCTCGCGCGACGGGATCCACACCTTCTGTCTCACGCGCGGGCTCATGATCACCGACGACCACACGGCTACCAGCGGTCCGGCCATGGGGCGTGTCGGCCGGCTGGCCGTCCGAATGACGGCCAAGCTGACCCGCGACCGGTTTCCGTCGACGCATGATGAGATCGCCATGGTGATCAAGAAGCCGCAGAATCACTTCGCTCGGCTCATCTAGGCGTGGTTCGTCACGACCGTCTCGGGCACCGCGACGGTCTGTGGTGGCTGACGTCCTTGGGAGGGATACCCCCTCCGGGGGCGAGAGGAAGACGGTCCGTCGTGGCCGAGGTCCTTGGGTGGGCTACCCCCTCCGGGGGCGAGAGGGAAGACGGTCCGTCGTGGCCGAGGTCCTTGGGTGGGCTACCCCCTCCGGGGGGGAAGAAGAAGACGGCCCGTCGTGACCGAGGTCGCCATAGAGGGCCCCTCCGGGGAGCGGAAGAAGTCCCCGTGGAGGGACGGTCCCGTAGTAGGCGGGCCGCCGCGACAGAGGCGCCCATAGAGGGACACTCACTCCGGGAGAGCGGAATGTCTGGCGAAGGTTCGGGGACACCGCACTAGCGACACACTTGTACCAAAGGCTAGACTCCTTTCCTACCAAGTCAATCGGAATAGTTGGGATGGCAGACCGTGGAGTGGACCCCAGGGGCGTACGAGCTGGCCGACCTGGAGCTGCTGCTCTCCGGCGCGTTCCAGCCGCTGAGTGGGTTCCTCGGGCACGACGACCTGCACACGGTGCATGAGCGCGGCACTCTCGCCGACGGCACCCCGTGGCCGGCTCCCGTCACACTCCACCTTCCGGAAGCGGCCACTCCCGGCACCGAGGTCACGCTGCTCGACCCCGAGGGCGTGCCGCTGGCCGTGCTCACCGTCGCCGAGCGCGAGCCCGACGGCCTGGCCTCCGGTCCGGTGAAGGGCCTGGGCGCCCCGGAGCACGGGCCGTTCGCCCGGCTTCGCCGCACTCCGGCGCAGATACGCGAAGAGCTCGATGGGCGGGCGGCGCTCGCCGTCACCATGCGGGGACCGCTCGACGACCTCACCGAGATCGTCGCCACCGCCAAGGAGCTCGACGCGGTGATCGTGCTGCTCCCCCTCTCGTACGGTGAGACGGGCCCGGCCGTCGTACGCGCCGCGCTGCGCGCCAAGGAGCAGCTGCCCGAGGGCACCCTGGTGATCTCGGTGCCGCTGGCGCCGCGCGCGGAGCCCGAGATCGACCTGGAGCTGCGCGAGCACGTCGCCACCGCCTACGGCGCGACCGAGCACCTGGCGGGCCCCGAGCCGGTGCGCATCCCAGGACCGCCGCACCGGCGCGGGCTCGTGGTCTTCTTCACCGGCCTGTCCGGCTCCGGCAAGTCCACGATCGCCCGCGGCCTGCGCGACTCGCTGCTCGAACTGGGCAGCCGTCCGGTCACCTATCTCGACGGCGACGTGGTCCGCCACCTGCTGTCCAAGGGCCTGACGTTCTCCAAGGACGACCGCGACCTCAACATCCGGCGCATCGGCTTCGTCGCCGCCGAGGCCGCGCGCCACGGCGGGCTGGCGATCTGCGCCCCCATCGCCCCCTACGCCGCCACCCGCGAGGAGGTGCGCGAGATGGTCGAGTCGGTCGGGGCCGACTTCCTGCTCGTGCACGTGGCCACCCCGCTGGAGGAGTGTGAGCGCCGCGACCGCAAGGGCCTGTACGCCAAGGCCCGCGCCGGGCTCATCCCCGAGTTCACCGGTATCTCCGACCCCTACGAGGAGCCGGACGACGCCGATCTGATCATCGACACGACGCACATCTCTATCGAGGCGGCCGTCACCCAGGTGCTGGGGGCGCTGCGGAGCGGAGGCTGGGTTCGTTGATCGACTTCCCCCTGATCGCCGGGTCCTTTCTGGTCGCGATCGTCGTCGGGCTCACCGGCATGGGCGGCGGCGCGCTCATGACGCCGATGATGATGCTGTTCTTCAACGTTCCGCCGCTGGCCGCGGTCTCCAGCGACCTGGTCGCCTCCGCCGTGATGAAACCCGTCGGCAGCGCCGTACACCTGCGCAGGGGCACGGTCAACCTGCGCCTGGTCGGCTGGCTCTGCGTGGGGTCGGTGCCGGCGGCGTTCTGCGGGGTGTTCATCGCGCGCGCGTTCGCGGTCGGCGACGCGGTGAAGTACGCGCTCGGCGTGGCGCTGCTGCTCGCCGTCGCGGGCCTGGTCGCCAAGACGTGGCTGGCCGGGAAGGGCGGTACGTCGAGCGCCCACGACATTGTCGTGCGCCCAATCCCGACCGTACTGGTCGGTACGGTAGGCGGACTCGTCGTCGGCATCTCCTCGGTCGGCTCGGGTTCCCTGATCATCGTGGCCCTGCTGGCCCTCTATCCGGCGCTCAAGTCCAACCAGCTCGTCGGCACCGATCTGGTGCAGGCGGTGCCGCTCGTCGCCTCGGCCGCGCTCGGCCACCTGCTCTTCGGCGACTTCCAGCTCACCCTGACGGTCTCGCTGCTCATCGGCTCGATCCCGGGCGTCTACCTCGGCGCCCGGATCTCCTCCAGGGCGCCGGGCGGCCTCATCAGGGCGCTGCTCGGGATCGTCCTGCTCGCCTCCGCGCTCAAACTGCTCGACGTGAGCAACACAGTGACGGTGTGGGCGCTGGCGGGCGCCTCGGTCGCGACCGTCGCGGGCTGGCGCTGGCGCGTCAGGGCCGCGGCACGGGCGTCGAGTGAAAGTAAGGATCTCGCGCGAGCTCGCTGAACGCCCGCCCGGCGGCGGGATCGGAGTCGAAGCTCGTGTCGCCGCGCGGCGCGTGCGGCGAGTCGAAGTAGATCAGCGCCTTGATCTGCGGATAGCGCTGAATCTGCGTACGCACCGACTCGAAGAACGAGCGCTTGGCCGTACGGTCGTCGGCCCGCTCGAACACCCCCCATTCCGCGACCATGACCGGCTTGCCGGGAAAGCGCCACTGCATCCACCGGTAGAACCCCGGCCACTGGTCGAAGTCGGGCCGGGTCTTGTTGACCAGACCGTCGAAGTCGCGGACCCGGCCGTCGGCATAGGGGTCGAGGGCCACCCAGTCGACCACGTCGTCACCCGGATAGAGCTGCTCGAACCAGGGCTTGGCCGCCCAGTTGGGCGCACCCATGTAGGTCATGACCGTGACCGCGTTCTTGACGCCCTCGTCGCGCAGCCTGAGCACGACATGGCGGTACATGGCCGCGTAGTCGGTGGCCTGCATGCCCGAGCCGGGGGCGGCGTCGACGTCGTTCTCCGGCTCGTGGTGGAGGGTGAGGAAGAACCGCTCGGGGAAGGTGCGCCTGATGTAGTCGGCCAGCCGGTCGATCCTGCGGTCGATGGCACCGCGGGCGATCTGCGCCCAGGTGTAGTCGAGCGACGGCTTCCAGTTGATCAGCAGCAGCCTGGGCCGGACCGGGTCGCGGGCCAGCGCGACCTCCTCGCTGGTGGGGAACTCCTCCTTGCCCCGGTGATAGACGTGCAGCACGTCGGCGGTGCCACCGATGCGGGACTCGGCGCCGTGGAGCGACCTTTCGATGCCCGCGCCGGTGAAGACCTCCGGGGCGATCCCCCACCAAGCGCCACAAGATGGGATGAGCCGGGCAGTGACCGCGCAAGCCGGCGAAGTTTCCACGTTCGGCCTGGCGCTCGGCTGGGCGACCTGCGCCGGACTCCCCGAACCCTGCACAGCTGAGCAGCCCGCGAGCACGGCGACGACCAACAGCGCCACACCTTTGACGCTGATATTTACCGCTTTATGAGAAATTCCCCACCGGTTCAAGGCCGTTCAACCCCCTCAACCAAGGACCCCCGTCCTATCAAACCTGAACCATGCCATGCCATTCCCAGAACTTCAGCCGGAGCGGGTGTATCGCCAGGTCAACAACCATCCGACCAGCCCTTAATTTCGCATTATTTCGGGCTATCGTGGGGTGAATTGCTGGCCGCACCAGAGAAAATCTTCTGGATTCAGCCTGGGTAATATCTGTCCGGCCTATAGTGGGCGGACGCCGCGACTTGTGACGCACAGTCGCCGATCGGCGACACCGCGCACACACTCGAAGGAGATCCGCTCCAATGAGCCTGTCGCCGGACTTCCCGGGCCGCCGCCACGCCACCGACCTGGCGGACCACCTGTCGCTGGTGCGCAGGCGCTGGCTGCTGTTCCTGGGGTTCCTGCTGGCCGGCGGCACGGCGGGGCTGGCGCTGCTGCGGTTCACCCCGGCCGCCTACACCGCGACCACCCAGGTCCTGGTCGCGCCCGTGGGCGTCCAGGACCAGAACAACCAGGTGACCAACCGGCAGCGCGAGCCGCTCAATCTCGACACCGAGGCGCAGATCGCCCAGTCGTCCGTGGTGGCCGACAAGGCCGCCAAAGACCTCAAGACGGGCACGCCCGAGCCCGTCGAGGTCTCGGTGCCGCCCAACTCGGCCGTGCTGTGGATCTCGGTCACCGCGGCCGACCCCGCCGTCGCGGCGGCCCAGTCGCGGGCGTACGCGCACGCTTATCTGGCCAACCGCACCGAGAACGCGCAGGCGACGATGACCGCGCAGCAGAAGGCGATGCTGGTCAAGCTCAAGCAGGTCAACACCGCGCTCGACGCCGTGATCAAGGAGCTCGCCCTGGCGAGCAAGGGCAGCATCGAGCACACGATCGCCGCGCACCGGCAGAGCGTGCTCAACCGGCAGGCCTACAGCCTCACGCTCAAGTACGACGCGCTGCGGACCGTCGCCATCACTCCCGGGTCGGTCATCAGCCAGGCCACGCCGCCGACCGTGCCCAGCTCGCCCAGCCTGCCGCTCTACCTCGGCACCGGGCTCATGATCGGCCTGCTCCTCGGCACGGCCACCGCCTACGCCCGCGACCGGCTCGACACCCGGTTGCGCACCGCCGCCGACGTCGAACGGCTGACCGGGCTGCCCGTGCTCGGCGACCTGTCGGGCCCGCTCCGCCAGGGAGTGCCGCACGACCTGGCCTCGGCCGTGATCGCCGCCTGCCCGGGCAAGCGGCTGCTGGTCAGGGCGATCCCGGCGGAGCTCGGCGCGACGCCGGTGGTCGGGCCGCTGGCCGTCACTGCCCCGCTGTCGTTGCTGACCGGCTCCGACGTGGGCGACCTGGCCCGGGCCGACGCGGCCTTGCTGCTGGTGGGGCTGCGCCGGGCCACCTCGGCACAGGTGGCCGCCGCCGTACGCCATCTGGGCAGGCACAACGTACCGATCATCGGTGTCGTGACGACGAGGGACCTGACCCCGCGGCCCGAGCCGGTCGACGGCAACCCGCTCGGCAAGCTGGTCGCCAGCGGCGAGCTGGAGCCCGGCCAGTCCGGCGAGGCGGCGCCCATGACCTCGCTCCCCCGCCCGCCGGGCACCTCGGCATGAGAGGTCCGGCATGGCCGATCGGCGCGCTCCTCATCGGCTATCCCGTGTGGTGGGCGCTCGGCTTCGGCGGGCTGTCGGTGATCGTCCTGGCGGTGCCCATGGCCATCGTGCTCTGGCGGCGCCGGCCGATCCGGGTGCCGCGCGGGTTCGGGCTGTGGCTGCTGCTCCTGGCCGGTTACACGGTGAGCGCGCTGATGCTGGCCGACATGCCGCCCGACACGTACGGGGCGTTCAACGCCGGGCGGGTCATCGGCTACCTCATACGGTTCGCGCTCTACGCGGCCCTGTTGATCATGGTGCTCTACCTGGGCAACCTGACCGAGCGGGAGCTGCCGCAGCTCAGGCTCGTACGGATGCTCGGGGTGCTGTTCGTCACGACCGTGGCGGGCGGGCTGCTCGGCGTGTTCTTCCCCCGGCTGGAGTTCACCTCGCCGGTGGAGATGGTGCTGCCGGGGTGGATCAGCGACAACGCCTTCGTCCAGAACCTCATCCACCCGACGGCCGCCCAGACCCAGAAGGTGCTCGGCTACGCCTCGCCGCGCCCCGAGGCGCCGTTCGAGTGGGCCAACGCGTGGGGCAGCAACGTGTCGGTGCTGCTCATCTGGTTCGTGGTCGGCTGGTGGGTCTACGGTGGGGGCGGCCGCAAGGCGGTGGCCATCGCGTTGACCGCCGTGGCCGCCATCCCGATCGTCTACTCGCTCAACCGCGGCCTCTGGATCGGCCTGGGGCTGGCCGGGCTCTACCTGATCGTCCGGGTCGGCGGACGCACCAGGCTGGCCCTGTGCGCGACGGCGGTGGCGGCGGCGCTGGCGTTCGCGCTCAGCCCGCTCGCCTCGCTGGTCGGCCAGCGCCTGGACAACCCGCACTCCAACGACATCAGGGCCTTCACCGTGTCGGCGACCATCTCGGCGGCCACGCACTCGCCGATCATCGGCTACGGCAACACCCGCAACGCCATGGGCAACCACCGCACGATCACCACCGGCAAGACCGAGTGGTGCGGCGGTTGCGGCCATCCGCCGCTGGGCAGCGACGGGCAGCTCTGGCTGCTGATCATCACCCAGGGTTTCGTGGGGGCGGCGCTGTATGTGGCGTTCTTCCTGGGCGCGATCCGGCGCCACTGGCCCGACCGCAGCCCGATCGGGCTCGCGGGGGTGCTCGTCATGATCCTCGTGCTGCTCTACATGTTCGTGTACGACGGCCTGGTCACGCCGCTCAGCCTCTACCTCATCTCCTTCGCCCTCCTGTGGCGTAACACCGGGGAGAGCGCGTGAACGACGCGAAGGTGCGGCTGCGCTACCTCGACCAGACCGTGCGGGCGCTCTACCCCGGCCCCGGCTCGCCGCGCGCCTACAGCGTGCTGCCGCACCGGCTGCTGCCGCGCCGCCTGGCCCCCCGGCGCCGCTGGCACGGGCTCCTGGGCCGTCCGGTCATGGTGCCGGTCGAGGGCTCGATCGAGACGTACCTGAGCGACATCCTCGGCGTACCCGTCGAGACCGTCCTCCACGTACGGCCGGCTCGCCGGGCCAACCGCAAGCCCATCCTGGAGGCGTACGGCGAGGGCTCCCGCCTGGCCTTCGTGAAGATCGGCGACACCCCGCGCGCCCGCGAACTGGTCGACGGCGAGGCCGCCACGCTCAAGAAGCTGAGCAGTCTGGCGCTCAAGACGGTCGTCGCGCCGACCGTGCTGCGCCACGAGCGCTGGGGCGAGTACTCGGTCCTGGTCCTCTCGCCGCTACCGATCAGGCGCGGCCGGGTCCCCGCCGCCCTGCTCACCGAGGCCGTCAAGGAGATCGCGGGAACCGGCGGTTCCGAGGGAGCGGCCTGGCACGGCGACCTGTCGCCCTGGAACATCGCCCCTTCCGACGACGGGCGGCTGCTCGTCTGGGACTGGGAGCGCTACGCGGTCGGCGTGCCCTATGGGTTCGACGCCGTGCACCACTTCTTCCAGCGCGCGCTGCGGCGGATGGACCCGGCCACGGCCGCGCGGGCCTGCCTGGCGCAGGCCGTACCCGTGCTCGCCCCGCTCGGGCTGTCGGCGGCGGAGGCCCGGCGGACGGCCCTGCACTACCTCGTCGCGCTGGCCGACCGGCACGCCGCCGACGGCCACGAACCCCTCGGGCCACCGGGCATATGGCTCAATCCCCTCGTCGATCACCAGGAGCCGCTGACGTGAACACGATGAAGCAGTCGGTCCTGTCCGTCTCCCGGACCACCGGGAGGTTCACGTCGAGCGTACGGATGCTGCCGTCGTTCCTGATCGCCGGAGCGCAGCGGTGCGGCACCACGTCGCTCTACCGGGCTCTGGCGCGGCACCCGCTGCTGCTCAAACCGGTGCTGCACAAGGGCGTCCACTACTTCGACGCCGACTACGGGCGGGGTCTGTCCTGGTACCAGGGGCACTTTCCGCTCCGGGTGGCCGCCGCGCGGCTCGCTCGCCGCCACGGCACGCATCCGCAGGCGTTCGAGTCCTCGCCCTACTACCTGTTCCATCCGCTGGCCGGGGAGCGCATCGCGGCCGACCTGCCCGGGGTCAGGCTCATCGTGCTGGTGCGCGACCCGGTCGAGCGGGCGTGCTCCGCGCACGCCCACGAGCTGGCCAGGGGCTACGAGACCGAGTCCGACTTCGAACGGGCCCTGGAGCTGGAGGAGCGGCGGCTGGCGGGCGCCGAGCAGGCCATCCGCGAGCGGCCCCACACCGTCCACCACGCGCACCGCCACCACGCCTACCTGGCGCGCGGGCGCTACGCGGAGCAGCTCGACCGGCTGGAGCCGCTGTTCGGCCGCGAACGCGTCCTGGTGCTCGACAGCCACCGCTTCTTCGCCGAGCCGGAACGCACCTACGACCGGGTCCTCGACTTCCTCGGCCTGCCCCACCTGGGCTACCCAGTCTTCGAACGCCACAACGGGCGGCCGCTCCCCCGGCCGCTGCCCGACTCGGTCAGGCAGCGGCTCAGGGACCACTTCGAGGTGTACGACACGCGGCTGGCCCGCTGGCTGGGCGGTGAGCCGTCGTGGCGTCGCTGACCACGGGGCCGCTCGGTCAGGTGGCCAGGGGCGGCATCGCGGGCATCGCCGGGGCCGTCATCAGCGCGGGGGCTCAGTTTCTGCTGGTCGCGGTGGTCACCAGGGCGTTCAGCGCGCACCAGGCGGGCACCTTCTTCACCGCCACCGCCCTGGCCCTCATGGTGGCCGGCGTGGCCAAGCTCGACGCGGGCAACGGCCTCATCTATTTCATCGCCCGCGCCAAGACCTACGACTACCACGGCATTTCCGGATATATCCGGGTAGCTCTGGTCCCGGCGGTCCTGCTCGCCACCGCTTGCGGAGCGATCCTCTATCCGCGGCTCGGCCTGCTGGCGGCGGCCCTGCCCGTGATGGTCGCCACCGACCTCCTGCTCGCCGCCACCCGCGGCTTCGGCGCCATGCGGCCCACCGTGCTGCTCGACGGGATGGCGTTGCCGACGCTCCAGTTCCTGCTCGTCGCCGCGGCGGCCGTCGCCGCCAGGCCGCAGTGGCTGCCGTTCCTCTGGGCTCTGCCGTACGTGCCGGTGGCGCTGCTCGCCGCGATCCAGCTGCGCGAACGGCTGCCGCGTACGTTGTACCTGCCGGGCACCACCCGTGACCTGTGGCTTTACACGGCGCCGCGCTCGGTGGCGGGTGCCATCCAGGCGGTGTTCCAGCGGCTCGACATCGTGGTCGTCGCACTGCTCGGCGGCCCGGTCCAGGCCGCCGTCTACACCGCCGCCACCCGGTTCAAGGTCGTCGGCCAGCTCGCCAACCAGGGGCTGGCACAGGCCGTACAACCGCGCCTGGTCAGGGCGCTGGCCGACGGCGAGATGGGCCGGGCGCGGGAGCTGTACCAGGCGGCGACGATCTGGCTGGTGCTGCTCACCTGGCCGATCTGGCTCGGGTACGCCGCGCTGGCGCCGTGGCTGTTGCGCCTGTTCGGGCCGGGTTACGGCGCCGCCGTGCCGGTGGCGCTGGTGCTGGCCGGCACGATGATGCTGGCGACCGCGTGCGGCATGGTCGACGTCGTACTGACCGCCGCCGGGCACACCACGGCCAGCCTGCTCAACCTGGTGGCGGCCATCGCCTGCACGGTCGCGCTGGACGTGGCGCTCATCCCGGTCCACGGCGCGTTCGGCGCGGTGCTCGGCTGGGCGGGCGGAATGATCGCCAAGAACCTGCTCCCGCTCTGGCAACTGCACCACCGCTACGGCCTGCACCCTTTCGGCCGCCACAGCCTCCCCGCACTCCGCTTCCGCTCCTGGACCACAGCGTGACCGGCCGCACCCCGCGCTTCGCGAGCGCGCCCCTTCTCGCACTCCAGGACCACGGCATGAGCGGCCCCGTCCCGCGCCTCGCAAGCGCGCCCTTCCCGCAGTCCTCGGTCGTGGCATGAGCGGTCCCATTCTGGTGACGGGCCTGCCCAGGAGCGGCACGAGCTGGACGGGCAAGATGCTGGCGGCCGGGGGCGACCTCGTCTATGTCAACGAGCCGCTCAACCCCCAGCACCCGCCCGGCCGCTGTCCCGGCGTCCTGCGGGCCCAGGTCACCCACCGCTTCCAGTACATCTGCGACGACAACACCGCCGACTGGCTGCCCGCCTTCCAGGACACGGTCGCGCTCCGCTACCGGTACCTGGCCGAACTGCGTACCAACCGCTCGCCGTACGACCTGGCCCGCATGACCCGCTATGGCACGGCCTTCACCCTCGGCCGCCTGCTGGGACGGCGGGCCCTGCTCGACGACCCGTTCGCGGTGCTCTCGGCAGGCTGGTTCGCCAAGCGGCTGGGCTGCAAGGTGATCGCGCTGACCCGGGACCCGGTGGCGTTCGTGGCCAGCTGGCAGCGCCTGGGCTGGACCGTCTACTTCCACGAGCTCCTCGAACAACCCCTGCTCGTCCGCGACCACCCCGAACTCCTGGACCTCCGCGCCCTGGTCGGCTCCCAGGACCGCATCGCCAAGGCGGCGGCGCTGTGGCGGGTCACGCAGGCGATCCTCGCCCGTACCCCCGGCATCCTGCTGACCTCCTACGACGAACTGGCCTCCGCGCCGGTCCAGGGCTTCCGGCAGCTGTACGAGTACGCGGGCCTCGCCTGGTCACCCACGGCCGAGCGCCGCATCACCCGAGCATGCACGGCCCCCGTCGGCGCGAGGAGCGCTTTCGCCTGGTCGGGCCTGTCCCGCACGGCTTTCCGGCCCATGAACTCACGCCGCGCCCTCGAAACGGCCACCCTCGGCCTGACGCGGGCGGAAGCGGCCCGCGTACGGGAGCTCACCTGCGCTGAATGAGCCCACCGGCGAACTCGTCCCGCCGGAACCGTGGGCCAGCCAGCCACCGCTCCTGCCATTGAGCGGGCCTGGGCGGGTCTGGTCTGGGCCGGTCTGGGCGGGCCTGGTCTCGGCGAGTCTGGGCCGATCCAAGGTGTCCTGGACGGGTCTGCGCGGGACCGGACCGGGCGTAAGACGGGCCTGAAAGGTCTGTGCGGTCTGTACGGGTCCCTGAGGAAGCGAGACCGTCGCCTGGCCGACCTATTCGCGTGCGCTCCCCGACGAGTCGCGTGCGCCTCCCGACGAGTCCTGGGTATTTCCCGACGAGGCCCGTGCTCTCAGGCAGTCGCCCAGCAACCGGGCCGCGAACGGCAGGTCGTCGACCAGGTAGCGCCTGGCCAGCCGACCGGGCTCACTCACCAGCCGGAACGCCCACTCCAGCCCCGCGCCCCGCATCCACTCGGGCGCCCTGGGCACCGTACCGGCCGCGAACGCGATCGCCGACCCGCACCCCACGAACCACGCCCCCGGCAGATCCTTACTAAGCCGCGCGATCAGCCGGTCCTGGCGCGGAAACCCGAGCCCGACGAACACCATCTTCGGCTCCGCCCCCACAACCTTCCGTCGCACCCGCTCACGCTCACCGGCACCGCTCTCGAACCGGTAGGGCGGCGCGTCCACTCCGCAGACCTGAAGCGTGGGATAGCAGGCGGTGAGCTCATGAGCGGCGGACGCGGCCACCCCCGGCGGGCCACCCAGGAGATAGACGGGCCACCCTCGGCGAGCGGCCAGCTTGCTCAACGACCAGATCAGGTCGGCCCCGGTGACCCGCTCGGGTATCGGCGTGCCGAGCAGCCGCGACGCCCACACCAGCGGCATCCCGTCGGCCACGACGAGGTCCGCGGAGTTGACGAGGTGACGGAGTTTGACGTCCTTCGCGACGGCGCGGCAGATGTCGACGTTCGGCGTCACGATCCGCCCACCCCTCCCCGCGCCCAGCTCACCATCGACGTGCTCGACGACCTGGCGCTCGGTCAGCGGATCGACGGCAACACCCCCGACCAGCACCCGCACCGGCCTCGCCTGCTCCCCAACCATCCCCGGCCCCTTTCCCCGCGTCCCCATGAACCCCACCCGTGTCAAACCCCGATATCCGGCCCCCGTGTGACGGGGTCGACATCGGGACTCCCTGCACCGAGCCCCGCGCCGCGGCTCCCTGCACCGAACCCCACATCGCGGTTCCCTGCATCAAGCCCTGCGCCGGGGCTCTCTGTGACAACACCCGCCGTGGCCACGCCCGCCGAGAACACATCCCCCGAGAGGACGCCCGCCGAGACCCTGGCCGCCGTGACCACGCCCGCGGCGACCACGTCCGCCGTAACCGCGCTCAAATGCCGTGCCCCCGATCGTGGAGCAGGGCGAGCACCGCCGGCGCGGAGATCAGCCCGACGGCGACGGCGAGGGCGATCGGGGCGCGTGGTTCGCCGATGCGCTCGGCGAACGTGCGCAGGGCCCAGCGACCGGCCTCACGGCGCCGCCCCAGCGCGGCGTGGTGGAAGGCGAGCTGGCCGTAGACCCGCGCCGCGCCGCGCGGATCCACGGCCAGTTCGGGGTGTCGGGCGAGCATCCACTCCAGCCCGGCGATGCGGTCGGCCCAGCAGGCGACATAGTGGGAATTGCCCCAACGGATACGTACAAGTGGGCGATCGACGTTCGCGATCGGATGCCGCTTGGCCGCGCGCAGGGCCAGATCCCAGTCCTCGTTCTGGCCGGCCGGGGCGCTCTCGTCCACCCACAGGGCGCCACGCTTGAACAAGAACGTCGACGAGTGCACCATCACCATGCGCGAACGCACCAGGTCGGCCGCCGTGACCGTGTCGCTGCCCGCGAGCCTCGGCACCCGGCGCACGCCGTACTCGACCTCGATGCCGCAACTGACGAACTCGGCGCCATCCTCGATCGCCTGCTGCTGCGCGGCCAGCTTGCCCGGCAGCCACACGTCGTCGTCGTCGCAGAAGGCGATCAGATCGGTGTCGCACGCGGAGATGCCGGTGTTACGCGCGCCCGGCAGCCCGGCGCTGAGAGCGTTGGGCAGGACGAGTACGCGGTGGCGGGCGTTCGTGGCGGCGCCCGGCGTCACCACGTCGGCCACCTGCTCGGCGACTGCGGCGGGATCGCCACCGTCGACGACGATGACCAGGGAGATCCGGCCGGGGTAGTCCTGGGTCAGGACGGCGCGGGCGGCCGCCCGCAGCTGTTCGGGCCGGTCACCCCGAGTGGGGATCACCACGCCGACGGACGCACTCATGCGACCCCCACTTCGAGAGGTACGGCCCACGCTGCCGCGTCGGCAACCAGTTCACGAGGCCCGACCATCCAGGGCTCGGCTTCACGAGACTCGAACACACGAGACCCGACCGCACGGGACCCGACCACCTGAGACCCGACCGCACGAATACCGACCACCCAAGGTCCGTCCGCACGAGACCCGACCGCACGAATACCGACCACCCAAGGCCCGTCCGCACCAGGCCCGCTCATGCCGCCGCCTCCCCATAGCCGTACCGAGACCTGAGCGGCCAGGTGAGGGCCGTGACCAGGTGCCGGTGGTGGCGCGGGAGGCCGGAGTGCCACGCGTCGTCCCGTCGCAGTTCGACCGGGCCGACGGTGAAGCGCATGGGGTTGCCCGAGGCGGTGTGGGCGGTGGTCAGGTGGGCGGTCGTGCCGGTCAGGAACGGCAGCGCCGTGCCCAGGCCCAGGATGTCGGCCAATGTCGCCAGAGCGGCCGCTGGGTCGGCCAGGAGGTCCTCGTAACGGAGTCTCGTCACCGGGACCCCGCGGGCGGCGAGGAGGTCCAGGGCGAGGTTCTGGGCCGTCCAGTGGGCTGCCGTGCGGGCGGAGCCCCAGCGGGTCATCGGGCGGCCGTCCTCAGGGCGTTCGACGGTCTTGCGCCAGGAGTGGGCGACGGCTCGCGGGTCTCTGACCACGTGGACCACCTGCACGTCCACTCCGGCCGCCGCCAGGCAGAAGGCCAGGGAGGCGTGTTTGCCGGAGTCGATCACGACCGTCGCGCCGGCGGTCTTGGCCGCTGCGTCGTAGAGGCGCTGGTAGGTGCCGGCGTACTCCGCCAGCTCCGGGTGAGCGATGCGGGGGATCCTGCGGGTGCGGTCGACGCGGTGTCGCAGGGTGAGGACGCGTTCGGCCAGGTCCTGCGTCCATCCGCCGAACGCGGTCTCGCCGACCTCGCGCCAGAACGGGCAGGCGGGGAAGGGCTCGCCACAGCCGCATGGCTCGCCGGCCAGTACGCCTCGGGCCCAGAGGTGTACGACCTCGCCGAGGGGTGCCACGCCGGGGATCTCGCCGAGCAGTCTCTCGAGCAGCGTGGTGCCGCTACGGCCGAGGCCGCCCAGGTAGACCACCTGGTAGGCGGTCGAACGGTGCGTCACGGGGGAATGGCCTTCACGTCACGGATACGGAACGTGGAGAGGCTAGCGCGGAGAGTAATCATCGCATCCGCGAAACGACAAAGGATCTACCTAAGCCCCCGAGTCACCTGCGCCAATCCGTCACAGCCCAGGCGGACACCCGCGTCAGCCCCTCAGCCACGGGCGCGGATGCGAGCGCCCGGCCCACCGGACGCTTGTGCCAAACCCTTAGCCGCAGGCGCGCCGACACGGGCGCCCAGCCCGCCGGACGCCCGCCATGAATCAGTCGGCTACCGCAGATCCATGATCATGCCGGCCCCGACGGTCGCGTTCGTGGACTCGTCCACCAGGATGAACCCACCGGTCAGCCGGTTACGCGAGTAGTCGTCCACGAACAACGGCTGGGTGATCCGCAACGACACCCGCCCGATCTCGTTGAGCGACAGCGAGGTGGCCGTCTCGTCGCGGTGCAGCGTGTTGACGTCGAGCCGATAGTGCAGGTCACGGACGAGCGCCCGAGCGGTCCGCGTCGTGTGTTTGATCACGAGCTTGGAGCGCGGCGCCAGCTTGGCGCTGTCGGCCATCCAGCAGATCATGGCGTCGATCTCCTGCGCGACCTGCGGCTGGTTGTTGGGCCGGGCGATCATGTCGCCGCGCGAGATGTCGATGTCGTCCTCGAAGCGGAGCGTCACCGACATGGGCGGGAACGCCTCCTCCACCGGCCCGTCGAAGGTGTCGATCGAGGCGATCCGGGTGGCCAGGCCCGAGGGGAGGTGGACGACCTCGTCGCCGGGCTTGAGCACGCCGCCCGCCACCTGCCCCGCGTAGCCGCGGTAGTCGTGGAAGGCGTGGTCGGTGGCCCGCTGCGGGCGGATCACGTATTGGACGGGGAAGCGCACGTCGACCAGGTTGCGGTCGGAGGCGATGTGGACGTTCTCCAGGTGGTGCAGCAGGGACGAGCCGTGGTACCAGGGCATGTTCTCGGACCGGGAGACCACGTTGTCGCCGTTGAGCGCCGAGATGGGGATGAACGTCAGGTCGGCCACGTTGAGCTTCGAGGCGAAGGCCGTGAACTCCTCGCGGATCTCCTCGAAGCGCTCCTCGGAGTAGTCGACCAGGTCCATCTTGTTGACGGCCAGGACCAGGTGGGGGACCCGCAGGAGCGTGGTCAGGAAGGCGTGCCGCCTCGACTGCTCAAGGACGCCCTTGCGCGCGTCGATGAGGATGATCGCCAGGTCGGCGGTGGAGGCGCCGGTGACCATGTTGCGGGTGTACTGGATGTGGCCGGGCGTGTCGGCGATGATGAACTTGCGGCGCGGCGTCGCGAAGTAGCGGTAGGCCACGTCGATCGTGATGCCCTGCTCCCGCTCGGCCCGCAGGCCGTCGGTGAGCAGCGACAGGTCGGTGTATTCGGTGCCGCGGTCGCGCGAGGTGCGCTCGACCGCTTCCAGCTGGTCCTCGAAGATCGCCTTGGAGTCGAAGAGCAGGCGGCCGATCAGGGTGGACTTGCCGTCGTCGACACTTCCCGCGGTCGCGAAACGCAGAATGTCCATGGGTTTAGAAGTAGCCTTCCCGCTTGCGATCCTCCATGGCGGCCTCCGAGGCGCGGTCGTCGGCCCTGGTGGCCCCGCGCTCGGTGATCCGGGTGACCGCGATCTCCTCGATGATCTCCTCGACCGTGGCGGCCGTGGACTGCACGGCCCCGGTGCAGGTCATGTCGCCCACTGTGCGATAGCGCACCACCGCCTCGAACAGCGGCTCGTCATCGCCCCGCTTGACGACCTCGGAGTCGGGCAGCAGCATGCCGTCGCGCTCGAAGACCTTGCGGGTGTGGGAGAAGTAGATGGACGGGATCTCGATGCCCTCGCGCCGGATGTAGTCCCAGATGTCGAGCTCGGTCCAGTTGGACAGCGGGAAGACCCGGATGTGCTCGCCCTTGCGGATCCGCGCGTTGTAGAGGTTCCACAGCTCGGGGCGCTGGTTCTTGGGGTCCCACTGGCCGAAGTCGTCGCGGAAGGAGAAGACCCGCTCCTTGGCGCGGGCCTTCTCCTCGTCACGCCGGGCACCGCCGAAGACGGCGTCGAACTCCTGGTCCTCGATCGCGTCGAGCAGCGTGGTGGTCTGCAGGCGGTTGCGCGAGGCGCGGCGGCCCGTCTCCTCGACCACGCGCCCGGCGTCGATCGAATCCTGCACGCTGGCCACGACCAGGCGGGCGCCCAGCTCCTCGGAACGGCGGTCACGGAACTCGATGACCTCGTCGAAGTTGTGGCCGGTGTCGACGTGCATCAGCGGGAACGGGATCGGTGCCGGCCAGAACGCCTTCTCGGCGATCCGCAGCATGACGATGGAGTCCTTGCCGCCCGAGAAGAGCAGACAGGGGCGCTCGAACTCCGCCGCCACTTCACGCATGATGTGAATGGCCTCGGCTTCGAGTACGTCGAGCTGCGACGTCGTGTAGTCGCGCTGGAGCATAGGGGCTTCCTCCGGCCTTCAGCGATGCAGGTCCCGAATCCCGGCGAGCAGGGCAGACGCCAAGTCAGGTAGGGAAACAAGGATATCTGGTAGTGAGGGGTCGGCTTGGTTGTAGGTCAGCGGCGAGCCGTCGATGCGGCTGGCGTGGGCCCCGGCCGCCTGCGCGACGGCGACGGGCGCGGCCGAATCCCACTCGTACTGGCCGCCGGCGTGCACGTACGCCTCGACCTCTCCGGTGAGCACGGCGGAGATCTTCGCCCCGGCCGACCCGATCGGCACGAGGTCGGCGCCGACCAGATAGGCCAGTTTCTGGACGAACTCGGGCGGCCTGGTGCGGCTGACCGCGATGCGGAAGCGGCCCTTGTCAAAGGTGGGCAGCGTGGGCGGCTCGGCGGTGGTGAGGGTGCGGCCCTGGGCGGGCAGCGCCACCGCGCCCGCGCTCAGCGCGCCCTGCTCCCAGAGCGCCACGTGGACGGCCCAGTCGGACCGGCCCTCCTCGGAGAACTCGCGGGTGCCGTCGAGCGGGTCGACGATCCACACCCGTGAGGCGCTCTGCCTGCGTGGGTCGAGGCGTTCCTCGCGGGTGGCCTCCTCGGAGAGCACGCAGTCGCTCGGCCGCAGCCGGGCCAGCGACTCCATCAGGAAGACGTGCGCGCTACGGTCGCCCTCGGCCCGCAACGCGGACGCGTCGGCGAAACCGGTACGCCGGCGAACCTCCAGCAACCGCTCGCCAGCCTCCGTCGCCAGATCGGCAGCGAGGGCATGGTCGTCCCGAATCGTCATCAATAAGCTCCTTGCCCGCGGGCGACGGCCGACCAGGTTTTCCAAAGAATCTGTAGATCCAGCATGAGAGACCAGTTCTCCACGTAACGCAGGTCGAGGCGGACCGATTCCTCCCAGGACAAGTCGGATCTTCCGCTGACTTGCCATAGACCGGTCAAACCAGGTCGGACCAGCAGCCTCCGGCGGACGTCGTCGCCGTAGCGGGCGACCTCCTCCGGCAGCGGCGGGCGCGGCCCGACCAGCGACATGTGCCCGAGCACGACGTTGATGAGCTGCGGCAGCTCGTCGAGCGAGTGCCGCCGCATCAGCGTGCCGAGCGGCGTCACCCGGGGATCGTTGCGGACCTTGAACAGCACACCATCACTGTCGCTGACGAGGGTGATCTTCTGCTGCTCCGAGCCGCGCCGCATCGTGCGGAACTTCACGATCATGAAAGGCCGGCCGTCCTTGCCGACCCTGATCTGCTTGAACAGCGCCGCCCCGGGACTGGTCACGCGTACGGCCAGCGCCAGCCCGCCCAGCAACGGAGCCAGGCACACCAGCAGCAGGGCGGCCACCACCCGATCGAAACCGTTCTTGACCAGCTGCCTGACCCCCGCCAGCTCGGGGTGCTCGACGTGCAGCAGCGGCAGCCCGGCGGCCGGCCGGATCATCGTGCGCGGCCCGGCCACGTCCATCAGCGCCGGGGCGACCACCAGGTCGGTGCGGGTGCGCTCCAGCCGCCAGGCCAGCCGCCGCAGCGCCTGGCCGTCCATCTCGGGGCAGGCGAGCACGGCCACGGTGTCGGCGCCGGACTGGTCGACCACGATCGACACGTCGCTGAAGCCGCCCGCGACGGGCACCTCCCCGACCCGTTCACCGGGCGCGTCGTCGGGCAGGCAGGCGGCCACGACCTCCATGCCGTGATAGGGCTCCCTGCGGAACAGGTGGACCAGCTCGGCGATCGCGGAGGCGTGCCCGACGGCCACCACCTTGCGCATGCACGCGCCCGCCGCCCGGCGCCGGTGGAGCGAGCGGCGCAGGGCGTACCTGCAGAAAAGAGTGAGGAGTGTCACCAGCGGCAGGGCGAGGACCACGTAGCCGCGGGCGATGTCGGTCTTGGTCACGTAGGAGCCGATGGCCGTCGCGGCGGTCAGCGCGACGCCGCACTGCACGACGCGGCGGAACTCCTCGGAGCCGATGCCGAGCATGCGCGGCTCGTAGGCCCGGTTGAAGGCGACCGTGCAGATCCACAGCACCGGCAGGACCATGCTGACCATGAGGTACGGCGCGGCGTAGGCGGTGACACCGCCGAACCTGGCGAAGAACGCGAACCCGGACGCCGCCCCCGCGCACAGGAAGTCGCCGAGCATGGTGCGCACACGGTAGGCGCGTATCCAAGGGGGCAGGTGCGGACTGGGCCGCCCGGACCTGGCGTGGCCGGACCGGACAGCGGTCAGCAGCCCATCGCCGTCGCGCACGAATCCTCCACGTGACCGATGATCAACAGACAGTCACCAGATCGTAGCGCTGAGCGACGCGTGGGAAACCGCGAACGCCTCTATGCGATGGTCAGCGAGGAGGGCCGGAAATGTGCAGATCGGCGCGGTGGAACTCGTTCTGCGTGGTCTCGAGCCCACGCTCCATCAGCGACTCCACCACATCGGCCGCCCGGTCGACCAGGAAGCCCAGGTCTTTGCGCTCGGCCGTGGCGAAGTCCTTGAGCACGTAGGCGGCTGGGTCCATGCGGCCGGGCGGGCGCCCGATGCCGAAGCGGACCCGCAGGTAGTCGCGGGTGCCGAGCACCTTGGTGATCGACTTCAGCCCGTTGTGGCCGTTGTCGCCGCCGCCGAACTTGGCGCGCAGCGCGCCGTAGGGGACGTCGAGCTCGTCGTGGACCACGATCAGCCGGTCGGGGCCGAGCTTGTAGAAGTCGGACAGTGCCTTGAGCGGGCCGCCCGAAAGGTTCATGTACGTCAGCGGCTTGGCCAGCACCGCGCGACTGGACTCCAGGACCTCGGCCCGGCTCCGGTGCGCCTTGAACCGCCCGCCGGCCCTGGCGGCCAGCTCGTCGAGCACCATGAAGCCCGCGTTGTGCCTGTTGCCGGCGTATTCGGCGCCCGGGTTGCCGAGCCCGACGATCAACCAGCGGTCCATGTGCCTTCCTTAACGTGTCTCCCTCAAGCGAAACGGGGCAGCCAACCGGCTGCCCCGTCGCCGAACAGCGGTGGTTACTCGCCGGCTTCCTCGGTGACCGTGGCGGTCGCGGCAGCCTCGGCGGCCTCGGCCTCGGCCTCGGTGGGCTCCTCGACCGGCTTGGGGATGACCTGGAGGATGACGGTCTCGCCCTCGGCGATCAGCGTGGAGCCCTCAGGCAGCTTGAGGTCCGCGGCGGTGATCACGGTGCCGATCACCAGACCCTCGACGTCGACCTCGACGCCGGTCGGGATGTGGGTGGCCTCGGCCTCGACCGAGACGGAGACGAGCTGCTGGTCGAGCAGGCCCTCGGAGTTGACGGCGCCGACCGTGGTGACCGGGATGTCGACGGTGACCTTCTCGCCCCGCCGGACCAGGAGCAGGTCGACGTGCTCGACGAAGCCCTTGATCGGGTCGCGCTGAACGCCCTTGGGCAGCGCGAGCTCGTCGACGCCGTCGCCCTTGAGGTGGATCAGCACGTTGGCGGTGCGCAGCGCGAGGAGTACCTCGTGGCCGGGCAGCGTCAGGTGCTTGGGGTCGGTGCCGTGGCCGTAGAGGACCGCGGGCACCTTGTTGTCACGACGGATCTTGCGAGCGGCGCCCTTGCCGAACGTGGTGCGCGGCTCGGCGGCGATACGTACTTCAGACACGACATCTCCTAGGGATGCTTTGCGGGATTTGCGTTCCCCCTCACCCGCCCTAGCGGAAGGCGTTACGAACGCAACCGTAAAAGTCTACCGGCTCAGGTGTCGCCCTCGAACAGGCTGGTGACCGACCCGTCGGTGAAGACCTCGGTGATCGCGCGCGCGATCAGCGGTGCGATCGACAGGACGGTGAGCTTGTCGAACCTGTTGGCCTGGGACAACGGCAGGGTGTTGGTGACGATGACCTCGGAGATCCGGGAGTTCTTCAGCCGGTCGACCGCGGGATCGGAGAACACCGCGTGGGTGGCGGCGGTGATCACGTTGGTGGCGCCCTGCTCGTAGAGGGCGTCGGCGGCCTTGCAGATGGTGCCCGCGGTGTCGATCATGTCGTCGATCAGCACACAGGTGCGGCCCCGCACCTTGCCGACGACCTCGTTGACCTTCACCGAGTTGGCCACGTCGAGGTCGCGGCGCTTGTGGATGAAGGCCAACGGCGTGCCGAGCGTGTCGGCCCAGCGCTCCGACAGCCGGACCCGGCCGGTGTCGGGCGAGACGATCGTGGTGTTGGCCAGGTCGAGCCGGTTCTTCAGGTAGCTCTCGAGCACCGGCATGGCGAACAGGTGGTCGACCGGGCCGTCGAAGAAGCCCTGGATCTGCGAGGTGTGCAGGTCTATCGACATGAGCCGGTCGGCGCCCGCGGTCTTGAACAGGTCGGCCATCAGCCGGGCCGTGATCGGCTCGCGGCCCCGGCTCTTCTTGTCCTGCCGGGCGTAGCCGAAGAACGGCATGACCACGGTGATGCGCTTGGCGGAGGCCCGCTTCAGCGCGTCGACCATGATGAGCTGCTCCATGATCCATTGGTTGATGGGCCCGGTGTGGCTCTGGATCACGAAGGCGTCGCAGCCGCGGACGGATTCGAGGTAGCGGGCGTAGATCTCGCCGTTGGCGAAGTCGATCAGCTTGGTGGGCGTGAGGGAGACGCCGACGTGCTCGGCGACCTCCTCGGCGAGCTCCGGGTAGGCCCGGCCGGAGAAGAGCATGAGGTTCTTCTCGCCTGGCTGCTTGATGCTGGTCATGAGATCTCCTTCGTCGGTCTCGTGACCACGGTGCGATTGTTACTGATGACCTCGGCAAGCTCGGTCATGCGCCACTCTCCTGCTGTTCTTGCTCGGCCAGCGCCTTTTCGGCCGCCGCAGCCGACTTCGTGCCCGCGCGCCTGCGCAAGACCCATTTCTCGATGTTGCGCTGTCGCGCCCTGGCCACGCCGATAGCGCCCGGAGGGACGTCGCCGTCGATGACCGAACCGGCCGCGGTGTACGCGCCGTCGCCCACGGTCACGGGGGCGACGAGCATGGAGTCGCAGCCGACGAACGCGCCGTCGCGCACCGTGCTGCGATGTTTGTTGACGCCGTCGTAGTTGACGAAGATCACGGCCGCGCCGATGTTGACGTCCTCGCCGATCGTGGCGTCGCCCGCGTACGACAGGTGCGGCACCTTCGACCGGTCGCCGACCTGGGTGTTCTTCATCTCGACGAACGTGCCCGCCTTGGACTTGTGCCCGAGCACGGTGCCGGGGCGCAGGTAGGCGTAGGGGCCGACGCTCGCTTCCGGGCCGACCACGGCGTGGTCGCAGACCGCGTTGCGCACGACCGCGCCCGCGCCGACCTTGGTGTCGGTGAGCGTGGAGCCCGGCCCGACCTCCGCTCCGGCCTCGATGACGGTATGGCCGTGCAGCTGCGTGCCGGGGTGGACGACCGCGTCGGGCTCGATCTCGACGCCGACGTCGATCCACGTGCTGGCCGGGTCGATGATCGTGACTCCGGCGCGCATGTGGCCCTCGAGCAGCCGCTGGTTGAGCACCTTGCGGGCGACGGCCAGCTGCACCCGGTCGTTGACGCCCTCGACCTCGGTGAAGTCGGCGGCGGCGTGCGCGCCGACCCGGTGGCCGTCCTCCCGCAGGATGGCCAGCACGTCGGTGAGGTATTCCTCGCCCTGCGAATTGTCGGTCGAGACCCGCTTGATGGCGTCGGCGAGCAACAGACCGTCGAAGGCGTAGATGCCGGAGTTCATCTCCGTGATGGCGCGCTGCTCCGGGGTGGCGTCCTTCTCCTCCACGATCTCCAGGACGGCGCCGCTGGAGTCGCGGATGATGCGCCCGTAGCCGGTCGGGTCGGGCACCTCGGCCGTCAGCACGGTGACCGCGTTGCCGTCACCCGTGTGCCGGTGGAGCAGCTCGGCGAGGGTCTCCGTACGCAGCAGCGGCACGTCTCCGTAGGTGACGAGGACGGTGCCGGCGATCGTGCCGAGCTCTTCGAGCACGGTGCGGACGGCGTGGCCGGTGCCGCGCTGCTCACGTTGGACGACGGCGCGCGCGTCAGGGCTCGTCTCCGCCAGGTGCGCGCCGACCCGTTCGGAGGCATGGCCGATGACAACGATGAGCCGTTCGGGACCGAGGTCGCGAGCGGCGGTGAGCATGTGGTCGACCAGGGTGCGGCCGCACATCTCATGCAGGACTTTGGGGGTCTGGCTCTTCATCCGGGTGCCCTCGCCTGCGGCGAGGACGATGACTGCGGCCGGGCGCGGCACACTCACGGACTGGGGCTCCCTGTGGCTGGGCGGTTCGGGGCGGCAGCTGTCGCACCGCCACCCTCCCGACACCGTGAGGATACCCAACCGACACTCGCGCGCTAGCGGCGGGGAGTGCCTCCAAGCTCCCGGAAGAGGACTCGAACCCCTACAAAGTGGACCAAAACCACTTGTCCTGCCGATTAGACGATCCGGGACTAAATCGGACACCTGAGCGTCCGACGCACTCCTACGATACCGATCCCTGGCCCACGCGCGCGCCACATAACAGACCGCCCGAAAAGCCGCAAGGCACAGAAGCTACTCCTCTCATAGGACAGAAGTCGCCTTCGCCACACTCGCCGCTTAGGTCTTACTAACTTACGATGGCGTAGGTTACGGTGGCGTAGCCAGGACATTCATCCTCATACATGTCGTGAGAGGTAGCCCATGACCGTTATCACCGAGCGCACCTCCCCAGGACCGAAGCCCGACGTCGAACCCGAGCCCCGGACCAAGGCCGAACTCATCACCTTCGCCCTCGTGGTGGGGCTCCCCCTCATCGCGATCGTGGCCGCGGTGCCGTTCGCGTGGGGATGGGGTCTCGGCTGGAGCGACATCGTCATCGCGTTCGTCTTCTATGTGGTGAGCGGGCTCGGCGTGACCGTCGGCCTGCACCGCTTCTTCACGCACGGCTCGTTCAAGGCCAAGCGGCCCCTGAAGATCGCGCTGGGCATCGCGGGCAGCCTCTCGCTGGAGATGTCCGTGCTCGACTGGGTGGCCACGCACCGCAAGCACCACAAGTTCTCCGACAAGGAGGGCGACCCGCATTCGCCGTGGCGCTTCGGCCCCGGCTTCAAGTCGCTGTCCAAGGGCCTGCTGTACGCGCACATGGGCTGGATGTTCGACGCCGACCGCACCAACCGCGAGAAGTACGCCCCCGACCTGGTCAAGGACGAAGACGTCGTCAAGCTGCACAAGTGGTTCGGCCCGCTGGCCCTCACCTCGCTCCTGCTGCCCGGCATCCTCGGCGGCCTGGTCACCTGGTCCTGGCAGGGCGCGCTGACCGCGCTGTTCTGGGGCTCGCTGGTCCGCATCGGCCTGCTGCACCACGTGACCTGGTCGATCAACTCGATCTGCCACGTGTTCGGTGAGGAGGACTTCCAGGTCCGCGACAAGTCGCGCAACGTGTGGTGGCTGGCCATCCCCTCCTTCGGCGAGTCGTGGCACAACCTGCACCACTCCGACCCCACCTGCGCCAGGCACGGCGCGCTGAAGGGTCAGATCGACCTCAGCGCCGGCGTCATCAGGATCTTCGAGCGGCTCGGCTGGGTCCACGACGTGCGCTGGCCGACCCCCGAACGCCTGGCGGCGAAGCGCATTGGCTGATTCCGGCTCGTTGATGACCAGTCCGTTGATGACGGGCTCTTCTTCGAGCACCGCCATTATGGAAACCGTGACCGAACCCAGATCTCGCAGGCGGATGACCGGCAGAGAGCGAAGAGAGCAGCTGATCCAGATCAGCCGCACCCTCTTCGCCGAGAAGGGGTTCGACGGGACCTCCATCGAGGAGATAGCGGCAACGGCCCAGGTCTCGAAGCCGGTGGTCTACGAACACTTCGGCGGCAAAGAGGGCGTCTACGCGGTCGTGGTCGACCGGGAGATGCAGAAGCTGCTCAGCATGATCACCGAGGCGCTCTCCGCCTCCCACTCGCTGATCAAGCTGGAGCGGGCGGCCCTGGCGCTGCTCCACTACATCGAGGAGAGCAGCGAGGGCTTCCGCATCCTGGTGCGCGACTCGCACGCCGCCTCGGGCACGGGCACGTTCGCGAGCCTGATCAGCGAGATCGCCAGCCAGGTCGAGGACGTACTCGCCGACGAGTTCGTCTCCCGCGGCTACGACCCCAAACTGGCGCCGATGTACGCGCAGATGCTCGTCGGCATGGTGGCCCTGACCGGCCAGTGGTGGCTCGACGTGCGCAAGCCGGGCCGCGAGGAGGTCGCCGCCCACGTGGTGAACCTGGCCTGGAACGGCCTGACCGGGCTCAACCCGCAGCCGGCTATCACGGCGACAGGACGCGCCCACCCCGTCGTCGCCGTGCCACGCGCCAGCGAGAAGGAGCTGCGCGAGCTGGAGAAGGCCCGCGACAAGGAGCTCAAGGAGGCCGAGAAGGCCCGCCAGCGGGAGCTCAAAGAGGCGGAGAAGGCCAGGGTCCGCGAGCTGAAGGAGCGCGAGCGGGTGCTGAAGGAGGCCGAGAAGGCCCGCGAGCGCGAGGAGAAACTGCGCCAGCGGGAGGCCCGGCTGGTCGAGCGCGCGGCCCGGTTGGAGCAACCTGACCAGGTGGAATAAGCCGTTGCCGCTTAGTTCACGTTCTGTTCAACCAAATGGGGCATATTTCTCATATGTCCGCGGAACCGCTTCACCCCGAGAGTGACCTTCCCCTGCCGCAGGAGAGGTTCCTCAACCGTGAGGAGAGCTGGCTACAGTTCAACGAACGTGTGCTGGAACTGGCCGAAGACTCCTCTCTCCCTCTCCTCGAACGGGTGCGGTTCCTGGCCATCTTCGCCAGCAACCTGGATGAGTTCTTCCGGGTACGCGTGGCCGGGCTGAAACGGCGGATGGCCACCGGACTGCTGCTCAGGACGAAGAGCGGGCTGAAACCGCGCGAGGAGCTGGCCCGGATCGCCGCGATCTCCCACACGCTGGCCAAGCGGCACGCGGCCGTCTTCCACGAGCAGGTCTGCCCGCAGCTGGCCACCGAGGGCATCGAGATCGTCAGATGGGACGACCTGGGCCGCGAGGAGCGCACGGAGCTGCGCAAGCTGTTCAGAGAACGGATCCGGCCAGTGCTGACGCCGCTGGCCGTCGACCCCGCACACCCCTTTCCGTATATTTCGGGACTCAGCCTTAACCTGGCGGTCCTGGTGCGGAATCCGGCTAACGATCACACCGTGTTCGCCCGGGTCAAGGTGCCCTCGCAGCTGCCGAGGTTCGTCACCGCCTCCAAGGACAGATTCGTCCCGCTGGAGGATGTCATCGCGGCCCATCTGGGCCAGCTCTTCAAGGGCATGGAGATCGTCCAGCACCACGCCTTCAGGGTGACCCGCAACGAGGACCTCGACGTCGACGAGGACATCACCGAGAACCTCATGCAGGCGCTGGAGCGGGAGCTGAAGAACCGCCGCTTCGGCCCGGCCGTGCGGCTGGAGGTCGAGGACACCATCACGCCCGAGGTGCTCGACCTGCTCGTCGAGGAGCTCGAAGTCGCGCCGCACGAGATCTACCAGCTCGCCGGGCCGCTCGACCTGACCGGGCTGCACGCCCTCGCCGACCTGGACCGGGCCGAGCTGAGCTACCGGCCGTTCGTCCCCGCCGAGGCCGTGCTGGCCGACGACGACATCTTCGCCGCGCTGCGCGAGCGGGACGTGCTCCTGCACCACCCGTACGACTCCTTCGCCACCAGCGTGCAGCGCTTCATCGAGGCGGCGGCCGAGGACCCGAACGTCCTGGCGATCAAGCAGACGCTCTACCGGACCAGCGGCGAGTCCCCGATCGTCGACGCGTTGATCGACGCGGCCGAGTCGGGCAAGCAGGTCGTCGTGGTGGTGGAGATCAAGGCCCGCTTCGACGAGCACGCCAACATCGAGTGGGCGCGCAAGCTGGAGAAGGCCGGCTGCCACGTCGTCTATGGCGTGGTCGGGCTCAAGACCCACTGCAAGCTGGCCCTGGTCGTCCGGCAGGAGCCGTCCGGCGAGCTGCGCCGCTACTGCCACATCGGAACGGGCAACTACAACCCCAAGACGGCCAGGCACTACGAGGACATCGGCCTGCTCACCGCGGACCCGCTGGTCGGCGAGGACATCACGGACCTGTTCATCCACCTGACCGGCTACTCCAACCACTCGGCCTACCGCAGGCTGCTCGTCGCCCCGCACTCGCTGCGCGGCGGCCTGATGGCCAGGATCGAGCGGGAGATCGCGCACCAGGAGGCGGGCCGTCCCGCGCGCATCAGGATCAAGACGAACTCCCTCGTGGACGAGCCGCTCATCGACGCCCTCTACCGGGCGTCCCGGGCCGGTGTGCAGGTGGATCTGTGGGTGCGGGGTATCTGCACCCTCCGCCCTGGCATCCCGGACCTGTCGGAGAACATCCGCGTACGGTCGGTGCTGGGGCGTTTCCTGGAGCACTCCCGCATCTACGAGTTCGGGCTGGGCCGGCGGCCCGAGGTGTGGATCGGCAGCGCCGACCTGATGCGCCGCAACCTGGAACGCCGGGTCGAGGCCCTGGTCAAGGTGACCAGCCAGCAGCACCGGGCGTACCTCATCGACCTGATGGACCGCGCCACCGCCGACACGACGAGCGCGTGGCTGCTGAACTCCGACGGCACCTGGGTGCGACATCCGGGCGAGGACCTGCAGAGCATTCTGATCGGCACCCGCCGCTGGAGGAGCGTTGATGACTGACCCGCTCCGCGCGGCCGGAGCCGTGGTGTGGCGCGGTGACGAGCGCCACCCCGAGGTGGCCGTCATCCACCGCCCGGCCTACGACGACTGGACCTTTCCCAAGGGCAAGCTGAAGCAGGGCGAGCACGTGATCGCCGCCGCGCTGCGCGAGGTGCGCGAGGAGACCGGCCTGGTCACGACGCTCGGCCGCGCCCTGCCGCCCGTCCACTACCTGATCACGGACCGGCTCAAGCGGGTCGACTACTGGGCGGCCCAGGCCACGGACGAGAGCGAGGCGTTCGCCCCCGGCGACGAGGTGGACGAGCTGCGCTGGCTGCCGCTCGACCGCGCCCGCGAGCTGCTGACCTGGGAATGGGACGCCGGGCTGCTCCACTCGCTGGAGGCGGCGCCGCTGGCCACCGTCCCTCTTGTCTTGGTACGGCATGGCTCCGCCGGCTCCAGGCAGGCGTGGAAGGGTGATGACGCCCTGCGCCCCCTCGACACGGACGGCAGGGCCCAGGCGCAGACCATTGCCCGGGTACTGCCCGCCTACCGTCCCGAGGTCCTGGTCAGCTCGCCCAGCCTCCGATGCGTACAGACGCTCCAGCCGTACGGCAGGGACATCAGGACCGAGCCGCTGCTCAGCGAGGAAGATCAGGACTCGGACAAGACGCCCGCGCTGGTCGCGGAGCTCAGGACGGCGGCGGCCGTGTCCAGCCACGGCAAGGTGCTGCCCGAACTGATCCGCTCGCTCAGCGGCAAGGACGTGCACCTGCGCAAGGGGGCGTTCGCCGTCCTGCACCGGCTGGGCGAGCGGGTCGTCAGCGTGGAGCGATACCCGACCTGACAGTCACCAGGTGACTGGCAGTTCGGCAACGCCTTCCGTGATCCGGCCCTCGTTGCGGCGGAGCTGATCGAGCGGCACGGCCACGCGCAGGTCGGGGAAGCGCTGGTAGAGCCGGCTGAACACCCCTTCGAGCTCGACCCTGGCCAGGCTGGCGCCGATGCAGTAGCGCGGGCCGTACCCGAAGCTCAGGTGCGGGTCCAGGGACTTCCGGCCGACGTCGAAGGTGTCGGGGTCGGAGTAGATCCGCTCGTCCCTGTTGGCGGCGCCGGGCATGATCAGCACGGCCTCGCCCCGGCGGATCGTTACCTCGCCGATCTCGATGTCGCCGTGGGCGTAGCGGGGCAGACCGTGCAGGCTGGGCGAGGCCATGCGCAGGATCTCCTCGACGGCGGCCGGCGCCCGTCCGGGATCGGCCTTGAGCAGCGCGCGCTGGTCGGGGTTGGCCTCCAGGAACAGTACGCCGTAGTCGATGCGGTTCACCGTGGTCTCGTGCCCGGCGAACAGCAGCCCGCCGGCCAGCTGCGCCACACTGCCGTCGTCGTCCAGCACCCCGGCCAGATCAGACAAGACGTCCTCGCCGGGCTCGTGCCGCTTGCGCTCGATGAGCCCGGCCATGTACGCGCCCAGCTCCTCGCGCGCCGCCATGCCCTTGGCCTCGTCCGCGACGTCGCCCATCCGGCCGGAGACGCCGCTGAAGTAGTCCCGGTCCTCGAAGGGGACGCCGAGCAGCTGGCAGATGACCAGCACGGGCAGCGGGAAGGACAGCTCGGCGTGCAGGTCGGCGGGCGGCGTCAGAGTGGCCAGGTGGTCCAGCCGCTCGTCCACCAAGGTGCCCACGTGGTCGCTGAGGGCCTTCATCCGGCGGGCGGAGAAGGAGGGCATGAGCAGCCGGCGCATCCGCTCGTTGTTGGCCTTCTCGGTCGCGCTCTCGCCCAGGGGCCCGCCGAGCAGCGCGGAGCCGGAGACGCGGGCGGCCTTCTCCGGCTCGGGGTGCGAACGCCCGAGCCGGGGGTCGGCGAACAGCTTGCGGGCGTCCTCATAGCCGCTGACCAACCAGATCTCGTCGCCCACCCGGGTGCGTACCCTGGTGATGCCCTTCTCGGCCCGCAGCTCCCGATAGGCCGCGGGGACCTCCAGGGCGTCCTGTCGTTCGAAAGGTATGACTGGTAAGTCACTCATAGTAGTTTCCTAATGGCTCGCGCCGTCTCGGCCCAGACCTTGGGGAAGTCCGCGTGTGCTCGCTCCGCCGTGCCCCGTTCGAGGCCGATGAGCAGGCCATAGGTGAAGGTGTCCTCACCCGCCTGCCGCGCGGCCTCCGCCTCCTTGGCCAGCGTCTCCTGCGCCACCACACCGTCCTGATGGGTGCCGAGCACCTCCTGTACGGCCGCGGCGTGCTTGGCCAGCTTGACCATGCTCTTGCCGAGCGTGGGCTGGAGGGCCTCGGCGGTGTAGCGGGCGCGTTTGGCCGCCTTGCGGACATCGTGCATGGCGAGCTCGCGGCGTTCGAGGTCCGAGATCGCCTGGGCGGTGTCATAGATCTTGGCCACCCGGTCCCAGTTCTCGGCGGCCACGTCGCTGAGCTTGTCGTGCGCCGGCTCCGCCGCGGCCTTGGTCAGCTTCGGGACGGCCGTCAACGCGTCGAGGGCGTCGAGCAGCGCGTAGTAGCGCTCGCCACTGAGCGTGTCCTTGATGCGCTCGTACGCCTCCAGCTCGCGGGCGTGCAGGTCGTCGCCGAGCCTGGCCAGGATGCGGCCGGTGACCAGCTCGGGGGCCAGCGCCGCCAGCTCGCGGGCGAACCTGGCCCTGATCACCTCCAGGTCACGCGCCTCGCCGAGGACCGTGGCCAGCCAGCGGAGCTCGTCCTGGACCCGCTTCGTGCCGGTGATGATGCCGCCGAACGCCCTGAGCGCGCTCCGCAGCCGCCGGGAGGCGACGCGCATCTGATGGACGGCGTCATGTTCCGCTCGCCGTACGCGGGGATCTTGTGAGAGGAGGGCCGTCACCTGGCCCGCCAGGTAGTCCATGACGGTCTGGCCGGCCGAGCCGTCCTTCGTGGGGGCATGGGCGACAGGTGGCGGTTCGAGGAGCCTGGCGAGCTTGCTGGCCGACTCCGACGGGGTGGCGCCGGCCTTCCTGAGCCGTTTGCCGACCTTGGCGAGCAGGGCTTGGTCGCCTTCCAGCAGCTCCGCCTCGACCTCACGCCACCGTACGACCCGCGGCCCGCCTGCTGATTCTTCGGCATCGAAGACCGTGCCCTTGACGCGGTCGTCGGCGATCTCGACGAGCCCGGTCGGGCCGTCGTGCAGCAGCGTCACGGTCCGGCGGGTGTCGAGCTCGGCCACCACCTGGAGCTCCGCGCCGCGGGTGTAGGCGCGGACGAGCTCGGCCAGCTCGGCGGGCACTACCTTCGTGCTCCGGGTGAGCGGGTGGGTGATCTCCTGGCGTACGCCCTTGGCCTTGGGCAGCTTCAGATGCCAGCCGGCGTCGTCACCGCCGCGTCTTCGCCGGAGCGTGATGCCCCGGGTGGCCAGCCGCAGGTCGGGCGTGTCGTAGTAGAGCGCCACGAGCTGGTAACTCTTCGGGCCCGCGATCTCTGCCAGCTTGCTCAGGTCGGGTATCGCGTAGTCGGAGGGAACGTCGAACTTGTCCTCGATTTCGATGCCCACAGCACCTCACAGCCTTGGCCGATTTGGACAATCATGCCACCGCTGGACGAACTTCACACGCCTTGGAGGAGCTCGATTCGATTCCCCACCGGGTCCATGAGGTAGATCCGGCGGTAGCCGGGGAGCAGGTCGTCGGGTCGTTCCGTGCTGAAGGCGCCGAGGTCGTCCACCAGGAACGCCGGGTGCGCCTTCCTGGCGGGCCGAAAGTCGTCCTCGATGCCGAGATGCACCTCAACCCCGCGGCCACGAAACCAGACCCCGCCGCGTTTGTCCAGTTCAGGCGGTTTTGGCACCTCCTGGAGCCCGAGGACTCCGCCGTAGAACTCCCTCAGCAGCGGCTCGCTCCCCGCGGGCGCGGCGAGCTGGACGTGATGCAGGCCAGTGATCATTTCTGCGCCACCACGAAGACGCGTCGGAACGGGAACGGCGTACCGTACGGCCTGGCCGGATAGACCTCGTCGAGCCGCTGCCCCAGCTCGGCGGTGAACTTCTTCTGCTCGTCGGGGTCCAGCCGGTCGAAGACCGGGCGCAGGGCGGTGCCGGAGATCCAGTTCAGTACCGCGTTGTCGCCGTTGTCGCTCTGGAGGAGGTGGACGTATGTCGTCTCCCAGGCGTCGACCCGGCAGCCGCTCAGGAAGTCGACGTAGTCGATGGGGTCGTCCACCGGGCGGCCCCGGTTGAGGTCGCCGAGCCGATCGGACCACTCGGGCGCGGCGCAGAGCTCGCGGATCGCCACGTGGCTGGGGGCGTCGAAGTTGCCGGGCACCTGGAAGGCCAGCCAGCCACCGGGGTTGAGCGCGTCGACCCAGTGCTCCAGGACGTCGCGGTGCGTGGGCACCCATTGCAGGACGGCGTTGGAGACCAGCACGTCCACCGGCCGATCGGGCCGCCACGTCGTGACATCCGAGACCCAGAACCGCTGCTGCTGGTGCTGGCGCGCCTTGGTGATCATGGCTGGGGAGGCGTCGAAGCCCTCCACGGTAGCCTGGGGCCAGCGGCGGGCGAGTTCGAGGGTGAGTTCGCCGGTGCCGCAGCCGGCGTCCACGACATAATCAGGATTGTCGGCGCCGATTCTGGCGGTCAGCTCGAAGAACGGGCGTGATCGCTCGTCGGTGTACCTGGCGTATATGGTGGGATCCCAGATATCTCTCGACATAGAGATAATTGATATCGAGATATGTATCTCGATGTCAAGACAGTACACTCTGACCATGACGCAGGATGCGCTCCCCCCGACCTGGCGATCTCATGGCGAGGCGGTGTCATGAACGAGGAGCCGCAGGACGAGGTCGACCGGCTGGTGGCGGCCTGGCGGACAGAGCGTCCGGACCTCGACGTCGAGCCCCTTCAGGTGCTGTCGCGGGTGTCCCGCCTGGCTAAACATCTCGACCGGGCCAGGCGGGCGGCGTTCGCCGAGCACGCTCTGGAGCCCTGGGAGTTCGACGTGCTGACAGCGCTGCGGCGCGCGGGCAAGCCGTACGAGCTGAGTCCCGGAGCCCTGATCCGGGCCACCCTGGTCACGTCGGGCACGATGACCAACCGCATCGACCGGCTCGCCCAGGCGGGCCTGGTGCGGCGCCGGCCGGATCCGGAGGATCGGCGAGGGGTGCTGGTGTCGCTGACGGAGAGCGGACTGGCGCGGGTGGACGCGGCGTTCGCCGGGCTGTTGCGGCGCGAGCACGACCTCCTCGCCGGCCTGCCCCTGACCGACCAACGCACCCTCTCCGCCCTGCTCCGCACCCTCCTCGCCCCGTTCGACTCCTGACGCCGCATTGCGGTTCAGGCTGCTTCAGTCGCCCAGGCGGTCGGCGAGTTCGAGCCACTCGGCCTCGACCGTGTCCTTCTGGTCGAGGATGTCCCTGAGCTGGGTGTCCAGGGAGCCCAGTTTGGCGTAGTCGCTGGCCGCGTCCGCCATTGCCGCGTGGAGCTTGGCTTCCTGGTCGCCCAGCCGGTCGAGCTGGCGTTCGAGGCGGTTGAGCTCCTTGCGCAGCTCGCGTTCTTCCTTTGCCGACATGCCCTCCTGAGGGGCCGCGGGCTGGATCGGTGCGGGAGCCGACGACTGGGGTGAGGTCGTCCGGGCCGTCAGGGCGGTGCCTTGGGCCCGGCGGGACAGGTATTCGTCCACGCCCCCCGGAAGGAAGGAGAGCTTGCCGTTGCCCAACAGCGCCACACATTTGTCCGTGACGCGTTCGAGGAAGTAGCGGTCGTGGCTCACCAGGATGAGGGTGCCCGGCCAGCCGTCGAGGAGGTCTTCGAGCTCGTTCAGCGTCTCGATGTCGAGATCGTTGGTCGGCTCGTCGAGCAGCAGCACATTGGGGTCGTCCATGAGGAGCCTGAGCAGCTGCAGCCGCCGCCGCTCGCCACCCGACAGGTCGCCGACGACCTTCCACTGCGCCTCGCCCTTGAAGCCCAGGCGTTCGAGCAGCTGGGAGGCGGACCACTCCTTCTTGCCGACCTGGATGTACTTGCGGACCTCCTCGACCGTCTCCAGCACCCGGCGGGTGGGGTCGAGCTCGGCCAGCTCCTGCGACAGGTGCGCCAGGCGTACCGTCTTGCCCCTGATCATCCGCCCCGAGTCCTGCTGGACCGAGTCGGCGAGCAGCCGGAGCACGGACGACTTGCCGGAGCCGTTGACGCCGATCAGCCCGACCCGGTCGCCCGGCCCGAACTGCCAGGTGCAGTCGTCGAGCACCAGCGGCCCGCTGCCGGGGCCACCGGCGTGCAGGGTGACGTCTTCGAGGTCGTAGACGGTCTTGCCGAGCCGCACCGCCGCGAACCTCAGCAGCTCCACGCTCTCCCGCGCCGGCGGCTCGTCGGCGATCAGCGCCTGCGCGGCCTCCACCCTGAACTTCGGCTTCGACGTGCGGGCGGGCGGGCCGCGCCGCAGCCAGGCGATCTCCTTGCGCATCAGGTTCTGGCGGCGTTCCTCGGCGGCCTGGGCGATGCGCGCCCGCTCCGCCTTCGCGAGCACGTAAGCGGCGTAACCGCCCTCATATCGCTCGACCCTCCCGTCCACGACCTCCCAGGTCCTGGTGGAGACCGCGTCGAGGAACCACCGGTCGTGCGTCACGACCACCAGCGCGCTCTTGCGACCGGCCAGATGACCGGCCAGCCAGGCGATGGCCTCGATGTCGAGATGGTTCGTGGGCTCGTCGAGCATGATCAGGTCGTGCTCATCGATGAGCAGCTGGGCCAGCGCGGTGCGCCGCCGCTCGCCACCGGACAGATCCCCCGCCTTGGCGTCGAGATCGAGATCGCCGATGAGGTTGCCGAGAATCTCGCGGACGCCCTGATCCCCCGCCCACTCGTGCTCAGCCTTCTCACCCAGCACGATCTCCCGGATGGGCATCGCCGGATCGAGCGCGTCATGCTGCGACAGCACGCCCACCCGCAGCCCCCGGGTATGGGTGACCCGGCCGCTGTCCGGGCGTACGTCCGCCGCGATCACCGACAGGAGCGTGGTCTTGCCGCCGCCGTTACGTCCGACGACACCTATGCGCTCGCCGACCTCGACCCCGAGGGAGACGTCGTTGAGCAGCGGTTTGGGCCCGTAGGCATGGGAAACAGACTCGAGATTTACCAGATTCATGGCCCTACCAGGGTATCGGCCTCAAAGGCGCTGTGGTGACGACACCAGACCGACCCCACCCATCGCAGGCCCGGCGCAACGCCCGCAACCAGCCGTTCCTGTGCGCCCGGGACCGGCCGCACTGATAGCGCGGGCCGCCTGCGGGCGGCGAGGTCACATTCTCCGCCGCGTCACGGCTCTTGGGAACTCGGTGACGCCCTTCGGGAGACAGCACGGTGAACTACCTACTCACGGAGGAGAGGCGTTGAGTGCTGAGACTGTCGATATCGACGACGGAGAACTGATCCGTCGTTCGGCGCACGACCCAGAGCAGTTCGCCGCGCTTTTCGACCGCTACGCCAAGCAGATCCACCTGTACGCGGCGCGGCGGCTCGGCACGCAGGCCGCCGACGACATCATGGCCGAGACGTTCCTGGCCGCCTTCCGCAGGCGCGGGACGTACGACACGTCGTTCACGCTGGCCAGGCCCTGGCTGTACGGCATCGCCACCACGTTGATCGCCAGGCATCGGCGGCAGGAGGAGCGACTGCTGCGGGCGCTGAGTCGTACCGGGGTGGACCCTCTGCCTGAGGAGTTGGCCGACACCGTGACGCGCCGGGTCACGGCGCAGGGCAGGGATCGTGAGCTGGCGGGGGCGCTGGCGTCCCTGCCACGTGGGCATCGGGACGTGCTGCTGCTGGTGGCATGGGAGGACATGTCGTACGAGGAGGTGGCGCGGGCGCTGGACATCTCGGTGGGGACCGTACGGTCACGGCTGCACCGGGCGCGGAAGAAGGCCAGGAACGTGCTCGGGGGCGAGGAGCTGTGATGAACGCGATCAAGGAGTTTCGCCGGAACACCCCGGCGATGACCGCCGAAGCCGCGGATGCGGCCAGGGCACGGCTGATGACGGCGATCCACGAGCCGGGGGCCGCACAGCTGGTGACGGCGATTCACAAGCGGGAAGCCGTACGACCGGTGTCGGCGATCCACGAGCCGGGAGCCGCACGGAAGCCGACCGCGACCCGCGCGAGAAGGCTCGGCTGGCGGCTCGCTGTGGCCGCGGCGCTGGCCCTGGTCGTCGGCGGGACCGTCGTGGCGCTCAGGGACCAGCCGGACATGGCGCCCGTGGCCGGTGTGGCCGAGCTGGGCGAGCGCGCCGCCCGTGCGGCCGAGAACGACCCCACGCCCGCCCCGGACCCCGGCCAGTGGCTCTACACCAAGGAACTGCAGCTGGCCGGCGTCGAAGGGGACGTCGACCGAGACCAGCGCGACACCTGGGAACGGTGGACCAGCGTGGACGGCAAGCGGTCGGCCTGGTACCAGGGCGGCAAGTTGATGTTCCAGGGCAGCGCAGTCATGAACCCGGCCGAGCTGGCCAAGCCCCCTGTCACTCCGGCCGGAGTGATTACCAAGATCAAGGCGGCCATCCTCGACGAGGACCGCCGGGGGCCGCAGGAGCTGAACGGCCACGTCCCACCCGAGATGCTTTTCATGGAGATCAATCAGCTCATGACCGAGCAGTGGCTCGCCCCCGATGTACGGGCCGCGCTCTTCCGCGCGCTGCCCACGATCAAGGGCATGACGGTGACCCAGGATGTGCCCGTCGCCGACGGACGGCGAGGCGTGGCGTTCAGCCTCACCGACGCCGAGGCGCGCAGCTATCTGATCCTGGACCCGGAGACTTTCCGCTACCTGGGCACCAACTCGACGCGGCTGAAGGACCGGACCTACAAGTGGGCCGACGGCAGCAAGGAGACCTTCAAGGCGGGCACGGTGGGCCTGACCGCCCAGCTCGAAGCCAAGATCGTGAACCAGCCCGGCCAACGCTCCTGATCACCTCGGAAGCAGGCTGACGGCAGCGAGACCCAGGGCGGCGGTCCATCCGACCGCCCTGGGTCGCGGCACAGGCATCCGCCTCTCACCCCTGGCTCCCGACCTGAGAAAGTCATTACCAACAGCCCCGGACCAGCCCCGGACCAGCCCGGACCAGCTCGGACCAGCAGCCGGCTAGGGGCGGGCCTGCATCCGCCGCACCTAGGGGCTGGAGGAGGAGGTTCTGGGTGACCTGGCCGTCGAGATCGAGCTGTCCAACGAACCGCCCGGCCGAACGATGACGTCAGACCACCACGGCGCCTGGGACAGGGCCGTGAGCGGGGATCGCGGTGCGGGTGATGCCGGACGTGGTGAGGGCGGCGGCCAGGCGGTCGGCGTGGGCGGCGTCGGTCGCGAGGAAGGCGCAGGTCGGACCGGAGCCGGAGACGATCGCGCCGAGCGCGCCGTACTGGCGACCGGCTTCGAGGGTGTCGGCCAGCTGAGGGCGGAGCGTCAGGGCAGCGGGCTGGAGGTCGTTGGTGAGGTACGCGCCCAGCTTGCGGGCGTCCCCGGCGCCGAGCGCCTCCAGCAGAGGGTCGCTCAGCTGCGGCCAGGGGGTCTCCGCACCGGTCGCGGCACGAAGCCGGTCGCACTCGGCATAGACGGCGGCCGTCGACAGTCCGCCCTCCGCCACCGCGAACACCCAGTGAAACCGGCCGCCGGTCGGCAACTCGCTGAGCTGCTCACCCCGCCCGATCCCCACCGCCGTGCCTCCGAGCAGCGAGAAGGGTACGTCACTTCCCAGGTCGCCGGCGATCTCCATGAGGTCGTCGAACGGCAGGCCAAGCCCCCACAACTCGTTGCACGCCACCAGAGCCCCCGCCGCGTCCGCGCTTCCCCCGGCCATGCCACCGGCCACGGGGATCGCCTTGTGGATCACCAACGCCGCGCCATAGGTGCGGCCCGCGTGCTTGGCCAGGGCTCTCGCGGCCTGAATCGCCAGGTTCTCGTTATCGATCGGGACCCGGTCCGCCCAGTTGCCCCCCACCGTGACAGTGATCGACTCGGACTCGTTGGCGACCACTTCGTCGAAGATCGATACGGCGTGGAAGACGTTGACCAGGTCGTGATAGCCGTCTTCCCGAAGCGGTCCGACGGATAGCTGCACGTTGACCTTCGCGGGCACCCGTACGGTAACCGAGCTCATCGATCTTCTGTCACTTTCGTCGTTTGCCGAGGTTGAGGACTCTTCTCGAGCTTGTCGAGGACACTCGAGCCTATAGGGGCTCGCTTCCCGCTCACATGATTCTCGGCAGAAGTGGTGACGCCTGTACGGGACCGATGCAACACCCGTACCCGAGGGGGCGATTCTCCGGCGCTGCGGTCGGCGATCCTGGTAGACCATCGCCATGGCGCGTGGAGACGTCGCCGATGAGGGATGGACTTTGATCGACGAGGTACGCGGCGATGGACCTCACCACGATGCTGCCTGCTGTCGGGCCGGTCAGGTCATCGACGGGCACGGCGAGCGTCTGGGCCACGCGGTCGGCGTAGCTGGACGCCACGCAGGCAGCGCAGGCAGCGTAGCCGGATGCCACGCGGGCAGCGTAACCGGACGCCAGGCAGGCGGCGTAGCTGGCGCAGGCGGCGGCGCTCTGCTCGGATCGACGTGACATAGGCAGCTCTCCTCTGGCATGGAACAGGACGACGATGCCGCCGCCGAGACCGGCTGGTAATGGGTGCGGCTCCAGCAGACGCGCGGCGGCCGAAATGTTCACTCGTGGGGCGGACGCCCGCGACCACGGTGCCAGTCGCCGGCGTTGCCATTGCGCTGGGGGCTCCTCCGGCCCGCTTGGCGGAATGTCGCGCCAGTGCCGCAGACGAGAGGAGCTACGCGATCATGCGGGCTGCAGCCACCATGCAAGCGGCATCTGATCAACTATCGACATCGGAACGGACAAGGCCGGCTGCCAGGCTCCGCCTCTCAGCGTGAGGAAGAACGATGCCATCGATCGTCTTCGGGACACTCGCCGTGATCGCAGTGATCGTGGCCATGGTGTTGTTCCTCGTGTTGCGGCGAAAGCCACACACCCGGGTCGGGGCGTACGTCAGCGCGATGTTCCTCCTCCTGGGCGCGGGGCTGCTCGCCATGGGCTCCATCTCGTTCGCGAGCATGGAATCCGCCGCGCTGCGAACCTTCACGCCGGAGGAGCGCGCGGTCGCGGTGCCGTGCAACGCGGCGGTCCTGAGGATTGAGGAGACGTCCAACAAGTTCAACGGACGTTACATCTGGCTGCTGCGGCTTCGCGTAACCCCTCAGGGCAGCAGCCCGTACGAGATCGAGCGCACAGCCCGGCTCACCTCGTCCATGGGGGAACACCTGGAGCGGGGGAACGTCGTGCTGTCGTGCCTGCTTGACCCCACCGACCACACCCGGATCGAGATCTCGGCCCTGGCCTGAGCTGTCCATGCGGGCTTACAGCCGCAGCCGACTCAGTACCCAGCATCTGGCGCGATGTCCTGCCACTCTGACGAGAGCATGTCGAGAAGCGCGTGGCAAGATCGGGATAACGTGGCGCCCTCTGGAGGAGGTCGACAATGTTCGATGCGCCCAGACATCACCTTCAACCATCGCGCTGGCAGAACGTTCTTTGAGAAGGAGGACGCGTGACAGTGGCACAAGTACTGGTGGTCGGCCTCGATCCCGCCAAGATCCAGGGCTGGGATCCGGAGCCAGTTCAGGCGGCGATGGCACGCGGTCAGGCCCGTTTCGACGATCATGGTATCGAGGCCGACTGGTGCCTGTTGGCACTTGACGAGAACCCCGAAGGAGCGATCGTGGAGGCCCTGACCCGCAAAGACTACGTCTGCGTGGTGATCGGGGGCGGCATCCGCAAGCACGAGCCGTTGCTCGAACTCTTCGAGAAGGCGGTCAACCTGGTCCGGCAGCACGCGCCCAACGCGGCCATCGCCTTCAACAGCAGCCCCGAGGACTGCGCCGACGCAGCTCTGAGGTGGCTGCGCTAGCGGCAAGCCAACCTCGCCGACGGCCGTGCTCCGCGTCCTGCCCGACTCGGGCGCCCGCCGCCACACCGTCGACGTGGCCCAATGATCAGCGTGGGCGGCTGAGGGCAGCCTCGGCCAGATCCGTCCATTTCTCGACCGAGGAGTGGGGCACGACCACCCAGTCCTTCATCACCCTGCCCTGCTCCGAGGGGTCGAACAGGAACGCCCCGGCCAGCTGGAGCGCGGCTGCGTGTTCGGGGGTGTCCCTGACCAGCCGGAACACCATCGCGCCGTCGCGCTGCAGGCTCGCGAACACCTTCCCCGCCTGATCTTTGAGCGCGGGACTCCCCATCATCCTGGAGATCCGTACACCTAGGTCGGCAAGCTCGGCGCCGACCTGCTTGAAATCCTCTTCCGCGCTCATCGTCAGTCGGTCCCGAACTCCATGGCGTCGTGGTCGAGCAGCTCATCGTGGTCGAGCAGCTCATCGTGGTCGGGGCTCTTCCCGCCCGACGTGATCGCCTCGGCCCCGCCTTCCAGCAACTCGGCGATCAGGCTAGTCGTCCCGGCGGCACCGATCAAGGCCGGATGCGGGGTGCCGACCGTGCCGAATCCCGCCACCGGTCCTCGACTATGCGATAGATCACCATCAGCGCCGACTAAGACGATGTGAAGATCAGAGGGTCGGGCGACCCAGGGCATCGCAGCCTTGGGCTCCCACGGAACCGTGCGTAACAGTCGCCCGTTACCGGGGTGAGCGCGTCGCGGGCGATCGCGGTCCCGAGTGTGTTCAGCGACCGAAAACCAGCCCCTCATGCGGCCTGGTAGATGACGTGTCACTACATCGTTGATTCGCTGCTCGGCGGGACACCACCCGGAAGGCACAGACCGCGTGAAGTATGGCGCCAAGTGACTCGACCTTGACGACGTTAGATTGGGGGAAATAAGGCCTTTTGGAGAGAAAGAGGGCGTTTTGTCGGAAGTGACGGTTGTTGAGGTGCCGCAGTGGCGGGGGTCGGGGTCTGCTACGGCGGAGCGGCTTCGGGAGGGGGCCCAGTTGGTGGCCAGGATGGTGCCTGCGAGGCGGCAACTGCGTGTGCAAGTCGATGATGATCTGGTTATCACGGCTTCTCGAGTGCGGGCGGTGATGTCGCAAGTGGGCGAGGGGCTCATGGTCACTGCTGGAGGTGATTGCGGGGTCGAGTTGGAGCCGGTGGCGGCGGCTCGGCGAACGTACGGGGATCGGCTGGTGGTCGTCTGGTTCGATGCTCATGGGGATCTCAATACGCCGTCCGGCTCACCGTCTGGGGCGTTTCACGGGATGGTGCTGCGGGCCCTCACCGGTGAAGGACCGGAGGGGCTGGTGCCAGAGGAACCGGTCCGTCCGTGGCAGATCGTGCTCGCCGGGGTGCGGGATCTCGATCCGGCCGAGGGTGCGTTCGTTGAGGCGAGTGGGGTGTGCCACCTGGGCATGCCGGACTCCGCGACGCTGGTCGATGCGATCGCTTCAGCTGGTTTCGATCGGGAGCGGGGCGGCTGTCCGAAGGAGCGTGGATTCGAGGAGAAGGTCGTCTACCTACATATCGATCTTGATGTACTGGATCCGGAGGTGTTCGCCAGCGTGGGGACGCCGGCGCCGGGCGGGATGCGACCTGATGGGTTGCTTGGACTGGTCAGCGCGGTGGCGGAGCGGTTCGAAGTGGCAGGGCTGGGGATCGTGGAGTATGAGCCGGGCAGGCCCGAGGATCAGGAGTTGCTCGCGCCTCTGGTCGAGAAGTTGGTCAAAGTCTGCGCTCGTGCTTGAGGAGCCGGGCCGCACCCGGCGAATCCGGGGGATGGGTGCGGCCCGAAAACAAGAACTGGTCCTCGTGCGGTGGTGAGGGCCAGGGGTGGCTCGGGGGTGCTCTCGGCTGTCGGGGTCAGCCTGGGCGTACGGCGCCTCGGTATAGGGGGCGATAGTAGGTGGAGGTCAGGAACGGGGTTCTTCTGACCACGTCGCCGGTTTTGGGGGCGTGGATCATTACGCCGCCCCCGAGGTTTAGGCCGACGTGTGTGGGGTCGCCGGTGCCGCCACCGAAGAAGACCAGGTCGCCCTTGCGTAGCTCGCCGAGTGTGACTCTGCGGCCCTGGCGGAACTGGGTGCCTGTGTAGTGACCGAGCCTTATGCCGGCTTTGGACCAGGCGTAGAGGGTCAGGCCGCTGCAGTCAAAGCCCTTGGTGTGGGCTCCCCTGCCTATGCCTGTGGTGGGGCCTGACGGGGTGCCGCCGCCCCACGAGAACGGGGTGCCCAACTGGTCGATGGCGGCTGCCGCCGCGATGTCGCCCTTGGTCCGGGGCTTAGTCCCAGGCTTGATTCCAGGCTTGGTGGGTCTTGGCTTGGGCGGTGTGTCTCGGGGGTCTCCGGGGTCTCCGGGGTCTCCGGGGTCTCCGGGGATTGTGGCCGGAGGGTTGAGGGCGGGGCAGGCTTTTGGGGGTAGGGGGATGAGGACATAGATGGGCTGCTGGTCCGCGCCACCGGGATTGTCTGCGCCATCAAAATGGTCCACGCCCTCAGGAGGCAGGGCCAAAAGTGTCTCTGGCGCGACGTCCTGGGAGAGCCTCGTATCGTGTCCGCTGTTCGCGGGGCTCGTATTGCGTCCGCCGTTTGCGTTGCGTCCGCCGTTAGCGAGGCTCGTATCGCGTCCGGCATTCACGGGGCTCGTATCGCGTGCGCCGTTCACGGGTTTGGTGGGTAGGGCGATCAGGTGGAAGCACTGATTGGTTGGTGGCTTGAGTGAGGTCGCGCTGGTGCTCGCGGCGACAGCCGTGTTGGGGAATGCGAGGAGCGCCGCGAGCGTGCCTCCTCCGACCGCGAGCCCGGTAAGAACAGGGCGGAGAGTCAGGGCGGGGCGAGGGTCCAGGGCAGAGCGGGTGTTCAGAGCGGGGCTGGTGCTCGCGGCGGGGCTAGTGGCCGAGCTGGAGCGGATGTTCAGGCCGGAGTGGGTGGCTGGGCTGGAGCGGATTCCCAGGTCGGGGTGAGGGGTCGGGGCGGGGCGGGTGGCCGGGCTGAAGCGAGTACCCAGGTCAGAGTGGAAGGTCAAGCCGAAGCGGCGGGGCAGGGCGGAGCGGGGGGCCAGGCCGAAGCGGCGGGTCGGGGCGGAGTGGGGGGTCATGTGGGCCTCCTGCGACGTGCGGAACGGAGGCCCCAGGATCTTGCGATCGGGCTTGGGGGCGGGGAGCCGAGCGGGGTTCTGTGGATAACCGGAGTTGTGGAGGCGACCCTCTGTGGATAACCGGGGTGGCCGGGGATGGCTTTTGTGGCTTCCAGGCCCCGAAGTCCGATCGCCTAATGCTCTGACCGCATAGGTTCGCCGGGTCGATGGTCGCTTCGTTCACCCTGAGAGCGGATCTGTGTTTCTGGGTGGCGGTGTCACGCAGAAGAAAAGTGATTGCCTCGGGCACAGAGCTCATGTTGGCTGGGCAGCATGGCTGAACTGCGCACCGATCGCCTCATCTTGCGCCGATGGCGTGACTCCGACCTTGAACCATGGGCGGCGATGAATGCCGATCCCGAGGTCCGGGAGCACTTGGGTGACCTGCTTACCCGCGAACAAAGCGATGCCTCCGTGTCGCGATTTCAGGCCGAGTTCGACCAGCGAGGCTACGGGTGGTGGGCGGTTGAGGAGGAGGCCACGGGCGAGTTCATCGGCTTCGCAGGCTTGGATGAAGTGGACGACCACATGCCGTTCACAGGAGTGGAGATCGGCTGGCGGCTCGCCCGCTCGGCCTGGGGCCAGGGCTACGCTACCGAAGCTGCGCTGACAGTCCTGGCCCACGGCTTCGACGCTCTTGAGCTTCCTGAGATCCTCGCTGTCACAACGGCCACCAACCTTCGTTCCCAGGCGGTGATGCGCCGGATCGGCATGACCCGGAACCCGGCCGACGACTTCGACGACCCCACCGAGCCCGAAGGGCCACTGCGTCCGAACGTGCTGTACCGCATCGCCCGTAGTGCGAGGATCTGACGTTCTCCGCTGGGATCGTTTGATCAGGCTGCGGCGGCGACGGGGCGTCCGCCCCAGCGGATGCCTTTCTCGCTGCGGATGCGGGCGCGTTCCTTGCGTTGGGCGGCGAGTACGTCGGGGTGGCGGGCGTTGGTGTTGCGCCAGCGCAGATAGGCGTGCAGGGCCCGGGTCTGCGCGGGATGGCTGCGGTGGTTGGAGTTGGCCAGGGTGAACTGGCGCAGCGGATCGAAGTGGGGCTCGATCGGGTTGGCCCAGGAAGCGTAGGTCGGGGTGAAACACAGCTCGACCTTGTTCTTCTTCGCCCAGCGGCGGATGTACGCGCCGGTGTGGGCGGAGAGGTTGTCCAGGATGATGTAGATCGGGGCGCCGTCGGGTCGGGCAGCGCGGATCGACTTCAGCGCGGCCAGAGTGTTGGCGGTGCCTTGGCGGCGGTGGTTGACGCCCCAGAGGCGGTCGTCGCCGACGGAGTAGCAGCCGTGGAAGTAGGTGACGCCGTGGGTGCGGCGGTAGGTCGCCGGCAGGCGGTCGGGCTTGCCCTGCTTGGCCCAGCAGGAGCCCGCGGTGGGCCGGATCCCCAGCGGCCCGAACTCGTCGAAGGCGAAGACGCGGTCGGGGAAACGGTCCAGCACTTGCTCGATGCGGTCGAGCTTGGCGTCGCGATCCGGGTCGGGCGATTCCTTCCAGGTCTTGGTGCACTGGAAGGTGATACCGCGGCGCAACAGCAGGCAGCGTAACGTTTCCCGGCCGACGCGGATGATGCGTCCGTGTATCTTCCGCAGGTAAGCGGCGAGCTTGCGGATCGACCAGCGGGTGAAGGGCTGGCCGAGCTTGGTGGGGCGGGTGGCGGCCGTCCGGACGACGAAGTCCTCGTCGTCAGGGCTGAGCAGGCGGGGACGGCCTCCCGCCCACCGAGGGTCCAGACAGGCCAGACCGATCTTGTTGAACCGGTGGATCACATCCCGCACCGTGTCCTCGTCAGCCTGCACCAGCTGGGCGATCACCGGAACACGGTTCCCGCCGGCCGAGGCCAGCAGCATCATCGCACGCCGATAGCGCACCGAACTCGCGCTGCCCCGCCGCACAATCTGCTGCAGCTTCTGCCCCTCCTGGTCGGTCAGTCTGCGCACACGGACAGGCTCAGCCACCGCGCCTCCAGCGGTTGAATGGACGTCATCGCACATCCAACCGCCACCACGGCGAACCTATGCGGTCGGAGCACTAAGCACGCGGGCCCTCGGACACCAGTCCCCCCGGGCACCAGTCCCCTCGGGCACCTGTCCCCCCTCGGGCGCGGATCTCCACGGGGGCGGACCCTCTCAAGCGCGCCGATCGCCCGAGGCTTGCGAGCCGTACCCGCCCGCTCTACGAGGACTTGGCCTCGGCGATTCGGGCGAAGGCAGTCACGTCGAGCTGCTCCCCCCGCGCGGACGGGTCCACCCCGGCCGCCCGCAAGGCGATTTCGGCCTCCGCCGGACTGCCGGCCCAGGATGCGAGGGCGGCCCGCAGCGTTTTGCGGCGCTGTGCGAATGCGGCGTCGATCACCGCGAACACCTCCTCGCGCGAGGCTGAGGTCTCGGGCGGGTCCCGGCGGGCCATGGAGACGAGGCCGGAATCCACGTTCGGTGCGGGCCAGAAAACCGTCCGCCCCACCGGGCCTGCTCGCCGTACATCCGCGTACCAGGCGGCCTTCACCGACGGCACCCCGTACACCTTCGACCCGGGGCCGGCCGCGAGGCGGTCGGCCACTTCCGACTGGACCATCACGAGGCCCTTGCGCAGTGACGGCAGCACTTGCAGCAGGTGCAGGACCACCGGGACCGCGACGTTGTACGGAAGGTTCGCGACCAGGGCGGTGGGCGTGTGGCCCAGCAGGTCGGCGGAGGTGATGCGCATGGCGTCGGCCTCCACGACCGTGAGCTTGTCGCCGAGACCGCGGCCCGCCACAGTCAGCGGGAGCTGGCCCGCGAGTACGGGGTCGATCTCGACGGCCACCACATGCTGGGCCTCGGGGAGCAGTGCGAGGGTGAGAGAGCCGAGGCCGGGGCCCACCTCTATGATCACGTCGTCTGGGGCCAGTGAGGCCACTCTGACGATGCGCCGCACGGTTCCCGCGTCGATCACGAAGTTTTGGCCTAGCTTTTTCGTCGGACGAAGATTTAGCTTATCCGCCAAAATACGTATTTCTGCAGGGCCCAACAGGCTCATCATCCAACCAGTCTCCCGCATCGAAGAACCTGCGATGGCGGATGGGGGCACCACAGGGGAGGATGGGCGTGGAACAGGAAGGGACGTCCTTGATGGAGCCAACGGGCGCCGCGCCGCTCCGCCCGACGGATCTGCGGGAAATCGGCCCGTACCGGCTGCTCGGCCGACTCGGCGAGGGCGGCATGGGTACGGTGTTCCTGGCCAGGGCACCGACGGGGCGGTTTGTCGCGGTCAAGGTGGTGAAGGCCGAGTTCGCCAACCAGCAGGGGTTCGCGGACCGCTTTCACGCCGAGGTGGAGAACGCGCGACGGGTGGCATCGTTCTGTACGGCCCAGGTGCTGGACAACGGCAACACTGGCGACAGCCGCCCGTACATGGTGACCGAATACATCGGCGGCACCCCGTTGTCGGACCAGATCGCCAAGTACGGCGCGCTGGACCCGGGGCCGCTGCACGGCGTCGCGCTGGGAGTCGCGGCGGCGCTGGCGGCGATCCACGTCGCCGGGCTGGTGCACAGGGATCTCAAGCCGGCCAATGTCATATTGTCGCTGTCCGGGCCGCGAGTGATCGACTTCGGCATCGCCAGGGCGCTCGACAGGGAGACCGGGTTCACCATGTCCGGTGAGCTGCTGGGCAGTCCCGGCTGGTGGGCGCCCGAGCAGGTACGGGGGGAAACGGTCACTCCCGCCGTCGACATCTTCGCCTGGGGCTGCCTGATCGCGTACGCCGGTAATGGGCGCCACCCGTTCGGGCGCGGCGACCCCATCACGCTCGCGACGCGCGTACTGAACGCGCCGCCGGACCTGGGCGCTCTGCCCGCGCCGCTCGATGAGCTGGTCCGGCGGGCTACCGACATGGATCCGGCTCAGCGGCCCACCGCCCAGGACCTGCTGATCGCCCTGGTCGGAGGCGCTGCGCCCGCCCCTGCGGCGACATCGGCGGCACCGGCGGTCGATCCGCCGACTCTGGTGGCTCCCGGGCTGCTCGACGACTGGGAGCCGCCGCAGAACGTGGTGAACGAGCCCGACATCACGGCCACGTTCGCCACGCCGCCGCCCAGCGACACCACAGCCAAGGGGCCGGCCGTGGCGACCGACCCGTCCCAGCCCCCATCTCGGCCGGAGGCGGCGCCGGGGTCACAACCGGGGTCACAACCGGGCTCACAGCCTGGGTCACAGGCGGGGGCGCAGAGGCATCAGGCGTTCCAGGCACAGTCGTCGCCAGGGCAGGAGCAGCCCGATCTGCAGGAGTTGGCTCGCCGGGAGGAGCAGGCGGCTCGCGAGGAGCTGGCGCGCTGGGAGGTGCCCGCCCCTCAGCAGCCGACCGCCAAGAAAGCGCTGCTCAAGAAGCCGACGCTCAAGAAGCCGAGCGCCAAGAAGGAGCAGGCCCGCTTACCCGAGCAGACGCGGCAGCCGGACCAGGCTCAGGTCCAGGCCCAGGCTCAGGTCCGTCAGGAGGAGCTGAACGTACAGGGTCGCCAGACGAATCCGGGGCTCCAGGCAGAGGCGCTGTCCTCGGACGACACCCAGGCCCCGGCCCCCGGACGGTCCCTGAGCACCCGCTGGCTCATCGCGGCAGCCGCGGCCGTGGCGGCCATCGCCGTCACCTTCGCCGTCCTCATCGTGACCTCCAGCCGCAACACCACGCTGCCCGTCCAGTCGCAGACCCAGACGGCCTCCGCCTCGGCGCGGCCCAACGACCTCGGTCACCGGTTCGCCCTCGGCAAGTCCTTCGACGACCCGCAGCTCATCGTCGCGGCTGCCCCGCAATGCGGTCTGAAGGAGTACGAGGGCAAGACGCAGAGCCTGGGCCAGCTGTGCGTGGTCCGCTGGACGATGCTGAACCCCGGCGGCGAGCGCCAGGAGATCGGCGACCCGATCGTCTCGCTGCTCGACGACAAGGGCGGGCGTCACGACCCGGTGGAGCCCGCGTTCCCGGCGGCGATCACCGCGGGTGACCGCATCGACAACGCGTTCGTGTTCGACCTGCCGCTGTACCGCAAACCGGTACAACTCATCGCGACCAGGCTCAAGAACGGTAACCAGATCGAGGTCCGGTTGTGAAGATGATCGGTTCGGCGCTTCTGGCGCTGGCCGTCCTCATAGGCGGCATGAGCACCGCGGCGACGGCCGCCGCCGAGAAGGCCGCGTGCTCGGGTACGAGCGACTTCGACGGCGACGGCGTGGAGGACGTGGCGGTCGGCGATCCGTTCGCCAACGACGGCAAGGGCGCGGTGTACATCCTCTCCGGGGACAAGGTGATCCCCGTGCCGGTGCCCGCCATCGAGGGCGACGCGCTCGGCTGGTCGGTGACGCTGGCCAAGATCGACCCCGGCAATCCCTGCGCCGACCTGGTGGTGGGCGCGCCCTACGCCGATGTGGACGGTGTCAGGGACGCGGGTGCGGTCTATGTCGTGTACGGCGGGAACAGCAAGGGACCGGAACGCCTGACGGCTCCCGAGCCGCAGCGCAACGCCCACTTCGGCTGGTCTTTGGCCGCAAGGGGCGACGTGGTGGCGATCGGCGCGCCGTACGAGGACCAGGCCCAGATCGCCGACGCGGGCTCCGTCTACGTACGCCAGGGCCCGGGTCGGCTTATCCGGATAAATCAGGACTCGGTGGAGGTGCCGGGTAACGGCGAAGTGGGCGATCAGTTCGGCTGGTCGGTGGCGGTCGGGCCGGGCAACAGCCTGCTCGTCGGTGTCCCGTACGAGAACGACGACGGCGCCGGCCGCCAGGTCGACCAGGGCAAGTCCGACTCGGGGGCCGCGGTCCGCATCGACAACGCGCTGGCGCCGAGGCTCTCGGGGATCAAGGTCGACTCACCCACCAAGCAGGCCGGAGACAGGTACGGCTACGCGGTGGCGTACGCCGAGGGGGCCGGGTTCGCGGTGACCGCGCCGGGCCGTGGCTACGTCCAGCTCTACGACCAGGCCATGCGCCCGACGAGGCGGGTGGGGCAGGGCGCCGGGTTCGGCTTCTCGCTGGCCGCCTCGGCGGAGGGCCGGGTGGCCGTCGGCTCGCCCTACGAGGGAGCTGTACGGGTGCTGTCGCTCAAGAACGAGGCCGAGGACAAGAGGCTCCCGACATCGGACGGCCTGTTCGGCTGGTCGCTGGCCTACAGCGGCAACAAGCTCTACATCGGCCAGCCCGACGCCGTCCCGACCGGCAAGGTCATGGTGCTGGCCCGCAACTCCGATGAGCTGCGGCCGCTCCAACCGCCCAAGGGAGCCGACTTCGGCACATCGATCGCCGGTTGATCCAGCCGACTTCCCCAGCGTCCCGAACGGCCGACCGGCCGAAACCAGCCGGGGCCTGGGGAAGTGGTCAGCCGAACAGCCGGGCCCCGCACTCCCGCCACTGCCCCTGCCACCGCCCGCCGACCAGCTGGTAAAGGAGCTGTGCCCGATAGGTCTGCTCCTCCGGCGGCCAGGTGTGCGGTAGCCCGGTGCCGCCGACGGCCGTCCACATGGCCTGGCTGAACCCGTACATCCCGTAATAGGGCCCGGCGGGATTGACCGCCAGCGGGTCGCCGTTCGACATGCACTGGGCCAGCGCCGCCCAGTCGAGCGCCGCCACGGCCGCCGGCACGACCACGGTGTGCGGCGGCGCGGGCGGGCTGACCCTGATGACGGTCCCCTGCGCCGGGAAGCTGTCGAGCGGCGGGCGCACGCGGTAGCCGGGCCGCACCGGGATGCGGCGTTGCCTGAGCACCTCGCGGATGGTCCGGCCGGTGGTCGTGGTCGCCATCCGGAGACCGCCCGCCTCGATGTACACCTCACGCCGCGTGTACACCGAGAGCGACATCCCGGACAGCGGCACATGCTTGGTCGGCGGGGCCGACAGTCGGCCGCCCGCCGGGCTGATGTCGAGCTCGGCCAGTGCGTCGCCCACGTTCGTGGCGGTCACCAGGTGGCGGGTGGTGCGCCCGTCGAGGGTCAGCGTGATCGGGCGGGCGTGGCGTACCACGATCCGCGTCCCGTCGGCGATCTCCTCCTGCCCGGCCGGGCGTACGGAGTCACCGAACCCTACAGAAACCCCGGCTTCGCCGAGGAGCTCCTGCACCGAGCCGGCGAAGCTGCGCAGCGCCATCGGCTTGCCGTCGACGACCAGCACCACGCTCTTGACCAGCGCCGCGACGGTCCCGATGCCGCCCACGGCCACGACCGCGAGCAGGCAGATCACCGGTGTCCACGGTGATCGCCAGGCAATACGAGGGCGCGGGGCGCGCCTCTTTCCGCGCACGGACTACCTCCGGTAGTGGCTTCGGGCGGCACGACGCTAGTGGCGCCCGCGCCGCCGCCTCTACCGGTTCACGGAAAGATGGTCACCACTCTCCGAAGACCGTGACTCCATTGACACTGATGGCCTCGCACAGCTCATCCGGATGGACCCCCTTGACCTCCGCGAGACAACGCAGAGTGAGGGGTATGAGGTAGGGCGCGTTGGGCTTGCCCCGATAGGGCACCGGCGGCAGGTAGGGGGCGTCGGTCTCGACCAGCATGAGCTCCATCGGCGCCACCCGTGCCGCCTCACGCAGATAGGAGGCGTTCTTGTAGGTAACCGGCCCCGAAAAAGACATGAAATATCCGGCTTCGGCGCACTTTTTCGCCATCTCGGGGTCGCCCGAGAAGCTGTGGAACACCACCACCGGCGGCGCGCCCACCTCGGCCAGCACCTTCAGCACGTCGTCGTGCGCGTCACGGTCATGGATGACCAGCGCCTTACCGGTGCGCTTGGCGATCTCGATGTGCGCACGGAAGCTCGCGTGCTGGTCCTCTTTGGTCGCCCAGTCGCGGTAGTAGTCGAGCCCGGTCTCCCCCACCGCCCGCACCTCGTCACGCCCGGCCAGCGCCTCGATCTCGGCCAGCGTCTCGGGCGTGGCCGCGTGCGCCTCGTTGGGGTGGATGGCGACGCCGGCGTAGATCCCCTCGTGCTCGGCCGCCGCCTCGGCGTTCCACCGGGAGGAGGGCAGGTCGTAGCCGATCGTGACGAGCCGGGTCACGCCGACGGCACGCGAGTCGTCGAGGATGCTCCGTACGCTCGCCGCAGCCGCCTGCGCCGCCTGTGCCACGGGATCGCCCGAGGACGCCTGCCGGTTGCCGACCATGATGTCGAGATGGCAGTGGCTGTCGAACACCGGTGCGGACAGCGGATCGGGCGGGCTGGGAATCTTGCTCACGCCCTCTAAAGTAACGTCCATGCGCTTCGGCATTCTCGGCAGCACCCGTGCCTGGCGCGCGGACGGCGCCGAGGTGCCGCTTGGCGGCCGGTCCCGGCGAGCGCTGCTGGCCCTGCTGCTCATCCGGCCCGGCGAGGTCGTCCCCCATGACCGGCTCATCGACGTCCTGTACGGCGAGCAGCCGCCCAAGAACGCCCAGCACGCCCTGCATTCCCAGGTGTCGAGGCTGCGCGGCGACGGCATCATGGTCGAGCGGGCGGCCACGGGCTACCGGCTGGCCGTCGATCCCGGCGACGTCGACGCGCACCGGTTCCTGCGGCTGGCCGAGGAGGGGCGGCGGGCACTCGACACCGATCCCGACCGGGCCGCCGCGTTGCTGGGCGAGGCGCTGTCCCTGTGGCGCGGCCCCGCGCTCGCCGACCTCGACGCGACGCACGCCGTACCCCTCGAAGAGCGGCACCTGGCCGCCCAGGAGGACCGGATCGAGGCCGACCTACGGCGCGGCGCGCAGCGGGCGGCGATCCCAGAGCTCGGCGAGCTGATCGACCGCCACCCGCTGCGCGAGCGGCTACGCGGTCAGCTCATGCGGGCGCTCAGCGCGGACGGCCGGCCGGCCGAGGCGCTGGTCGCCTTCGAACAGGCCAGGCGGCTGCTGGCCGACGAACTGGGCACCGACCCCTCGCCCGAGCTGTCCGGCCTGCACCAGCGCCTGCTACGGGGCGAGCTCACCCACCTGACGCCACCCAGCGCACAGACCGCACCCGCACAGACCACCGCCCGACCAGCCGAGCAGCGGCCGACCATACAGAGGCCAGCCGAACAGCGGCCGACCGGACAGGGGTCAGCCGGACAGGGGCCGACCGAGCAAGACGGCAGGTCGGGGATACCGGCCCGGCTCACCACGTTGGTCGGCCGGGCCTACGACCTGGCCGCGGTCGACACACTGCTCGACTCGGCCCGCCTGGTGACGCTGCTGGGGCCGGGCGGCGCGGGCAAGACGCGGCTGGCGGTCGAGGTCGCCGGGCAGCGCCCCGACGCCTGCCTCGCCGAGCTGGCGGCCCTCACCGAGGGCGCCGACCTCCCGCGCGCGCTGCTCGCCGCGCTGGGCATCCGCGAAGGCGGGCTGCTCGGCCCCCGGTCCACCGCCTCCGACGGCTTCTTCGCCCGGCTGGTCACCGTGCTGGCCGACCGGCCGTTGCTGCTGGTCCTGGACAACTGCGAGCACCTGATCGCGGACACCGCCGCCCTCGCCGAACGGCTGCTCGAAGCCTGTCCCCAACTGCGCGTCCTGGCGACCAGCCGCGAGCCGCTGGGCATCACGGCCGAGCACCTCTGGCCGGTCCGCCCGCTGGCCGAGGCGGACGCCGTACGGCTGTTCACCGACCGGGCGAAGGCGGTTCGACCGGATTTCGTGGCTGACGAGGCGGTCGGCGAGATCTGCGCGGCGGTCGACGGCCTGCCGCTGGCCATCGAGCTGGCCGCCGCCCGCGTACGCACGCATGAGGCCCGCGAGCTGGCCCAACGCCTCGGCACAGACCGTTTCAAGCTGCTGTCGCGCGGCAGCCGCACCGCCGACGCCCGGCACCAGACGCTGCGCGCGGTCGTCGCGTGGAGCTGGGAGCTGCTCACCGAGGGAGAACGTGCGATGGCCGCGCGGCTCACGGTGTTCGCGGGCGGCGCGACGGCTGGGGCCGCCGCCGCGGTGTGCGGCCTGCCCGACGCCGAGGACCTGCTCGACTCGCTCGCCGACAAGTCACTGGTGACCGTCACGGACGGCCGCTACGGCATGCTGGAGACCATCCGCGCCTTCTGCGCGGAAGAACTGACCGGCGAACCTTCCGTACGGCGTGCGCACGCGAGCTACTTCCTCGCCCTCGCCGAGCGGGCCGACCCGCACCTGCGCGCGGCCGAGCAGCTCGACTGGCTGGAGTCGCTGTCCGCCGAGCACGACAACCTCCGGACGGCCCTGAGCTGGGCGGCCGAGGCGGGCGATGTGCGGCTCGGCATGCGGCTGCTGGCGGCGCAGTCCACCTACCTGTGGATGCGCGGGATGCGCGGCACGGCCACGGCTCCGGCCATTGAATTGCTCAACAAGGTGGAGCCGGATCCGGACCTCGGCGACGCGTACGTGCTCTGCCTGCTGACCACGGCCGGCGACGAGGCGGCCGGCGAGCTGTGGACCCGCCATTCCGCCGTGGCCGACGTGATCGTGTCGAGGGGCGAGGGGGCACGCGAGTTTCCCATTCTCACGTTCCTATGGCCGATGATCACGTCTGCCATGCACGCCCCCGAGGCGACGCTCACGGTGATCTCCAGGGCCGCGCACAGCCCCGACCCGTGGGAACGCGCGATGTCCCGGTTCATGTGGGCCTATTCGCTGATGGCCAGGGGTGAGCACGCCCAGGCGCAGGCCGATCTGGTCTCGGCGCTCGACGACCTGCGGGCGCTCGGCGACCGGTGGGGCTCGATGCTCTCGCTCGACGCGCTGGCCATGCTGGCGGGCATGCACGGCAGCCGGGAGGCCGCGCTGGCCCACACCGACGAGGCGATCGCGCTGGCCGAGGAGCTGGGCGCGACCGAGGACCTGGCCGATCTGCTGTGCAACCGGGGCGACCTCAACCTGCGCGTCGGGCCGACCGCCGCCAGGGCCGACTACGAGCGGGCCGCCGAGCTGGCCCGGCGCGTGGGCGTGCCGACGAATGTTGCCTCCGCGCTGCGCGGGCTCGGCGACCTGGCGCTGGAGGAGGGCGACCTGGTCAGGGCCCGGGAGCTCTACGAGGGGGCGCTGCGGCGCTCGGATCCCGGGTGGCTCAGGAGCACCGGCAACAGGGTACGGATCCTGCTCGGGCTGGGCCGCCTCGCGGAGGCCAACGGCGACCGCGACGCGGCCAGGGCCTCATACCGGCAGGCCGTGGAGGTCGCGGTCGCGACGGGCCCGGCGCCGGAGAGCGCCGGCGCGTTCGAGTCGCTCGCCCGGCTCGCGCTCACCGACCTCGGCGCGGGCAATGGGCAGCCCGGCCCCGGCGACTCGCGAACGGCCACCGGCGGCGCGTGGCTGGCCGCCAAGCTGCTGGGGGCCGCCACCGTGATGCTGGGCGGGACCCATCCCGAGACCCCCGTCTCGGCGGACGTCTCCGCCCGGGCGCGGGCCGTCCTGGGCGCGGAGGCGTACGAGCGGGCCTGGACCGAGGGCGCGACGCTCACCCACTCCCAAGCGGCCCTCCTGGCGGGTGTGTCCGAGGCGGCGATCGCCGCCTCACCGTTGCGACTGATCACCGCTCTGCCCGGTGAGCTCGGGGTGAGCCCGCGGTGAGCGCGCCCGGCGAAGCTCGTCGGCATGGACATCCTGATCTCCGGCGCCAGCGTCGCCGGCCCCGCCCTGGCCTACTGGCTGAACCGCTCCGGACACTCCACCACGATCGTCGAACGGGCGCCCGCCCTGCGTGAGGGCGGCTACTCCGTCGACTTCCGGGGTGACGCCCACCTGACCGTGCTCCGCAAGATGGACATATTCGGGGAAATCCAGCGGCAGCAGACCAACATGGGCGCCATGTGGAATGTCAACGAGGCGGGCAAGAAGCTGAGCGCCCTGCCGGCCGACCTGTTCGCCGGCGACGTCGAGATCCTGCGCGGCGACCTGGCCAAGATCCTTTACGACCTCACCAGGGACCACACCGAGTACGTCTTCCACGACTCCATCGCCGCGCTCGACGAGGACGCCGACGGGGTCACGGTCACGTTCGAGCGGGGTCCGAGCAGGCGCTTCGACCTGGTGGTCGGCGCCGACGGCCTGCACTCGAAGGTACGTGAGCTGGCCTTCGGCCCCGAACGGGAGTTCATCTCGTACCTGGGCCTGTACTGCGCGGTCTTCACGACGGAGAACTACCTCGGCCTCGACCACAGCGGCCACGCCTACAACACACCGGGCAAGATGGTCGCCCTCTACAGCTCCAGGCAGAACACCGAGGCCAAGGCCATGTTCTGGTTCGGCTCGCCGGAGCTGACCTATGACCGCCACGACACCCGCCGGCAGCAGGATCTGCTGGAACAGGCGATGGCGGGCGTCGGCTGGGAGGCTCCCCGGCTGCTGCGGGACATGCGGCGGGCCGACGACTTCTACTTCGACGCCATCGCCCAGGTGCGCATGGACCGCTGGTCAAACGGCCGAATCGTGCTACTCGGCGACGCCGCCTGGTGCCCCTCGCCGCTGTCGGGCATGGGCACCGGGCTCGCCATGGTGGGCGCGTACGTGCTCGCGGGTGAGCTGGCGGCAGCCCGCGACCACCGGGCCGCCTTCGCCGGGTACGAGGCGGCCATGCGCGACTACGTGCTCACCTGCCAGAAGTCCGGCGAGGGGGTCAGCAAGTTCATGGTGCCGGAGACCAGGTTCATGCGGTGGTTCATGAACCAGAACTACAAGCTGATGCCCTATCTGCCCTTTACCGGGCTGATGGCGCGGACCGCACGGAAGACGGCCAGCGCCATCACGCTCAAGGACTATGACCTCAGTCGGCCAGCCGGGCCAGCTCCTCGTCCACGACCTTCGGGTCGAGCTTCTTGAACAGCGGCACGGGCGGCGCGAGCGGCGTGCCCGGCTTGATCTGCCGGTGCTCCCACTGGGCAGCCCCGTTGTAGTCGCCGGTGATCACCGGGTAGGGGGTGCCGCCGTCCTCGTCGACGTCGTGCATCTCCGGCATGCCGGACCAGACGCCCTCGCCGCCGAGCATCGCGTGGACCTTGTTGGACGAGCCGGGCAGGAACGGCGTGAGCATCGTCTTGGCGTCGTCGACCACCTGGAGGGCGACGTGCAGGATCGACTTCTGCCGCTCCGCGTCGTCCTTGAGCTTCCACGGCTCCTGCTCGGCCAGGTAGCGGTTGGCGTCGCGGACCACGTCGAACGCCTCGGTGATGGCGTTCTTGAACCGCGAGCGGCCGAGCTCCGCCCCGACGGGCCCGAAGGCGTTGCGCGAGCGCTCCAGCAGCGCCCGGTCGGCGTCGGTCAGCTCACCGGCCTCGGGGATCGCGCCGAAGTTCTTGGCCGCCATCGAGATCGACCGATTGACCAGGTTGCCCCATGCGGCAACGAGCTCGCCGTTGTTGCGGTTGACGAACTCCTGCCAGGTGAAGTCGGTGTCCTGGTTTTCCGGACCGGCCACGGCGATGTAGTAGCGCAGCGCGTCGGCGTCGTAGCGGGCCAGGAAGTCGCGGACGTAGATGACGACCTGCCGCGAGGAGGAGAACTTCTTGCCCTCCATGGTCAGGAACTCGCTGGAGACCACCTCGGACGGCACGTTGAGCGCGCCCAACGCCCCCGGCGAGCCGCCCCTGGCACCCTGGCCGCTGTAGCCGAACAGCATCGCGGGCCAGATCTCGGCGTGGAAGACGATGTTGTCCTTGCCCATGAAGTAGTAGCCACGGGCGTCGGGATTCTGCCACCACTGGCGCCACGCGTCGGGGTCGCCGGAGCGCTTGGCCCACTCGATGGAGGCGGACAGGTAGCCGATGACGGCGTCGAACCAGACGTAGAGCCGCTTGTTGGGCTGGTCGCGCCAGCCGTCGAGCGGGATCGGCACGCCCCAGTCGAGGTCGCGGCTGATCGCCCGCGGCTGCAGGTCACCGAGCAGGTTGAGGGCGAACTTGAGCACGTTGGGCCGCCACTCGCCCTGCTTGGACTGCAGGTAGGAGCCGAGCACCTCGGCGAAGGCGGGCAGATCGAGCATGAAGTGCTCGGTCTCCACGAAGATCGGCGTCTCGCCGTTGATCCGGCTCTTGGGGTTGATGAGCTGGATCGGGTCGAGCTGGTTGCCGCAGTTGTCGCACTGGTCGCCGCGGGCACCGTCGTAGCCGCAGATGGGGCAGGTGCCCTCGATGTAACGGTCGGGCAGGGTGCGTCCGGTGGACGGGGAGATCGCGCCCATCGTGGTCTTGGGGAAGATGTAGCCGTTGTCGTAGAGGCCCTTGAAGATCGCCTGCGTGACGGCGTAGTGGTTCTTCGTCGTCGTGCGGGTGAACAGGTCGTAGGACAGCCCCAGGCCGGTCAGGTCTTCGGCGATCACCCGGTTGTAACGGTCGGCGAGCTCGCGGGCGGTCACGCCCTCCTTGTCGGCCTGCACCTGGATGGGCGTGCCGTGCTCGTCGGTGCCGGACACCATCAGCACCTTGTTGCCCGCCATCCGCTGGTAGCGGCTGAAGACGTCGGACGGCACGCCGAATCCGGATACGTGCCCGATGTGGCGAGGGCCGTTAGCGTACGGCCACGCTACGGCGGTCAAGATGTGCTGGGACATAGGCCAAGCCTACGGTGCGACCACGGTCGCCTCGTACCGAATACCGGCACGAGGCGGATGATCAGCGCGTCGTGGACTCCTCGCGGGACACGGCCTCGGCCGCCTCCTCGGCCACCTTGGCGGCGGCGTCGATCGAGCTCTCGCGGGTGCGGCGGATGCCCAGGATGCTGATGAACAGCGCCGCGAAGATGGTCTGGAAACTCATGATGAGCGCCGTCGCGGAGGGCACGACGATGCGCAGCGACTCGCGCGGGTCGAGCGAGCCGAAGCTGCGGACCTGCCAGTGCACCAGCGACATCACCAGGCCGACGAGACCGGCCAGGGCCAGCAACCCGCCGACCACCAGGCCCTTCTCCAGGGTGACGATGTCGATGAGGCGGCGGACGCGTGGCGACTCGGGCAGGAAGCCCTCCTCGGCCGCGTAGACCTTGGTGAACAGGGCGAACAACGCCGCCTGGAAGCCGATCACCACCGCCGCCGACGCGCCGACCAAGGTGTCGACGTCGAAGGCCAGCTCGCCGATCTCGACGGGGCCGAACGTCAGCGCCGTGCCCGCGACCAGCCCGATGATCATCAGCAGGATGCCGGGATAGAAGAACAGCCACTTGGGGCTGTACAGCAGCAGGAAGCGCAGGTGGCGCCAACCGTCACGCCAGGAACGCAGGTGCGGCGGCCGGGAGCGGCCGTCGGGCGACAGCGTCGTGGGCACCTCGCGCACGTCGAGGCCGGACAGCGTGGAGCGGACCACCATCTCGGAGGCGAACTCCATGCCGCCCGTCTGCAGATGGAGCCGCAGGATCGAGTCACGCCTGAACCCGCGCAGGCCGCAGTGGAAGTCGCCGATGGCCGACGGGAAGAACAACCGGCCGACGAACGACAGCACCGGGTTGCCCAGGTAGCGATGGAGCGGAGGCATGGCGCCGGGGGCGATGCCCCCCTTGAACCGGTTGCCCATCACGAGATCGGCACCGTCGCGCAGTTGTTCGACGAATGGGAGCAACGAGGTGAAGTCGTAGGAGTCGTCGGCATCGCCCATGATGACGTATTTGCCGCGCGCGGCACGGATGCCGCCCATGAGGGCGTTGCCGTAACCCTTCTCATCGATGTGGACGACACGCGCACCGGCGTCGCGGGCGAGCTGCTGCGAGCCGTCCGTGCTGCCGTTGTCGGCGATCAGGACCTCGCCCTCGATGCCGTGCTCTTCCATGCACGCCAGCGCCTTGCGCACACAGACTTCCACGGTCTCCGCCTCGTTGAGGCAGGGCATGACCACCGTCAGTTCCACGTCTCAACCCTTCAGTTAAGGCTCTTCCAGCCCACCATCATGCCCTGTGCCCGTGGATGGTCGGGTCAAGTCCTAAAAACGACTGGCATTCTTTACAGCATGGTGAGCGCTGCGGAGATGACCCCTGTGGACCCCTCCGCCCCTGGCCGGTTGGCACGCGCGCTGGCGTTCCTGGGCCGCCATCGGGTGTTCGCCGCCGCATTCGCCTTGGGCGGGGTGCTGCGGCTCATCACCATGCTCGGGTACGGCCCGGCGATGTGGTTCAACGACTCCTACGAGTACGTCTCCGTCGCGCTGCACCCCAGGCCACACCCCATCAGGCCGGACGGTTACGGGTTCTGGCTGCTGCTGCTCAAGCCGTTCCACAGTTTCTCTTTGGTAACTCTCTCCCAGCATCTGATGGGCCTGGCCACGGGCGCGCTCATCTACGCGTTGCTGCGCCGGAAATTCAGCCTGCCGAAGTGGGGGGCGACGCTGGCGGCCGTCCCGGTGCTGTTCGACGGCTACCAGATCCAGCTCGAACAGCTCATCATGTCCGACACGCTGTTCACGCTGCTGGTCGTGGGTGTGATCACGATCGTCCTGTGGAACCGGCGGATGTCATGGAAGCTGGGCGTGGTCGTCGGGCTGCTGCTCGCGCTCACCGCGCTCACCCGCTCGATCGGCCTGCCGATCCTCGCCCTGGTCGTCGCGTACCTGCTCATCAAGCGGACCGGGTGGAAGACGATCGTGGCCGTGATCATGGCCTGCGCGGCCCCGGTCCTCGCCTACATGGGGTGGTTCTCGACAAATTTCGGTAAATTCGCGATGACCAACAGCGACGGGCTCATCCTTTACATGCGCACGGCGATCTTCGCCGACTGCAACAAGATGCACATCGACAAATATCGGGAGCTCCAGATGCTCCTCCTGTGCATCACCGATCCGGTCGATCAGCGCAAGGAGTACGCGCAGTGGTACCTCTGGGGCCAGGGCAGCGGCGGTAGCCAGGGCACGGGTGAGGTGCTGCACCGCTGGGGCGCGGGCAAGAAGTTCACCGGCATCACCAACGAGGCCGCCAGCGCGTTCGCCACGCGGGCGATCACCTCGCAGCCCGGCGACTACCTGGCGGTGGTGGCGCGTGACTTCTTCCGTGCCTTCAACTGGGGCAGGCCGCGCTTCCCGGACGAGAAGACGTACAACATGTATCGCTTCATCCCGTTCTACGAGCTGGATGACAGCGGCAACCCCAAGCGACTGCCCCAGTGGCCCTCCTACCAGGGCCGTACGGACACCGACGCCTACACCTACGAGCAGGGCCCGCCGGAGACGAAGATCGTCGCGCCCTTCGCGCAGATCATGAGCGGCTACCAGCAGGTGGTCTACCTGCCCGGCATCGTGCTGGGCGGCGTGATGCTGATCGGTCTGTACGGCACGGTGGTCCGCTGGCGCCGGTTCGGCGGGCCGGTGATCCTGCCCTGGCTCGGGGCGTTCGGCCTGCTGCTGGCGCCCGCCGCGACGGCGGAGTTCGACTACCGCTATGTCCTGCCGGCGGTCCCCCTGGCATGCATCGCCGCGGCGATCACGCTGCGCCGCGGCGTCACTTTGGCGCGGGTACGACCCAAGCCCGCGTCAGCATCCGAGCCCACCACTGTGCCTGCGTGAGCGTCTCGGCCACCAGCACCGGGTAGAGCCACCAGAAGTTGATCAGGACGATCAGCGTGAACGCCCCCACGACCGCGGCACCCACCGCCCGGCGCGCGGGTGTGGCGCTCTCCTTCCCGATCACCAGCCCCGCGACCAGGACGAGCGCCAGCACCATGAACGGCACCACGGGGATCATGTAGAAGAGGTACATCGTCCGCTGGTCGGCGATGGCGTAGTAGAACCACGGCAGCCACCCGGCGGCGAAGGTCAGCAGCACCGCCCCGGCCCGCCAGTCGCGCGTGGCGACGTACCAGGCGATGAGTCCCAGCAGGGCGAGCATGGCGGCGTACCAGAGGGCGGGCGTGCCCACCCCGAGCACGGCCTGCGAGCACTTGTCCGCCCCGCACGCCGACGGCGGCAGGTTCGTCGGGTAGAAGAAGGAGACCGGCCGGAACAGGGCCGGCCAGGTCCACGGGTCTGACATGTACGGGTGATAGTCGTGCAGCCCGGTGTGGTAGCCGAGCACCTGCACCTGGTACTTCAGCCACGATCGCACCGAGTCGACGACGAAGAACAGCGGCCCCGACGACGTCGCCTGGTCCCAATTGCGCCCGTAGCCGCCCGCGGTGACGAACCAGCCCGTCCACGAGGCCACGAAGGTCAGCGCGGGCACCAGCCCGAGCGCGGCCAGCCCCGACGGCACGTCCTTGGCGAAGGCGCCGGAGTAGGGACTGCGCAGCCCGACGGCCCGCCTGGCCCCCATGTCCCACAGCAGGCTCATGACCGCGAACGCGATCAAGAAGAAGATCCCTGACCATTTCACCGCGCAGGCCGCCCCCAGGCAGAGGCCCGCGGCGATCCGCCATGGCCGCAGGCCGAGCGGCGGCCCGGTCGGGGTGAGCGGCGAGCTGTCGTACCAGTCGGCCAGCCGTTGCCGTGACCAGTCGCGGTCGACCACCAGGCAGGCGAACCCGGCCAGCACCCAGAACATCAGGAAGATGTCCAGCAGCGCCGTACGCGACAGCACCAGGTGCAGGCCGTCCAGCGAGAGCAGTAGCCCGCCCAGGCAGCCCAGCATCGTCGAGCGGGTCATCCGCCGCGCCAGCCGGGCCAGGATGAGGATCGACAGCGTCCCGACCACGGCCGCGGCGAACCGCCAGCCGAACGGGTTCACGCCGAACAGCCACTCCCCCAGCCCGATCATCCACTTGCCCAGCGGCGGGTGGGCGACGAACGAGGCACAGTCGGTGGTGTTCGGGCAGTGCTTGAAGATGTCGAGGTTGCCGGCCATCAGCCGGTGGTCGGCCTCTGGGTTCTTGGAGTCACCGAGCGTGACCCGCTCGACGCCGAACCTGAGCAGCGAGTAGGCGTCCTTGAGGTAGTACGTCTCGTCGAAGACGATGGCCCTCGGCTCGCTTAATCTGACGAATCTCAGTATTCCGCCGAAGAGGGCGACCGCGATCGGCCCCAGCCACCCCCAGAGGGCGCCCCCTTGCATGGGCGGGACCAGCCGCTGTGCGGAAATCCCCCATTTCTTCACGATGCGCACCCTATGGCGTGGACGATCTCCTGTGAACCGCGTCGTAGAGCTCCCGCTTGGGCAGGCCCGCCTCTTTCGCCACGTCGGCGACGGCCGCCTTGCGCTGCTCCCCGTCGGCCACGCGGCGGTCCACCTCGGCGACCAGTGACTCGATATCGGGCTCGGTGTCGGCCGCGACGTGACCGGCGACCACGACGGTGATCTCACCCTTGACGCCCGCCGCCGCCCACGCGGCCAGCTCGCCCAGGCCGCCGCGCCGTACCTCTTCGTAGGTCTTCGTGAGCTCGCGGCAGACGGCGGCCTTCCGTTCCTGACCGAAGGCCTCCGCCATCGCCTCCAGCGCGCTCTGGAGCCGGTGGGGCGCCTCGAAGAACACCATCGTGCGCTCCTCCTTCGCCAGCGCCGAAAAGCGGCGAGCGCGCTCTCCAGGCTTGCGCGGAGGGAAGCCCTCGAAGCAGAAGCGGTCGCTGGCCAGGCCGGAGACGGCCAGCGCGGTGGTGACGGCGCTCGGGCCCGGCAGGGCGGTGACCGTGATGCCCTCCTCGACCGCGAGGTGCGTCAGGCGGTAGCCGGGGTCGGACACACCCGGCATGCCCGCGTCGGTGATGACCACCACCGTCTGCCCCTGCTTGAGCGTCTCGACCAGCTCCGCCGCACGTCCGGCCTCGTTGGCGTCGTAGTAGGAGACCACCCGCCCCCGGATCTCCACACCGAGGTCGTTGGCCAGCCTGCGCAGGCGCCTGGTGTCCTCGGCCGCCACCACGTCGGCGTTCTCGAGCACCTCGCGCAGCCGCGGCGAAACGTCGCCCGCCTGCCCGATGGGGGCCCCTGCCAGCACCAACCTGCCCTTTACTGTCACCCGGCCATTGTGGCAGGGCATCCCGATAAGACCCTGTTTCCTGGGTAAGCACTGGCTTGAGGCCCGTACGATGTCCGAATGGCGGTGACCGATTTCCCGTACGAAACCTTTGGCCAGTCAAGTGGCCAACCGGCGGCGGACGAGAGCAGTCCCGGGACGCGATCCATCCGAGATCGGATGGTCCCGCCGATGCGTGGCAGCGTGTTGTGGGGCTGGTTGGGGCCGCTGTTCATCACCGTCTTCGGCGGGGTGCTGCGCTTCATGGGGCTCGGCCACCCCAAGGCCGTCGTCTTCGACGAGACCTATTACGCCAAGGACGGCTATTCGCTGATCACGTGGCTCGTGGAGCGGGTCACGATCAAGGATGCCGACAAGGCGCTCATCGCCGGCAACACCGACATCTTTCAGAAGTGCACGGAGGCGACGCTCGACAAGTGCGCCTCCTACGTGGTCCACCCGCCCCTGGGCAAGTGGATGATCGGCGTGGGCGAGTGGCTGTTCGGCATGAACCCCTACGGCTGGCGGTTCGCCGCGGCGGTGATCGGGACGCTGTCGATCCTGGTCCTGGCCCGCGTGGCCCGCCGGATGACCCGCTCGACCCTGCTCGGCTGCTTCGCCGGGCTCCTGCTCGCCCTCGACGGGCTGCACTTCGTGCTGTCGCGTACGGCGCTGCTGGACATCTTCCTGATGTTCTGGGTGCTGGCCGGGTTCGCCTGCCTGGTGGTCGACCGCGACCGGGCGCGGGAACGGCTGGTCGACTGGTACGAGACGTCGCCGCTGTCGCCGCAGGGCCCCTGGCTGGGGCTGCGGCCGTGGCGGATCGCCGCGGGCCTCTGCCTCGGTGCCGCCATGGGGGTCAAGTGGTCAGGGGTGTTCTTCCTGGCCGCCTTCGCGGTCATGAGCCTGCTGTGGGACTTCGGCGCGCGGCGGGCCGTCGGCCTGCGCAATCCCTACTCCGGCGCCTTCGCCAAGGACGTGCCGACCGGCCTGGTCGCCTTCGCGCTGGTCCCGTTCGTGACGTACATGACCACTTGGACCGGCTGGTTCGTCAGCGCGGCCGGCTACGGCCGCAACTGGGGCCAGGCCACCTCGTCGGGGCCGATCTACTTCGTCATCGACTCGATGCGGTCGTGGGTGCAGTACCAGTGGCAGGTCTTCTCCTTCCACAGCGGGCTGGCGACCTCACATCCCTACATGTCGGATCCGTGGCAGTGGCCGCTGCTGCTGCGCCCGGTCGCCTTCTACTACGAGGGCAACAAGGGCGGCGCCTGCGGCGCGAAGGACTGCGCCGAGGCCGTGCTCGGCGTGGGCACCCCGGTGATCTGGTTCGGCGCGCTGGCCGCGCTGATCGCCCTGATCGCCTGGTACGTCGCCACGCGGGACTGGCGGGCGGGCGCGGTGCTGCTGGCCTACGCGATGGGCTGGCTGCCCTGGTTCTACTTCGCGATCACCGAGAACCGCACGATGTTCCTGTTCTACGCGGTGCCGATGGTGCCGTTCATGGTGCTGGCCATCACCCTGTGCGCGGGTTTGCTGATAGGCCCCTCAGCGAAGACACCGGGTGGGGCTGTACCGTTGAGGCGTACGCTCGGGGCTGCGGCCGTCGGCGCGTTCGCACTACTGGCACTGATCAACTTCTGGTGGCTGCATCCGGTTTTGTCCGCCGAGCTGATCCCCTACACCGAGTGGAAGGCGCGGATGCTCTTCGACAAGCGGTGGATTTGACCCGGTCACAGTTCCATATTTACTAATTTCATAGGGTAGTCGCAGTGCAAGACCCAATACGCACCGGTTTCGGTCATCGTCAGGCCCGGGGTCGATACGGCAAACTTCGAGGCATGAGTGCACCAGACGTCACCGCCCTGCTCGCCGAGTTGGAGCGCTCCGAGCCGGACCTGGCCGAAGAGGCCAGGACCGCTGTGGAGTGGTTGACGGGCGGGGAGCCGCTGGAGACGGTTACGCAGCTCGACGTCTGCGAGTTCCTCTGGTACACACTGCCGCTCAAGGTCGGTGGCGACCATGAGCGGCTGGCCCGCGCGCTCGGGCGGCTGCTGCAGGTCGGCGGGCTGGAGCGCTATGCCGGGTTGTGTGAGTCGGCCCTCACGACCAAGATCCTGCGCACCTACGCCCGTGAGGGCGAGGACGCGGGCACCAGCGCCTACCAGGTGGCGCTCGAGGCCACCGGCGTGCTCCCGCCCGACGTGCCCGACCTCCAATGGAGCATGATCATGGGCCCCGAGGAGCTGGGCGCGCACGTCGCCTGCTCCGCGGCGCTGGAGCTGGCGATCGTCTCGGGCGACGACGTCGATCCCGGCGCGCTGACCAGGCGCTGGCTCACCGCGCCCCGGACCGAGCTGGGCGGCGACAGCTGGCTGCACCGCGTACACGGCGAACGGCTCAACCGCTGGGTGCTCGGCCGCGGCCCGGCCCGGCGCGAGCTGGCCCAGCCGTTCGAGGTGCGACTGCACGCTCCCGTCTCGGTCCAGCAGCTGCCCGCGCTGCACGGCCTGCTGTCGCTGGCCGCCTCGGAAGGCAGCCTCCCCATGCGCCTGGCCCCCTCACCGGAGGCACTCCGGCTGCGCGAGCTGGCCGAACGCGAGCTGGGCGCGATCAGCCGCTCCGGCGTCCGGCTGTCGATCACCGACTACGGCCGGCAGCTGCTCGACTCCCCCGAGGCCATGTGGGACGCGGTCACCAAGCTGCTCCTGGCCAGGGGCGAGCACGAGTTCGAGCTCTCGGCGCGCGAGGCCGCGCTCATGCTGCTCGCCGACGGCGCCCTGATGTCGCCTGCCGAGCTGCGCGAGCGGGTGGCCGAGGTGGTCGGGGGCGAGGGCTGGCATCCCGCGACGAGCCTTGAGGACGTCGCCACGCCGGTCACCGACCTGGTCGCCCAGCTCAAGGCGCTCGGCCTGGCCTTCGCCGACGACCTCGCCGTACGGGTGACCCGCTCCGGCCAACTCGCCGCCCTGGCCGCCCTCCGCGCCCACGCCCTGAGACCGAGGCAGTACGTGAGCGCAGGCTGACCCCCACGGACCCCGACCCTCCTCTCCCCCGAAGGGGGCTTCCCTCCCAGGGACCCCAGCCACCACGGACCGTCACAGGGGCCGAGACGGTCGTGTCACGGACCTCCCTGGGCTCCTAGGGGACGCTGACGCGGCGGATGGCCCGCTTGAAGTCCGGACACTCCACGAACGGGTCGTGGTCGCACACCGCCGCGTGGCGCAGGCTGTCGCGCAGCCGGGTGAGTTGCGCGATCCGCTCGTCCACCTCGCGCTCCTTGGCGGCCATCCGCTCGCGCAACACGGCGTCGGACGGCCCGGCGCGCAGGAACGCGGCGATCTCGGTGAGCGTGAACCCGGCGTCACGCGCGCAGGTGACCAGTGCCAGGCGTTCGAGCATCTCCGGCAGGTACGTGCGGCGCAGGCCGTTGCGCCCGTCGGCCGTGATGAGCCCCTTGCGCTCGTAGAACCGCAGCGCCGACGGCGCCAGCCCGGACCGCCGCGCCACCTCGCCGATGTCGAGCAACATCTCGTCCACAGCCCGCTCCTTGACTTGACTTGAACCGCGCTTCAAGTCGCAGTCTAGGGCACATGACAATCCATCACCTGAATCTCGGCTCGATGCGCGAGATCGATTCGACCGAGTCCCTGCCCTCCGCGCCCGCCGTCTGCCACGCCCTGCTGGTCGAGACCCCCGACTCGGGGCTCGTCCTGGTGGAGGCGGGACTGGGGCTGGACGACGTGACCCGGCCCGGCGAACTGCTCGAAGCCGAGTGGGTCGAGCTGGTCGGGCCCGAGCTCCGGCCGGCGGAGACCGCCGTCCAGCAGGTCGCCGCCCTCGGCTACGACCCGGCGGACGTACGGCACATCCTGCTGACCCACCTGGACGTCGACCACAGCGGCGGGCTGCCCGACTTCCCGCAGGCCGAGGTGCACGTCATGGCGGCCGAGCTGCAGGCGGCGCTGACCGAGGCGCCGAACCGCCGCTACCGCCCCGGCCACTGGGCGCACGGCCCGCGCTGGGTCACCTATCCCGGCACCGGAGACACCTGGAACGGGGTCGAGGGGGTGCGGCCTTCGACGTTCTCGCCGGACTTCCTGATGGTGCCGCTCGCCGGGCACACAGTGGGCCATGCGGGTGTGGCGGTCAGGGACGGCGACCGGTGGCTGCTGCACGCCGGGGACGCCTACTTCTACCACCGCGAGCTGTCGGCCGACGACCCGCAATCGCATCCGCTGCTGGACATCGTGCAGCTCGACTCGCAGGTGGACGAGGGGTCGCGGCTGACGAGCCGGGACCGGCTGCGCGAGCTGGCGAACGTGCACGGGGTGGAGGTGTTCTCCGCCCACGACCCGTGGGAGCTGCACCGCATGAGTTGAGGTCTGGTCAGTTGTCATTGAGCGCGCTCTACTGGGCATGAACCGGTTGTCGCCCGCGCGCGTATCTCTGGCTGCCCGGCCACCGCGGCGCGCAGAACGCGGTGGCCGGGCTCCGAGCCCGCCGCGCGCCGCCATCTCGCTCCCACCGAAGCCGAGCTCGCACCCTCTGAATCACCGTGAATCACGCCGCCGCCCCGCCGATGTGAGCGCCCCCGCGCGTGGACCAGCCATCTCTCTCTAGACCAGCGCAGGACCGGGCACCGCCCACCGGTTTGACGTGTGCGACATTAGCTGATTTAGTGCATCATCAATTGGCATCAAACTGGTTCGTAGAGAATGGTGCGCCGGATGCTGTCGAGGGTGCGGAGCGGATGAACGGTGACGGCGCGGAACAGCGCACCAAGCGTGAGCGTCTGGCCACAGAGCTGCGGCGCCTGCGCGACCTGGCCGGGATCTCCGGTCGCGACCTGGCCCACCGGGTCGGCATCAGCCAGTCCAAGGTCTCCCGCATCGAGTCAGGGACCGTGATCCCCTCACTGCCGGAGGTGACGGCGTGGGGCGAGGCGGTGGAGGCGTCGAGTCAGACCCGGGAATGGCTGACCGACCTGACCGAGGCGGCCTTCACCGAGATGCACAGCTGGCGGGCCGCGCTCCAGCGGCAGGCGCACCTGCAGGACGAGATCCGGGAGCAGGAGGACCAGGCGCAGCTGGTGCGGGGATTCCAGCCCACCGTCATTCCGGGGCTGTTGCAGACCGCCGAGTATGCCCGGCGCATCTTCGCGTTGTTCGACCCGCCGTACACCGAGGGCAATCTGTCCATGGCCGTCGCGGCTCGTTTGCAGCGGCAGCTCGCCCTGTATGAGGAAAGCCGGCGTTTCGAATTCCTCATTACCGAGGCGGCACTGCGGTGCCGTCCTGGACCGGCCAAACTCCTGCTCGCCCAATTGGACCGGATAGCCTCGCTGAGCACCCTGGAGAACGTCTCCATCGGCTTGATACCGCACAACACAGAAGCGCTTGTCTGCCCCCCGCACGGTTTCACCCTCTACGAGAGCGACGGCAGCGCGGCGGACACTTTTGTGGAGATAGAAGTCGCGCACGTGAGGCTGAGCGCCGGCCACGCCGACGACATCGCGGTCTATCAGCGGCAGTGGTCCCTGCTGAGCCAGATGGCGGTCTTCGGCGACGAGGCGCGGGACTTCCTCGCCACGATCAGCGCCGACGTCCGCGCCGCGGATCGGTGACCCCGCCTTGCGCACGGCCGTCCGCCCATCCCCGGGGAGCGGGCACCTCGCGCACTCCCCGAGGCCGTCCGGGAGGTCGCGACCCGCGCTCCCCGGACATGGACCCGGATCACCTCAGGTCGAACTCGCCCGCGTACACCCCGGCGAGGAACGCGCCCCACTCCTCACCGCTGAAATAGAGAACGGGCCCCTCGGGGTCCTTGGAGTCGCGCACCGCGACCACGTTCTCGCCCAGCGCGACCTCTACGCAGCCGCCGCCGTTGTCACTGAACGTCGCCTTGAACCATTCGGCGCGCCGCGACCGGCCTTCCTTGGCAGTACCCATTATTTCTCTCCTGTTCGTCCGGGGAGCCTTGTGCCGCCCGCTGTCTGGTCGGCCTGGGTATCGGCTCGGTGCCGCGCCGTCGGTCAGCCATAGGAATTCTATGAACGCCGTTAGTCATATCCAATACACGTAGTACGAAGGAGTGGACCGATGCAGTTTCGATTGTTGAACGGCGTGGAGGCTTACCGGGACGGTGTGCGGGTTTATGTCGGTGACCGAAAACAACGTTTGATGCTGGCTTTGCTCCTGCTCGCCGGGGCCCGGCCGGTCACCATGGAGGAGCTGATCGACAAGATCTGGGGCGCGGAGCCGATAAACAGCGCGCGCAAGGTCATCCAGCATTATGCGAGTGACCTGCGTGCTCATCTGGGACATTCCAGCGGACCGAAATTGGGCGACATGCTGCCTAAATACCAGGGCGGCTACCGGCTGCTGGCCGACCGGAACGAGGTCGACGTCTACCGCTTCCGCGATCTGGTGAACGAGGCGCGGCCGCTGATCGGGCGTGACGACGCGCAGGCCGTACCGATCCTGCGTGACGCCCTTCGGCAGTGGGGCACCCGCGGCCTGCGGCCCGGCGAGCCGCTCAGCGGCCTGACCGGCCAGTCCGCGGCGAACGCCCGCGCCAAGCTGCTGGCGGAGCACCGAGCCGCGGTGATCGACTGCCTGGAGGCCGAGCTGCGGCTCGGGCACCACGCGCTGCTCGTCCCCGAGATCCTGGACCTGGCCACCGCCGGGCCGCCCGACGAGCAGCTGACCGGCCTGCTCATGCTGGCCTGCCACCGCGCCGGCCGACCGGCCGAAGCGCTGGGCGCGTTCGCCGCCCTGCGGAAGCGGCTGGCCGACGAGCTCGGAGCCGATCCGGGGGCGGACATCGAGCGCCTCCATCAGCGCATCCTCAGCCAGGACCCCGCCCTCGATGATTCGCCGGGATTCGCGCCGTCCGGAGCACCAGGCGAGGCCGACAAGAGCGCCGTCCGCCGCGTGGCCGAAGCCGCCAGGAAGGGCGACGCAAAGCATCGGGATAATCCATAACGGAACTAATTGCTAAACTGGACGACATGACTGCCATGGCCCCTTCCCGCACCGCGCCGGACCTGTCGTACCTGCTGGACCACACCGGCCACATCCTGAGGACCCGGATGGCGGCGGCTCTGGCGGAGATCGGGCTGACGGCGCGGATGCACTGCGTGCTCGTGCACGCTCTGGAAGAGGAGCGCACGCAGATCCAGCTCGCCGAGCTCGGCGACATGGACAAGACCACGATGGTGGTCACCGTCGACGCCCTGGAGAAGGCGGGCCTCGCCGAGCGCCGCCCGTCCAGCACGGACCGGCGGGCCCGGATCATCGCCGTCACCGAGAAGGGCGCGGAGGTCGCCAAGCAGAGCCAGACCATCGTCGATGGCGTACACCGGGCGGCTCTCGCCTCGCTGCCCGAGGACGAGGCCGAGGCGCTGCTACGTGCCATGAATCGCCTGGCCACAGGGCATCTGGCTACTCCCGCCGAGGCGCCGCAAGGGGTGCGAAGGGCTCGACAGAAGGGCTAAAAGGTCCGAGACATATAGTCTGCAACAGAACTATCTGTTATGGTTCCTCTTGTTCGCCTTTTGAGCAGGAGATGGCCATGTCATATACCGCACCTTCCCCCCAACCATCGCGCTGGCTGGCGCTCATGGTGTTGTCCGCCGCGATGCTGATGACGGTCCTGGACGGCAGCATCGTGACCGTCGCGATGCCGGCCATGCAGCGGGATCTGGGCTTCTCGCCCGCCGGGCTCAGCTGGATCGTCAACGCGTACGGAATCGCTTTCGGCGGATTGCTGCTCCTGGCCGGTCGGCTGGGTGACCTCATCGGCCGTAAGAGCATGTTCCTGGCCGGAAACGCTGTCTTCACCGCCGCTTCGCTGCTGGCCGGCGCGACGACCGGGCCCGGCCTGCTGATCGCCGCCCGGTTCCTACAGGGCGTGGGCAGCGCGATGGCCTCCGCGGTCGTTCTCGGGATCCTGGTGACGCTGTTCACCGAGCCCGCCGAACGCGCCAAGGCGATCGGCATCTTCAGCTTCACCGGCGCCGCCGGCGCCTCGATCGGCCAGGTTCTGGGCGGAGTCATCACCGATGCGCTCAGCTGGCACTGGATCTTCTTCATCAACCTGCCGATCGGCCTGGCCACCATCGCGCTGGCGATCCGGGCACTGCCGGGCGACCGCGGGGCCGGACTCGCCGCCGGGGCCGACGTCATCGGCGCCGTCCTGGTCACCAGCGGTCTGATGCTGGGCATCTACACGGTGGTCAAGATCGAGGAGCACGGCTGGCTCGCCGCGCACACCCTCGGCCTCGGCGCGGTATCCCTCGCTCTGCTGGCCGCCTTCGTCATCCGTCAGGCGACCGCCAGAACCCCGCTGATGCCGCTGCGGATCTTCCGTTCGCGTACCGTCTCGGGCGCCAACCTGGTCCAGATGCTGGCGCTGTCGGCCATGTTCGCCTTCCAGATCATCGTCGCGCTCTTCATGCAGAAGGTCCTCGGCTACAGCGCGCTCGGCACCGGCTTGGCGATGCTGCCCGCGGCGGTGGCCATCGGTGCCGTGTCGCTGTTCGTCTCCGCCCGGCTCAACACCCGCTTCGGTGCCCGCCGCGTCCTGCTGTTCGGCCTGGCGCTCCTTTTCGCGGCGATGGGCTGGCTCACTCGCGTCCCGGTGACCGCGAACTACGTCACCGACCTGCTCCCGGTCATGCTGCTCATCGCGGGCGGCGGCCTGGTCCTGCCGGCGCTGACGACGCTCGGCATGTCCGGCGCCAAGGCCGACGACGCGGGCCTGGCCTCCGGGCTGTTCAACACCACCCAGCAGGTCGGCATGGCGATCGGCGTCGCGGTGCTGTCCACGTTGGCCGCCTCCCGTACCGGGGATCTGCTGTCCGCCGGGCAGAGTCAGGCGGTCGCGCTGACCGGTGGCTATCACGTGGCCTTCACCATCTCCGCCGCGCTGCTCGTGGCCGCCTTCATCGTGGCGCTGACGGTGCTGCGCCGGCCCGAACGGGACACCACCGCCACCACCGCTCAGGACCCGGCTGTACTCACCTCAGCCTGACTTTCCCGAAACCAGCCTGACTTTTCCGAAAACATCCTGACTCTCGCCGGCAACGGCCGGGCCGGTCCCGGCCGTTGTCGGCGAAACTCCGTTGCGACGGTCAAGGCGGTTCACCAAGAATGACGGCGATGAGAGCGACCAAGATGCACACCGACGAGATCGAGACCGACGTCGCCCTCGTGCGCCGCCTGCTCGCCGAGCAGTTCCCGCGCTGGGCCGAGCTGCCGATCGCGCCGGTCGACTCGTACGGAACCGATCACGACATCTACCGGCTCGGTGACCACTTGGTCGCTCGGCTCCCGCGCATCGGGTGGGCCACCAAGCAGGCGGCGAAGGAGGCGGAGTGGCTGCCGAAGCTCGCGCCGCACCTGCCCCTCGCGCTTCCGGTGCAACTGGCCATGGGGCGGCCGGCCGAGGGCTATCCCTACGACTGGTCGGTGTACGAGTGGCTGCCCGGCGCGAACGCCAACGGCACGATCGACGACCTGGACCAGGCAGCCGTCGACCTCGCGGCGTTCGTGACCGCGCTCCGTCAGATCAGTACGACCGGCGCGCCCCCGCGCTCCCCGCACAGCCGAGGCGGACCGCTCGCGGAGAGCGACGCGTCTGTTCGTCAGTCGATCGCCCAGCTCGGCGACCGGATCGACGGCGACGCCGCGCTCCGCTCGTGGCAGGAGTCGCTCGACGCCCCCGCCTGGGACAGCCCGGAGGTCTGGGTGCACGGCGATCTGCTGCCGGGCAACCTGCTCGTCGTCGACGGCCGTCTGTCGGCGGTCATCGACTTCGGCGGCCTCAACGTGGGTGACCCCGCCTGCGACCTCCAGCCCGCGTGGAACGTGTTCGCTGGTGAGAGTCGACGCCGATTCCGGCGCGAACTCGGCGTCGACGACGCCTCCTGGGTGCGCGGCCGCGGCTGGGCGCTCGCTCAGGCGGTGATAGCGCTGCCGTACTACTGGGAGACCAACCCCGGCATGATCCGCCAGGCATCCCATGCGCTGGCGCAGGTCCTCGCCGACAGCTAGTCCCGGGGAAGCAGCGTCCCGAGCGGTCCGAGGTCGATATTGAGGTCGGAGGGCGACAGACCGAACTTGTCGCACATTTCGGTCATCGCCTCTTCCAGGCGCATCAAGGTCACCCCCAATGCCTCGATCTGTTCGTCCGACAGGTCCCCTTGCTCCATCCGGCGCACACACTGACGCTCCACGAGTTGGCGTACGAGCTCGACCAGGGTGAGCACCAGGCGCGACAGGTCGCGCTCCACCGCCTCGGCGTCGGTCTCGATGCGCAGCCGTCTCGACGGCACCTTCCGCACCGATGACGACTTTTCCAGGTCATTCCTCATCGGTACTCCGGACCGACATGATCAGCGCGCGTACGGAGATGCGCACCAGGTCGATGTCCGCGATGGACAGGACGAGGTCCCCGCTCACCACGACCCCACCCGCCAGCAGCCGGTCGAGGAGGTCCACCAGCGCCACGCGTTCGGGCGGCAGCCGGTCCTCCCGGGCGAGCACGGCGCCGCGGGGCTGATCAAGCGTCATCGCCGGTCCCCCCTCCCGGCCTCTCCGGTGTCTCGGCGAAGGCGGCGAAGGAGTACGGCGCCCATGGACCGGTGAGCTCCACGTCGATTCCCTCGCCCCGCAGCCCGTCGACGACCCGCGCGAACTCCGCGCCGCGGTCGAGATCGACCAGGTAGGCGCCGTTGAGGATCATCCACTCCGCGCGACCGGACAGCTGCGGGTCCTGGGGGCGATGCCGCTGGCTGGCGACCGCCACGGACTTGAGGACGTCATGGATGTGCTCCCCACGCGCGGCGGCCTGGCGCCAGGTCTCCTCACGACTGCGCAGACTCGCCTGCCGTTTCTTGAGGTACGCCAGGCCCGGGCTGGTCGCGCTCTCCGCCCCCGTTTCGGCGGGCGGCGGCGCGGCCGGATCGACGTACGCTTTCACCCCCCACTCCTGGCGGTCGGCGATCCGCCCGAGCGTCTCGGCGAAATCGTCATGCCGCCGGTCCAGGAGCTCCCTGATCTGGTCCTCGCCGCTGTAGACCGTGACCAGACGGACCGGGGCCGTCGGCGTCGTCCGGGCTACCGCCTCCACCACGCGATGGTGCGCCCGAGCGGTCTCGCCCAGCCAGTCCAGGTCTTCCATGGACCGCCGCAGTGGCTCCTCGCCGAACCGGTCCAGCGGGACCGTGCTCACGTACGCGACGAGACCGGCATGCGTGATGGCGCGCACCCCTTCACCGGCCACACCCTTCAAGTCTTCGGGAAGGGTGACACCTTCGTCGCGGGTGACCGCGTACAGGTAAGTGCCCGCGTTATTCATCACACTCGTCATTCATCACGCTCATCCACTTCGGCTGCTCGCTCATCGACGTACTCGACCTCCGCGGTCGAACCGCGCGGAAGTGCGGCGCCCTCCTCCGCCGCGGCGAGCCGTCGCCGGAGCCTGCGGTTCTCCTCGCGCAACTCCTGGTCCTGCCCTTTGAGCCACGGATCGTGCTCCCACCAGTCGATCCCCATCTCCCTGGCGGTGTCGACCGAGGCGATGATCAACCGGAGCTTGATGGTCAGCAGCTCGATGTCCAGGAGGTTCACGCGGATGTCTCCCGCGATCACGATGCCTCGGTCGAGGACCCGTTCCAGGATGTCGCCGAGATTCGCCGGCTCGTGGTTGGACAGCCGCCCGGCGGGGACGCTGTTCTGGCGCACCACGGAGCCCGGCTCGGTCATCGCGAATCGCCCTCCCCGGTGGTGCCGCTGCCCCGCCGGTACCGCTGGATCCGCCGGTAGGACAGCAGGTTTCCCTCCGGGTCCAACTCGGCCTCGTAGAGCGCGAGAATGTCACCGGAGGAGGGAATGCGGTGATCTTCCAGGACCTCCACGTTCACCACCCAGCCGCGCTCGATCGGCTTCACCATCGTGATGCCTTCCGGCTCGCCCGCGACCAGATCGGCGATGTGGGCCAAACCGGCTTCGCCGACGTCCGCCACTGACAGGCCGCGTGGGCGGCGTTTCTGACGTGGCTCCGTCCGTCTCTCGTCGGGTTCCTCCCCTGAGCGCCTTGGTGCCTGGCTGCCGGCCGGCCGCTCTTCGCGGACACTGCGCCTGACAGGCATGCGATCACCCCTCCTCTTCCTCTTCCTCACCTGTCGGCGCGACAGCCTGGCCGGGCTTGCCGATCATCGATTCGAGCGTCTGCTTCATCTCCAGCGCCTCTTCCTCCTCGGAGATCAGGCCGGCGGCCCTGGACTGCTCGATCTCCTCCAGCCGGCGCCTGACCATCGCCGGGTCATGCGTCTGCCGCTCCACCTGCTCCTGTATCAGCTCGCCGAGCCGGATCACCCCTTTGACCGGCGCGAGCGGCCAGCCGAAGATCAGGCCGATCAGTCCCATCCGTCATCACTCCTGAGTCCGCGCGGTGATGAAGTCGTACGGTGCCAGCGGGCCCAATATGCGCATCTCAACCCGTCCGGACCAGCGATCGGCGAACTCGTTCACCACCCGCTCCAGCTCCTCCTGCCGGTCCGTCTCCATGAGCACGGCCACGTGAACGGCGTCCTGTTCGTGAGAGGGCTCCCGGATGACGGTGAGGACGGCGAGCGGGCCCACCTCCTCGGTCAGCGTCTGCGTGTCGGCTTCGCGTTTGGCCACGACCGACTGGTTGATCAGCTCCCCGAGCCGGATCCGCGCGTTCCGCGTCAGATCCTCCGGTTGCCCCTGGATCTGCTCTCGCAGCTGCTCGGCCTCCGGGACCTCACTCAGCACCTCACGGAACAGCGTCTGATCGACGTAGCGTCCTTTGATGACGTACTCGGCCCGTCCCTCCAGCTCGTCCAGCGCGCTGCGGAACTCGTCGTGATGGGGCGTCAGCAGCTCCTCGACGACGGCTTTCTCATTCGTCATCACCGAGCCGAAGCGGATCGGGATGACGGGCACCTCGGCGGCGGTGGCATCGAGCAGGGCCCCATGCCGGAACAGGTCGTCGGGGGTGCCGAGCGGGCGGTCGAGCGCGATGTCGCTCACCAGGGCGGCGATCTCGCCGTGCCGGATCAGCCTGATCTCCGCAGCTTCATCCCCTACGCCCTGCGCGTCGCTGGACACCTCGACGTCCTCGGGTACGAGACCATAGATGTAGACGCCGGTCTTCTTGGTGACCTGCTCGGGAACATCCGCCTGGGTGGCCTGCTCAGAGCCGGCGGCCTTCGCGGATTGCGCCATTTCACCGCTCCTCTCGCTCTTGCCGCCGACTGCGCGTCTCTTGTTTCTCGCCGAGCTCGCCGACGAAGTCGCTCAGCTTCTCCCCTGCCGCTTCCAGGACTCCTTGGGTGACGTTCTTGCCCTTGCCCTGCGTCATGTTCTGCATGATCTCGGGCAGCCCTTCTCCCCCGGACTCCTCGAGGTCCAGCCGGTTCACGGCCTCGGCGTAGCGCAAGTAGGTGTCCACGCTGGCCACGACGATGCGCGCGTCGATCGTCAGCAGTTCGATGCCGACGAGTGAGACTCGGACGTAGGCGTCGATGACCAGCCCTTTGTCGAGGATCGTGTCGATGACGTCGGCCAGGCCCGACGGAGACGGACGGTCGGCTATTCCGCCTGTCGCGGGTTGCACGGTCATTACTTCTCCCTCGGTATTCGCGGACGCCGCCCGCCGCTCTTCGGGGACGCTGCCCCGCCGGTCTCTGGCGACGCTGCCCCGCCGGTCTTCGCGGACGCCGTCCCGTGTTACGTCGTCCGGGTACCGGCTCTGCGACGAACCGGCCGCGCCGGTGGCTCCTTGGCGCGCCCCCGTCTCCGAGAGGCCGCGCGAGGCGGCTCTTCTTCCTCCTCCTCTTCCTCTTCTTCTTCCTCCGGCTCCTCCTCCTCTTCTTCCTCTTCCTCTTCGGGCTCTTCCTCCTCCTCGTACTCGTCCTCCGGCAGTTCCTCTTCCTCTTCTTCCTCCGGCTCCTCTTCCGGCCGTTCCTCTTCCGGCCGTTCCTCTTCCGGCCGTTCCTCTTCCGGCCGTTCCTCTTCCTCCTCCTGCGCGGCCTGCTCCTCCTGGACCGCGGTCTCGTGGTCCTTGACGACTTCACCGTCGTGGATCACGCCGCGCCACCCGCCGGAGGCGATCTCCTCGGGGTGCAGCATGATCTGCGTCATGACATGCCGCTTGAAGTGCTTGAACTCCAGCCGTACCCGCCTGCCCGGCGCACGCCAGACATTGCCGACGTGCTCCACCACCCCGCGCGGGTGATATTCGAGTACGAGCAGGACCCGGGTCAGGTTGGGGGTTAGCGCGTGGAAACTCACAGCGCCGTCGACGTAGCCCTTGGGGCCCTTGGAGCGCCAGATGATCCGCTCGTCGGGCACCTGCTCGACGATGTCCGACTCCCAGTTGCGATGGGACAAGAAGACCTGTGTCTTCCACGACAGCTTCTCGTCGCTCTCGTTCTCTACATGCTCCACCTTCTTCATGAAGGTCGGGAAATCCTGGAACTGCGTCCACTGGTTGTAGACGACCCGTACGGGAGCGCCGATGTCGAGCGTTTCGGCGATGTTGACGAACCGTAGCTTCTTGGTCCCCTTGCCCATGCCTCCGAACAGGCCCTTGAGTGCCCCCTTGGCCGCGCCACCCAGCATCGAACCTTTGACGGACTTGCCGCCAGATTTATCCGATCCGGTGAGCGCGCTGAACAGGCCGGAAACTCCGCCGCCTGCCGCGGGATCGGCGAGCCGGCCCGCCACGTCCTCGACCTTGTCACTCACGGACTGCAGCGCTCGCTCGATGAAGGCCTGTGCGAGGTTTTTGAGCTCTTGGGTGAGCGCTTCTGTCGGCAGGGCCTCCGCGACCTTCTTGACGTCTGCCGGCAGGGCCTCAGTGACCTTCTTGATGGGCTGAGTCTTCGATACCTGAGCCATCAAGCTCGCCTCCGTGTCCTGGTGACCGGCCGCGTAGCGCGTGCGGGCTCGGCCTTGGGATTCCTTCTCCGTGGTGCCGGCTTGGGCGGTTTCTCCTCAGGCGCCTCTTCCTCTTCCTCCTCGTAGCCCTCTTCGTAGTCCTCCTCGTCCTCGGCCGTTTCCTCAGGCGTGCCCGGATGGCGCAGACCCTCGGCCCGCTCGTGCAGCCTGGATGTCAGCGATTCGAGCTGCCTGCTCGTCATGGCCACGGCCGCCGCCTTGCCGACGTCCATCAGCTCGCCACGCAGGCGGCCGGTGAGCTTGTCCATCTCGGGCGACGAACCGAGCATCTTGATCCCCTGCGACAGCAGGCCGCCCTGGCCGCGCAGCCGGCTGAGCACCCCGGCCAGGGCCAACGTGGTCGCCCAACGCAGCTTGTGGCGTCGGCCGAGGTAGTAGCCCGCGGCGATGGCCAGCCCTATCTGAACTTTGTCTTTCATGACCAGCGCTCCTTGCCCTCCCGCTCGCCTGGAACAACCGGTCTCCACCTGCCCCACAAAAAAGACAAACAAACACATGATCGGAGAAAACGGACATACGAGGTGAATCAGGCGCCAGAGGCCCGCAGGGGCCGCACAAGGAGCGCCATATGCACTTCGTACAGATATAGTCAATAGTTCGCTTTTTACAGCGATTTGCACGCTTCCCGTGCGGCTAGAGAACCCGCTCCGCGCGCCGCCGGACCCGCATGCCCGCGACCAGCATGACGACCGCGCTCCCGTATCCGAGCATCGGCAGCAGGCGCCAGACCAACCACGGCAGCCTCCCCGCCCAGCCCGCGCAGCCGAGCATCATGACGTACGAGATCGCCATGAACGCCCAGTCCAGCGCGACCACCGCCACGACCAGGGCGGCCAGCACACCCACTACCGCGCCGAGCCGCCGCCCCGCCCACGCGGAGGCCACGGTCGCCAGCAGGACGCTGAGCGTCGGCAGACCGTTCAGGGCCAGACTCCCCCCGAACGAGTACGCCACGGGCTCACGGAGATGGAGCCACATTGATTCGAGCTCGGACCACACCTCCGCCAGGCCGAGCGGAAGAGGGCCGTAGCTGGTACAGCCGATCGCCGCGTCGGCCTTGAAGAACATCGGCAGCCACAGGGTCAGGAAGCTCAAGACGCAGGCCGCCAGCGCCGCCAGCCACCATCGCAGGTAACGCCACCGGGGCATGGGCCGCCTTCCTACGCCACATGATCGACTACGGGAGTGCGCCGCCTACCCTAATGGGGACTATTTCCGTGATCCACGCAGCCCGCGCAGGAAACGCCACAGCGCGGAGCGGGGCGGCTCCGCTTCCACGGTGACCGCGTCTGCCGCCACTGGCGGTTCGGTGTTCGCCGGAGCCTGGGCGAGTTCGTAATCGACCGGCAGGGACCGCAGCGCCCGCATGAAGGGAGAGGAGCGCCACGGGAGCTGGTCGGCGGGCAGCGCGAGCCGCAGCCTGTCGAGGCGATCGAACAGCCGCTCCACGGCGATCGTGGTGATGCGGGTGGCCAGCAGTCGCGCGAGGCAGGCATGCGGCCCCGCGCCCCATGCCAGGTGGGCGCGGGTGCTGCGGATGGCCTCCCGGTCGATCGCGCTGCCGAACAACGGATCGCTGTGAGCTCCGGCGACGGACAACATGACGGGATCGCCCGCGGAGATGGCGAAGCGCCCCAGCCGCACATCCGCCGTCGGGAACCGGAACGTGAGGTTGGCCATCGGCGGGTTGGCCAGCGCGACCCGGTTCACGGTCTCCTCGATCGTCCCCGCGGACAGGCCCGACCGCACCTCCGGATTGGTCATCACCTCGAGGATCGTGTTGCAGATCAGGCCCCCGGTCATGTCGCCGACGACCCCCGGCAGCATGAGGAGCTCCCGGGACAGCCCTTCGACGGTGAAGTCGGGATTGGCCGCGAGCATGTAGGAAGGCAGGTCGTTCCCGGGGCGGCTCATCTTGGCGCTGGACAGCTCCATCATCGCGGCGAACAACCGCTGCGAGGCCGCGGCCGCCTCGGGACCGGCGTCCAGCACCCGCCAGGTGTCCATGACCACGTCATCGCCACGCGCGGTCTCGAAGCCGAAGAGCCGGTTGGCGACCATCAACGGGAGCGGTCGCGCGTACTGTGCGGACAGATCCGCCCATCCGGTACGGGATTCGCCTTCGGCCAGCAAACTGATGAGGTCGTCGGCATATCGCCTGATCGCGTCTTCCAGCAGCTGCGCCTGAGGGTGACCGCGGTCCTGGAAGGGGGCGAGCGCCGAGGTCCACGTGTCGCGGAGCCGGTGCAGCGTCATCCCGTCCTGGAAGGCCACGCTGTTGAGCTCGAACGCGGGAAGCACGGGCCAGTCCGGTGGCAACGCGCCTTCCGCCCTCGCCCGCCAGTTGTCCAGGTGCTTGCTCCAGATGTCGCCCTCGTTCTTCATGACCCGCAGCACTTCGGCGTACCCGAGGACCAGCCACACCGGCACCCCGAGCAGGTCCACCGGCGCGACCGGCCCGTACTTGGCGCGCAGGCGGTCATGGACGAGCGTGGGATCCGCGTCGTAGTCCCTGGTGAGCAGCGGTTCTACGGATACCGACGCCAGTGGTTCAGGGGTCGATGGGGGCCACGCGCCAGGCATCAAGGTGATGCACGACCTCTCTCTCGGTCCGCTGCTTCTGTGAGAGCGGTCGCATCCCGGCGCCCACGTGGAAGACCAAATTGGGGGTTTTGTATCACCACGCGGGCGCGAAAAGGATACTTTCCGGAAAAATCACAGCACAGCATGTGACGAGGGAGATTTGACTTCTGCTATGCGACCGATCCGTAGGAGGGCTTGCCCGCCCACTCGTAGGTGACGTAGATGACGCCGGCGTCGGTGGTGGTCGACCCGGTGACCTTCAGCCCAGCGGGCGCGGTGCCTTCGGCGAAGAGCCGCTTGCCCTGGCCGAGGACGACGGGGAAGATCAGCAGCCGATACTCGTCGACCAGTTCGGCCTCCTGCAGGGTACGCATCAGGTCGCTGCTGCCCTGCACGAGGATCTCGCCGTCGGTGCTCCGCTTGAGCTCGGCGACCGTCTGGGCGGCCTCGCCCACCAAGACCTGGGTGTTGCGCCACTCGGCGGTCATCGGTGCCCTGGTGGTGACGTACTTGGGCATGCTGTTGATCTTGGCGCCGCCCTCCTCGTCCGGCACGTTGGGCCAGTACGAGGCGAGGATCTCATACGACCTGCGGCCCAGCAGCATCCCGTCCGCCCGCTCGAGCTGGTCGTTCATGATGCGGCCGAACCCCTCGTCCACGTGCGGGGGCAGCCATCCGCCGTGCTGGAAGCCGTGAGAATCGTCCTCGCCGGCACCGCCGGGGCCCTGCATGACACCGTCCAACGACACGAACGTCGAAACGACCAGCCTGCTCGCCATTTGTCTCACTCCTTTGAGGGCTGGGCGGGTCCGTCCGGTCCCGCCGTCTTCATCTGCCTTCAGCGTGGCGCGACCCGTTTACGGAATCCTTAAGGCGTCCCTATGGTCCGGACGGCAGCCCAGCCCAGCCCGCTCGCTCGCTCAGCGAAAGTCGTCGGCGTGGTCGAAGGCCCAGTCTCGGAACGTACGCGCCGGAGTTCCGGTGACCTCTTCCACGGTGGAGGTGATCAATGCTGAGTGAGGTCGCGTTTCGGCGCTGGCCAGCAGGGCCTCTACCAGGGCCGGCGGCCTGCCGTCCGCGAGCATCTGCTGCCGGGCGAGTTCTACGGGCACCTTCTCGAAACGCAACGGGCGGCCGATCGCCTCCCCGATGGCGTGTACCTGCTCGGTCCTGCTCACCACCTGCGGGCCGGTCAGCACGTACGTCATGCCGGCATGGCCGTCCTCGACCAGCACACGTACCGCCACGGCGGCGATGTCGCGCGGATCGATCACCGCGGTGGCGGCGATGTCAGGACCACGCACGACACCCGCGCCACGGATCTGCTCGGCCCACCCACGAGTGTTGGAAGCGATGGTGTTCGCCCGCAGGATCGTCCACTGCGGGCCGGACTCCTCGATCAGGCGCTCCATGTCGGCGTGAAGCTGGTTGATCGGGTCGCTCTGCCGCTCGGCCTCGTCGTTCACCCCTGACGAGGAGAGGTAGACGACGCGGCGGGCATGGCCTTCGACCACGTCGAGCACGGCGGAGGCCCCGTCCGTGGCGAGGAAGGGCCAGATCAGGAACACCGTCTCGACCTCCGCCAGCGCCCTCTTCAGGGTGCCCGGCCTGGACAGGTCACCTTCGACCGCCTCAACCCCCTCAGGGAGCCGAGACTGCTGACCATCTCTCACAAGCGCCCGCACAGGGACGCCGGAGGACACAAGCTGGGCGATAACCTGCCGTCCGACGTTGCCGGTGGCACCGGTCACAAGAATCATGCCCCGGTCAGCCTGGCCATTTGCGGAAATATTCCGACTCGGTGCGCCGTCCCTTTGTACCGGCTCCGCAGGCTGTTTTGTCGGATCGGGCTGCGAGACTCCGCGCATGCGTGATCACGAGCTCCCAGAACGCCGGCGGCCGACATGAGCGCGTCCGAGCGGTTCAGCCTCCAGCCGAGCCCGGACAAGTGGCAGCCCGCGTGGCGCGCCCGCGGAACACTTCGCGAGCAGCATTTCGACCTTCCTGCCGGAGTGTCCAGTGTGACCTTCGACAAGACGCTGATGGTGGGCGTGGACTTCTCCGGGATTCACTTCGTCTCCTTCAGCGCCCACGGCAGCCGGTTCGAAAGCTGCGACTTCTCCGGCACCACCTTCGAAAACCTGTCGATGGGGGCCACCGGCGTGCGCAGGTCGTGGAACCGCCGCGTCAGTTGGCCGCAGTCGGTCTTCCGCGACTGTGTGTTCCGCCGCACCCGATTCGCGCCGCTCACCTTCTTCGGTAACGTCCGGTTCGAGAGATGCGTGTTCGACGGGTCCCGGCTGAGGGACCAGACGTCCACGTCCGAAGCCGAATTCGTCGACTGCGTCTTTCTCGGCCGCGTGCGGGATGTCAACTTCTGGGGCCGTCCGACCCACGACCAGGCGGCGCTGGGCAGGGACCGCAATGACTTCACCGGCAACGACTTCACCGGCGCGGAGCTCGACGGTGTCGCCTTCCGGCACATCGACCTGCGGGCCCAGCGCTTTCCCGGCCTGCCCGGCTACGCGCTCCTCGACCGGGTCAGCGCGCGGGTGGAGGCGGCGCTGCCTGTGGTGGAGCGCTGGCCGGACCCACGTCACCGGGAGAAGGCCCGCTTCAGCTTGGAGTTCCTCGCGGAGAGGGCTCTCGAGTACAACGACGACCACCGGCTGGTGAGCCCTTCGGAGCTGGGCCGGAAACTGCCGCCCGCGCTCCGCGAGGAGTTGTTCGAGGCGCTCAGAGGCACGACCAGCGATATATCCCCTGGTTGAGCCGTACCGCCTCGCGAGCCAGGTCCCGCAGGCCGGTGATGCGTTCGACCTCGAACTCGTCGAGCAGTTCCTCCTCGGCGTACTCGCGCAGCCGCGCGTCGTCCACGGCGGCGAGCGCGGCGGTGGTCTCGGGCGCCGCCAGTTCGACGCCCGCCGACTCACCGTCGTCGATGACGGCCTTGCTGTCGCCGAACTCGCTGAGGTCACGTCCGCTCAGCTCGGCGGCCAGCGTGTCGAGGTCGTCGAGCCAGCCTTTGCAGTCGACGTACGGCAGATTCAACGCCGCCGGCCCACCGGACAGGGCCAGCCGGGCGGACTGCTCGGAGTCCACCGTGAAGTAATCGACGAGAACACCCATAGTGCGCGACTCTACCGATCATGCCCGCACCGGGCGCATTGCTCGCCTCAGGCGCTCAGAGGACGTCCCAGTCGAGCTCACCGTCGACCACCTTCGGCTTCCAGTAGCCGATGGAGCCGCCCTTCTCCATGGCGTCGGCGGTGGTCTTCAGCAGGGCGTAGAAGGAGCGGATCCGGACGCCTCCCGGCGTGAAGCCCATGGAGCCCTCATGATCGGTTTCGCCGATGTCCTTCCGCGCCGAGTCGATCACCAGGTGGTCGCCCATTCCGTCGGCGCCGACGGGGATCATTCGTCCGTCCCACCATTCCGATCGTGGATCGGAGAATTCCCCGTCACTTTCCTCCTCACCGTCGATGTCGCACAACCGTCGCCACGTGACACGCATTTCCTGGACGCTCGAGTACGAGTTGCCCAGGAAGCCGAAGGCCCAGGTGTCCTTGAGGTAGACGGCCCCGTCATGCCGCAGGAGTGAGGCCCGCAGATCGTCTGGGAAACGTATTCCCATATACGCCTCCGCGGCCGCGATGGTTTTCGCGTCTCCGTTCTTGCCGAGTGTGCGATAACTCCGGGGAGCGTTGGTCTTCAGCCAGTCCTCGATGCGCTGCCACTGCCGGTCCACCGCCCGCTCAACCTTCGCGTCGATTTTCCGTACGCGCGGTTCGGTGCCCACGGGCCGGCAGTCCGCGTCGGGACGGGCCTGCGTTTCCTCACTCTCCGCCGACTGCTGGGACACGTAATCGGCGTCCGGACCGTACTCCTCCTCGTTTCCGGCGAACGTGCAGGCCGTACCGCTGTCCGAGGTGTTCTCAAGGCATGGCCCCCACCTCACGTCAGATGAGGGCTCGGAGAAGACCGCGGATTCAAGGACTTGAGTACCGAGAGCCAGCATGAGAATCGCGATTCCGGCGACGGCCCAACGAGTCAGGCGGCGGCGGGTGGCATCGTCCAGCGGCTCCCTTGGCTCGCCGCGTTCGAAGAACTTGGTGAACTCGGGGCGGTCGAAGAGGGACGGCTTTTCGGCGCCATAGCGCTGGAGATCCTCAGCGGTGGGAGTGCCGAGGATCGGAGCCGGCGGCCACTGCGCTTTCTCGCTCCGGGTCGGAATCGAACTCCGGGTCGGAATCGAACTACGGGTCGGAATCGAAAAGGAATCGGAAGCCACCTCCTCCCGCTGGACCGGGCGCCGTCGAGAGCGCGCGATCACCACGATCGTCGCTGCCGCAATGGCCGCCAAAAGCGCGAGCCATAGCCCGCGGGATGTGATCAATCGCCGCATGTCCGGCACATTACCCGGAATTGATCTAGACGGATGCCGACTCCGCTCGCGGTCACCCTGCCGACGATCACGCTCCGAGGGCGAGCGCACACACCCGGGCACCTGTCATTAGGATCATTGCCGTTGCGATGATCCGGCGAGCGGAGCCTCGATGAGTGACCCCGGCGGCTTCGGCCCTCTGGTGAAGGACGAGCGCGAGGCGATCGGTCCGTACCGGATCGTGGGCCGGATGGGCGCCGGCGGCATGGGCGTGGTCTACGCGGGGGTCGCGGACGACGGCGCCCGGGTCGCGGTCAAGGTCATCCATCCGGGGTTAGCCGCTGATCCGCAGTTCCTCGCCCGCTTCGTCCGCGAGGTCGATCTCCTGTCCCGGGTGCGCGGGCGCTGCACGGTCTCGGTGATGGCCTCCGACACCGCCGCGATGCCTCCCTGGCTGGCCACCGAGTTCGTCCCCGGCCCGACCATCAGCGCGTACGTACAGGACAACGCGCCACTGCCGCCGGACGAACTGCTCTCGTTCGGCGTGGACATCGCCGAGGCGCTCACCGACATCCACGGTGCCGGCATCGTGCACCGCGACCTCAAACCCGGGAACGTGATCCTCTCCGACTCCGGCGCGAAGGTCCTCGACTTCGGCATCGCCCGAGCCCTCGACGAGAGCGGCCTCACGGGCACCGGCGCGCTGATCGGTACGCCCGGCTGGATCAGCCCTGAGCAGTACCGGGGCGACGAGGCGGACGCCGCCGCCGACGTCTTCGCCTGGGGCGCGCTGATGGCGTACGCCTCGACGGGGCGCCCGCCGTTCGGCACCGGAGCCCCCGACGTCCTCGCCTACCGCGTCATGAGCGTCGATCCCGACCTGTCTGGGGTGCCCACACAGGTCCGCGACCTGGTACGAAGCGCGCTCGCCAAGGACAGGACGGCCCGGCCCACCGCGGACGAGCTGCTCGCCCAGGTCACCGCACTCAAATCGGGCACGACCCCACTCACGGCGGGCACGATCCCCATGCCGCCCCCACCCAGGTCGGGCACGACCCCCATGCCACCCCCACCCAGGTCGGGCACGGTCGTCATGCCGCCGCCGGTATCACCGCCTGCCAATCGCGTGCCGTTGTGGCCGGCCGCCGCCGTCCTGGCGACGGTCGTGGCCATCGGCGCGCTGGTCTGGGTGGGCTCGGAGGGGATACCGGCGGCACTCCGGAGCCTGAGCGACCCTCCCTCGTCCACGCCCGCGGAGAACCTGACGCCGGACACGAGCGCGACCCCGACCCCCGAGGAGACGACGGAGACCCCGACCCCGACTCCCGAGGAGACGACCAGCACGAGGGAGACCCCTGAGGAGACGGAGACCCCTGAGGAAACGCCCGCCACAACGGAGAAGGCGAGCGCGTCCCCCACCACACGCCGCTCGGCCACCGCCGTGCCGTGCGCGTCCGCGAGCTCGATCCTCCGGCAGGCCGCCACGCTGAACGGCGGCCTGCCGCAGGACGCCAGGGTCGCCCGCAAGCGATGCGTGGGCTACTGGGTGGCGGCCGAACTCGACTCCCCGAGCGTCGGCGGCATCGACCTGATCGCGAAGCGGAACGCGACCCGATTCGTCAACGCCGAGATCGGCAGCGACTTCTGCTCGCTGGAGAACGAGTCGGCGCTCCTCAAGAGCGCGCCGAGTGCCATCAGAGCCTTCCTCTGCCCCAATGGCTTCGGCTGACCGCCTCCGCCCGAGACCCGAAGGAGAGCAGGTTGCACCCTGCGCTCGTACGGAGGATGGGGCGGGCCGCTTGATCGCGCGTCCCAGTGCCCGAGTCGTGCTCATCGACGCCGCCGATCGGCTCCTGCTGTTCTCCAGCCGCAACCGGCTCGACGGCACTCTTCGCTGGTACACCCCCGGCGGCGGGCTCCAACCCGGCGAGACCTATCAAGACGCGGCACTGCGCGAGCTGTACGAGGAGACCGGGCTGACGGGCGCGACCCTGGGCCCAGAGGTGTGGAGAGGACGCCCCTGGACCGTCGATCGAGACGGCGTCACCTACGAGGTACGGCAGCGCTACTACCTGGCCCGCGTCCCCGTCTTCGAGATCGACACCACCCGGATGGAGGACTTCGAAAGGACGAGCATCACCGGCCACCGCTGGTGGACGGCGCAAGAACTGACCGAGACCACCGACCTCCTGCGACCCGCCGGGCTACCGCACCTGCTGGCCACCCTTCTCGCCGACGGCCCGCCTCGCAACCCGGTACTTGTCGACGGCTGACGCGGTCATGTCTCCCGGCTACCGTCTGACCACGTGATCGAATACCCGTCTCAGCAGCTCCAGCAGCTGCGTGCGCTCGGCTTCTGACAGCGGCCGCAGCAGCTCTTCCTGAACCCCGGCCAGGATCGAGTCGAGCTCCTCCAGCCGCCGCCGCCCGGCCGGGGTCAGGGTGATGATGTTGCGGCGCCGGTCGGCCTGGTCGGGCGCGCGCTCGACCAGCCCCTGGTCCGCGAGCTCGTTCACGGTGGCGTGGGTGTCGCTGCGGTCGATGCCGCAGCGCTGGCCGAGGGCGATCTGGCTGGCGGGTCCGAACTCCTCCAGGGCGGCCAGGATCGCGAAGTGGTAGCCACGGGCGTCGACGGGCGTCAGCACCTCGCCGATGAGTCGCTGCGCGTGCAGCGAGGTCTTACTGATCAACCAGCTGGGCTTGCCGCGCAGGCGGGCGGGTGCCGACTCCATGGACCGAGTCTACCGTTGGCGCGCCCCACGATTATGGTGCTACCGTTGGCCGGGCCAACGTTGGGTTGGCCAACTAGTTTCGAGGTATGCCATGACCACGACAGTCGGCTCCGCCCGGCACCCCTCCGATCCCCCGCTTCCCGACCCGCGCCGCTGGTGGGCACTGGCCACGGTCGCCACGGCCCAGCTCATGGTCGGGATCGACCTGATGATCGTGAACATCGCGCTGCCCTCCGCGCAGCGATCACTGTCCATGTCCGACCCCACCCGCCAGTGGGTGATCACCGTCTACGCCCTGTGCTACGGCGGCCTGCTGCTCCTGGGCGGCCGGCTGTCGGACCTGTTCGGCCGCCGCCGCAGCCTGCTGATCGGGCTGGCCGGCTTCGCCCTGGCCTCCGCCCTGGGCGGCGCGGCCACCGGGCCGGCGACGCTGCTGGCCGCCCGGGGCCTGCAAGGCGCCTTCGGTGCCCTGCTGACGCCTGCCGTCCTCGGCACCATGGCCGTCTCCTTCCCGCTGCCCGCCGAGCGGGGCAGGGCCTTCGGCGTGTACGGGACGGTGATGGGCAGTTCTTCCGGCCTGGGCGTACTCCTGGGCGGGGTTCTGACCGAGTACCTGGACTGGCGCTGGTGCATGTACGTGAACATCCCCATCGCTCTGGCGGCCGGCACGGGCGTGCTCTACGCGGTCCGCTCCACGCCGGCCGGATCCAGACCCCGAGTGGACGTGGTGGGCGCCCTGCTGGCCACCGGCGGCCTGATGGCGCTGGTGTACGGCTTCTCGCGGGCCGAGACCGACGGCTGGGGCGCGGCCCTCACCTTCGGCCCGCTGATCACGGGAGTTCTGCTGCTGGCCGTCTTCGCGTGGGTCCAGCACCGGGTCAACCATCCGCTGCTGCCGCTGCGCGTGATCCTCGACCGCCACCGCGGCGGCTCCTACCTGGCCGTGCTCAGCCTGGCGGTGGGGATGTTCGCCGCGCTGTTCTTCCTCACCTTCTACCTGCAGAACGTGCTCGGCTACCCGCCCGTACGCGCCGGACTGGCCTTCCTCCCCCTCACTGCGGGCCTAATGCTCGGCGCGCGGACGGTCGGCCGACTGGTGCCCCGTGCCCCGCTGCGCGCACTGCTGACCCCCGGGCTGCTGACCCTGGCGCTCGCGCTGGGCCTGCTCGGCCTGCTGCGGCAGGACAGCGGCTATTGGCTTCATGTCCTGCCGGTGCTCTTCCTGGTCGGCCTGGGCACCGGCTGGGTGCTGATCACCGCCAACAGCACCGCCACCCTCAACGCGGGCGCCGACACCTCCGTCGCCGGCGCCGCCGTCATGACCGCCCAGCAGATGGGCGCCTCTCTTGGCACCGCGCTGCTCAGCACCATCGCCGGTACGGCCACGGCCGGCTACCTGGCGGCCCATCCCAACGCCGTCGCCGAGGCGACCGTGCACGGGTTCACCGTGGCGAGCCTGTCGGCCGCCGCCTTCCTCTGCCTGGCCGCGCTGGCGGTCTTCCTCATCACCGGCAGAAGGGATCGTCGTGGGCTACCTGGGGCTTGAGGTCGAAGACCGCCTTCCTCGCCGGCCACCCGTCAGCCGCCGCCGCGCCGGACCGGCGCTCACATTGGGCCACTCGCGCGGATGGCGGCCGGTCCGTGGCCGTACCAGCGGTGGATGGCTCGCCGCAGGGCCCGGGGGTCGGTGAAGCCGACCCGCGTGGCGATGGACTCCACGCTGAGCGTGGTTTCCCGCAGCAGGCGGTCCACCCGTCGCTGGCGCAGCTTCTCCAGCTCCTCTCGCCAACTGCTGCCCTCGTCGCGCAGGCGGCGCTGGAGCGTACGGGGGCTCATGGCCAGTCGCCGGGCCACTTGGTCAAGGCCCGGCGGGCCGTCGGCGACCGCGGACTCGAGCGCGGCGTGGAAACGGTCGAGCCAGCCCCGCACCGGACGGGCGGCCGCGGTGGACAGCTGCGCGTGGTTGTCCAGGATCGCGGCGAGGGCGGGGTCGGCGCGTGGCAGGGGCGCGTCGATGTCGGCCTCGGCGAACGTGATCGACGGGTGGGCGGCCTCGTACTCGACGCGCCTGGTGTCGTACAGCGCGGCCAGGCGTTTGGGCGCGGTCGGCGGGCGGCGCGGCAGCCCCACCCACACCGGCGTGAGCCGCCGACCGGCCCCTGAGCCGGCCAGCATGTACGGCACGAACTCCGCGATCATCGCGTATTCGGGGTAGTCGCGGTACGGACCCTCCCAAGCGACGGTCACCCCGCCATCGTGACGGGTGACCGTGAGCCGGTCGGCCGGGTCGGCGATGGCGGTGAAGCGACGGCCTCGCCTTCTACGTGGGCCTGAACGTCGAGCACTTCATGATCGACCGCCCCTCCACCAGCATCAACGAGGCGACCGCGACTCTCGTACCGGATCCGCTCAACTACGGCTGGCGCGACTACGGACCGCGGGTGGCGATCTGGCGCGTCATGGAGGTACTCGACCGGCACGCCATCCGGGCGAGTGTGCTGCTCAACGCCGACGTGTGCGAGCACTACCCCCAGATCGTCGAGGCGGGCAACGCCCACGGCTGGGCGTGGCTCGCCCACGGCAAGAACAACTCCACCCTCCAGGCCGACGTCGACGACGAGCGCGCCTACCTGACCGAGGTCGTCGACACCATCGAGAAGGCCACGGGACGGCGGCCACGCGGCTGGCTGGGTCCCGCGCTCACCGAGACGTTCCAGACGCCGTCCCTGCTCGCCGAGCTCGGCCTGAGCTACGTGCTGGACTGGACCAACGACGACCAGCCGTACCGGCTGAACGTCCCGGGAATGCTGAGCGTGCCGTACTCACTCGAACTCAACGACCTGGGCATCTTCACCATGCACGGCAGGAGCGGCGCCGACTTCGTACAGATGGTCAAGGACCAGGTCGACCAGCTCTGTGCCGAATCCACGGAGAGCAGGCGCGTCATGGCGCTGGCGCTGCACCTGTTCGTCATCGGCCAGGCGTTCCGGGCGAAGTACCTCGATCAGGCGCTTGAGTACATCGCCAATCGCCCCGACGTATGGCTGACGACCAGCGACGAGATCGCCGAGCACTACGCCGGGTTCCCAGGACGCTGAGTTAGCGAGGGAGTGGGGTCAGCGGAAGTCGGTGGTCACCTTGGCGGGATCCGGCGCCTTGACCGACACCTTCGCACCCCACCCGCTGTAGCGGCTGTCCACGGCGATCATGGCCTGTCGCCCGGCCTCCGTAGCCGTGAACTTGCTCTGCACCCTGCTCACCAGGCCCCCCGAGGTGAGCGTGAGGGTGTAGGAGACCTTCGTGCTGTCGAACGAACTGGGCGCCTTCGCGCCCGCCCACCAGGCCGAGGCCTGCTTGAGGTCCTTGAAGGTGATCGTGCCGGTGATGGAGTTCTTCGTCGACTTGCCGTGCTTGATCAGTGCGGCCAAGGTCTTGGGCTCGGCCGGGTTGAGAATCTGACCGTAGGAGTCGGGCACTCCGTAACTCTTGACCTTGTACCAGGTCTTGCCCTCCGGGAGCACCATGGGCATGACCCCGCCGGTGTGGTACGTGATGTCGCCGACGCCGACGGCCCTTTGCCGCCCGTAGGTGTCGTCGTCCCAGTGGATGTTGATGTCGAACGCGGCGACGCCCTTCTTGTCGAACTGGAAGACGCCCTTGCGGTCCTGGATCTCGCTCTCCTCCGTGCCGTTCGACCAGGCGACCGTTTCGGTGAAGCGCACGCCGTGCCCGGGTACGAGCTGGGCCTTCAGCGCGCTGACGGGGTCCTTGGTGGCCGCCTGAGCGGGGGCGGCAACCGCCGATAAGGCGGCCGATAGGGCGGCGCCGGCCGCCAGAGCAGTGATCATCTTCTTCATGGTCAGTGATGATGCCGGAGTCGGATCACAAACGGGGCACGGCCGAGAGCAGGAGGCGATCAACGGACTCCGGGCTCTCGGCTGCCACCCAGATGGTCGATCGCCGGATCCGCGAGCCGTGAGCTGACATCGGGAAACGAGCCGTCTCCGAACAGTACGCGCGCCGCCAAAGCCCGACCGGCACGACTACGTAGCAGCGTCACCACCGCCTCTGCCGCGGCGGGAGACCGGATACCGGCGAACACACGGCGCAGCAACAGGCGACCTCGGAACCGGGCCCGCAACGCGTCCCCGTCGTACCGGCTCAAGACGCTTTGATCGCCGGTACGCAGGTACCCGGCGGCGACCGCCGCGGCCCACTCGGACATGCGTAAACAGGGGTCCAATCCACCCGCCGTCAGCGGCGACACCGCGCCCGCCGCGTCTCCGACGAGCAGCCCGGCGGGGCACGCCAGCCGTCGCAGCACACCACCGACCGGGATCGGACCGCCTCGACGCTCGACCGGACCGGTCGGCGCCGCACGGCCGGGCGCGTCCGCGGCGAACGCGTCCAGCAGGTGGCGGATGCCCGTGCGCATCGCGGCCGGATATCCCGCGACGCCGACATGCGCGTGCCGGCCGTCGTCGATGACCCACCCCAGGTACCCCGGAGCGACCCGGGGGTCCAGCACACAGTGGAACGCCGGGGTGGCCGTGCCAGGCGCGATCGGGTGGACGATCTCGGCACCGAGCAGGGAGCGCCGGTTGACATCGAGGCCGAGATCACGGGCCACCCGGGAGCGGGCGCCGTCCGCGCCGACGATGAACCGGGCCGTCACCGGGTCCGCATCTGCGAACCGCACCAAACCCCTCGACGCGCCGACATACCGTACGCCCAGCAGGACCCGCGCCCCGGCCGACTCCGCGGCGCGGCGCGCGTGCTCGTAGACGGCCGCCATGTCGGCCACGCGGTACTCGTCGCGGTCACTGGTGAGCCGGATCGGCGCTCGCCGCGACGGCGGATACAGCAGCACGTCCCGGATACCGGGCCCGAGCAGCTGGTCCGGCAGGTCGAAGTCGTCGAGGGTACGCCGTACGAAGATCCCCGTCGTACGGATGCCCGCTGACAGCGACCTGCGGCGGTCGACCACCAGCACCTTCAGTTCCCGCCGGGCGAGCGAACGGGCTGTGCGCAGCCCGGCCAGACCCGCACCCACGACCAGTACATCGACGGCCTGCATACCTGCGACGGTAGGCGCGGGACCTCACCCATACGCCCGTTTGCACGCTACCTGCCCCGTATCTCCACGCGGCCGCCACACTCAGGGGGTTTTGGAGTACAGGGATACCGCCATCAGGAGAGCGGTCAGCCCGCCGCAGATCATCACGGTGGAGACAGAGAAGGCGTCGACGACGCGGCCGCCGACGAACGCGCCGAGGGCGAACGTCGCCTGGAAGGAGGAGGTGAAGACGACCGTGGCGGCTTCGGGCGTGTGCGGGGCGGCGGCGATGAACGAGGCCTGCGAGCAGACGGGCACGCCTCCATAGGCCAGTCCCCAGACCACGAGCAGCACCACGGCGCCCACGGTTGTGCCGCCGACCGAGGGCAGCAGCAGGGTGGTGGCCGCGATCAGGCAGCCGCAGGTCACGAAGGCGGCTCGCAGATGTGTGGCGGTGGCCTTGCCGGCCAGGAAATTACCGGCGATTCCGGCGATGCCGTACGCCAGCAAGACGGCGCTGACCGCCACGGGAGACAAGCCGGTGACGTTCTGGAGGAACGGCGTGACGTAGGTGTAGGTGCCGAAGTGGGCCAAGACGATAAGGAAGGTGGCCAGCAGGGCGATTCCGGCGCCCCGGGCGCGTAGCAGGTCGAGCAGGACGCGCGGGCTGGTGACCTGGTGGGCGGGCAGCGGCGGCAGCAGCATCACCAGGGCGACCAGGACCAGGATGGCCAGCGCGGCCAGGACCAGGAACGCGGTTCGCCAGCCGGCGAGGTCGCCGATGAAGGTTCCGGCCGGTACGCCGAGCACGGAGCCCAGCGGAACGGCGGAGAAGATCACCGCGGTGGCGGAGCCGACGGCGTGCGGCGGCACCAGACGGCCGGCCAGCCCCGCCCCGATGGACCAGAAGCCGCCGATGGTGAGGCCGACGAGCACTCTGGAGATCAGCATCACCCAGTAGGAGGTCGCCACGGCGGCCAGCACGTCGGCCACGGCGAGCACCGCCATGAAGACGCACAGCATCACCCGGCGGTCCAGGCGCGCGGTGGTCAGCGTGACAACGGGTGCGGCGACCGCGGCGACGACGCCGGGCAGAGTCATGGTCAGCCCTGTGGTGCCGTCGGAGATGCCGAAGTCGGCGCCGATGGCGGTCAGCAGGCCGATGGGCAGGATTTCGCTGGTGACGATGGCGAAGATGCCCAGCATGAGTGAGGTGACCGCGAGCCAGCTGATGAGAGGCGGGCGTGGCGGGGCCAGGGTGGTGGTTGACATGGTTCCCGTTCAGGCAGGTGCACGTGGACTGGGACACCCACCCAAGCAGTCATGAAGCCGCTGACACTGGCACGTTTCAGACTCAACCATCACCTTTGCGGCTTCGGCCTCAGGCGTGCGCGCTGTTCATGTCCCATGGCGCCTGCGGAAGGACCTCGCCGGTCTCCAGCAGCGACTTGAGGTTCGCCAGCACGGCCGGCCAGCCGTCCGAGATGCCGGTGAGCATCTCCTGGTTGGGGAGGTTCTCGTGGGTCACGGTGAGGCGGACGATCTCCTGGTGGGGTTCGACGAGAAAGGTGACGACCGACGGCTCTCCCGGCGCTTCGGTGTCAGGGGCGTCGTCGAAGGTGATGACCAGGCGCGTCGGGGGTTCGGCCTTGATCACTCGGCCGACGACATCGATGACACCTGATCCGTCGGCGCGCCGGTGCTCCCAGGTCGAGCCCGGCTGCCAGTCCGAAACGTTGGCGTGGCCCCAGTATTGCGCCGTCAGGTCCGCGTCCGTCAGGGCTCGCCACACCTGCTCGGCGCTCGCGCGGATGTAGGTGACATAGACATAGGTGGGTACTTCGGTCATGGCGTACTCCTCTGCCTGGTTCTTGATGGCACTGATCGCTTGCAGGCGCGGCTTGTCGAACCCCGAGATCCAGCGCTCCTCGATCTCATGGATCGGTGTCGGGTTGAGGTAGTGCAGCCGCTCCCGTCCGCGTCGTACGACGGTGACGAGGTTGGCCCGCTCGAGGATGTCGAGATGCTGTGTCGCTGACTGGCGCGCCATGTTCAGGCGGTCGCACAGCTCGCTCAGCGTCTGGCCGTTGTGCTCGCGCAGACGGTCGAGCAGGAGTCGTCGGGTGGGGTCGGCCAGCGCTTTGAAGACCGAGTCCATCGCTCTCGCTTCGAGGCTCACGTCTCCATTATGCAGGTATTTGCCTGCATAATGTCAACGGCGCCTCACTGCCGGAGCCCACCCGCGTGCGTCCATTCGGCCGTACCACCAGGTGAGGCCGGCCGCGACCACGACGAACACGGCCGCCAGCGGCGCGAGAAGCACGGCGCCGGCGGCGTCGAGCACGATCCCGCCGGCCGCGCCGGACAACGAGACCGCCAGATACAGCGCTGACTGATTCAGCGAGGCGACCATCGGCTGCGTGCCCGCCGGGGCGTACCCCATGATCAGGTGCTGCTGCGGCGTCGTGACAGTGAAGGAGAACACGCCGCAGGCCGCGACCGCCGGCAGCGCCATGGCGTACGAGACGCGCAGCGCCGGCACCAAGAGGAAGACGGCGGCGAGGAGCAGGTTCCCGGGCCGCAATCGATGCCGCTGACGAGACGCCTCAGCGCATGCGGGCGGACTGTTCGAAGCCACTCAGGATCGCGGTGAGCCCCGTCTCGAAGTGGTCGTCGAGGGTGGTGGCGTCGGCGGCTTCGGCGAGCAGGTTGTAGTCGGGGCTGCCGGGCTCGGGTTTGCGACTGCGCTGGTCGGCGCCGAGCTTGGTCACGGCGATGGCGAGGGTGTGGCCGATGGTGAACTCTCGCAGGCAGCGGATGATGCGCAAGCCCTGCGCCGGAGGGATGTCGGCGTCGCTGAGCTTGGTGAGCATCTTCACGCCGGTGTCGATGGAGGCTGGTGAGCGTACCGGGCGGGTGGCGAACAGTGGCACAGCCTGGGGGTGGCGCAGGAGTGTGTCGCGCAGCCGCAGGCAGTAGTTCTGGGCCAGTTCCCGCCAGGGGCCGTCCCAGGGCAGAGTGTCGACATTGACCTCGGTGAACAGCGTCTCGGCGACGCCGTCGAAGAGGTCCTCCTGGTCGTCGTAGTGACGGTAGACGGCCATCGGGTCGAAGCCGACGGCGGTGCCGAGCTTGCGCATGGAGAATTTACGCAGACCATGGGCGTCGATCAGGGCGAGCGCGGCGGCGGCGAGGTATTCGCGGGTGAGGGTGGGCCGGGTGGGCGGCTCTGGCAATCTGACCGGTGGGCTGGGGTCGGCCGTCATGGCTGGAAGCCCTCCAGGATCTTCGTGAGCGTCGGGGTGAACTCGTGCGGGTGCCGCATGAACGGGACGTGGCCGCCGGGGAACTCCTGGCAGGGTACGCCAAGGCGCTCAGACAACAGGTGCGCGGGCGCGTGGTACGGCTTGCCGACACTGTCGCGGCCGGTGGCCAGGCACCAGGGCGCTGTGGTGGCGGCCAGCGCGGTCAGGTCCGGCTGGTACTCGAAGCAGAACGCGGGCAGTTCGCGGCGCAGGGTCAGCTCGGCGTTGCGGAGCTGGCGGGTCATCACGTCCGGCGTACGTCGGGTGATCTTTCGTACCAGGCCGTCGGCGGCGAGCATGAGGTGAGTGGCGGCGGCGATCGTGGCTTGGCCGGATGGCGACAGGAACACGCGCGGCGGGTCCGGTAGCGTCATCGCGCCGAAAGCGGCGTAAGCCCGCATCAGGTGACCGTCTCGGGCAAGGCGGCCGATGTGTTCGATCTCGCGCCGTTCGGGGCTGTCGGGAGCGAGGAGTTGTACCAGCGGCGGCTCGTGCACCACCGCGCCCAGGAGTCGGTCCGAGTGTCCGATCACCATCTCCAGGGCGATGATCGCGCCCCCGCTGTTGCCGAAGACATAGGCGCGTTCCATGCCGTAGTGGTCGAGGACGGCGACCGCGTCGCCAGCCTGCCGGGCAACCGTGATCGAGCCACCGGGATCGGTGAAGGGGCTGCGCGAGTTGCCGCGCCGGTCGTAGGCGATCACGGTGAAGCTCCGGGCCAGGAGCGGGATCACGTCCGCGTACATACCGGCGTCGCCGCCGCCTCCGGAGATCAGTAGGAGCGGGGGTCCGTCGCCGGTCCGCTCGACATGCAACCGCGCTCCGGACGCTTCCACCACATCTACACTGTAGTTCATGTCTACAGTGTAGACGGAGCCCCGCCGTCTCAAGAACGGCCCTGAGTGGGATGTTCAGGAGAGGGGATGACCTGGCGAAATAGGCGAATCCAAAGATCGCTGCGACGGGTTTGGCGTTCGATGATCCCGGAAATGAAAGCCGTGCTTCCCGAGCCGTCAGCATGCTCGGCCTCGAGAACGAGCGACTTCGCCCCACCCACCCGACATCGGGAAGCTCCAAGCCCTCCCACTCGCCCCAGGAGGAATGCCACGATGACGCACTGGTTCCGCAGCCACTGGGCCGACGAGGACACCTGGTTCTACATCGAGGCCGACGACGAAGGCTGGGTGACCCGGCAGATCGAATTCCGCGGCCCCGACGAACAGCCTTTCGCCGCCGCCTCCCTGGCCGAATGGCAGACGGCTTTCGAGAGCGGAGAAGTCGCACGATACGGAGCTGTCTACGACCGAATAGCCGAGCAACCCGTCCATGAGTGGGAAGGTCACAACCCCGAGCCGCTGACTCTCGACGCTTTCGACCAAGCGTGGGCAAGGGCTCACGAGAGCCTCAGCGGTCCGGACTACGGAACCAGCCCGCTTCGGGTTCGTGATTTCGGGACCTGAGAAGAACCTCACCCGGCCGCGATATGCGGGTTTTGTGGAGATTCCGCGCAATTGCGGTTACGGCACCGCGGTGCTGTCATGATCTCGGTGGCCCCCCACCGATGGGATTTACATGTCTCGCTCACTCGCGCTGCTGGCCGCCTCGCTCTGCGTGGGCGGTCTCGCAGCTCTGGTGTACTTCCACGACTCTGACTTCGTGCTCTTACGGGAACATCTGAACCATCCGTTCGCACTCGGCGTGCTGGCCTGCCTCCTGATGGCGTTGGCCGCCGTCGGGCTGCGGTGGATGTGGCTACGCGTCGTGATCGTCCTCCTTGCCGGACTGGGCGCGAGTGTCGCGCTGTTCGGGGGGTTGCTCGCCATTGGGTTCTCCTCTGCCGAGGAGGTCGGCTTCGTCGACGGACCGCCCCCGTACAGGATCCGGCTCCAGCGGTCGATGGCGGGGCTCGGGCCGGACATGGTGATGTCGCTCAGCGTCCGCAATGACGGCGGGCTGCTCAGCAGGGAGTGGGATCTCGGCTGCTTCAACGACGACGTCCCCGACGACACCTTCGACTCGGTCAAGTGGACGGGGCCAAGTTCGGTTGAGATCCGGGTGGCCGACGGGCGGACGTTCCCTGTGGCCTTGGATCCCGACTCGGGCCGACCCCAGACCACCGCCACTCTCAATTGTTAACGGCGGCCCCACAAACCACAGGCGGCACAGCTCTCCGATTCCGGCATGCCCATCGAGGCCATCTCACGATCGCGGTTCGGTTTGACAGTTGATCTCGTATGCACGAGATTGATCGTCCCTCCGACCAATTTCCAGGGGATCGTGATGAAGCGGACCGTCGTGGGTGCAATCCTGATCGCGGGACTGGCACAGCTCGTCGCCACCCCCGCGCAAGCAGCGCCCAGGGTCGACCCGGTAAAAGCGCTCCAAGCCGCATTGACCCGCGGTAAGGGCGTCAACATCGTGTCCACCGTAAAGGTTGATCAGGGTCGCGGCTTCTACTACACCGTGGATGTGGACGGCACGGTCGGGTTCGGACCGCAAGGCGAGACCGCCGCTGATACGTCCCAGCGCCTGCGGTTCAGCAAGACGATGATGAGCGGCCTGAAGAAACTCGGCATGGCGGAGGACGCCGCCCTGGAAGAGACGCCCCTAAGGGTGATCTCGTCAGGCTACGACGACTACGTCTCAGGCCCCCAGTTCGCCGACGCGCTGCCACAGGGCACGAACTGGGTGCGCTACTCCGCCACCGATCAGCCTGCCAGCAACCCGCCGCTGGAGGTCTTGGAGCCCGCCACGCTCAAGGCACTGCTGGCCCACCGCACGTCCTGGCGGGACGGGTTGGTGAAGGGCACGATCAAGGCCGACAAGCTGGTTAAGGTATCCCGTTCCTTCGCCTCTCGCTTCCGTGGCTACTCCATCAGCAAGCCCGTCAGCACCATCTCCTACACCCTCCGGCTGAGTGCGGCCGGACTGGTGGAGCGGGTTACGGCCAGGGGCGTCCTGCACCACTGGAAGGGTTCCCTGCTCCGTGTCGAGTCGGACACCCGCTACTCCGGTTGGGGACGGGAGGTCACCGTTCTGCTGCCGCTGAGAGGCGAGGTGCTCGACCAGGAGCAGCTCGAGGGCAAGGTGCCCTACCAGGTGCCTGGCGCCTTCAATTAGCCCCGCATCCTGCCGCCGGTGCTCAGGTGCCGGGATGGGCGGTGGTCCAGCCGTGTTCGAGCAGGTTGAAGATTGCGGTGGCGGCCTGTTCGGGGGCCGGGTGGCCGTGGATGACGTGGGCGGCTTCGAGGACGAACCTGGCGAAGGCGGCGCAGGTGATGTCGTCCTGAGGGGCGCCGGTCTCGTCGGCGAGGGCGCGGGCGAGGGCGGCTTCGTGGCGTAGCCACATGTGGCGGGCGTAGTCGCGAAGGGCCGGGGTGCTCTCCACCATGCGGGTGAGGGCCGCGGTGTGAGGGAAGGCCGCGACTTCGATCGCTCGCCTGAGGATGTGCTCGCGCAGGGCGTACGGGATGGACTGGCCGGGGTCACGATCGCGCACCGCGGCGACGACCTCGGCCTCGAGGTCGTCGTCGAGGTCGAAGACCAGGGCCTCCTTGCTCGGGAAGTACGCGAACAGCGTGGACACCGCCACGTCGGCGGCCTCGGCCACGTCCTTGACGCCCACCTGGTCGTAACCGCGTTCCAGAAACAGCCGCAGCGCCGCGTCGGCCAGCGCCTTGCGGGTCTGGGCCTTCCTGCGCTCGCGGCGCCCGACTCCTTCGCTCACTCGCTCAGCGTACGGCAACTCGGATCGAGTGCGAAATCGGAGCTGTTGCGAATTCGGAGTAACTATGATTTTCTGGCCACCTCGGAGCCGCTACCCGGAGGTATGTGCCATGAACCCCCAAATCGCGATCGTGGGCGCCGGCGTGGGCGGCCTCGCCTGCGCCCGCGGCCTGCAGACGTACGGCATCCAGGCAGCCGTGTTCGAGCGGGAGGCCTCCCGCGATGCCCGCTGGCAGGGAGGCATGCTGGATCTGCATGTGCCGACCGGTCAGGCCGCGCTACGGGCGGTCGGCCTGTTCGAGCGGTTCACCGAGCTGGCTCGGGCGCAGGGGCAGGAGTTGCGCGGGCTGGATCCCTTCACCGCCGCCTTGGTACACCACGAGCGGCCCACCGACAGCCGCGACGAGAGCTACGCCCCGGAGATCGACCGGGGCCAGTTGCGGGGGCTGCTGCTGGACTCCCTCGTCCCCGGCACTGTGCGCTGGGGGCGCCCGGTGGACGGGGTCGTACCGCTGGACGGCGGCGGCGCTCGCCTGTGCTTCACCGACGGCACCACCGCGGACTTCGACCTCGTGATCGGCGCCGACGGCGCCTGGTCCCGGGTCCGCCCCGCCGTCTCGGCTGCTGTGCCTCGCTACACGGGCGCCACGATCGTCGAGGCGTACCTGGATGATGTCGACGTACGCCACCCCGACCTGGCCCGCTGGGTGGGGCCAGGCACGCTGGCGGCGCGAGCCGACGGGAAGATGATCTCGGCCCAGCGCAACAGCGGCGCCCACATCCGCCTGTACGCCGGCTTCGACGCACCGGCGAACTGGTACGCCACCGCCGGCCTCGACCTCGACGACACCGCGGCGGTGTGCGATCACCTCCGCGCCTTGTTCAGCGGCTGGCACCCCCGGCTCCTCGACCTGTTCCGCGACAACGACAGCGGGTTCGTCAGCCGGCCCCTGCACGTCCTGCCCGCCGGGCACACCTGGGACCACGTCCCCGGCATCACCCTGCTCGGCGACGCGGCCCACCTCATGCCGCCCTTCGGCATCGGCGCCAACCTCGCCCTGATCGACGGCAGCGACCTGGCCACCGCCATCGCCACCCACCCCGACCTCGACCAGGCCGCTGCCGCCTACGAGAAGATCATGCTGCCCCGGTCGGAGGCCGCCGCCCAAGCCTGCGCGGAACTGATGAACACTCTGTCCGAGAACTCCACCACCGACGTCGACAGCGTGCGACGCACCCTCAACGACCGCATCCGCCAGGCGCAGGCCACCATCCAGCGATAGGGACGCCGGTACGGCTGTCAGGGGCGCAGCCGGTGGAACAGCTCTACCCGGGCGCGGTGGTATTCGATGTCCTCCTCGTCATGCGTCACCCCCTTGTGGAAGTAGGCGTACTCCCTGCGGAGCTTGTGCCTGACGAGCTGAGCGAGCGACTCCTCGTCCAGGCGGGCTGCCGTGCCGCCCGCCTCGTGGTACGCGGCCACGAACTCCTCACTCGGCCCGGCCAGGTCGTCGCCCCATTCCAGGGCGGCGGCGGCCAGCTCCAGCTCAGGGGCGCCGACGAAGGTCTCGTCCCAATCGAGAACCGCCACTATCCGGCCGTCCCTTGCCAGGGTGTTGCCGGTGTAGTAGTCGCCGTGCAGGGGGTGGCGCACGGGGTGCTCGGCGTGGAAGGCGCACCCTCGACATACGGCCAGCAGGAGATCGGGCGGCCGCCCACGACGATGACCGTCGCCCCTTCGGCGGTCGGCAGCGGGGCGACCGCCTCGGGGAGGCCGCCGGCGGCGTGCCGGGCGATCGCGTGACACCACTCCGACTCGGCGGCGGCGCGCCACACCGGGCCGACGCGGATGACGTGCCCGTCGAGGCGGTAGGCGGCGGAGTCCTCCCCGCCGTGCAACCGCTCGCCGTCCCCCGTGACACCCCAGGTCAGGGCCGCGGCTTCGCGGATCTCAAGGGTAAGGGGCGTCTTTGCGTAGATCATCCGTACTTCCGTTCGGCTTGCGGGCAGGCGCGTGGCGCGACATCACCGGCGTAGCAGAATCGTGCCAAGGACGACCTGGGCCGGTTCCAGCGTGGGCTTGCCGTCCTCGATGTCCCACAACGCGTTCTGCAGGATGCGGCCAAGTGTCCACCCGGTCGCCCGCTGCCGGTCCAGGCCGAGCACCTCGGTAAGGAGGTCGAACCGGCGCAGGACCGTACGGGTCACGTCGCCGGTCGCCACCACCGCCTCCTCCCATCGACTGTCCAGCGCCGGCCACAGGTCGAACCCGGGGTCGCCGGCCAGCGGTTCGGGGTCGATGGCCAGCCATGGTTCCCGTTGCCCGGCGAGGATGTTGTCGTAGTGCAGGTCCCAATGCAGCAGGCGGTCGCCAGGTTCGCCGATCAATTCGGCCACGGCGGACGCGCAGGTGCGTACCAGCTGCTGCTCGGCCGGGTCGCGCAATGCCAGTACAGCGCGTGGAACCTGATCCAGCATGGCGGCGGCGATGTCGGACAGATGCCGCAGACCGGGTGGGGCGGGCACCGCGACCAGGCGCGCCATCAGCTCGGCGAGGATCTGCATGGCGACATCGTCGTCAACCACCGATGACAGCGGCCGGGCCGCGTCCAGCCGCTCCAGCAACATGGTGCCGGTGTCGGGGTCGTGGTCGAGCAGGTGCACGATGCCGTTGCCGTTCCATACCCGCAGGCCGAGGGCGGCGCCGGCGTTGTCCTCGCTTGCTTGCTGGAATTTCAGCACCGCGGGAGCGCCATCTGCCTGGATCACCGGCAGCACGAGCGAGGCCATGCCGTGTGCCGCGGGGCCGTCCGGCCGCAGCGTCCAGCGGTCGAGGAAGTCCGCGGCCAGCCGGGGCAGCTCGGCGATCCAGGCACGGGCGGTCGGGCTGTTGTCGCCGTACGACGCGGCGAACGCGTCAGGGATGAACGTGCTCATGTCAGGTGTCTCCTTCGTAGGTTGTTCGGGATACGAAGGAGGCCATGGGGGTGCCCGACTTCCGGGCAAGCGTCAAAACATACCTCCACCCTAGCCAAGCACGATCATGTTCGGCCCTGGAGCGTGGCTTGGAGTCGGTGGATCTCGGCGGCGGTGCTGCGCTCGGCCGTTTTCATGAAGCGAACGATGGTGTTGAGCTCCGCGTCGTCGAAGTCGCCGAGGTCGTCTCGCGTACGGGCGATCAGTCCCGAGTAGGCGGCGCTGACCCGGTCGAGGCCTTCCTGGGTGGGTTCGATGAGCACTCGCCTGCGGTCGTGGGGGTCGGCCACCCGTCGGACGCAGCCTGCGGCGACGAGCCGGTCGATCATGCGCGAGGCCGATCCGGTGGTGAGGTTCACGTGCTTGGCCAGGACGCCGGGTGTTGTCGGACCGTGCCGGCCCAGCACGAACAGGCATTGCACGTCGGTGTCGGTGACGCCCAGCCGCTCGGCGACAAGGCTGTTGAGCTGGACGACCAAGATCGCCCAGCTGGGCACCACGTCCGTGGTGACCTCGGCAAGTAGCGCTTCCCTGCCCGCCGCCGGCTCCGCCATCGCGACACCCATCCCTTCCATTTCACTGCGTCGCGCAGCGAAGTCTGTGGTAGATTCACTGCGTGGCGCAGTTACTGTGCTACGCAGTCATTCTATCTCATCGCCTCATAGATCGACTCCGTTCAGGCGCACGGCCGTCGTCGTTCCGCCAGCGATCGGCCAGGACGTCTGCCTCACCATCCGATTCGGACCACCCCATGGAGACTCGATGACCGACGCGCCCCGTGCCACCGTCGACCCGTTCGCCGTCACCGTTCGCGGGATCGGCGAACCCCATCCCGTCCGCGCCGCCCTGCGCGCCACCGGTCCCATCGTCCAGGCCGATGCCCCAGCCGGCGGCCCGGTATGGATCATCACCGACGACGCCCTCGCCCGTGAGGCCCTCGTACACCCTCACATCGTGAAAGACCCCGCCTACGCACCGGCGCACTGGGACCCGCGTATCGCAGGTCTGGAACCGACTGCCGCCGCGCAGCCGTCGCTGACCACCTTCGACGGCCCGGCGCACACGCGGCTGCGCCGAGCGCACGCCCCGCTCTTCACCGCCCGGCGGATGCAGGACTATGCCGAACGGATCACGGGGTTCGCCCGCGATCAGCTCACCGTGCTCGCCGCGACAGGTGAAACGGTCGACCTGATGGCCGACTTCACCACTCGGTTCCCCCTCACCGTGGTCTGCGACGTGATCGGCGTACCACTCGACCGGATCGACCAGGCCATCACGGCCTGCCGGGGCATGCACAGCGCCGATCCCCAGGAGGTGGAGGCGGCGATGGCCGCCTTCGGACAGCTGGCCGCCGCCGCGCTCAGCGACGGCCGGCCCGGCCTGGCCACCGAGCTACGCGAACGGGTCCCCGACGAGCTCACCGAGGAACAACTGCACTACCTGATCTTCACACTGATCTACGCCGGGCAGCTGACCACCGACCCATCGCTGGGGTTCCTGCTCGCCCACGTCTTCGACTCCGACGGCTCTTCAGCGCAGGAGAACACGGTCGAGGAGTTCGTCAAGGAGACGCTGCGCCTGCACGCGCCCGCACCCTTCAGCCTCTGGCGGTTCACCTCCGCCGCCATCGATCTCGCCGGGGTACGGCTCCCTGCCCACGCCCCCGTGCTCATCGACATCCAGGGCATCAACACCCATCCCGGCCGGTCGATCGGGCCGGACCTCACCTTCGGCGCCGGTCCCCACTACTGCACTGGTGCGCAATTGGCTCAACTCGAGCTGAGCGCGGTCGTAGCGGTCGTACGGGCCGACTTCCCCGACGCACACCTCGCAGTGCCGATCTCCGAGCTCCAGCAGGTCGACTTCGGCGGCATACAGGGGAGCCGGCTGACCGCTCTCCCGGTGAATCTGCGGTGAAATAGACAGCCGTATTTTTGTGCCGGTGTCCCTCGGGCATCGTCAGCAGACTGTCGCTGTACTGTCAGCGCTCCCGCCGAGGCTTACACCCGTCAACAACACGCACTCATGCGACGGGACACCATATGCACACCAAGACCTGGGGCGGCGCACTCGTTCTCGGCCTCGCGCTCACCACCGCCGTCGGCCCCGCCGCGACCGCCGACGCCGACAGCCCGGCCGCCGTCGTCGCGGCGCTCAACGCGGTGGCCAAGCCTCTCGTCTCCACTTCGTCTGGGGGTGGCCTGCGCGACCTAGACGTGTTCGGCGCGATGGTGGCAGGCGCGAAGGTGGTCGGCGTCGGGGAGGCCACGCACAGCACCGCCGAGTTCTACACCCTCAACCACCGGCTGTTCCGTTACCTTGTGACGGAGAAGGGGTTCACCACCTTCGCCCGGGAGCTGAGCTGGAGCACCGGTGTACGGCTGAACGACTACGTCCTGCACGGCAAGGGCGACCCACGGCAGATCCTGCACGACGAGGTCACCGGCCCTTACGCCCTGTTCAACAACCGCGAGTTCCTCGGCCTGATCACCTGGATGCGCTCCTACAACACCACCCACCAGGCGAAGGTCCAGTTCATGGGCGCCGACCTGCTCTACCCCGGCGACGTCCTGTTCGACAAGGTTCTCGGTTACGTTGCCGAGCACCATCCCGACCTGACACCCGAGTTCACCAAGCTGTACGAGGGGCTACGGCCCACCACCCCGAACGCCGGGCAGTACATGGGCATCGCGCTGTCCCAGCCGCTGGAGACCCGCAAGGACAACGCCCGCCGCGCCACCGAGGCCCTCGAACTTCTCCAGCGGCAGAAGCCCGGCGGCGACGACTACCGGTGGGCGGTGCAGCACGCCCGCGCCTTGTCGCAGACCTTCACCGACTTCGCCTTCGACCAGGCCACCGCCGAGGGACGCCGGCAGGCCCAGGAGTACCGGGACACCACGCTGGCCGACAACGTCGTCTGGTGGAACAAGACGACCGGCCACAAGATCCAGATGTCCGGCCTGAACGCGCACATCAGCTACACCCCGATCGACACCGTGTTCGTCCCCGCCCCGATGGGCGGCGTACTGCGCGAACGCCTCGGCGCCCGCTTCGTCACCGTCGGCACCAGCTTCGACCAGGGCGGCTACAACTTCACCCTCGACAAGGGTGAGTGCCCGGCCGGCTCCACCCCAGCCGAGCGGCCCCTGACCTGCAAGGGCTCGGTCGCAGCGGCCGACAGCGCCTACAACGAGTACGTCCTGGACCAGGTCCGCTACCGCGACTTCATCCTCGACACCCGCGCCGCACCGCAGGCGGCCAGAACCTGGCTCGCCGAACCCCGCCTCACCCGCCTGATCGGCGGTGGCTTCTGGTCACCCGACCAGGCCACCAAGGCCGCCCTCGGCAAGTCCTTCGACATCCTGATCCACCTGCACAAGGTCAAGGCCGCCGCACTGCTGCCGTGACGTCTCCGGGGAGACGGGCGAGACCAACTCGCTCGTCTCCCCTGTATCTGGGGGGCTGTCAGTCTGTTCTCTGGACGCCGAACCGTTGTGCCGGCAAGTGCCCTGGCGGTCGGCGCGGCGACCAGGTGGGACGATCAAGACATGTTCACTCCGCCTCTGTCGCCGACCGATCATGATGTGCTTTCGGCGGTGCGGGATGGCTGGCTTCCGGTTGCGGGGCGCGCCGCCTATCTGCCGGTGGGATTCGGGGCGCACCACTGGCGGATCGACCAGGATGGCGTGCCCGTGCTCTTCGCGACGCTCGACGTACCGGGCGGGCATCGAACCCCCGACTCGTTCGAGGGAGCATACGCGGCGGCGTCCGAGCTCGCGGCGACAGGCTTTCTCGGGGTGCTCGCACCGGTCCGATCCACGAACGGGAGCTTCACGATCCCCCTGGCCGAGGGGATTCTCAGCGTCACTTCCTGGGCGACGGGGCGCACGCCCGACGAGGCAGAGGCCGCACGGCCCGACCATACCGCCAAGACGAGACGGCTGCTCGCCGAGCTGCACAGCGCTCCCGCGCCGGTTTCGCTGCCGCACTGGGAACCGCGGATCACACCGGACTTCTCCGACCAACTGCCTCATGCCGCCACAGGATTGTGGAATGCGGGCCCGTTCGGAGAGGACGCTCGTCGTCTGATCGTCGAGTCCGCCGAATCGATCGCCGGCTGGGCGTCACGGTACGCCGAGCTCGCCGAGAAGGCGCTGGCCGCCTTTGACCGCTGGGTGCCGACCCACGGCGAGCCGCACCACGCCAACCAGATGCTCACCGATTCCGGGCTCGTGCTGGTGGATTGGGAGTCGTTCGCGCTCGCCCCGCACGAGCGGGACCTTCTCGACCTGCCCGAACACGACCGACGAGCCCTCGGCGGCGAGCCCGAGATGATCGAGCTGTTCGAACTGGAGTGGCGGCTGACCGAGATCAGAGAGTACGCACGCTGGTTCCAGGCACCGCACACCGGCAGCGAGGACGACCGAATCGCGCTCGCCGATCTACGCAACGAGCTCACACGCTGACGCCGCACGTCACGAGAGCCTCCTGGACGGTGCACTGGCTTGCCCGACGAACACGCAGGTGGACCTCCGAGTCCTGACAGTGGTTCCGTAGCTGACAACGGACAGCGGTTGTCGGTCGGCGGCCGCGCTCCGATGGGGAGAGACTTCGCGGGTCACGGGCGGCGGATGCGGTAGCGCAGGTGCATGACGTGCTGTGTGGGTTCCTCGACCTGCGGCGTGGTCAACCGGCGGACCGGGTCGAGTTCGATGTGCTCGGCCGGCAGGTCGTCGAACAGCCGGCGTCCCTGCCCGAGCAGGACCGGTACGACGTGTAGTTCGAGCTCGTCGAGCTGGCCTGCCCGCAGCAGCGCCTGCGCAGCCCCGGCACCGTGCACCATCACGTCGCCGTCCCCGGCCGCCGCGCGGGCCTGTGCGGCGCACTCGTTTACGTCGGTGACGTAGCGGACGCTGCCCGGCGGCGGCTCGTCCGGGACATTGTGGGTCAGGACGAAGATGGGGACGCCGTCGTGATGATCGCCCTGCCAGCGGTCGGCGTGTTCGTAGGTGCGGCGGCCGGCGATGAGGGCGCGGCTGGCCAGCGCCTCGGCGTACACCTGTCCGCTGGGTCCCGGGGCGTTGCGCCGATCGAGCCAGTTGAAAAGCCGGAACCCGCGGATTCCCAGCGGGGTGTCCGGGCTGTCCCGCGGCCCGGTGACGTAACCGTCCAGGGACATGGTCATGTACAGCCGGATGAGCGCCATCGCCTCAGCCCGCCGTTCTTACGCGGTAACGCAGGTGCGTCACGCCCGGCCCGTCCGCGGCGCGGAGCAGTTCGAGCTCGATGTGGTCGGGCGGCATGTCCCCGAACAGCGGTTCACCCTGTCCGATCAGGACCGGGACCAGGTGAATCTGCAGCTCGTCGAGGACGCCTGCGGCAAGTGCCAGCCGAGCGGTGCGGGCTCCGTGGACCAGTACGTCCTTGTCGCCGGCCGCCTCCTTGGCCATGTTCATCGCGGCCGTTACGTCGCTCACATAGGTGACCCCGGGCCATTGCAGCTCGGGATCGGGCTGACGGCGGCTCAGGACGAAGATCGGCACGCCATCGTGGTGGTCGCCGCCCCAGCCGTCGGCGAGCTCGAACGTCCGCCGGCCGACGACGACCGCCCCGGTGGCCATGACCTCGTCCGTGACCTCACGGTTCGCGCCCGCCAGGTGGTCGAGGTCTTTCCTGTGACCGGCGTCGGCATCCGGCAGAAACCACTCATGCAGCCGATGCCCTTTGTCACCGAGCCCGTTGCCCGGCGCCACGTTCGGCCCGGCGATGAACCCGTCCACCGACATCGACATGTACAGCACGGTCTTACTCACGTTTCCGGTCCTTTCAGTACGTCCAACGGAGTGCCAGGAGCGTCATCGCGGGTCCGATTCGGTGGTCGTGAACTCGATCTCGATGGCGATCTCAATGGTGTCGGCGACCACGACGTTGCCGGCGCCGAAGCCGAGCTGGATGTCGACGCCGAACGCGGCGCGGCTGATGGTGGTGGTCGCCGAGAACCCGGTCCGCACCGCGCCGGACGGGTCGTCGACGACGCCGAGGAACTCGGCCTCCATCTCGACGGTCCTGGTGACACCGTGCAGGGTCAACTCGCCCACCAGAATGAAGGTCTCGCCGTCGAAGCCGCGGACCTCGGTCGAGGTGAACTCGATCTGCGGGTACTTCTCCACGTCCAGGAAGTCGGCCGACCGGATGTGCTGGTCGCGCTGTTCGTTGCCGGTGTGCACCGAGGCGGGGTCGATGAGGGCGGTCACCCGGCCGCCGCCCTCGCCGACGCTCAGCGCTGCCGAGGCGAGCGCGAACGTTCCCCTGACCTTGCCGACGCCCATGTGGCGGACCTTGAACGAGATGTCGGAATGAACGGGATCGCCGACCCAGGTGCCGACGGCGAGGGTGGTATCGACGGTGATCATGGCGTACGGGTGCTCCCTCTGTGCGGCCCGGCCTGCCCGGGCGGATACTGATCTGTGCGACCAGCATGCGAGATCGTGGAGCCGGGTTGTATCCCAGATTTCTGGGATGACGCCGTCGATCGCCATAAGCTTCCGATCGTGGTCAACGCATCGGCGGCGCATGCGCGCGTCCGCGACGAAATCGTCAGGCTGGTTCACCGAGGGTTGCCCGTGCCGGACTTCGCGCGGGCCGTCGGCGACGCCTTGGCCCGGGCCGTGCCCGCCGAAGGCACCTGCCTGATGACGACCGACCCGGCGACCATGCTCCCGACCGCCGAGTTCGTGGAAAACGGCCTGCCCGCCGCAGAACTGCTCCGGCTCGTGGAGATCGAGGTGCGTGAGCCGGACTTCAACACGTGGGTACAGCTCGCCCATGCGGGCCGCCCAGCCGGCAGCCTGAGCGAAGCCACCGCCGGTGACCTCGACCGTAGCCTGCGCCAGCGGGAGATCCGTCGCCCGGGGGGATTCTCCGATGAGTTGCGGGTGGTGCTCGCCGGCAGCACGGGGACATGGGGGCAGCTGACCGTGTTCCGGGAGGCGAAGCGCCCGTACTTCTCCTTGGCCGAGGTGGAGTTCGTATCGTCGATCGCCCCCCTGATCACCGATGGACTACGGCGCGGCCTGTTGCTCGGTGACGCACAGGCCGGTGACGACGACGTCGGTCTGCTGATCCTCGACGCCGATGACGGCGTACGCATGTCCAACAAGGCAGCGGATCGTTGGCTGGACGAACTGGGCACCGGTGACAGAGCGGGCGCCCGGCTGCCGCTGGTGATCTCCGCTGTCGCTCGCCAGGCCCGTTCCCTCTGCGGCCCGGCGACAAGTACGGCACCTGCGCCGACCGATCTCCGGCCGGCCAGGGCCCGAGCGCGCACCCGGGCCGGTCAGTGGCTGATCGTCCGAGGCTCGCTGCTGAACGACGGTCCGGAACCGCAGGTCGCGGTGATGCTGGAAGTCGCTCGCCCCGCCGAGATGGCACCCCTGATGGTCGATGCCTACGGCTTCACCGACAGCGAGCGCCGGGTCACCGAACTGGTGGCCAAGGGCTTGTCCACCAAGCAGATCGCCGGCCGGCTGAATGTGTCGTCGTACACCGTGCAGGACCACCTGAAGTCGATCTTCGCCAAGTCGGGCACCGGTTCACGTGGCGACCTGATCGCCCGGCTGTTCCTCGATCACTATGCCTCCTCCTTGACGTCGGGAGTCGCGCCGCCGACCGCATCCGATCGAAGAACCCTGACGTAGGTTTGATCGTTCCGCGGACAGCGTGATTTGTGCGGTAGGAAAGCATCGTGGCTAACGATCAACGACATAGTCGGCACGGAGTCACCGTACGCACCCCGCACGGTCAGTTGACTACACGGCGGTACCGAATTTCAGTGAGCAGGAAGCCGCGTGTCTCGTCCTGTTTGACGGAACCGTCACTGTGCCAGCCGTTGCTTTCATAGAAGCGCCGAGCGCGTACGTTGGCCTCCAGCACCCACAAGGTGACCTTCTCATAACCGGCCTGAGCCATGGTTTCCAGCGCCGTCGTCATGAGTTGCCTGCCGACGCCGGCACCCCAGAACTCGGGTGCCAGATAGATCGTGGTGATCTCTGCGACGGTCGCGGAATTCTCATCCCGATCTCGTGTGGGGCCAAACCCGGTGAAGCCCGCAACGGAGCCGTCGAATTCGGCTACCAGGATTCCTTTCCAGGGCCACGACGTTTCGGCCAGCAGACGCTCCCAGACGGGTTGCCGTTGGGAGGAAGTCATCCCATCAAGATATTGCTGGGGGACCAAGCCCTGGTAGGCCGCTTGCCAGGATCGCACGTGGGTAACAGCGATCGCCTCGCTGTCAGCGAGTTCAGCTGGTCGAATGCGCATCAAAAGGTCATAGCACTCCCCGGCCATCGCCGTCGACAGGCTGAATTGCCCCGGCCGGAACGACAGACGAGAAGAAAGACCTCTGCCTGACAATGCTCAGCCTTCGCTGCGGCAGGGCAGGAAACGCGAACAGATCAGACGGGATCCCGCCCGGGCATGCGGGCCGTTACGTACGGATGTGCCCGTTCCAGCCACTCGCTGGTCAGCCTTGCTCCTGTGGTCTGATCGATGACCGCGAGACGCGGGAGCCGGGCCGATCGCCAAGATGAGCTCGCCTCCGGCCACGAAGCTCAGCCGATTGTGGCTGTTGACGTTCCACCAGGCGCTGTAGGCCCGAGCTCCCTGACTGAGCCGCTGAAGCACGGAAGTGAGGGGACAGGACCCTTACGTACGCAGGGCACGCGGCTCGCTTGACGGACGTCCCCCTACGGCCAGCACGTCTGCCAACAGCTCAGAGAGTCCCATAGGCCGCAGAGTCTCTGTGGTCGCGACAAGCTCGGCCAAGGACCACCATCGGTGGTCAATGATGCCCTGCTGTTCCTCCGGCTCCAGGTAGGCGCGGGTGATGGTCTGCGCACCACGCGCCCGCGCCAGAAAGTACCGCTCGTGCATGTGTACGGGTTCGCCGCCCCACCGGACGTCCGCATCCAGAGTCCACAAGCACGGCCCCCACTCGACCTCCGTCAGTCCCGTCTCCTCCAGCAGTTCCCTGCTAGCGGCCTGAAGGAAGTCTTCGTCCTCCGTCAATCCTCCGCCTGGGGGCACCCAGAAAAACTCCTGGACCGGAGACCCAGGGACGACGATGACGCCGTCGTACCTGTGCCGGATCATCAGAATCCGATCGTCCTGATCCAGCAGCACAATCCGGGCACCTCGTCGGGTCCGCATCACTCGCTCCCATCCGGCGTAGCCACCCGGCAACGCTCCCATAACTAGGAAGCAGCTGGGCGGTGTGCCCGTTGCTCCGCGGCGTCGAGTGCGGGCGTGAGTGGTGCGAGCGTGCTGCGCAGCAGGTCCGCTAGCGAGCCGGACGGCACGACGAGCCCGCCGGCCGTGACGGACGCGGCAGTGGCGTGCAGCCACTGTTCGATCGCGACGCGGACCGCGGCGGCCACGCTGGCCGCGAGCACACGGGCGGTGTGCGGGTCGATATCGCCGAGGCGTCTGGTGATCGCGTCGGTGAGGGGATGTTCGAGCGCGCTGGTGGTATCGAAGAATGCCTCGCGCAGCGCGGGACGGGTGGTGATCATCAGCAGCGCCTCGCGGCTGGGTACGCCCGGATCCGTGTACTGATCCACGATCGCCTCGATGATCGCGGCGGCGAGGCCGACGTCGTCGGGCTGGTCAGCCACTGCCGCCGCGACCCACGCTTCCCGTTCGCTGTTGATGGCGGCGACGATCGCCTGTTCGCGGCTGGAGAAGTAGTTGTTGTAGGTCCGGACTGAGACGCCGACGGCCTCGGCGATGTCGTCGACGCGCACGTGGTCCGGTCCACGCTCAAGGGCCAGCCGCAATGCCGCCGCGCTCAACGCCTCCCGGGTGGCCTGCTTCTTCTGCTCGCGCAACCCGGTTCGTCTTGTCGTCACCATCTCAGCATTCCAGCTTGATTGCGTACGCGCAAATTTGCGTGCACGCACTTTTTTGCCTAGCCTCGCGTCCCATCCCTATGCGAGTCGCATGCAAGTCCCATGCGAGTCCCATTCGAGCGAAGGAGCAACATGATCACAGATGTCGTCATCGCCGGCGGCGGCCCGAACGGGCTGATGCTGGCCTGCGAACTACGCCTCGCAGGAGTCCGGCCGCTCGTGCTGGAGCGGCTACCTGAGCCCAGCCAGGAGCCGAAAGCGAACGGATTGCTGGGCCAGGTCGTCAAGATGCTCGACCACCGCGGGTTGCACGAACGTCTCAGCGGCAGCCCCGAACCGCCACGGCCGAACTCCGCGTACTTCATGTTCGGCGCGATGGGCCTTGACCTGAGCCTGCTGGCGGACAGCCCCGTCTACGCTCTGCCAGTGCCGCAGCGACGCATAGTGCAGGTCCTGGAGGATCGAGCGATCGAGCTGGGGGTGGAAATCCGGCGGGGACACGAGGTCGTGGGCCTGTCACAGGGCGACGACGCCGTCACCGTCGACATCACGAGCCCGGACGGGGAGTACCACCTACAGGCCCGATACCTGATCGGCGCCGACGGCGCCCACAGCGCCACGCGCAAGCTCTCCGGCATCGGATTCCCTGGCGTCACCCACGACCGGATGACCGTCCGCTCGGCGCACGCGACCGTCCCCGCGGACTGGGTCGACCCCGCCAACGGCGCGCTGAACGTGCCCGGCTACGGCGCCGTCATGCCGTTCCTGCCCCACCGCACCGAGCAGGGCGGGTTCTCGTACGCGCCGATGCCCGGCCATCCACCGCTGGTCACCACTACCGAGTGGGACCAGCCCGCGACTGACGCCCCGATGAGCCTGGAGGAGTTGCGGGCGAGCATCCGTCGCGTGCTCGGCGTCGACGTACCACTCGGACCGCCCAACGGCGAAGGGCCGCACGCCTTGCGCCGGCTGACCGGCGGCAACACCCGGGTCGCCGAACGGTTCGCCCACGGCCGGGTGTTCCTGATCGGTGACGCCGCCCACGTGTACGCCGCCACCGGGGGCGGCCCCGGGCTCAACCTCGGACTGCAGGACGCGATCAATCTCGGCTGGAAACTCGCCGCCGAGATCCGAGGAAGCGCCCCGCCCGGACTGCTGAACACGTACGAGACAGAGCGGCGATCGGCCGCGCACCGCATGGTGTTGAACGCCCAGGCGCAGTCGGCGCTGATCGCCCCCGGCAGTGACGTCACCGGACTGCGCGAAGTGTTCAGCGAGCTGCTCCGCGACCCGAACACCGTACGGCGCCTGGCCGAACTCACCGCGGGCGCCGACGTCCGCTACGACATGAGCGAAGACGTGGGCGAAGACGTGGGCGAAGACGTGGGCGAAGACGTGGGCGAAGACGTGGGCGAAGACATAGGCGAAGACATGGGCGGACCCAAGCCGCACCCGCTGGTTGGCCACTTCGTCCCGGACCTGGAACTGCACACCCCGACCGGGCCGGTCCGGCTGGCCGAGCTGGCCAGAACCGCACGCCCTCTGCTGCTCGACCTGACCGAAGGAGCATCGCTGGCGCAGGCACCTGCCCTACGACACGACCAGGTCGACATCGTCACCGCACGCCCCCAGCCCCACGCGCCCACCGCCCTGCTCCTTCGACCGGACTGCTACGTGGCCTGGGCATCCGAATCACCCCAACCAGATTCCGCGGAGATGGAAACGCTCCGGGCGGCCTTGCAGCGGTGGTTCGGCCCCATGGAACCCGCCCGCATCTGAAAGACATCCCGGGAGCTCAAGTGGTCAAGCGACTCAGCGTGATGCCGCATTTTCAAGAACACTCTTGCTGGAATGTTCACGAATGGCGCCGACCAGGGTGCGTTCGGTCCACTCGCCGCCGAACATGATGAACCGGGAAGGTGGACCACCCATCGTCGGGTGGTCGGCGCCGGCCATCAGGAAGCGGGTGCCGGAGGTTTGAGGAAGACCACTCGCTCGTGGGCGGGTAGTGGGTCCACGGTCATCGGGTCGGGCGTCAAGGGGAAGCTCCTTCCTGAGGTGGCGGTCAGCAGGTGGGGGCGGGTCAGAGGTGTTCGGGGGCGACCCATTCGACGAACTGGACGATCACGCCGTTGGGGTCGGTGACCTGGAACAAGGCTTCGCCCCAGGGCTCCTGGCGCAGCGGCATGGTGATCTGCGCCCCGGCGTCGCGCAGCCGCTTTTCCTGCTCGGCCAGGCCACCGGCGAGGGTGAAGGCGATGATCAGACCGCTGGCCCGCTGGTCGCGCTGCTCGGGCGGCAGCACCTCGATGCCGCGGGCGAGCAGGACGATGTCGACCGCGTCGTCGCGCGACAGGGAGGCGAAGCCGTCGGCGGCCTGCTGGACGGTGTAGCCCAGGTAGGTGGTGAAGAACGCCTGGGAGGCGGCGACGTCGTCGACGGTCAGCGAGACGGTGGAAGCGATGAACTGCACGGGATCTCCTCTGGTGGGGTGGGGTCAGTAGCTACGGCGCCGCGGGACGATGCGCATGCCCCGGACTTGCTGCGACGCACGGATGCTGTGGTCGGACGGTGGACGACGCAGTTCGGCGCCGTGCAGCGGGGCCCGCTCGGGCTGCTGCGACCGGGGTATACGAGCGAACTCGTGGGTGTGCTTGCGCATGGGCGTCCCCCTTCGGATTAGGCGTTCCATCGTCATAAACTTACGACGGAGGTAAACTTAACCCAAGACGTCCAAGAGTGTCAACATAAAGATGCTACGAGGGTAAGATTGCGTCATGGCTACCCAGACTCCCGCCCCGGCCGCCGGGCTGCGCGAGACCAAGAAGCACGAGACCCGGCAGCTCATCTCCGACCACGCGACCCGGCTGTTCATCGCTCAGGGCTTCGAGCAGACGACCATCGCCGAAATCGCCGCCGTCGCCCGCGTCGCCAAGAAGACCGTCACTAACTACTTCCCGCGCAAGGAAGACCTGGCCCTGGACCATCAGGAGGAGTTTGCCGCCTCCCTGGCCCACGCCGTCACCGCACGACGCCCAGGGGAATCAGCGCTGGCCGCGCTGCGCCGCGCGTTCGCCGACGCCGTGGCCGTCCAGGACCCGGTCGCCGGATTCTCCGGCCAGGAGTTCGCCCGCATGATCGCCGACAGCCCCACCCTGACCGTCTGCCTGCGCGGCCTGCACGACCAGCGCGAACACCACCTCGCCCAGGTGCTCGCCCACGTCACCGCCGCTCAGCCCGGCGACATCACCGTGCAGACCGCCGCCGCCCTGCTGGGCACCGTCCACCGCGTACTGTTTCACCGGATCCAGGCCCTCATCCTCGCCGGACACCCCAACGATCAGATCGCCCACACCATCGCCGCCGAAGCCGGCCAAGCCTTCGACTTGCTGGAGCCCGCCCTGGCCACCTACGCCTCCACCTGATGTGAGTCATCGGGCCTGCTGCTGGCCCGGCCTGCGATGAGTTCCGGCGCTCCATCGGGTCTCCACTCCACACGACCTCTACGACCAAGGAGAAGTTTCATGGGCAAGGTCATCTACTGGATGAACACCTCGATCGACGGCTACATCGAGGATCCCGAGGGCGGCATGGACTTCATGGACCCGGACGAGGACTTTCGCCAGGCGGCGAACGACCACGTCCGCCGGATCGCGGCGTTCCTGTTCGGGAGGCGGCTGTATGAGGCGATGGAAAAGCCCTGGACGCAGGACCTCGGCAAGGAAGGCGCCCCGGCCCTCGAGCGGGAGTTCGCCCAGTTCTACAAGGAGACGCCGCGGTACGTCTTCTCCGACACCCTCCAGACCGTCCCCGAAGGGGTCACGATCGTCCGTCGCAAGGACGCCGTGTCCGCGGTGACGCGCCTCAAGCAGGAGATCGACGGCACTCTCCAACTCGGCGGCCCCGAGCTGGCCGTCTCCCTGCTGGACCTGATCGACGAGTTCTGGGTGTACGCCCTCCCCGTGATCGTCGGGGGCGGCAAGCCGTACCTGCCCGTGGGGGAAAAACTGCGGCTGCGTCTGGTCGAGCACCGTTCCTTCGCCTCAGGAACCATGTTCCGGCGCTACGTACGGTGCTGACCGGCCCAGGAGCGGACCCACGAGGCGGCCCTATCCCTGGCGTCCGCCGGGGTGGGGGACGCCGTCGACCGACGTCGTCGGTAAGGCTCACTTCGCGGCCGAGGTCTACGGTGACGTGGCCTCAGGACGATGGCTGTCCAGGCAGGTCCTTTGGAATCCGGCCGGGGCATGCCGAGGCACCGGTGTTCGCCTCGGCGGTTCCCGACGCGGCCAGTAGACCACCGGCGGCCAGCGGGACCGCGCCCAAGAGCCCGAGGGCTGAGCGGCGTGAAGGGTCGTGTCCGGCCAGGGGACGCGACAACACCATGGAGACTCCTCTCACAGGAAACGATCTGTGAGAGATGCAAGCAAGAAGGTCGTTTCCTGGACGTTTCCGTCCCTTCGCCATGCTCACCGGCTCGGGTCTCGGTCTTCGAGACTGGGTCAGGTCAGCGGGGGCCGGTGAGGCGGACGTCGCCCTGCGCGGACAGGACGAAGTCCTGCCAGTTGTAGTACGCGTAGAAGCTACGCGAGTCGCGCTTGATCTGGCGTGCGTGCGCGAGGACGGCATCCACGTACCGGGCATCGTGGTTGTAGGCGAACACCGCACGCCGGTAATCTCGCGGCGCCCCCGACGCCTTGAGGTAGTTGGCCGCGGCAAGCACCGCGTCACGCGCGTCCTGGACGTCCCCGCCCAGCCCGTACTGCCGCCACGTACCCGGCATGAACTGCATGGGCCCCTGCGCCCCGGTGGAGCTCGCCGACCTGACCCGTCCGAACTTCGTCTCGACGAGCATGATCGCCGCGAGCACCTCCCACTCGACGCCGAACCGCTTCTCGGCCCGCACCATGTAGCCACGCAAACGCTCGGCGGGCTGCGGCTCCACCAGACGCATCCGCTTGCGCTGCGCCGCGCTGATCGGACGAGCCAGGGACAGCAGCTTCCCGATGGCCGTGGTGTTGTCGCGCGCCTCAGCGGCCAGCCCCTTGGGCAGACGCCTGACGACCCCCTGGGTCAGCGTCGTACTGCGGGCCATCGCCCGGTAGATGCGCTGCTGATGAAGAGCGAGCAACACGACGTCCTGCGGCGGCCGCTCCTGCGCCCCCTTGGTCCAGCCGTCGATCGCCTCGTTCAGCGCGGCGGTCGTCTTCATCAGAGCATCGGCCAGCTTGACGGCGTCGTTGGGAATGCGGACATCAGGCGCGGGCACCCCCATGGCTCCCGCCTCCGGAGAGGGCGTCTGGGTGGCGCTCGGAGCGGTGGCCTGGGCGGGCCGCTCCGGTGCCGCCGATCCGTCCGCCGCACCGCCACATCCCGCGAGGACGGCTACGAGGGACGCCGCGATCATGACGTGGACCGATCTCATGACGCCCTACCGTATCGCCCGGATCACCTGCCGGAGAGTGGACGCCACCACGCACCACCCGCGCCAGAGCCAACCGCGAAGGAGGCCCTCGGAAGATCGCCTCCCGGGACCGGAGTGATCGTTTCCCGTATCCGATGGTCCTCGCCAGGCGCTCGATGCTTAGTACCTAGGGCATTCAGCGCTTCACCTTGGCGTGGTCGATGGTCTGAGCGGCGGGCGGAGGATTGACCGTGAGCTTCATTCCCCAGTCCGAGTAGCGGACATCTTCGACGAAGCCGAACCATCCCTGCCCGCCGGTTGCGCCCTTCAGCTTGTCTCCTTCGGGCTGACGCCACTTGGACCAGGCCCGGCGTACGAGACCGTCTTTGCCGATCCACAGCCGCCAGTCGATCTTCCACTCACCATGATCGTCTTTAACGCCCTCGCGCAGATCGGGCGCGACGTCCCACAGTTGACGAAAGGTGATCGACCCTTGACGAAGGGTCGTAGGTGAGCCGTCGTAGGTGCCTGAGGCTTTTGTGGTCGCCGTGGTCGCGAGCACGGCTGTCAGCACGGCCGGCCTGTCCAACCGCAGAAGTCCCGTCTCCAGCCGCAAGGCGCAGGGCCATTTGAAGGTGGCCCATTTCTTGCCGTTCGGCCGCTTCTCCTTCGGGTCGTACTCCCAGGCGCGCTTGCCGATGCAGATATCGCGGACGCCCGCCTTCCGCACCTGGAAGTCCCACAGGTCGGTCGCGACCACCTTGCCGTCGCCGAATCCAACGACGCCCTTCGTAGGCTTGAAGCGCTCCCAGCCCGAGCCCGAGTTGAATGTGCTGTATCGAGCGATCCGCACCCCGTGCCCTTTGACCAGTTGACGCTGGATCGCCGCGGCCGGGTCATCGGTCGTGGCCGCATCGGAAGCGGGCGCGCCAACGAGGGCCGGTCCGGCCAGGGTGAGGACCACGACCGTCATCCATCGCCTCATCGGGTTCTCCTCACGATGGGCCCGTACTTTCGCCGACATGGGCCGAAGCGCTGATCTTCGCAGAGGGAGGTCTCGCCGTGATCACGGTGTGTCCTGCAGGGTGCGTCAGGTCCAAGTCGCCGATTCCGGGTCGATGCCTCGATCGCGGGCGTTGGCGTCGATGATGTCACGGAGCCACATGGTCAGGCCTGGCTCGATCGCGTCGTGGTAGGCCGTGAAGTCGGGATCGGCGGCGTACTTCCGTCCCAGGCAAACATGCATCGAAAGGGTGCAGTCGAAGTACGCGTCAATGGAGGCCCTGTGTCGTTCCGCCAGGGCGTTGGCTTCGGCGCTGCCTGGCCTGACGCCGGCGCGCTTGGCTTCCGCCAGGTCGTGCTCGAGCGTTGCGATGTTGTCGGCGATCTGCTGCCAGTCCTCGGGGGTCATGCCCGCGGCGCGCTCGGCGTACTGTGCCCATTGAACTGTGTCGCCCCATCGGTCACGTGCGTCCGCGACCAATGACGGCTTCCAGCGCTGCCCGAAGATCGCGACTTGTTCCTCCGCGGAGAGCAGGATGCCGGCGCGCGCGGCTTCGATCATGCGATCGACCGCGTCGACCATTGCCTGCAAGCGGGAGATGCGATCGAGGAGTTGGGTGCGCTGCTGTCTCAGCGGCACGGTCATATCGACCGTCGGAGCATCGAGAAGTTCACCGATGTCGTCGAGCGACAGACCGAGCTCGCGGTAGATGAGCACCCGGTGGATGCGTGCGACGTCGGCCGCGGAGTAGAGCCGGTAACCGCCGGTGGTTCGCCCGGACGGGCGGACGAGCCCGATCGCGTCCCAATGATGGAGGGTGCGGACGGTGACTTTTACGTGCGCTGCCGCGGCCCCGACGGTCAGCCCGCCGGGTCCCGCGGCATCATCCATCGCGGCGTTGGTCACGCCGTCGAGTCTGACATGCGCCGGTTTCACCCTTTGGGGAGGGTGAAACCGTTTGCTTCGAGGTAGCGTGCCTCGGCGCTGTCGGGGTCGAGAGGACGGGCCGCGGTCATGATCACGCGAGCGTTCTCCGGCGTGATGACTTCCAGTTCTACGGTGTTCCACGGAGTCTGTCTCGGTCCCGTCGTGCATCCGGGCACCAGCGCGGTGCACGCCTGCGCGATCTCGTCGACCTGGCTCAGCACGCAACTGAAGCCGATGCTCACCGTTGAAGTGGCCGGCAGGACGTCGGTCGGGACGAGCAGAGTGTCTTGGAACGCCCACCGTCGAAGGTGCGTGACCTGGCCCGGGACCGTGAACAGGTCGATGAAACCGAGCCCGCGGGTCCAGAAATTCACGGACGCGGCCAGGTCCGGCGTCGGCACGGTGACGAACATCGGCATGCCGTAGATGCCCCGGTAAATCTCAGGTGGCGTCGCGTCGGGCCCGGGCGGAGGGACAGGGCTGATATCGAATGCCTCGTAGTATTCGGTCATGCGCTCATCGTGGAGCCTGACGCAACGTTAGGGTCAAATCCCGCAAGTCGTACCGGCACCCGACGTTGCAGGCCATGCGAGCGACAGGCATTACAGCATGCCCAGAAGTACGGGGCCGGCGTTCATGGCACCGTGGACAACGAGGATGGGCCACATCAGTCGGTATCGGCTCCACAGATAGCCGAGGAACAACCCCTGCACTCCTTGATTGACGAAGACCGAGGAGAGGTCTGTGGGAAGGTGTCCCGTGCCTTGGATGCCGACATGCCAGGCCGCCCAGAGCAGGGAAGTCAGCACGATGGCGGGCCAGCGGCCGATGACGTGCTCCCATCGGGTCTGCAGCCAGCGCCGGTAGAAGACCTCTTCGAGCAGGCTGTTGACGCTGAACACCACGACGATGGTGAGCACCAGTGTGACAGGGTCGACTCTCGCCGCGTAGTCGCTGGACGGCACGGCCAGCGGACCTGTGTAGGTGAGAACGAGCCAGGCGGTCACCGGTGCGATGGGGCCGTAGTCACGCCAGGCCGCGGGCCGCTCATGGATCTGGCCGCGATCCGTGGAATCGCGCCGTGACAGCCAGAACAGCAGTGCGGGTACGGCGAGCAGCAGGATGAGCTTCAGCAGCGTGTGGGCAGGTTCACCGCCGCCCGACAACCATAACCCCGCGGCGAAAAGTGTGGCTGAAACCAAGAGGAGGATGGCCTGGAGGTGAAGGCCGCCGCGTGCCGGCGCGGCGCCGACGGGAGTCGTCTTCGGGGGCAGCAGCCGTATGAGGACCAGTCCGGTGAGGGCCGGGATCCAGCGGTGCCACATGGGCACGGTGTCGGCGTGGTCCGCCGAGTAGCGGATGCCGGTGTTGCCGTTCAGCGCCAGCCATAGTGCCGCTCCGGCGATCAGGGCCAGGCCGGCCACCAGGATGCTCAGGCCCAGCGTTGGTTGCCATGCTTTATTTCGCACGCCCGTACTATATAGGAGACCGTACAGATGTGCTGTAATAGGGGCATGCCGAAGATCGTGGACCACGAGCAGCGGCGCGAGGAACTCACCCGGATCGTGTGGGGCATCATCAGCCGGGATGGGATCGAAGGGGCCACCGCCCGCAAGGTCGCCGAGGCGGCAGGCGTCTCAGTCGGTGGGTTGCGCCACTATTTCGACAATCAGCGCGGCCTGCTCAGCTTCGCAGCGCAGGCGGTCGCCAGAAGCGTCACCAAGCGCATCACCGCCCACCTCGATGCGGACCTGCCAGGCATGCAGCGCGCCCAGCTCATCCTCGAAGAGCTCCTTCCCCTCGATGACAACCGCCGCGTCGAGGTGGACGTATGGCTGGCATGTCTGGTGCGCTCGCATGTGGATGAGTCCCTGGCGGAGCTGCGTGACGCGAGTTGGCCGGGGGAACGCCACATCTGCCGCCTGGCGATCGCCTCTTGCCACGGCCTGCCGCTCCCCGATCGCGTGGGACAGGAGCTCGCCGAAACCCGGCTGGAAGGCCAGGCCACGCGCCTTCACGTGTTCGTGGACGGCCTGACGCTCCAGACAACGACCTTCCCCCACCACTTCACGCCTCAAGCCATTCGTCGGATCGTGCACGACGAACTGCGCCTCCTCACCGAGGCGCCGCCCAGGTCGCCGCGGCCCGGCACCGACCGCTGACGGATCGAGCACTGCCTCAGTCCGCCGGACCTCGGCACGTGAATCGTGAAGCCCAAGCGGCCCGATGACCGCATCACGAGCCGTGCGCGGCCCGTTCCGCATAGCCGTACAGGAAGGTCAAAACCCCTGCGGTGACCATCTCTCGGAGCGCGCGAGCGCGGCGACCTCACGAGTGGTTGTAGATGGTGCGGTTGGACACCCCCGCCTCGACAGTGATCGCGTCCAGCCCGGCGCGCGTGTAGCCGTCGCGGGCGAACAGGGTCAGCGCCCCGGCCATGATCGCCCGGCGGAACGACAAGGCGGCCGGCTTCGTCGGCTACGGCCACACCTCGGCGGATGGGACGGGCCGATGAAAGCACGCGTCATCAGCGGCGCTTACCACCCCTCCAGGGACGCGACCGAACACCTCGCCGTCGCCTCCCTGCCCGATGCGTTCGACGTGCTCGTCCACCTGCGCCAAGTGTCCCCGTGCACTGGTTGACGGCGTAGAGATGCGCTAAGAGAAGATCGCTTCCCAGCGCCCATGGTCGCTGGGACCGCCTTATGATCTCGCTCATGAACGAAACGATCTTCCGGTCAACCGCTCGCGTGCTGCTGGTAGATGCCGTCGATCGGCTCCTGGTCTACCGCGGGCTGCTGCTTCAGGTTGAGGAGCCTTTCTACGCCTGGTTCACGCCGGGGGGCGCCGTTGATCCTGGTGAAAACCTGCATCAAACCGCCGCTCGCGAGCTTCGAGAGGAACTGGGCTATGTCATCGCCCCTTCGACTCTTGGACCGGTCGTCGCGACCAGTTCGGGAACATGGTCACTAGGCGGTGAGACGTTCAGCTCAGTGGATTCCTACTTCTTTCATCGTGTCGGCGGGCTGGAGGTGGATACCTCCGGCATGGACGATGAGGAACGGCGGGTGACTGACCGTTTCGAGTGGTGGACGGTTTCGCAGCTCAGGTCGGCAGCCGAGCTGGTCGTTCCGGCGGGCCTGGCCGCGCTGATGGATCTCCTGCTGCCAGGGGATCTTCCAGCTCAGCCGGTCGCGCTGCCGTGGCATTTGCCAACTGCGGGTGCGGCGGCAACGTCTGAATGAGCGTGACTTCCCATCCCTCGGGGGTGTTCACGTCCGCTTCCAGCGTCCGGCGGCAGGCACCTCCCCATCGGTCACCTGCCCCCGCTTCGACCGCCTCCACCAGCGCGCTCCACCGTCAGGGCCATGACAGAGGGGCTGAACGGCCGTCTCAAGGGCCACGACCTCGACCTGAGTGACCCGAAGAACCGGCTCGCCCACGGCCGCGTCGCGCCCAGACCATCCTGGTCGCGCTGCTCGTCACCGTCGCCAACGATCACTTCCTCGACCAGTGGCGCCATGCCCGCCAGCCCCCAGACGAGCCCGACGCACCCGTCGACATCCTCGAGATGCCCGCAGAGCACATGGACCGCACGCCGCTCACCGGCCGGAGCAGGCCACTACCCGTCCCATGACCTGCAATTCAGATCACCTTGTCGCAGCACCAGCTCGGAGCCGGTGTCGGCATGCCCACCGACGCGAACGTGGATCTTCACCAGCGGCCTGACATCACCCGGGCCTCCCCGGCTACCTGCTCCGCGGCTCCCAAACCAGGACGAACCCGATTCGGAAACCCCTGCAAAACAAGATCCCGCCCGATCGCGATGATCAGACGGGATCCCGTCAACTTCAGTCCAGCCGTCTCAAGAACGGCCCCTGGTGGGGTGTTCACGAATAGCCCCGACCTGGGCCGGAAGAACGGTCGAGAAGATCGCGTCCCGGCGTAGCGCTGATCGTTTCCCAGAGTGCGGGAGGGGAGGGCCAAGGTTCGCGCCTGTGCTCTGGGCTCCGTGCAGAGCCACCTGGCCTGCACGGTAACGCCGAGGAAACACCGCCCTCGTTAGAACTTGTGGCTCGACAGCCGAGTATTCGGACCTGGAAGAGGGAGACTTCATGATTCTGCGTCGAGCGACGTTCACTGGCGCAGCCTCGCTGGCGTGCGCGGCGCTGGTCTTGAGCGCGGCCCCGCCCGCCACCGCCTCGACAGCTGCCGCCCCCGTCAAGCTCGGGAATGTGCAAAAGGCGATGGAAGACTTGGTGAAGACGGGCCACGTGGTGGGAGCCATCGGCGAGGTGTACGTGGACGGCAAGCGTGTCGGAAAGGGATCAGCCGGGTCCCGCCTGCTCGACGCAAGGGCGGCGCGATCCCGTCGACCGCCCGCTACCGGATCGGCTCGCAGACCAAGACCATGACCGCCACCGCGGTGCTGCAACTGGTCAAGGAAGGCAAGCTGAGCCTGGACGACGAACTCAGCGAGGTCCTGCCCAAGGTGGCGGAAAAGGACCTAGTGGAGCGGGCCGACGAGATCACGGTCCGCAATCTGATCCAGCTCACCTCGGGCATCCCCGACTACATCGGCCCGGACACCTCCGACCCCACGCGCGACTACCGCCCGACCGACCTGCTGGCGGCCTCACGCAAGAACGCCCGGCCCGTGGAAATCGGGACCTTCAACTACTCCAACACCAACTACATCCTACTCGGCATGATCATCGAGAAACTGTCCCGAAGGCCACTGGCGGCCGAACTCAACCGGAGGCTCTTCGCCCCGCTCGGCATGCGCGATACCTACCTGCCCACCAAGGCGGCCGAGGGCATCAAGGGCCCGCACGGGCACGGCTACGCCCCGGACGAGACGGGCACGATGCGCGATGCCGACAAGATCAACGCCACCACCATGCTCGGCGCCGGCGGCGTGATCTCCACCGCGCGCGAGATGAGCGCCTTCCAGCGCGCCTTCCGCCAGGGCAAGCTGCTGCCCGCGTCCCTGACTAAAGTGATCACCGACCCGCCTCCCGGCCAGCCGTCGCCACCTGCGGGCGGCCCGTGCTCCGGCAATCCCGAGTTCGCCGCCGGGGGCGGAGGCAGCGCCCCCGGCTTCACCGCCGCGACCCTCACCTCCTCCGACGGCCGCCTGCAGTTCGCCGTGTCCCTCACCCTGGCCATGGACGATGCCGAGCGCGGCACCGTGCCGTCGCGCATCACCAATGCCCTCAAATCGCTGTTCTGCCCCGCGAAGTGATCACTCCAGCCGCACTTGCTGGACGACTCCGGCGTCCTGCCGCTGATCGACGCCGAACTCGGCCCGAGGCCCGGCCCGCCCGGATTGCCCATCACCGCGGTGCTGACCTGCCTGCTGCTGTCCGTCAACCACACCGGCAAGGCCACTCTCGTCGAGGCCTGGCGGATCGCCGCGTTCTGTCTGACCGCCGCCGCACGCGGCTCGGCCTGCCCAAAGATATCCATCAGGTGCTCGCCTCCTCCCGCCGCTTCTACCCGGCTTTTGACCGGCTGACCACCGTGCTGGATCCGGCCCGCCACGATCGGCGCGCCCGCCTGCCCCATCATCAGGCCGACACACTGGCCACCGCCTGGGAGGATGACGACCCCAGCACGCTCGCATAAGCGGGAACTGCTGCAAGACATCGTCACCGCGCTGGTGCTCACCCCGGTGCGCTGGGCCAAAGGCCGGGGCTACCTCCGCCACTTCCGCGGCGATATCGGCATCGACACCACCGCCACCCCGGTCGAGCTGTCCGCTATCGCCATGCACGCGAGTGTGGCCGAGCGGATGGCCGACTGTGGCGCGGCCGTGTTTGCTCTAGTGGCTCAAATTGGTCCGAACGTGTGTGATTAGGATTGTGTATGGCCGCGACTGGCGAAGGTGGACAACCACCGGGGAGCGGCCGCATTCTCGCGTGAGCGTCGACCGCCTGGGCGCCTGCGTCAGTGATGTTCAACTGACACAGGAGGTCGTGACGTGGACCTGCGCTACGGAATGAATCCGCAGCAGCGATCGGCTATTGCCACACCGGTGGGTCCTGGCCGTTGGCCGGTCAGGGTGCTGCATAGCAGCCCCTCCTACATCAACATGCTCGACGCGCTCAACAGTTGGCAATTGGTGAGCGAGGCGAGTAACGCGCTGGACAGACCGGCAGCGGCGTCCTTCAAGCACGTATCGCCCGCCGGAGCGGCAGTTGCCGGGCCCGTGGACGAGGTCACCGCCGAACTCAACGGCGTCGACCGCGCCGCTGTCGGAGCGCTCACGAGCGCCTACCTGCGAGCCCGCGACGCTGATCCCAAATCCTCCTACGGCGACTTCATCGCGGTCTCGCAGCCTGTCGATGCCGAACTCGCCGAGTTGCTGACCCGGCTGGTCTGCGACGGCGTCATCGCTCCCGGGTACGCTCCGGGCACCGTGGCGGCGCTCAGCCAGAAGAGGGGTGGCCGGTTCCTGGTCATGGAAGCGGACCCGGCCTACGTCCCGCCGCGGCAGGAGGCGCGGGAGGTATTCGGATTGCGGCTGACCCAGGAGCGCGATGAGGTTGTGCTCTCGACCGCGCTTCTGGACGACGTCGTGTGCGGGACGCTACCGGCCAACGCGGCCGAGGATCTGCTGTTGGGCTTGATTGTTCTGCGCTACACCCAGTCCAACTCCGTGTGTTATCTGCGTGGCGGCGCCACGTTGGGTATCGGTGCCGGTCAGCAATCGCGTGTGGATTGCACCCGCTTGGCCGGCGCGAAGGTCGATACCTGGTGGCTGCGGCGCCATCCGATGGTGCGCGCGCTCGCGTTCCGGTCGGACGTCCGGCTTCAGGATCGGATCAACTGGCAGATCCGCTTCATCGAGGGTGACCTAACCGCAGAGGAGAAGCTGCGCCTGTCGGGAGCGCTCTCCTCGCCGATGCCTGAGCTGACGAACGAGCAGCGCACATCGTGGCTCGCGGCCCTGGGCGAGGTGGCGTTCGTCTCCGACGGCGCCCTGCCCTTCCGCGACAACGTCGACCACGCCTCCCGCCACGGCGTCCGCTATATCGCCGAGCCGGGTGGTTCGATCCGGTCCGCGGAGGTGCAGGACGCCTGCCGGGAGCACCAGATCGCGCTCGCCCGTACCGGCCTTCGACTGTTCCACCATTGACGATGCATGGCCTGAAGCTCCTGGACGGCCCGCCACACCCCGACCGGCGGCCTGCCCGCCTTGTCGGTGCGCCGGCTGCGCTCCTCGTGGATCGTCGAGCTGCTGAGCGCGAGGATCGACTTGGGCGTGGTGGCCGCCGCGGCCGGGATGAGCGTCTCCGCGCTAGCCCGCTACCAACAGTTCGTCCCGGCTTTGGACGAGCCCACCGCGGTCGCGCTGCTGCGCGGCCGCGCCAGGTGAGTACGGCGAAGCCACGCGCCTGGCCACCGCGCACCACCCGAACCCGAGCCACCCGTCCCCGGCCTCCCGCCAAGCAGACGGCACAGATCCCCGACGCCGTCACCAGCCACTACGCCCGGCTGCTGGACGACTCCGGCATCATGCCGTGGATCGACGCCGAACTCGGCCCACGCCCCGGACCGGCGGGAGTGCCGATCCGGGCGGTACTCGTCGCTCTGATGGTTTCGATCCGCCACAGCGGCAAGCCGCCCTGGCCGAAGCCTGGCGGCTGGCCGCCTTCTGCCTGTCCCCGACTACCCGTGAGCATCTGGGACTGGACGCCGACCGGCCACCTGCCGACGATCCGCACGCCTGCCTGGCCGACAACTGGCGTTTCTACCGCGCCTTCGACCGGCTCACCAGCCTTCTCGATCCGGCCCGGCACGACCACCGCACCCGCCTGCCCCAGCACGAGGCCGACCTGCTCGCCACCGCCTGGCAAGACCACGATCCCGACCACACCCGCAAGCGGAACTTGCTGCAAGACATCGTCACCGCGCTTGTGCTCACCCCGGCCCGCTGGGGCAAAGGCCGCGGCTACCTGGCAGGATTCCGCGGCAACGTCGGCATCGACACCACGGCCGCCCCGGTCTTCGCCCGCCCACCCCGAACTCGCCGCTCCACCGGCGAACTGTTCGCCTCCACCGAGATCACCGCGGGCTAGCACCACTCGGCCGGCAGCGACCCACCCGAATACGGCTACGGCCGATCCGACCAGAACGGTTCCAGCGACAATCGCGGCGCTCGCCCAGACCGGCACCGCCTCGGTGATGGCGGCGGCGCCACCCGTTGGATTGTCCAACCAGCGCCAATCCCGAGATACTCTATCCATCGAAAGATTTAAATATTCCTAAGGATGGAGACCGGATGAAGGTGCTGGTGGTGGGGGCGGGAGCACTTGGGCAGGTCTTCGGGATGTGGCTGGCGGCCGGCGGCGCCCAGGTCAGCTACCTGGTCAAGCCCGGCAGGGAGCACTGGGCGGACGGTGATGGCGCGCTGCTGTACCGGCTGCGCCGGCCAGGACGGCCCGTCGAGCAGCGACTGACGCCGTACCAGGTGGTCACTGAGCCGGTGGCCGGAGAGTGGGACATGGTGTGGTTGTGCGTGGACTCCACCGCTCTGCCCGGCTCCTGGACGGGAGACCTGCACGCCGCGACCGGCGGCGCGACCGTGGTCACCATCAGCCAAGCACCACAGGACCACGCGGTCCTCACCCGGACCTGGCCGGCGGAGCAGATCATCCAGGTGGTACCGGCCCTGCTCGCCTACCAGGCGCCGATGCCCGGCGAGGTGTGCGAGCCCGGCATCGCCTACTGGGCGCCGCCTGGGGCAGCGCTCGGCGTCTTCGGGGCGGAACCGCGCGCCCGGCAGGTGATCGCCGCGCTCTCGGCGGGCGGCGCGCGCGCCAGACGCACACGGCAAGCGGGGGCGGCCGACATCACCGCCGCCCGGATGATGCCCTACATCGCCGCGCTGGAGAACGCGGGCTGGTCGATCGCGGCCACCCGATACGCGCACGCGGCACGAGCCAGCCGGGAGGCTGTCGCGATCGCCGCGGCAGTGCACGGAAGGCGGGCCCCACTCGCGATCCCGGCCTGGGCCGTGTCCGTGGCCCTACGCGCGCTGCCACTGCTCGTACCCTTCGACCTGCCGCGCTATCTTGAAACGCACTTCACCAAGGTGAGCGCGCAGACGCGCCTGATGCTGGACGGCTGGATCGCCGAAGGCGCGGCCCGTGGCCTGCCCGTCACACACCTCACGCAGCTGCGTGCCGAGGCGTCCGCATGACCGGCCATGCCGAGGCGCAGGACGTCCTGGCGCTGTTCGCCACGACCCGGCCGCTGTTCACCGCGCTGGGCGACGAACGCAGGCAGGAGATCATCGTGTTCCTGCTCGAATCCGGCGCTTCGCGCAGCGTGAGCGACATCGCCGACCACCTGGGCCTGTCCCAGCCCGCCGTGTCGCACCATCTGAAGATCCTGCGTGACGCGGGGCTACTCACCGTGCGCCGCAACGGCGCACAACGCCTGTACGCGCTCAACGCGGCCGACTATCCGCGTCTGCTGACCCCGCTGCGCGATCTGACCTCTTCGATCATCGCCTGCGCCACGATCCCCGGCCCTCCGGCTTGACCCTGCGCCAGGGGCCGCCCTGATCGCCATGCTGGACCGGCCGTCTCACCCGGGCACCCGCCGCCCCACGGCGTCGGCGGCGCGTACGGCCGACAGGTCCCGTTCCAGCGGCTCGGTCGCCGGCCAAGGCATCCCGAGAGGACCTAGTACGGAAACCCTCAACCGCCCCCGCCTTCGGCGCCGTCCACACCCGGCACGTTCGCACCCACACCTGCACCGACAAGACCCGCTGCACCTGCCGGCCAGAACCCTGCCACGCCCATCAGAGGCATCAAGGGCGTCTATGCCGACGCATGGACACCACGTGAGCTACGACACAGCTTCGTGTCGCTGCTCTCCGACGATGGCGGGCCTTTCCATGGACGAGATCGCAAAGCCATGCGGACACGCCAGCACAACCGTGACCGAGACCGTCTATCGACCCCAGATCCGCCCCGTGCTCCAAACCGGCGCACGGGCCATGGATCGTATCTTCGACGGCATCGCGGACGTGTAGCCCGCCAGCATGTCACTCAGAAGATCAAAAAGGCCACTTCCGATGGCTGGAAGTGGCCTTTGACCTGGGTGGGGTGTTCACGAGTACAGCTGGCCTGGGATGTAGAAGGGGTTGAGAAGATCGCTTCCCAGACCCGGCAGCGATCGTTTCCCAGCGTCAGCCCAACTCTCCCCGAGGGTTGATCATGGACTTTGGGCGCTATTCGACGAAGGCGTCCTCATTGACGATCGCGTCCAGATGCGTCCCTCTAGAACAGCTGACCACCGTGCTGGATCCGGCCCGCCACGATCGGCGCGCCCGCCTGCCCCAGCAGCAGGCCGACGCGCTGGCCACCGCCTGGGAGGATGACGACCCAGCACACTCGCATAAGCGGGAACTGCTGCAGGACATCGTCACCGCGCTGGTGCTCACCTCGGTGCGCTGGGCCAAAGGCCGGGGATACCTCCGTCACTTCCGCGGCGATGTCGGCATCGACACCACCGCCACCCCGGTCTTCGCCCGCCCACCCCGCGCCCGTCGCTCCACCGGCGAACTGATCGCCTCCACCGAGATCACCGCGGGCTGGCACCACTCGACCGGAAACGGCCCACCCGAGTACGGCTACAGCGCCACCCTCACCGTCGCCGCCCGCACCCGCCCGGTTCGCGGTTCCTTCCCGCAGCTGGCGCTCGGCCTGGTCCTCGACACCCCACACAAACGCATCGGCGCCAACGCCATCACCACCCTCAAACCCCTGGCCACACTCGGCTTGCCCGCAGCATTCGCTGTCGTCGATCGCGCCTACACCGACCAGCAGCCCGGCCACTTCGCCCATCCCGCACGCGAACTCGGCCACAGGCTCGCCCTCGATTACAAAGTGGATCAACGAGGGGTGCAGGGCAGCGTCCACGGCGCCCTGCTCATCGACGGCTCCCTGGCCTGCCCGCTGATGCCCGACCGGCTCGCCCAGGTCACCACCGGTCTGGACGACGCCGCCATCCGCAGCCCATAGGAAGAGCTCACCGCGCTCATCAGCGCGCGAGCGCCGTACTTGCTGCGCCTCAAACAAAACACGAACGCGGACGGCGCCATCCGCTTGCAATGCCCGGCAGCAGGCACCTCCCCGTCGGTCACCTGCCCCCGCTTCGACCGCCTCCACCAGCGCGGACCCAACCGGCCCGCCGCAGTCGACCTCACCAACACCCGACAACGAGGCGCTCACCCCGCGGCCAAACCCCGCGTCCTGCCACCGCAGCCTGACCTGAAGACCGACCAACTGCCGAAGATCTGCCGCCAGCACACCATCACCCTGCACCCCGGCGATCTCGGCCACCTCGACAAGTTCCGCCAGGACCTGGCCTACCTGAGTCCCGCCTGGATCGGGACCTACAAGCCTGTTCGCGCCAACACCGAAGGCATCAACGGCAGACTCAAGGGACACGACCTCGACCTCGGCGACCCCAAAAACCGGCTCGCCCACGGACGCGTCGCCCAGACCATCCTGGTCGCGCTGCTCGTCGCGGTCGCCAACGACCACTTCCTCGATCAGTGGCGCCACACCCACGAGCCCCAAGACGAGCCCATCACACTCGCTGACACCAGCCGGGACCTTCGACGGCGCACCACCCGCAGGCCAGAGCAGGCCACCACCTGCCCCATAAGCCGCAAAACCCGCCACCCCACCGCAGCACCCAGCCCACCGTCGGCTTCGCCATGCCCAACGGCCGAATGTCGGTCCTCCACCAGCGGCCTGACACCACCCGGGCCTTCCCGGACACCTGCTCCGCGGTTCCCAAACCAGGACGAACTCGATTCGGAAACTCCTGAAACGACAAGATCCCGCCCGATCACCAAGATCAGACGGGATCCCGTCAACTTCAGTCCAGCCGTCTCAAGAACGGCCCCTGGTGGAGATGAGGGGATTCGAACCCCTGACCCCTTCGATGCGAAGGAAGTCCGGGAAGTCTGAGGATGTCGATCCGAGTCGATCGGATGCCTCTCACCTTACAGAACGCTCCGGGGAGGACGCGGGAAGTCCGAGGGAGCCGTAAGGCGGTGGCTCCGAAATTGGCTCCCGTGGCTCCTCCCCGGGGTGGGAGAGGAATCCCATGATCGAGTACCTCCCTGACGACAATGACGGGCGTTTCCCCGAAGACGCTCCCGTCCTCGTCAGGTATCCCCTACGCGATGACCAGAACGACGATCGCGACTCGTGGCCGTGGCTGCCGGGCACTGTCCTGGCTCAATGCGGTCCCGACGAGTGGCGGGTCGTCGTCGAGGTGCCTGCTCTGGCCATAGCTGACCCTAGCGTGCCTAACAGCGACGCTCCCGAGAACCTGCTCTACCCCACATGCTTTCGCGACGCGACCGAGATTCGCGCCGTCAGCATGCACGCCTGGCAGTGTGTACGGAACGAAGTAGAGAAGAGCTGACGCGGTTAACAGGCCATCACCACTAGGCCGAGCCGCGCAGCGGTCTACGGGCTATTGCGGGGGCGGCGCGGCCAGCCCCAACGGCATCGCTGCCTCCGCGCACAGGTGATCGTGGACGCGATCGATGAGCTGTTGCAGACAAGTAGAGGCCACAGGTTAGCTCCAAGCGAGGCTAGTCTGGTGACGCACACGGAAACGCGACCCGGTTCGGTAGCCCGGGCGACCACGCGCACTGCAAGGGCTCACCCGATCAGGCGCTTCGCGCCCAGGGGCCGCGGCGTGCTCCCCGGGGCCTTCGACCCCTCCCATGCGAGATCGTCTCGCTGGCAGTAGGAGCGGAGCGGTATGTGATGGAACGGGCGTTCAGCGACCTGATGGCCTAATCACACCGTTCAATCCGAAGGCGCAGGAAATCGGGGCTTATGTCGGCGGAACCTTGTGGCTATGATCGCTGATCATGGTGCGTAACTCGTCGCGCACCGCCCTTCGTTCTATCGAGGAGGCAACGTGGAGAAGTCAAGCCAGGTAACCGAGGACAAGAAGCCCACGAAGAAGATCGACCTCAAGATCAAGCGGCTGGAGAAGGTGGAGACCACCCAGCTCCGTCTGGTCGGCTGACACCTACGGATACCCGGCCGGTCAGGCAGGACCTGGCCGGCCCTCCTGTGTTCTCGGCGTGATCTGGAAGGTTCTCGTGCACTTCCCCCGCATCAAGAGTGTCCATCAGCCCATGGCCTTGCCGGATGGTCGCATCGTCATAGGTCTCATGCAGCAGGGCATCTCCTCCGAGATCCAGGACGATGAGGACGGCGCGATCGCCCAGCTGATCGTCCTAATGGACGGCACCAAGACGATCGATCAGATTTGTGCCACTTTCGCCGAGACACACCCAGATTTCGATGACCAGAGTGTCCGCGAGGTCATCGCGGGGCTGATCGACAACGGATTCGTCGAAGACGCCGGCGCGCCGCTTCCCGGCAACCTCACCCCGCGTGAGGCGGCACGCTACGGACCGGCCAGAAACTTCTTCGCGTGGATCGACTCCACTCCGCGGAGCTCTCCGTACGACATTCAGTCCAAGATCAAAGCTGCCAAGGTGTGCCTGCTCGGCATCGGCGGCACGGGCTCCGCCGTGGCGGCCGGACTGGTCTCCAGCGGTATCGGAGCTCTGCACATCGCCGACTTCGACACAGTCGAGGAACCGAACCTCACGCGCCAGCTCCTGTACACCGAGCAGGACATCGACCGGCCCAAGGTCGACAGCGCCGTGGATCGGCTGCGTGCCATGAACAGTCTGGTCACAGTGACCGGCAGCACCGTCAAGGCAGGCGCGTCCAATGACATCGCCGCCCTGATGGAAGACTGCGACGTGTTCGTCCTCTGCGCGGACAAGCCGCACCCGGACATCATGTTCTGGACCAACGAGGCGGCGCTGCGCACCGGCACGCCATGGTTCGTCAGCTTCTACACGGGGCCGATGGCCGTCGTCGGATCCCTGATCCCAGGCGAGACCGGGTGTTGGGCGTGCCTGCACCGTCAGGAGGACCGTCGCGAGGTCAACGCCCACGGCCGCCCACTTACCGAGGAGCGTCCGAACGCCGTGGTGGCGGCGAGCGCCAACATCAGCGGGCATCTCTGCGCGCTGGAAGTTCTGTATCACCTCGGCGGCCTGCCGACCCAGGTGCGCGGCCGGGTCTTCCACTGGAACTACGCCATGTGGGATCACTCCTACTACATCGACGTTCCGCACGACGACGACTGCCCCGCCTGCGGGCCCACAACGTCGTGAGTGCCGCACCGCTCACCGCCGACAGCAACGTCGGCTTCCATCCGCTGATCGTCCGCCCGGACGACGACGACCCGGAAGTCGTGGTCGTCGGCCGGTCAGAGATCGGGGAGTTCATAGAGCTGCCGGCGGTCTACGGCGACGCGATCAGCCTCCTGAGCGCGGGGCTCTCCATAAGCGCCACCGAGGAGCGGATGGCAGCCGAGCAGGAGGTGGAGCTCGACGTCGCGGAGCTCGTGGAAGCCCTGGCGGATCTGGGATTCGTCCGTTCCGTCGATGGACAGCCGCTGCCGGATCCGGAGGCGAACACTCCGCGCAGCCATTTCAGCCGACTGACCGAGCTGCATGTGGCGTGGCTCTTCAGCCGGTCGATGAAACTCGTCTGGCTGCTGGTCATGGGCGCGGCACTGGTCACCCTCGCCATGCGGCCCGATCTGCTGCCGAACTACACGGACTTCTTCTGGGGCGACTACGTCGGCCTGACGGTGCTGGTCAACACCGTGATGATGTCGATCAGCATCAGCATGCACGAGCTTATGCACCTGACGGCGGCCCGGTCACTCGGCGTTCCCGGGCGGATCGGCTTCGGCACCCGCCTCCACAACCTGGTGGTGCAGACCGACGTCACGGCGGTGTGGGGCGTGCCGAGGCGATCCCGCTATCGGGTGTATCTGGCGGGGATGGCCTGGGACCTGTTTCTCATCGCGTCCCTGACCCTGCTGGTCGCCCACGTAGCCATGCCTCAGCCGGTGAAGGCCGTACTTCAGGCACTCGTCGTCTGCGTCCTCCTGAGCATTCCGTTCCAGCTCCAGGTCTACATGCGCACCGACCTGTACTACGTTCTTCGCGACCTGCTGCGGACCCGGAACCTTTTCGACGACGGGCTCGCCTACGCCAGGTATCTGCTCGCGAGAACCGTCGCAGGCCTGCGCCGCCGTCCCGCTCCTGTCGCGGACCCGACGACCGGGCTGGCCCCCCATGAGCGGCGGGCGACCCGCGTCTACTCCGTCTTCCTCGTACTCGGTGCCACCATCAGCCTCAGCTTCCTCGCCCTGTTCGGCGTTCCGATCGCGATCGCGGCGCTGGTGCGAGCCCTCCTCGCCATCGCCGACGGCTTCAACGGCGGACCGGTGCTCCTAGCGCTGGACTCCGGGCTCCTGGTGCTCATCGAAGGCGGCATCCAGGTCCTCTTCGTAGTGACCTTCATCCGGGGCCACCGGCGTTGGTTCCGTCGGCGCAGCACAGCCCCCGCCACCCGCTCCTCGTAGGGCGGCGTCACATGTCGATGCTCGATATGTCCCCGTACCGCCCCAGCTGATCAGCGGCTTCACCGCCGTAACCTCAGCCTTTGAACCTCTCTATCTATCACCCCACCCTCAACCAAATTTACTGCAGATGACGTAACCATACTGCGGCGTTCCGATCTCCCGCAGCCACCCGTTCATGCAGCCAGGCCAAGGCAACATCCAATTGACCGATGTCACTGAAAAGCTTTATTGCCGTGTCATAGGCGCCAACGATACCATTGTCTGCCGCGCGTTGATGAATAGGTATTAGCTCGCCTACCCGCCCCAGATCAGCGAGAATGTGAGTAACAAACGTAAGCATCAAGAGGTCTCCGGACTCGGCCGCATACCGGTATAAGCCTATTGCCTCTTCGGTACGCCCTTGCTTCTGAAGGTAACCTGCAGCGCGGCCGAGTGCCGTTGAGTCTCCTTGCCGTCCGGCTTTCTCGCACAGTTCGATAGCCTAGGCGCCTAAGGGCGACAGGGTCACCGTGATTCGCAAGGCGACGAAGATGGTCGATTGCCCCGTGAAGATTGTTGTTCTTGCGCATCAAAACGACAGCTTGTGCGATAGCACTGCTGTCACCATGTTCGGCTGCTCGAAAATAGCACCAAGCTGCCTTGTCTATCTTGGACGCCTTTTCCAATAACGCTGCAGTGGGTCGCAATGCAGCGACGTGTCCCGCCTCGACGGCCGCTTCATACAGTTCCAAGGCATGCCTATGAAGACTTTCTTTGTCGCGCTTCTACGGCGAGCCGCACTAAATCATCTCGGTCGCCATGCAAGACAAGAGCATCCCATAGGTACGCAGGCGCAAGCATCGATGTGTACTGTAATGAGCTACTCTGTTCGAGATAATCAGCCAATCGGTATCTCGAGCTAGGCGGGGATGTCTTTCCCGGCTTAGGGCGAATAGGGGTTAGTGGTCCCGGAGTTCCTCGGCAAGGGGCGGCTGTATACGCGAGAGCCTGCTCGAACCAGTCGTTGGGCAACGAGTTCCATTGATCATCTGTCATGTATGCACAAGATGCATTTTCTAGTAACTCTCTTGACAAAGCATTCGTGTGCCCTAAGCGCCTGGCATCGATGGCTGCGGCGATGATTGCGCGCGCCGAGGGCGGAGCGTTGCGGTGCCTCTCCAGCAACGTCGGCACACCGGAAAGATATTGAGTGATTTGACCGTTTTCTGCATAACGATAAGCGAGAGCAAGCCGGGGGTCTCTGGCCCCCGCCTCCCGCACTTGTGAAAGAGCCTGAGTGTCAAATCGTTCTGGAACAGATATATCTGTACCGAAAAGTAATTCTCTTGCGTGGGCATGTGGATCATTTGGATTGTTCAGATTGTTATCGTCCACTCTCGAAGTAGGAGTAAACCAGTAGCCAGGCCAGGCGGTACCAAGGAGCAATATCGGTCCCCGCCCAGGGTCTCGCAGCAAGTTTCTCAGTTCGGCTGCAACTTGCGCACCGATGCTGCTGTCAGGAGTAAGGAGGTAGAGCTGAATTTCATTCAGCCATATTACGAATGTGCTCGCCCTCGTCCGCTATGTCCTCCACCACCAGAGGCGATAACCCCGAGAACACCATATGCGTCAGCTCGTCGACGTTGGTCACAACTCAGCGTGACGTTGTAACACCTTCCGTCACCACCGAATCTGCGACAGAGCCGAAAACCCGTACAGTCCCGCTACGTGCCGATCACGTGGACGAGTGGATTGACCAGCTCGCCAACACGTTGGCCACCACCACTCTTCGGGAGATTCACGGCGTGCTGAAGCGAGCTATCCGGCAAGCTCAGGCACGCGACATGGTGCTCAGGAACGTTGCCGAGCTGGTCACCACACCAACGGGTACGGATGGACGCCCCAGCAGGGCGCTCACTCGGCAGGAGGCAGAGGCCGTACTCAAAGCCGCCGAGTTCTCCGAACTCCACGCCTACGTGGTGCTCAGCCTCACCACAGGCGTCCGTACCGAGGAAGCCCGCGCACTGCGCTGGGATCATGTCGTCGCCTGGATCCCCAGCCTCAAGACCTGGCATCCGGTGACGGAGGTGGGATTTCAGCACAAGAAGTTCGCCATCTACGTATGGCGTGCCGACCGAGAAGGAGGGGACACCAAGACACGCAAGTCGCGTCGCACGCTGGAACTGCCCAAGCTGGCGGCGCGGGCACTCCGGCAACATCACACCCGCCAAGCCATCCTTAAGCTCAAGGTCGGCGAGGCGTGGCAGGATCACAACCTGGTGTTCTGCACGAGCGTCGGAACTCCGCTGGACGCCTCGAACGTACGGCGGCCTTCCGCAAGATCACCAAACGAGCGGGGCTCGGAACCGCCTGGAGCGCCCGGGAACTACGTCACTCGTTCGTCTCCATCATGAGTGACCAAGGCGTACCCATCGAGACCATCGCCGATCTCGTCGGGCACGCGGGCACCAGCGTCACCGAAGCCGTGTACCGGCACCAGCTCAGACCGGTGATCACCAAAGGTGCCTAAACGATGAACTCCATCTTCGGCGACAGCGAACACGGGTAGAGAGTCCGAGCGAGATGGCTCCCCGATTGACTCCCATCGACTCCCAGACAAGGGAAAAGGGGCTCCGGATCAACTCCGAAACCCCTTGTCACCTGCAAATATCCTGGTGGAGATGAGGGGATTCGAACCCCTGACCCCTTCGATGCGAACGAGGTCACACCATCTCCGCGACCAGGGACAAATTGACGTTTCCCCAGCTCTGATCGGGTTTAGCGTACAACTTCAGACCACGTGTGACCACCTGATACCACGTGATCCACTCCCATTCTGCTCCCACTCCGCCCCGCCAATTAGCCCTGCCCGTTTGGACCAATTTTGACTGCCTCTAATGACTCTTGCATTACGCAATAAGTAACCACTTCCGTAGCCGTCCCGCATCGCGCATTATGTGACGGTCCCGTCACATGGGGAGACGGCGGGACGAAGGTCACGTAGCAACAGAGGGGGACCCTCGAATGCCCGCAGCATCCCAACCCGCCCAACCCGACCAACATCGCCGGTCACCCGAGCGAACCGCACTGGAGCAGACCTACCCCGCGTACCACATCCAGGAGTGGCGCACCGGCATGTGGTACGCCATCCGGGCAACCGCCCCCACCCGTCGGCAGGCCGAGGCCGGACTGCACCGGTACATCGTGCAACCCGGCCCACGAGCGCTGGCAGCCGTCCTTGCGCAGCAACTGGAGATCGCCCATCGGCATCGGGGCCGATCCGTCACGACTCCGGCCGGTCCTCGGGCGGTATGACGAAGGTGCCCATAGACCGGCGCACCACGACCAAGCCCTCATCGGCCAGCGCCGCGATCACGCGCAGGGCCGTGTTTCTGCCGATCTCGTACTGCTGCATGAGCCTGGGGATGCCAGGGATCGTGGTGCGTGGCGGAAACTCGCCAGCCAGGATGCGCCGCCGTAGATCGTCTACGACCTCTTCCCAGCGGTGCTGCGGCTGCCACTTGATCATGAAATGACGCTAGTGGGCCCAGGCAGACCCCATCACACCGGGCATTACCCAGGACTACCCAGGCAGACCGGGGACGTCCCAGGACTACCTGGGACTACCTAGGTCCGCATCGGAACCACCTGGAGAATGCTTATGCGTGAGTGATACACATATGGACGTGGCGGCGGGGATCATCCTCGTACAGAGGTTGTCGGGCCCCGCCGCCACACCTATGGATACGCGGAGAACCGCGATCCGGATGTACGGAGTGCCCTCCCAGTGCCGGCTACACGCCGGAAACGCGTGGGCATACCGGACCCTCCTAAGAGAAAGCATTCCACCCTAGGCGCACCCGATCCACCCAGACGCGAAAAAACTCATACCCTGAGACACAGGAAGCTTGACAAAAGCAACGGCCCTGTGGATGCCGGAAGTGGCAAACGAGCCGACCAGGTGCGATCGTGAAGCCTTGTCGCGTTCGACGCCCTCCAGGTAGAGGCCGCTCCCCCGGAGGCAGAGCCAAGCATCCCCGGAGGACATCAATTGCCCTACAGGGTGCAACCCTCGCAGCATGGCGAGATCACCGGTACGTCCCTATGGTGAGCAGTGGGCCTCCTACCTGCTGGAGTGTTCAATTCACGCCGGTAGGAGGCCCAGCCACCCTAGAGGTGGCGGCGCGGGTCGAACATCGTCCACAAGACCTTGAACACGGCGCCGGCTACAGCCAGCGCCGTGCGGATCCTCTGGTGACGCTCGTCCCGCTTGCCACTCTCGGACATGGACCGAATCTCCTCCCCCACCGGGCCATCCGGTGGGCAGTCCTGATGGACCAGGCGGAGAGGTTCGCGCGTGCGATCGGTCCCCGAGAGCTGCCCGCCCAACATCGCTCACCTTGGCCAACAGCGCAACGTGGACAATTTGCTCTCGGGGAGTCGCTTCTCCCTCGTGGCGCGTAAGAAACAGTCCGCAGGAGGACGATCCTTAACCGGAACCTCCGAAGAGTCGTTTCAATCCGTCGACAAAGGGGCACCGGTCAGCCCTCAGGCCCGCGGATCTCCACCTTGTCGGCGGGCAGCACCTCGACCTCGCCGCCCCTCCGTTCAAGCACGAACACCGCGGCGTCCGGGTCGAGGTCGAGCCGAGCGCTCTCCTGGTCGTTGGCTATGCGGAAGATGCCGCGGCTTCCCGGCTCCATCACCACGACGGTGATGTCATCCGACCCGGCACGTACGACGGTGCCCCAGTTCGGGACCGTGTAGACGTAGCCGGTCTCGCGCAGATGCTTGATCGCCTTGAGGATGGTATTGCGGGCCACGCCATACTCGTGCTCAAGCGCCACCACGGCGGGCAGACGACGGCGAGGCCGCCATTCGCCTGCCTCGATGCGCTCGCGAAGGAGCGCCGCGACCTGCAAGTACACCGGCTGCTCACCCTCGGGATCGATCACGGCTTAACGGTAAGTACAGGGTTGATCCGTACCTGATTGCGCTCAACGTACTGGATAGAACCTAGACCGTCACGTGACCGTTGTTGCGATGCCTACTGGCCTACTCATGAGTAGGGGAATACGGTCGGGCCCATGGCCCTCCCCGACGACCCAGCTGCAAGCGAACTGATGTCCCGTTTTCCCAAGTGGACGATCCGACGCAGCGATGTCGGCCGCTACTGGGCGACTCGGGAGGAGTCGCGGCTGTCGCCTGGATGCTCGGTCACCGTCGACGCCGACGACCTCCACGGCCTTGAGGCGAAGCTGGCTTACCAGGAGCGGCTACGCGCCCAGCTGGCCAGGCGCGCGGAGATCCCGTTCACGACGGGAGATCCGACATGACCAGGCTCCCCAGCGGCTGGCGAGTACCCGACGCCAACGTGTGGACGGGCGAACTCGTGCCCTACCCGCTCGCTTTCGCCTGGCATGCTGCGGTCCTGGACGTCCGACTCTCCTACCTGGATCCGGTCGACGGGGACTGGATGTTCGACGTCCTATGGGCGCGCCACGGCCAGGACCGGTCCGGGCATCACAAGTGGAGGGCTGTCAACGCCCTGCGGCAGCGGACCATGATGGTCGAGCACCTCTGCATGGTGTGCAGCAAGCCTGCCGCCGAGCTGGGCGGACGGATCCCGTGGCTGTTCCACACCGACCCAGAATCGACCGGCGACGGCGCACGGCTGACGAACCTTCCGCCCACCTGCTGGGAGTGCATCCCGGAAGCGCTGGACACCTGCCCGCCCCTGCGCCGGCGCTCGAGAGTCTGCACCGCGGCCGGCAGTCGGGCATTCGGCTTCGTGGTCGACCTGTACTCCCCCAGCGGCGACGACGAGACGGCCGTCAGGGTGGAGTGCGACGCCATGCTCACGGCGTCGTCACCGCTGCTGCGTTGCGCGCTGGCCAAGCAGTTGTGGGTCGCACTGGACGACCTACAGGACGCGGCCCGCCCCTAGAGCAGCCCGGCCTTCGCCGACCGGAGGGGACGAGCGAGGGCCGGGCCTTCAACCCTCCGCAAGGCGCCAGCGAAAACCAGCTGTCAGCCCGCCCACACGATGTCGACGATCCGCACGACAGCCACCCCATCCAGGATCAGGAACGTCACGAACCCGTGGCCACCGAAGTCCGAGCGCCGCACCTGCGGGTCGCCGGTCGCCATCGAGGTGAGCGGATCGTAAGGGTCCTCGCACACCTCGGCCATGGCCTGCGTCAACGCGGTCAGCGCCTCGTCGGGGAACCCTCCGAGTTGGGATAACGCCCGTTCGGACAGATCCGGGCGGTAGGTCACGAACGGCGGGCAAGTTCCGCTGCGATGGCCTGCGCCAGCGGCACGGCTTCCCCGCGGCCTGCTTTGGCGTCCTCGATGGCCTCGTAGTAGCCGGGCCGGTTCGTGGCAATCACAGCCAAGCTCCAACGATGCAGCAGCAGCCGCAGCGCCTTGTACTGGGCAACATCCCTCAAGGCCGCCTGCGCCGCTGCACGGTACTGGCGCAGAAACTCAGGACGTTCCCGCTCCGGCAGGCCGTCAAGGATCACCTGAGGGTCGAGCGGATCGTCTTCGAACACCGGCTGAGCGCTCACCTGCCGCCTCCTCTCGCTGCCCTTCGAGGCTACCGACCGCACAGGCATTTAGCACGCGAGAGAGGCGGAGAGACGGTCACTCCGGTCACTCTGGCCTGAGATCACTTCGCAGGTGTCCGTGCCAGCCATACCTGCGTGGCCCTCACCTCAGCTTTTGCTGATCTTTACGATACGGAGTTGATCATTCAGCCTGGTGAGCGTCAGTGCATGGCTTGACGACGGCGAGGGAGACAGGCCATGACGCTCAACCGCACATGGGCATCGCTGTGAGCAGAGATGACTCGGAAGACGCGGTTTTAGCCCGCACAGCACATGTCTGGCCCGACATCCGCGAGGCGCTCATGGATGGCATTAAGGCCGCCGTCGACCTGCATGATTTCATCGGCTGGGACTATCGCGACGATAAGCACCTCTACCAGCACATGATTCGGCGAAAGGCCGTGGAAGCCTTCAAAGTGCTAAAGCCGGAAGGCGAGACAGGTTCGGAGCCCGTAGATGCTACTGACCTGCCGATGAGCGGGCTCATCCTCACGCTCGAACACGACGTGGTTCGCATCTGGCACATCGCCACTCCTGAAATTCCCAAGCCCACCACGCCGACGAAGTGCGAGTTCGTCAGCCAGCCGCCTAGCCGCCAGATGAGCCTGTTTGATGTCCCCGATGTCGGACGCAAGCACGAGCTGAACCATCTCATCCTGCGCTGGACGGTCCGAGAGCACCTCATTGAGCGATTCGATCTGGTCCGCCCCGCTGGCATGGAAAAGAACCATGTTGTCGTCGACTGGCACCGCAACTTGCTTCCTCGGTGTGCGCCTCCGCCCGAAACGGCAGGGTGATTCTCCCTATTTGTCTTCAACCTCTCCGGACCCTTTGCAGGGACGGCAGTTGACCCATTTCTTGGTCACGACGGTGCCGCCGCCCGCGGTCTTCGTCTCAACGTTCTCGTGCCAGCCGCCGGCACCTTGGCATCGGCCGCACTGCTTCTTCTTGTCCGCCCAGTCGTTCACGGTGGCGTCCTCGGGGGCGTCCGGTTGTGCGAACTGGGCGGCGACGGCGGCGGCTTGCGCCTCGGTGAGTCCCTGGAGGAAGACGCGGCTACCTCGGGGGGTGGTGATCTCAGCGAAGTGGTCGCGCGGTTCCACGGCAGTCTCCTCGCCTCAACAGGTCATCGTCGCAGACGGTAGCCATGGGATCACGATCATGCAATCGGAATGGCGGTTACAGTTCACTCCCGTGGGTTCAGGCGGAGCAACGCTCCCGCACATCCATGACGATCACGGTGATGTTGTCCGGCCCTCCATCCTCCAGTGCCAGCGAGACCAGGCGCTCGGCCACGTCTTCCGGATCTTGGAGGGATTCCAATACGTCTCGCAGGACTCCCACGGGCACAACACCGCTCAGACCGTCGGAGCACAACAGGAACCGATCCCCAGGATGCAAGCCGCGCGGTGTGAGATCAGGAGACCGTCCGTCAGTACGACCATCAAGGAACCGTGCGATCTTCTCCGACAGGTTAGGTACATCGGCAGCGCCAGCCACAAGGTTGCCGTAGGTGTGATCTTCGGTCAGCTGAATGAGCTCCCCTTTACGCAGCAGATAAGCACGCGAGTCGCCCATGTTCGCCACCACGACAGTCGTCCCAGACCAGAGCATTGCCACCAGCGTGGTGCCCATGCCTGCCAACTCAGGCTCGCGCTCGACCCTGGCACGCAACGTCTGGTTCGCGCGGTGGATAGCTTGCCCAAGGGCGTCAGTGAGGTCTGCGGAGTCAGCGTGATGGTCATAAGCGGACAGGACGTCGATCACGGTATTACTGGCGATGTCGCCAGCCGTGTGTCCGCCAAGGCCATCAGCAACCGCGAACAAATACCTTCCGGCATAGGCGGCGTCTTCATTGCGCCGACGCACTAGCCCGACGTGAGTGCGGGTTACGGCGTCAACTGTGAGGCTGCTCACGGGCGTTCACCTGTCGCTCTCGATCTCGTCGGGCGGCCCGTCGATGTCGGGCCAAGGGGGTTGAGCGGACTCGTCGCGTCGCAGTACGTGCACAGTTTCTACCCGGTCGCTAGCCGCCACGTACTCGGTGACCTCGATTGGTTGGCCGTCGCCCCCTGAGGTACCAACTCGCACGATCTCCAGCACGGGCAGACTGATGGCGATCTCCAGCAGCTTGGCCTCTTCCTGGGTGGGCATGCGTGCCCGGTGGAATTCGGTCCAACTGATCGGCCAGTGGCCAGCCCGCTCTAGCAAGTAGAGCCAGTGGCCTGGACCGGGATCCTCGGAAGCCACCCCGGGAGCGTCAGCCACTCCTCTCGGGTGTATCCACGAGATGTTGATCTGAAAGGGCGGCTCAGACTCCGGGCCAGTGACCCGAAATCGGCGCATCACCGAGGTCCCCGGCTCGACGCCCAACAGCCGAGCGACCCTTGGGTTGATCAGCGGTTCGTAGCCAGCAAGCGGCGTGATGTGATGCTTCCACTTCTCCTGGCCGGACGCCGCCGGGAAGGAGTAGCCGGCGTTGGGCGTGGCCTTATTGCGCTTGACCAGGTCGCCGCGCGGTCTGCGGAGGCGCATCAGGCCATGCCGCACCACGATGCCGCGTCCCTGCACAGCCCACACGTACCCTTCCGATTCCAGCACGCTGACCGCTCGCCCGATCGTGTCTCGGTTGGCGTTGTATTGCTTGGCGAAGTCGTTCAGGCGCGGAAGCAGAGCCCCCGGCTCCCACTCGCCGGCCTCGATCCGTTCGCGGATCGCAGCAGCGATGTCTAGATACCGCGAGTGCACCACCACCCCGCACCAACCCTTCGCATGAGTCTCCAAGAAATAGTCTTGGGACAATTGACAAGATGCTACATTGTCCCAAGACTATCCTCATAGAAGCACGAAGTCCCATAGGGATCAGCAAGAAGCAGGCCAACGCGCTGCAACGCCTCGGTCTGTGAGCACAAAAGAAGACGGGCCCCCGACGCTGCAACGTCGAGGGCCGCCCATCAGGCTTCCTCGCGAAAGGTGTCCGCCTGATGCTCGATCATCATTTCATCGAGGGTGGCTGCCCTGAACAGCGACCCTTCGGTGAGCCGAGTGTGCCGATCGCCTCCACCAAGCGAGGCGCATCGTGAACGAACTGGCCCTGACGGAGTCCCCATCCCTCCGCGCTCAGTACGCCGACCGTGTCGATGTTCTCGACAAGGTCAAGGCGCTGAGTCTGCTCCCTGATGACGTTCACGCCGATCTGCCGATGGTCGCCCGCTACTACGAGGTGGCCGAGGATGCGATCGAGAGTGTCGTCCGCCGCAACCGCTCCGAGCTGGAGTCCAACGGCTTCCAGGTACTCAAGGGGCAGGCATACCGGGAGTTCGCGTCCGTCAACCTGACGGACGCGAATCCGAACTCCCGCTCCATCACCCTGTTCGCCCGTCGCGCGATCCTGAACGTCGGCCAGATGCTCACCGAGTCACCAGTCGCACGTCAGGTCCGCACCTATCTGCTCGATGTCGAGGAGGTTGCGCCGCCTGAGATCCGCACGGCAGCGATCGAACTCGCCGCCCTCACCCGGATCCAGGTCCTGGCGCTCAAGGCTGCTGACGGACTACTCGACCGGACATGGCTGGCCGCCAAGACCAAGGTCGCGCTGGCCCGCATGTTCGGCGAGGAACCCGAAATCGACCCGCTCGACATCCCCCTGTACGTCCCCGACTTCCTAAAGTCCATGGGGCTGAAGAAGAAGCAGGTCGAGTCTGAGCAGTCGTGGTTCGGCAAGCGTGCCGCCGCCCTGTACGAGGCTGAGCACGGAGAGAAGCCCGGCAAGCGCGCCGCTGACACCCCGAACGGCAGCGTCCGCAACACGCTCGCCTGGACGCAGCGCGACCTCCCGATCTTCGAGGAGGTCTGGGAGCGCTGGTACGCCGAGAAGTACGCGATGCAGATGACCCCCCTACAGGATTCGCTGTTGGGGAGCGATGCGTGAACTACCTATCCATCCACCACCAGGACATGCAGAGGGCGACCCGCTACCGCCAAGTCTCAGGCCGCCCGCATGCCTCCCACTCCCATGGAAGGACTGCGCCAATCATGGCACATCCCGCACCGGTCGTCCCCCTTCCTGCCGCTGAACGGCGGGAGGTCACGGAGCTCGCTCTCCGCGTCTACATGCAGGGCGCCGACCTCGTCGAGCAGGGCCTCGCCCATCTCGCGGACAGCCGCCTGCTCATGGAGGAGACGGGACTGCTTCCCCCCGCCGCCATCACCGCGAAGCTCTGCCCGGTCGTCTCCCTCGCCGACCACCGTGCACGCCGTCAGGCGGCCTCGTGATGACCCCCAACCAGATCAAGGCCACGCTCGCGAAGGTCGACGCGGACGTTCGGGCGAGCACCCAGCACACCGCGGCCCTCCGCCGCGACTCTTCGAGTCTCGACCGGCGCTGGGCGATCGACGAGAGCCGCTGCACTGACCAGAACTGCACCAACCGCCGCTGCTCCTGCAAGGGGAGGTCGCGATGACCGCCACCCTCACCTTCAGCCCCGACATCACCGACCTCGACCGCTGGCAGGCGCTGTCCCACTACGAACGGCACCGCATCCTCGCCTTCCACTGGCTGCGGCTCAACCCGGCCGACGCGCATGCCCGGTTCGCCGCCGCGATGGGCGTGCTGGCCCTCGTCGACGAGGAGCTGGCCGCCGCGCAGTACCTGGTGGACCACGCGGTCGAGCGGGCCCTGGCCGAGGCGTCCGCCAGCCGCGAGGACGCCCGATGAACCAGCCCGGCCACTGCGCCTCCCACATCCTCCCGTGCAGTGGCCGGGCATCCCAACCCAACCCCTGGAGATCGACATGCGCGCGACGCAGATAGACCAGCTCATAAAAGCGATCAAGGCGTACGACCTGGCCACGCTGAGCGGCTCAGATAGCGAGAAGAACTGCTGCCTGGCTGTGCTGGACAGCGTGAAGCGCACCTGCTCCCGCAGGGAAATCGGGGCCGCCTACCGCGAGTACGTGGCCGAGACGAGCTGACGATCCGTGAGCCTCCCAACCTCTCCCCCTGGCTGGGCGGTTCACGAATCACCAGCCGACATCCCGAAGGAAAACCCATGAGTACCGGCACAAGCGAGGAGGCCCACATGTTCGAGACCCCTCACTTCGACTACTACGGCGACCTCACGACCGGCGACCGCATCGACCTTGACGAGCCGCCCCACCACTGCGGCGAGGAGATGGAAGTCCGGGAGAACTCCACCGGCGCCCTGCTGGTCTGCGTCAACGGCGACTGCGAGATCACCACCGACAAGGACGGCGCCCTCACCGAGCCGCCCTACATCACCCGCTGACACAACGAACGGACCCAATCATGGACCTCGCCTCGTACCTTCCGCCTGCCTGGGTGGTGTGGGCCGTCGGCGGCATGTGTGCGGTCGCCGCCACGTGGATGATGGTGCGCGCCCTGATCCGCGCGCTCCGCTCCGCGTGGATAGCCCGCAGGAAGGCGCAGGCCCCGCGCGACGGTAAGACCGCCACCCCAGCGACGCTTGAGGACTGGCTGACCTGGTTGGTCGCCGGAATCGCGACCGGTGTCTCATCGACTGGCATGTGGAAGTTCGCGCGTGACGTGCTCGAACTCAGCGGGCCGCTTCAGGTGCTGCTGTTCGCCTTTATCGAGTTCGCGATCGTCATCTCGGCGTTGCGGGCCAAGCGCAGCATGCGCGATAACTTCAAGGCCGGACTCGATGGCGTCGCCGTGTGGGGGCTCGCTTGCCTCACCGCAGTCCTGTCGGCTCTCGACTCGGAGAAGTTCGGCGAGGTCGTGTTCAGGCTCGCCGCGCCCCTGGTCGCGGCATGGCTGTGGGAGCGCGGCATGCGCCTCGAACGCCACCGGATGCGCGGCACGAAGGGCATCAACTGGCGGCTCACCCCAGCGCGGATCCTGGTGCTGCTGGGTGTAGCCGAGGCTAACGAACGCACCGCTTCCGAGGTCGACGTGCACCGCAGGCTTACCCGCATCGCGCTGGCTGCGAAGAAGGTTCACCAGCTGCGGACCTCGGGGGCCAAGCCGCGCAAGGTGACGGCCGCCGTCGTAGCGCGAGACCGCGCCCTTGACCAGGCTGTAGCGAACACCGACCTGGCGACCAACCCGGCGACACAGAGCGCGTTGCTGGATCTGGTGACCACGCTCGGCGGGGCGGAGAACCTGTCCGGCATCTTGGGGACCGCCCGCGCACCGTGGGCCCACCTCGACCACCCGGCCGTCACCGGCGCTGTCCGACACAGCGAAGCGGTCGAGTTGGCCGCGGCGCTCGACCGCAACACGGCCGCCCGCCTTCGTGCAGACGAGGCCGAACTGGTCGCGGATGAAGACCGGTCGGCGACCGACCCCGCGACCGGTCGCGGCGACGACAGCGGACCGCTTGAGGTCGCCGCCGGGGCCGTTCCCGTCGACCGCGCCGGCCGATCGTGGCTGACCACTCTGGTGCCGTGGTCGCGACCGGTCGCGATCGAAGCCCGCGACCACGAGGACGACCGGCCCTCGGTCGCGGAAGCGGTCGCCGAAACGGTCGCCAACGGCGCCTCCAACGGCGAGGTGGTCGCGACCGGTCGCGGACCGGTCGCGGACCGCAAAAGGCCCGATGAGCAGGACAAGCGCAGGGCCATCCGCTTCTACATCGGCCGCGCCAAGAAGCTGAACCCGCCGTCGAAACGGGTCCTCGCAGAGTGGACGGGCTTCTCCGAAACGTGGGCGCTCGGCTGCATCCAAGAAGGCCAGCAGCAGATGACCGAACAGGGCTGGACATTCGACGACCGCGGCACGCCGACGCCGCCTCCGGAGGTCGCGGAACCGGTCGCGACCACCTCCCTTCCCGCGACCGCCAACGGAGACCAGTCATGACCCGCTACCAGTGCCCGTTCTGCCCCTCGTTCCACCACAGCGAGGACCTGGCCAAATGCTCCAGCCACGGCGTGAACTCGTCCCGCTCGTGCGCAGAGTGCCGATCTGTTGCCGAACAGGCGCCGTGCAGACCGAACGGCGCTCCGATCATCGCTGGAGGTGCGTAATGGCGCCGGATCCCGCTCTCGCCTCGCAGATCCTGTCCGCCATCGGCGACTGGGCATGCGGCGACGGCACACCCACCACCACCGCGTTGCCTTACCGGGACGTGACGCGGGCCCTGTTCGAGGGGCTGGCCTGGCTGCAGGATCCGCAGCCGGACGACGCGATGGTCACCCGGGCGGGCATCGAGACCTGCCAGCCGGTCGGCCCGGACGTGACCATCGGGGTGTTCTTCGACCTCGAACCCGAGGGCGGCGTCTTCCACGCGCGGGTCGGCTTCTTGCGCCGCAACGGCGGCCGGCCTGTCCCGCGCATCACCGACTTTGAGACTGCCCGCTTGACCGCGAGCCTCACCCTGATCACCCCGCCCGTCGACGTGACGAGACCGCCGTACTTGCCCGGCAACCCTCTGGCCGTGGTCGCCTACGGCACCCGCCTGCCTCTCGGCGAAAGCCTGGCCGCCGCCTACCAGCGGTGCGTCAACGCCGACACCTCCGACCGGCCTTACATGGCGCGCGCCTACCGAGGTCGCCCCGACAACCGGGCCGCAGCCGTTGCGGCCATGCGCCGGCTTCGCGTTCCTGACGGCTGGACGATCCAGCCAAGCCTCACCTGGGGTGACGGAGGCCAGCAATGAGCTGGCCGGAGCGCCTCCTGGAGTACGCGACCCTCACTGTCCTCGTGGTCGTCGCCGTCGCGGTCACCTTCTGCGCCGAGGACGCGGCCAGTTTCCGCACCCGCCTGTGGTCGACGCGCTGCCGGTGGACGTGGGCGGCGGCCGGCACGACCAGAACCTCCGCCGTGCTCGGCAAGACCGTCACGGTGACCTCGACTAGGGCGACCGCTTTGCGGCTGCTTCGTGACGTGATTGGAGACCTGTAAATCATGGGCGAGTTGGCGCGCCGCATCGGCGATTTCGAGACGAGTACTCCGGTCGCTTCCCACGAAGCGCACGCGAAGTACTTGGACAACTTGGAGGAGATGTTGCGGGCCGCCGCGATCATGTTCGGGCAGGACGGAGAGATCGGCGGAACCTGGCTGCGTAAGCGGCGGCCGAAGCGGGGCCGGTTCATCCATTTGCGGGAGCGGATCGCCTTCGGCCGGCGCACCAAGGCGCACGGCCAGCACGGCTCCAAGGCGCTCGCCCGAGCAGCCGACAAGGTCCGGGACCTGGCGACGTTCCACCGGGAGTTCATGGAGCGCGAAGGCAAGCAGCTGGACGGGGGCGACCAGTCATGACCGCCGATCGGAACCGAGCGTCGAGCATGCGCGTGCGTGCGTCCGCCTGGGAGAACGCCGACTTCACGACCGGGCACCGGGCCTACCGGCAGCACCTGGAGAACGTGCGCGTGCTGCTGATGCACGTGGAGTACGTGGTCTCCCGGGACACCGACGAGGCGGCCCGGTGGCTGCGCCAGCACGGCAAGAAGAGCAAGGGCAGCGAACGGCGCGTCTGCCCGAGGATGCCCTGGCTGGAGGCGTTCTTCCAGGGCGTCCGCTACCGCTTCAAGGGCAAACTCGTCGCCGAACTGGTGCAGGAGGCGGCGAAGGACGCCGTCCTGATGGGCGTCGTGCACGCCGAGTATCTGCTGATGGAGGGCGACGGGACGATCCCGAACGACCGGTATCGAAAGGACCAGACGTGATGGCCCGGCGGACGCGAGTTGTCGAGCAGGAGCAGATGCCGCAGGTGGGCGGCGGCTGGTGGCTGACGCACGGCCTGCCGTCCGTCGCCCCGCTCTTCGTGGCGTTGGCGTGGGCTGTGCTGATCGAGATCGCGCACCTGGCGTGGGGAGGGAACCCGACAGTGACGCCGCTGGTTGCGATCGTCCTTTTCGCCGTGGGCGGGTTCGTCACGGCCTACGGTCACGCGACGGCCGGCCCCCGCAAGCACTTGAAGATCGCAGTTACGGCGAGCGGGGTCACGGCGACGCTCACCCTGGTGCTGGGCCTGGTGTTCGGGTTCGTCACCCGGGAGCCGTCCGTCAACTGGTGGCTGATCTCGGTGTATGCGATCTGCATGATCGGAATCTGGCCGCTGTGGCTGATCTGGCGCTGGGGCAAGTACGCCGGCGCGACCGCTGCCATCGCCGCCGGGGATGAGACGGGCACGTCCGCGCTGGTGGAGATGGTTCGGGACGCCCGCACAAAGATCCACAAGCCGACGATGGACGACCGTGGCGTCATCCGGGCCAAGGTGTCCACCCTGCCTGGTGGCACCATGGGCGACGCGCAGGCGCTGATCGAGCCGCTCGCCGCGGCCTCGCGCGGCGTCCGCGGCGGCGCGAGCCTGGTCCGTGACCTAGATGTCGAAGGCGAGGGCGAACTCGAGCTCCCCACCCGGGACAACCTCAAGGATCCCATTTCCTGGCCTGGTCTGACGCGAGAACTGCGCGGCATCCTGCCGACCGATCGCTTCCCGCTGGGTGAATACCAGACGGGCCCATGCTGGGTGCGAATCGTCGGCGACGTCGAGAAGGACCGCGGCGCCGAGGACGTCTCCCACATGAAGATTGGTGGGGTGACCGGCAGCGGCAAGAGCACCGGCGCCCAGATCTTGATCGGCTCCACGATGGGGATGAGACGGCTCACCAGCATCGGCGTGGACGTGTCGGCTGAGCTGCAGATTCTCGGCCCGCTCGCGGACGGGTTCACCATTCCGCCGATCACCGACTACGAGTTGGCGAAGGCGTTCATCCACCGCATGGCGAAGGTCGTCATCCCTGGCCGCAAGGCGCATCTGGCCCGCGAAGGACTGAAGCGCTGGTCGCCCAAGTCCAGCCTGAACGTGATGATGGTCGTCTTCGAAGAGTCGAAGGCGTTCGGCCGGCTTCAGGCGGCCTATCTCACGATGGTGTCGGATGCTCGCGCGGCCGGCATCTGGATCGTGTCTTCGACGCAGTCCTGGCTGTGGCGCAACCTGTCCACTGACGTGCGCAAACAGCACCCATCGGGGTGGTGTTTCGGGCAGTCGGAGCCCGGCGACGTGGAGACGGTCTTGCCGGAGGAGGCGGTGGCCGCGCTGGGCGGCAACCTACCGACTTGGGGCGACCGGAAGCGCGGCTACAGCTACATCGCGGCTATGGGCATCCCGGAGCGGATGTGGCCGAAGATGATGCGCGCCTTCGACCCGCTCCGTGAGCAGCTGCTGCAGGCGGTCGAGCTGGGGGCGCCGTACCGGGACCCGATGGACTCGGTGACGCAGGAGCTGTTCGGTGACCTGTTCGTCGACCATGTGCGGCAGTGGGGCGCGAAGCCGCCGATCGTGGGCCGTCCCGTTCCCAGAGCCACCCGCGTTGAACACCAGTTCGACGAAGATGAAGAGGTTGACGGGTCAGATGCGGACGAGCTTGAAGCGGAGGCCGCCGAAGAGCACCAAGAGGACCGCAAGGAAGTCTTCGACGAACTCGCCGAGGCCCGTCGACGCGACCTCGGCGACTACGCCACCCCAATCGATCTTGAAGATGTGGACGCCGACCGGCCCATCCCCGACCTCGACGCCGTCGACGATGAAGACGACGCTGGAAAGGTGTCGCTGACGCCGCAGCAGGCGCAGCGCGTCTGGGACGAGAAGCTCGACGAGCTCTGGCGCTCCGGCGTAAGGCGCCTGTCCACCGAGATGCTGACCACGTGGCTGGAGGCGGTGGGCAGGAAGCGCCCCTTCCTCTACCGCCAGCGCGACCGCTGGGAGGACGCGGGATGCCTCGTCCCGCGCGCGGACGCTGAGGGTTGGGATCTCATCGGTTCACCGCTTGAGCCGGCACTCCTCGGCCCGCCTCACGGAGAGTGATTGGCGGCGCGGCCGGCCGGACACTCGCCGCGCCGCTCCCTTTTTCCTTAGGGGATTTCTCGGTGTTCGTAAGGACCTAAGAGGGTCCGGACACCTTACGAACATACTCCGGACGAGATCATCGGACACGCCGGACATCGACGGAGAGTAACTGAACACGTCGCCGGACATGCCGGACAAGATCGACGGACACTGCGGACAAGATCGTCGGACGCCGAACACGCCCCGGACATGAACACTCCGCGCCCGAACGCGCACAGAGCGTGCCCGAACAAGATCAACGGACATGCCGGACACCCAAGACACCATCGGAGACCACCATGGCAACCATCCCCCCAACGCTCCTCACAGCCCTCCACGAGACCGCGGACCCGCTCCAGCGGGCAGCACGACTCGACGACCTCGCCGACGCCCACGAACTCACCGGAACCCCCAACCGGGCCCGGCTCCTCCGCCTCATCGCCGCCACCGAGACGATGCTCGCCCGCCCCGACAGCGAACCCGAAGACGACCCCGCATGGGACGAAGGAGCGTGGTGGCGGCTCGCCGGTACCGCCGACAGGCTCATCCGAGCCGAGCTGCTGGAGGAGCTCTGGCGGGACTGGGCGCTGACCGAGGTCGGCGGCGAGGACGCCGACATCCTCCTTGAGATCGCCGACACTGAGCGGCACGCCCACGACGTCGAAACCGACCTCGACCAGACGCCCAAGACGGCTGACGACGCCACGCTCGCCGACCTGGACGGCGGCTTCGACTTCGAGGCCGGACTCGCGGACGTGTACGCCCGCGCCACACGGCGCCGGGCAGCAGCCGATGCTGGGCGAGAAGACATCGTCGCCGAGCCCGTCGAGAGAGACGACCTCGCCCGAGCGGCAGCCAGCACGCCGCCGTCAACCGCGCTACGCGACGCCGTGGCCCGCATGGCGAAATACGTCGGCGCCGCCCTGGCCATGGCCGTACCCGTCCTGCTGGTCGTCGCCCCGCAGGCGCCGTGGCAGCTCAAGGCGGCCAGCGGCGCGGCAGCGTTCGTGGCCGTGCTGGGCTGGGTCGGTTGGACGTTGTGGAGAGGGCTGGACCGGTGACCGCCCGACGCCGCAGCACGCGACCTCCGACCCGCCGCAAGCCGACCCGCAAGCCGGCGGCTGCCCGCACCGTCTCAGCTCCGCGCGGCCGCTCCAGTTCAGGTGACCTGTCCAAACGGGCTCGTGCCGCCTACCGTGGGCTGGCGCGCGGCATCGGAAACCTGATCCGCGCCACCGCTGGCGGGCCCGAGAAGGTGGACGAACGTCAACGCCATGACGACGCCGCTCTGAGCCTGCTGCTCACCGCGGCGGCCATGCTCACGCTCGCGGACGGGCACGGCGTCAAGTGGCTCCAGGCCGTCGCCTACGCAGAGGCTGTGCCGTTCGGTGTCGCCTACCGGCTGGCCCCGCTGCTGCTGTTGTGGGTGGCCGTGCGGATCTGGCGCCGACCGGACGACCACCTGACTACGATGCGCCGCGGCGTCGGTGTGACCCTCGTCGTGGCCGTCATTCTCGGCCTGGTGCATCTGGCGCACGGCACGCCGACTCTCGGCGACGCCGCGGCGTGGGATCGCGTCGCGTCGGCCGGCGGCCTTCTCGGGCTGGCCACGTCCTGCCTGGTGCTGCTGATCCCCGCCTTCTTCGTGATCATGATCCAGGCAGGGGTGGCTGGCTACGGGCTCATCCTCGTGCTAGGCGGCCTGTCTCTTCCGGGCCGCGGCTCGACAAGGCGTCCACCCGAGCAGCCGGCCGCTCGGCGATACACGAACGAGGCCGAGGAGGTCGAGACAGCGGACGAGCGGAGCGAGTCCCCCGAACCCGAACCCGAACCTGAGGTCAGGGAAGACGCGCCCCCGCAGCCTGAACAGCCCGGCGAAGCGGACACGCAGCCAGCCGAAGCCCCGAAGACCGAACCCCGGCGGACCGCAGACAGGGCCTACTCCCCGCCCGACGTGGCCACGCTGAAAACCGCGCCAGCACCGCGGGCACGGACGAAGGCCAACGACGTGACTGCCGCGGCGATCGACGCCGTTCTGGCCGAGTTCTCCGTCAACGCCCACGTGATCAGCTACGCGCGCGGACCGCAGGTGACCCGCTACTACGTAGAGCTCGGCAAGGGCGTAAAGGTGGAGAAAGTCGTCGCCCTCCGCAACAACATCAAGCTCGGGGTGAAGAACGAGCACGCCCGCGTGCTCACCTCCGTCCCGGGCAAGTCGGCGATCGGAGTCGACGTCCCCAACGATGAACGCGACCTGGTGCGGCTGGGCGACCTCCTCCGCTCAGAGGAGGCCAAGCAGCGACGCCACCCACTTACCGTCGGACTGGGTAAAGACGTCGAAGGCAAGGCCATCATCGCGAACCTGGCCAAGACACCGCACCTGCTCATCGGCGGAGCGACCGGCAGCGGCAAGTCCGTGTGCGTCAACGGGCTGATCTGCAGTGTCCTCACCCGGGCCACCCCGGACCAGGTGCAGATGATCCTCATCGACCCCAAGCGGGTCGAGCTGTCGGCCTACCGCGGTATCCCCCACCTGATCACCCCCATCATCACCGAACCGCGCAAGGCGGCAGAGGCCCTGGAATGGCTGGTCGGCGAGATGGACCGGCGCTACGACGCGCTGGCCGAGCACGGGTGCAAGCACATCGACGATTACAACGCGGCCGTCCGCGACGGCACGTTGAAGGCGCCGTACGGCGCCGAAGAGCTCCAGCCCTACCCGTACATCCTGGCGCTCATCGACGAGCTGGCCGACCTGATGATGGTCGCGCCGAAAGACGTCGAAGACTCCATCGTCCGCATCACCCAGCTTGCCCGCGCCGCCGGCATCCACCTGGTGGTCGCCACACAACGGCCCAGCGTGAACGTGGTCACCGGTCTGATCAAGGCGAACATGCCGTCGCGGCTGGCCTTCGCCGTCGCCAGCAACACCGACTCGCGGGTCATCCTCGACGAGGTCGGCGCCGAGGACCTCATCGGCGCGGGCGACGGCCTCTACCTACCGATGGGGGCGAGTGGTCCGATCCGGCTGCAGTCGCCTCTCGTCGAGGAGAAGGAGATCAAGGCCATCGTCGCCCACTGCAAGAAGCAGGGCGCGCCCGCCTATCAGGACATCGACGCCCCCAGCCCGAGCGCGTCCAAGGAGCCGCCAGATGTCGGCGACGACCTCGACCTGCTCGTGCAGGCGGCCGAGCTGATCGTGACCACCCAGTTCGGCTCGACCTCGATGCTGCAACGCAAACTCCGCGTCGGCTTCGCCAAAGCCGGGCTGCTCATGGACCTGCTGGAGAGCCATGACGTTGTCGGCCCGAGCGACGGATCGAGGGCCCGCGAGGTGATCGTGAAGCCCGAAGGTCTGCCCGCCCTGCTCGCCGATCTTCGCGGCGAATAGCTGCACCGCCCCTTGACCACCCAGCCCAGTCCGGGCTGTGGACTGGAAACACAACACGCAAGGAGAAACACATGAACAAGACCCAGGCTGTCAACGCGGTCGCCGAGCGCGCCGACCTCGACAAGGCGGACGTGGCCGCGGTTATCGGCCATTTCCTCGCCGTCATCCAGGATGCGATCGCTGCTGGCGACAAGGTCGCCTTCGCCGAGTTCGGCTCGTTCGAGCAGGTGTACAAGCCCGCCCGTACCGCCCGTAATCCGCAGACCGGCGCCGAGGTACAGGTGCCGGAGTCGTGGGCGCCGAAGTTCCGTCCCGGCTCCAAGTTCAAGGAGGCCGTGAACGAGGGCGGCAAGACCGCGGCGACCGAGCAGGCCGCCTAACCCCCTGAGCCGGGTGTGTCCCAGCCGGAACCCTGCGGCTGGGACGCGCCCCACAACCGAAGGAGATCACCATCGTGACGGACACCGTCAGCGCGGCGGCCGAACCTCTCATCCCCGCCGACATGGACTGGCCAGCCTACGAGGAGGCGATCACGGCAGCTCTCGCCGATCGTGACCCGGGCGGGGCATGGCTACCAGTGTTCGACAGCCTCCTGCTCCTGTACGAGGCGCTCCGCCGCGAGGGCGACATGCCACGCTGCCATCTGCTGGCCCTCACAGCGGAGGCCGAGCACCGGACGCACTTCTGCGATGGCGAACCGGAGCCGCCGGTGGCGACGCTGGCCGACATCGATCAGGCCGTTGCCGACGGCGACCACGGCGCCTTACGCGCACACGCGTTCGGCCTGTGGCTGCACGTCTGGAACTGCGTTGCCCGCCGGGGCGACTACGACACGCTCGCTCGACTGGCCGGCGTGTGGCTGGCCCACGCCCGCTACTACCCGCCCGCACAGCTCGTCTCGGCCACCCCGCCGCTGTTCTGAAGCCCGCACCGGTAATCCCCGGTGTCCACATAGATAGGCGCCTCAGCCGCCCCCGTCGCGCGGCCGGGGCGCCCTCACCTCCACCCAAGCCTCAAGGAAGGCGACGTCCATGAACGACCAGCTGCCCGCCGCACGCAGGCCCGAGGACTACCTGCTTGCCGTGGCCGTCCTCACGCTCGGCGCCCTGACCATGCTGAACCAGCCGTACTTCGCCTACGCCCTGTCCAACGTCGGCTGGATCTCCTGGATCGTGCCCGGCCTCACCGCTCTGGCCGCCGCCAACTTCGCCTACGACCTGCTTCTCGTGCGTCGGATCGGCAGGCTGCCCACCGCCGTCGTCGGAGTCGGCATAGTCCTCCTCGTCGCCGTTCTGGTGGCGTACAAGGTGCACGTGTACTGGACATGAATCCTCATCCGCGCACTGACGCCCCGGCTGCATCTCGCGGCCGGGGCGTCCGTACGTTGGCGCCCACCACTCCCTGGCAGAGGCGATCCCGAACCAGGGACCAATGTCCGGTTTGTGTAGATTTGGCGCGTGCGAGTGTGGCGAGGTCCTGGCGGTATCGAGGTGGAGGCGATCGTCCTCGACAGAACGCCCCTCTACAAAATCACCCAGAAGGTCAACAATCGCCGATATTTCGTCGCCGACTGCCGAACGGTGCACGACGTGGAGAAGCACGTCGACCTGGCCGACCTGGTCGAGGTCATTTACCTACCTGGACGGCCCCCGAACCGGCCATAGATGTCACCAGCCCAGGCGTGCCGAGGTCGATCACGTCGCTGCTCGTCCGGATCACGCGGACGGGGTGGTCGTGGGCGTAGGCGCCGATGGCCAGAGCGAGCTTCGGTTCGACCTGGGAGGGCCAGACGCGAGCGCGAGCGAAGGCGATGAAGTCGGCGCTCAGCCGGGCGCGCCCTTCATTGAGGAACAGGTTGCCCCGGCCATGCTCGCGTTGCAGGGCATAAGCGGTGACGGAGTCGGGCTTCTCCGTCAGGCTGACCATCCGCCGGTGACCCCGGTCCGGACGGGTGGCGATGACGCCGCGTTGTGCGGCCAGGTCGTCGCAGAAGGGCCGGGCGAGCACGCTCACGCCGGGGGAAGCTTCGGCCAGATCGAGGAGCGGGTGCGCTCCCGGGTAGAGGTTGTCGGAGAAGACCACGTACAGCTCACCGGCCCCGGTCGTCGTGGTGGCGAAACGGTCATCTGCGTTGAAGATCGACGTCAGGTCCGCGTAGGGGCCGCGCTGGACGACGAACTCGACGAGCAGGTGCTTGTGCCGGTCGGGCTCGAAGAGGTCCTGGCCGGCCGCTTGCACGTAGCGGGTGCGGCTGTGCGGGCTGAGCGCCTGGCGGGCCCAGGTGGCGAAGGACGAATAGTACGGGTGGTGCACGATCACCACATGGGCGGGGCCAAGTTGGGCGATCTCCTCCAAGATGTGCACGATGCCAGGTCGGCCGGCCACCGGCAGGAACTCTTTGGGCAGGTAGCGAGACCAGCAGCCGACCCGCGTCCCCAGGCCGCCCGCCGCCACCACAACCCGTGTCCGCAGGGTTCCGGTCATCGGGCACCTTCCTCGGGTACGTTGCCGGAGTGAAGGTACGTGTCACTGGCGTCCTCATCGAGGATGACCGCATTCTGCTGCTCGACCAGGACACCGACAGCGGGCGTTCCTGGTCCCTGCCCGGCGGCAAAGTCGACCCGGGCGAATCCCTCGCCGAGGCGCTCGTGCGGGAGATGCGGGAGGAGACCGGCCTGCTCGTCGAGCCGGGCCGTCTCCTGTACGTGTGCGACTACCAAGCCGCCGACGTCCTGCACATGACGTTCGAGGTGAGCTGGAGTAGCCGCCGTGTCGCCGCCTTCGACCGCGACCACCCCGAGATGGTCCCGATCCGCGGCCTGGAGTGGGTGAAACTCGCCGACCTGCCCTCCAAGGGCTTCTCCCCGAGGTTCGCCGACCTCGCCCAAGATGGGTTCCCCGGCGCCGGGTCCTACATGGGCGCCAAGGCGAACATCGGCCTGTGACCGCGTGAACGCCGCCACCAGGCGGCCGTCCAGCACGCTCAACGGCAGGCTCCGCTCGGCCAGGCTGCTCATCCACTCGCCCAGCAGCCCGGCCACCAGGTCGACCGGCATCGGCCGGTCGAGATCGTCGGCGATGAGGCGGATACCGACGCCGCGAGAGCTGCCCGCCAGGTGGCGGTGCCGCAGCCGTAAGACCTCCTCCCGCGCCGACGGGGTGTTCCACGCGGCGCCGGCCAGCCACCTGCTCCCAGGCCCGCCGGCCGGATCAGGCCCGTCGACACACCACACCTGAACGTTGCCGAGCAGGTGGTGGATCTCCTCGACGCCGCGGCCCGATTCGATGACCGCCACGGTGTCACCCACCGCATAGTCGGCGTTGGTGGCCGTGGCACCGGCCATCAGACCGGCCATCTCAGACAGCAGCGGCAGGCGGGCGCCGTAGCGGGCCGCGAACGCGGCAGCGCCGATCCAAGTCACCCAGTACGCCGGATGGTTCTCGAGGCCGGGGCTGACCGTCCACCGGCCGTCGGCGTGGTCGCGGTGGAGGCGTCCGCCTCGCTCGTGCGGCATCTCGCAGCACAGCACGTACGCGCCGCCAGAGGTGTTGTGCAGGCCGTGGTCGGCGAGCTCGTTGAGGAAGTGAGCGTATTCGGCGTTGGTGACCAGCAGGTTGCGCCACGCCACCTGCCCGCGAGGCAGCCACGCGACCGGGCACGGGACCGGCTCGGCAGCCGTGGAAGAGTCAGCGGCGGCCCTGATGCGGGAGGCGGCGGTAGCCGGGGGCGGAGCCAACGCGTACAGGTGGTCTCCGGACAGCCAGCCCGCGGCCCTGCCCATCGCCTCGGATGAGATCGCCTCCTCCGCCACCAGCTGCTTGGCCGCGGCCAGGGAGGCTGCGAGGGTCTCACGCACGACTTCGGCCGAGCGGGCGCTGAGCTCGGCGACCAGTCGCGTCTTGTTCACCGTCGTCGCGAACGTGTCCTCCCCGATCGGTGCACAGGCTACGGCGGCGACGGGAAGCGGCACGCCCTCAAGCTCCGGCAGAATCCGAGCCAGTTCGGCCCATGCCGCGTTCCGGTCGGCCACAGCGTCTTCGTAGGCGATGGTGACCACGTCGCGACCGTCGAGCGCGCCGGCCAGCAGCAGCGTGTTGAGCACGTGCAGCCGGACCAGCGCCACCAGCTCGCTCGGCTTGTCGTCGGGGACCAGATCAGCCCACGCCTTCCACGTCGGGCGGCGTGTCATGGTCACCATGTGGCGGTACCTGGCGGCGTATCCCCACCGGGCGAACAGGTTGCCCCGCGCGAATGAGCTGGCAACGCCGAGCGGGCTGCGCGTGAGCACGGCCACGGGCGCGTCAGGGAACATCGCCAGCATGTTCGGCACGGCCAGGAAGAGGTTCGTCTCTTTGACCACCTGCCGGACTGGCGCGTACTTCGCCACCGCGAACGCCACCAGCCAGTGTTTGCCGTATGGGGTGAGGCGTTGGCCGACCCCCTCCGGGTTCAGCGGTGACAGCGGATGATCGGCGGTGAGTTGCTGCCGTAGCGGCTCGTTGTGCTGATCCATGAGCACGCGCAGCGTGTCCGACAGCCAGTTGGAGCCGACCCGCTCCATGCTGCCCAGCAGCAGCAACGGCGGATGGAGGCGTAACCCCTGAGTCGCAGCGGCCGTCCGCGCCTGCTCGACTCGGGCCGAGATTTCCTCCAGGGCGGCTCCCACAGCGTCGTGCTCGCGATCGCGCTGATCAGCTCCTATGCGGTGATCAGAGTGCATTGGTCCTCCCGTGTGCTCGGCTCGTGGCCTGCGCCACACGGTCGCGCCCTTGCCCGCATGGCATCAATGCCGGGGCAGGGGCATTGCCGCCGCGGCAATGTGCCTCGACGGAGCCGGACGTTACGCTCAGCCCGTGGTCGCTATGAGTCGAGCACGGCGGGCCGACCTAGCCCGCCAGGCCCGTGCCATCCGCCGGGCATGCGTGGATCAAGGCATGGGGGCCGCGCAGGTGGCCGCGGCTATTCTTCAGCGGCTGCCGGACATCTTGCCGTTGGAGGCGTGGCGGTTAGCGCGCGGCTGGTCCCGACCCGAGGCGTTGGCCAAACTCCTGGGTCTGTATGAGGCTGATGGACAGCCTCAACCCGACGTCACCACCTCGATGCTGTGCCGGTGGGAGCACGGCGATAGGGGCATACGCCCGGACTACAGGTACATGCTGTGCCGCCTCTACCACATGAGACCGGAGCAGTTGCGCCCCGGCGCCGCAGCTTGGCCGGCGCCTACCGAAACGCTCCAGCATCCCGGATCTGTTACACAACGCCACCGTGCGGTTACAGTACGAGATGGGAGCCATGACGACGAGGGGACCGAACCAATGCGGCGTCGCACACTACTCGCGGCCGGGCTGACCATCCCACTAGCGGCGCTCCAACGCCTGGACGATGCCCTGGCAGTGCCGCCGCAACCCAGCCAACCCGCCGAACCGACGCAGATCGCCCAGCAACTGCGGGCAGCGCGCCGACAATTCGACACCAGCGACTTGGCCGGCCTGGTAGCCGCCCTGCCCGGCCTGCTCGCATCAGCGGTGGAAGCGGCCGAACGAGCCGACACCCCCGCAGCGTGGGCGCTGGTCTCGGCCGCGCACGGTCTAGCCACCGACACCCTCAACAAGGTCGGCAACAAGCCCTCCGCCCGGCTCACGGCGGATCGGTCGATGCTGTACGCCAACCGATCCGAAGACCCAGTGGCTAAGGCCGCCTCGGCGCGAGCGCTGGGCATGATGCTGCGCATCCAAGGGCGCCCCGACCTCGCCGCCGCCGTCATGTCGAGGGGCATCGACCAGCTGACGGCAACCGGCGTGCGTACGACGGCTCAAGCCGACATGCACCTGCGTCTGCTGTGCGCGAGGGCCTACACCCACGCCTGGGGCGGGGACGAGTCGCGCGCCCTGGAGGGGATCGCCGAAGCAGAGCAGGCCGCCGCCCGGATACCGGCCATGGCCCCGACAGCCATGCCCTTCGCCGTGCTGTACCGCGCGAATATCGCCTACGCCCTCGGCGATCCCCGAACGGCGCTGCACGCTGCCCGCGACCTGCGGGACGGCATGTACCCGACGCCTGAGCGGCGTGGGCGGCTCCATACGGACCTCGCTCGTTTCTACTGGCAATGGGGCAAGCCCGAGGAGACCACGGCGGCGCTGCTGACGGCACACCGCCACGCACCCTCGGAGGTGCTCGACAGGCCATCGATCCGGCGGATCGCGAACGAGTTGGTGGAACGGCACCCACGGGTCGCCGGCGCGCGGCATCTTGCCAGGGCGATCAGCCGCCCTCAAGCCCTGCCTACCGTCTGAGGACGACATGCTCAACCGCAGGACGCTGCTCACGGCCGGAGCGTTCACCGTGGCTGGGCTCGCCCCTGCGAGGAACTCCCCCACCTCGCCAGAGCGCCGCGGCTACACCGGAGACGTCCAGCGGCTCAGGGGCACGACGAAGATGTTCGCCGATCTCGACGATCAGTACGGCGGCGGGCACGCCCGTACCGCCGTCGCCGCGTATCTCACTCGCGACGTGGCGCCGCTACTGCGCGGCACCAGCGGCCGAGCACGCCAGGACCTGCTCTGCGCGGCAGCGGAACTCACCTACCTGGCCGCTTACATGGCCATGGACGCCGGCGCCCACGACCTGGCCACCCGCTACTACATCAGCACGATCCGCCTTGCCAGCGAGGCTGGCGACGTGGTGCTGCGTGCGACCGGCCTACGCAGCATGGCTGTGCAAGCAGCCGAGCTCGGCCACCACACCGAAGCGTTCGACTTGGCCGAGGCCGCCGCGTCCAGTCTGGGTGGGCGCGGGCCGGACCGAACTCGGGCATGGGTGCGCGGCATGCAAGCCGAAGCCGCCGCCGGCGTAGGCGGCCGGTGGGACGCGTTGAACCTATTGCGCCAGGCCGAGGCCCAGCTTGAACGCGCCGACTCCCTACCGGAGGCCGACTGGACGGGCAATTACAGGAGGGAATCGTTCGAGCACCAGACCGGACTAACGCTCACCCAGCTTGGCGACCACGCCACCGCAGCCCGCCACTACGCCGCCTCCATGTCCGCACGCCGGCCGGTAGAGCGCCGCACCCGCGCCCTGATCGGGTTGCGTGCAGCCCACGCCTTCCTGCTCACGAGCGCCGTCGACGAGGCTGCCGCCATGGTCCTCAGTCTGGGTACGGACGTGCGCTCGATCTCGTCGGCGCGGGTACGCAACCAGCTTCGCCAGCTCCGCGCGGACTGGCAGCCATACCGGAGCAACGCCCAGATCGCCGCCGCCGACCGGCTGGTCACCAGCGCCTAGTCGGGTTGCCCGCTTGCTGCTGTCTCGTCGGCGGCCTCCCGGCGAGCTTTCTCCGCCGCCTCCTGGACTACTTTCTCTGCCGCCTGCCGGAGTGCCTTCTCCGCCTTCTGCCGGTTGTCTACCGTCCCCCACCAGGCGTGCTCCTGGATCTCCACCGCCAGGTCCCGGCACTTCGCTTGGGCTTCCAGCCACGGCGTGGCCCGGCCGGGCGCGGACAGCCTCTCCTGAGCAGTGACGAAGTCCACCCGCTTCTGCAGCAGGTCGGGCGGAATCTCGTAGTCGGCCATGGTGGATCTCCCCTGGTGCGTGGTTCGGGGGCGATCCTAGACCGAACACGCGTGCGAGCGACCGACCGGGCGCCCTACAGGGTGTTGGCTTCCATCTGCAGAGCCGTCCGCAAGGTGATGATCAGATGCCGACGGACATCCTCCGAGAGCTTGTCCCACTCCCAGATCTGCCGCTCGTAGGGATCGCTGAACGGATTGGTGTCGGGCTCGGGCGGCGGAGCTTCCTCGAGCATCTCAGGTGGCCGCACAGGAAGCTCGTCACGTTCGGCCTGCCCTGAGAGGACCAGCATCTCACCGAAGCTGTAGCCAAGCGCCTTCCCGATCCGGCGAAGAATAGCGTTCTCAACGCCAGCACCCTTCTTGAGGACACGGTTGACGCTCGAAACGCTCACACCCGCCTCGCGCGCAAACTCGGACTGGCCTCGCGCAGGGTCAAAACCGCGAGCAAGCATAGCCTTGCGTAACCAATCGCCAGGCCGACCTGCGAGTTCTCCCATACGCACAGAGCTTATGTCACGCTTTCCTGCGCCACAATGAACGCCTGGGGACCGAAGAGCGAGGCTCCGCGCTGGGGCCGGGTGTTGGCCGGAAGCGGACACGGCTTCCCGACAACCAGCGTGACATGCATGGCGTCTCACTCGTTGTCACGTTCCACACCTCCCACATCTGGAGCTGCGTTGCTCAAGCGTCTGCTCGTCTCTGCCGTCCTCGCCGGGTCGGCCCTCGCCGCGCCTGCTGTAGCGGCTCTGCCCGCCTCCGCCGCTGTCCAGGCCCATGCGGCGGCGTGCACCTACCAGCGGTCCGGTAGCCACTGGAACTGCGTGACTCCCGGCGCCTACTGCCCGGCAGCGGCCCACACCAAGTACGGGTACGCGAAGGTGACCAGCCACAAGTACAAGTGCTCCCAGTACTCCAACAAGCAGTGGCGGTGGAAGCGGGTCTGAGCAGCCGCCGGTCCGAGAACTGTCGGAGGCGTCGCCTACGCTGAGCCCCGGTCCGATGGGCTTCCCCGGCATGACGAAGAGCCCGCCACCCCCGGAATGGGAGTGGCGGGCTTCGTGTTTTCCACGAAACCTATTGCGCTTCGTATTTTACGAAGCTATGGTGATGGCAAGAGGTTACGGGAACAGCCCGAGACCCCGCCGGAAGGAACCGGTATGCAGCGCAACATCACCGCCATCACGACCAGCATCGACCTGGCCGAACTGATGAACACCCACGCGCCGCTCACCGCGGAGGACGCCACCGAAACCCCCCTCGACTGGCCCGGAGTCGGCCTGCTCGGCAATGACGGCCGGTTCGTCACCTACGACCTCGACCGGGACGCCAGCACCGCCACCCGCTGTGTCCTCGCAGACGGAACCGCCGCCGTCGAATACAAGACCTCCTGGCACGCCGGATGCCCGATGTTCCACACCATGCCGGAGATCGAGAAGCCTCACTGGTGCCCCGCCGAGTACGACACGACCACATGGGACGACGCCGACGCCGAAGTCCGCCTGGACTGGCGGTCGGTATACGTCGGGCAGGCGAGCTACGCCGACACCACCCAGTACGACACCGTCGAGGAAGCCCGCGAAGCGTACGAGCGCGAAATCGACGCCATGAACGAGGCGTTCCCCGCCGGCGCCGACGAGGACTGACCCACACCGCCACGCGCCCCCGACGCTCGGGGGCGCGTCGTCATATACCGAGGAGTCTCATGATGACCGCCTACACCGACCCGCCCGGTATGCCCGACGACGAGCGGATGACCGACGCTGAACTCAAGGTCGTACGCGAGTTTCTGGGCCTTTCACTTCAGTGGCTCGCCGACCATCTCGGCGTGTCCCTGCGTACCGTCCAGCACTGGGAGCAGGGCAAGTACGCCATCCCCGACGGGGTGCGACTCACCATCGAGGGTCTGGAATCCACCGCCGCCCAGCAGGTGGACGCTGGCGTCGGAGTGTTGAACGACGCGCCAGATGCCGTCATGGCAATCCCCCGCGTTGACTCCGACTGTCCGCCCGAATGCCCGTGGCCGCCGTCGTGGCACCGCGCAGTGTCCGCCCGTATCGCCCAGGAGATCCCAGGACTGTCCATCGTCTACACGGACACCATCAAGTAGCCGCTCAACGCGAAGAAGCCCGCCCATCCTCGAAAGGACAGGCGGGCTTCTCGCTCCCAGGCGTCTCTCGGCACCGTACGCCGCGAGACCTCCGATGCGCTATTGCTTGGTCTCACGGCCCCAAAGGTCCGCAACCAGATCGACTCCCTGAGGGGTGGCATAAGCCACCGGGAACACCGCGCCGTTCTGCGACTCTGTCTTCACGCTGAAGTGCCCGGAATTCTGGCTCGTGGTCCGGGGAAGGTTACGAGCGCCACCGTTGCGCGACACCTGACGACGAAACAGGTTGATCTCGACCAGCCAGCTCGTGAGTGTCTTGGCGTTGGTCTGCAAGATGTCGGCCAGCTCGGTCATCCCGATCAGGCCCTCGGAGTTGCAGTAGGCGTCCCACTTGCCCGCCTTCGGCTTAGCGATCGCCAGTTCCTTGGAGACCTGCTGCTCGCGCTCCAGAACGGCGACGTACTTGCGCGCCATCTCCAGCTCGGACATCGGCCTGTTGGTGGCGATCTCCGCCTCGCGTGTCCTCACCGCGAAGTACGCCTGCGCGGCGGCAACCTGCGGCTTATTCGGGTCGCCGTTCATGGCGATCAGGTAGGCGGCGTAGCGGTTCAGCCGGTAGTCGACTCGGGGAGCACCTCCGGTGCCTTCTTGCCGGAGGCGGCAAAAAGCCTGTTCAGAGTAGGTGGCGGTGTTCTCGGCCGAGCGGATGGCGCGCTCGATGGAGTCTTCGAAACGACGCCACTGGTCGTAGCCCATGACGGACTGGAGCTCGCGCGCGAACCAGTATTCGCCCTGCTCGTCCTCGCGTCGGATAGCGTCGAACGGCGAATCGGGCCCCGCCCCACCATTGCTGGTACGCGCAATGCTATTTTCGGACACGTCAACTCTTCCGTTCTGGAGTTGGCCGAACCCGGGCCTGTTCGCGCAGGTGCCGGGTCTTGAATCGAACTTGGCATCGATTCTCCCAGTAGCCACCTGTGTGCAATGCGCGCATTACGGACGTGTCGACTGGGAGAAATCTCACTTCGATAACGGGAACACCTGATAGCCCATTGGAAGCGGAATCCATGCTTGCCAGACGGGACATGGCGGGTGCCCAGGTCGGCCGTACAACACGAAGGAGCCCGCCCTCCGAAGAGGACGGGCTCCTAAGTTGGAGACGACGGCTCTGCCACCGTACGCCGTGGACGGGTTGAGACGCCAGACAAGCGCCGCCCGGCTCCCGCAATGGGGAACCGAGCGGCGCTCTCAAGCAACAGCAGAGGAGTTGATGCGACGATGGATGGCATGACTCCCGACCATCTCGCCGACCTGTACGACGCGGCACCCCTGGCGATGCGACTGCAGGGCGGCCCGTACGACGGCGAGCGGGTGGTCCTGCCGCAGCGAGAATGGCCGTTGAGGTGGCTCATGCCCGACCGGTCGGACCCCGCCGCGATGTACTCCCGCACCGACGCGCCAGACCTAGACCCGCTCGGGGTATCGAGGTGGCCGGTGTACGACTACACCGACTCCGTCAACGACCAGGGCGAACGGATCTACAGATACAAGGGCGACCACTGAAGAGGGGCCGGGCGGCCCGAAGGCGACCCGACCCCGTAAGTACCCGCCGCTGTACCACCGTCGTGGGTGCCAGGGTTTCCCATGGCAGAGGCGGGCAGATCAGCCTAGCGAACCAGGCTGACACCCTTCGGCGACGACACCTGACGGACGAACATGCTGACGCCCATCGCGACGAACGCCATGATGGCCGTCGTCTGGTCACCCGACAGGGCCAGGCCAAACACCAGCGCCAGCGTGATACCCGCCTGAGCGAAGCCCAGCACCGCCGACTGGATCGAGGATCCGCCGTCCGCTGCTCGAGTAACGACCGCCGTCCACACGCCGATCGCAGCAGCCGCTATCGCGTTGATAGCACCCACCTGGTCGGAGGTGAGCGGCAGCACGAACGCCGTCAGCATCTGGAGGGCCGCCGACAGAAAGCCCAGGATGATGGCCGGTTCACGGCCGAACAAGGTTGGAGAAGAAGCCATGTCAGCCTCCTACGGCTTGACGGTGTAGCCGTTGTCGAAGTCGTAGGCGAACGACTCCGAGTCGGATCCCTTGGTGATCCAGGCGGTGTCGCCGCCGTTGCCCCAGATGTGGCCGTGGTAGCCGCAGAGGCTGTTCATGTAGAGCGCGTGGACCGAACCGCCGGCCGACACCGCGGGGACGCCCCGACCGCTGTAGACGCGCACCGTGTGGCCAGCGGGCAGCATGACGCTTCCGTCCGCGCCCGTGACGATCCCAGCCAGCGAGGTGACCTTGAGCGTGTTGCAGTTGCGGTCGTTGTCGTCGACGTGGCTCTTGGCCCACTGATCAGCGACGACCAGGCCCGCCACGTTCACCGCGTCGGCGCCGGTATTGCGGACGTCGACGAATTCCTGGTTCCTGTTCCAGACGGTGTCGCTGCCGTAGGCGTTGTAGCCGACCTGCGTGATGGCCAGGCCCGGCACGTCCGCAGAAGCGGTGGCCGAGGCTGGAGCGCCGGTCAGGCCCGCGGCGGCGATGACAGCGGCGAATAGGACAGCGCTCTTGCGCATGAGGGATGCTCCTCGGATGGGGGAAATGCGAAAGGCGGACCACATACGGCAGTCCGCCCAGGGACCGAGAATCGAACTCGGGAAGCCGGTCCTCAGTTACCGATCAGTTAGCGGCAAGACCTGGCGCCAGACTCCACGCCTGCGACACAATCACCCGCTGTGGCCGATCAAGAAACGTACGAACAGAAGCTCAACGCGGTGATCCGCGAAGCGAAATGGCGGAACCTACTGGCACTGTCAGGCATGGTCGTGAGGCAGATCATCTATGCCGCGGTCGTGTGCGCAGCAGTCGGCTACTTCTACGGCCTCGACCTGGACGCCTACCCGGACCTGCTGCTGGCAGGGGTCCCCGTCGGCACCGCCGTGTTCCTGATCATCGCTACGCACAAGTCCGACAACCGCAACGCGGAAGCCGTTTTGCGAGCAGGCGTTACCTGGACGACATCCAAGCGCAAGACGCTCATCCCGCCGGACAAGCCCGTGCCCGCCGCTGAGGGGTTGTAGAGGGCGTTCCTGGTACGGCCAGTAGCGCAGCCAGAGGCCGTCGCTCATCAGGAGACGCGCAGCACGGCGGTCCAGGTCTTGGGCCCGCACACGCCGTCCTGGTCGAGTTTCTTCAGCTCCTGGAAGTGCTTCACGTCAGCGGTGAGGGCGGCATCGAATGCCGTCTTCTCCAGCCAGGCGCGCAGCCCCGCCGCAGCGTACCGGTCCTCGCCTACGGTGCCGCGTGCGAACAGGTTCGCCCGGAGCGTCTTGACGTCGTAGTTGTCGGCCCCGGCCTTGAGTGTGGGCAGCTGCTTCACGATCTCCTCCGTCCAATCCGCTTCCGGATCCGGCCTGGGCAGCGCCGGCTCGCGGTTGACCAGGTGCATGAACTCGTCCCACGGGAAGTACGGTCCCGGATCGCTGTGGTCGGTCTGGTGGAAGGCGTTGCTCACGTCAACGTGGCCGCACACACCTTGGGCGCCGGCCTTGAGCTGGGCGACGGTCAGCTTCCGCATCGGGATGTCGTGCCGCTGGCACAGGTCTCGCGTCCTGGCCGCGGCCTCCTCGACGGCCGGCCACACCTTGTCCGACAGCCACTGGGCGCGCGTGTATGACGCTTCACCGCAGATCTCGATGCCGATCGAGTGGCTATTGGGCGGAGCGTGCCATGCGATGACACTCTCCGGGACGCAGTGCTCCTCGCGCCGGCTGGAGTCGTAAATGTAGTGCGCCGATCCGCCGGAGGATGCCATCGCGAAGTACTTCGCCGTACCGCTGGCCGCGCCCTTCTTGCTCGCGGCCGGGTAGCCGACACCCGGGCAGGTGGCGTGAATGATCACCCTGCGGATCGGCAGATTCCCGGCGCCGGAGTTGTGCACGGCACGCCGGCTGATCGGCGGTTCTCCCGGCTTCATTGAGGGTCCTCCTATGTCGGCTTGCACGTGTAGCTGGTGGATCCGGTCTCGACTGGTGTGCAGGTGTACGTGACGGGGCCGATGTCGAATGTCCAGCTGCTCGGCGGTGGGCCGGTCTCCCCGCGGGGCCCGGTTTCGCCCTTGGGCCCAGCAACGGTGGAGTCCGCGCCGTCTTTCCCGTCCTTGCCGTCCACGCCCGGCTTCCCATCGGCTCCCGGAGGACCGGTAACGGTGGCTCCGGGCTCGCCGCGGTCGCCTTTCTCCCCGGCCAGGCCGCGGGCGGGCGGATGATCCCTCAGGTACACCGCGACAGCCGCAGCGACCTCCCCCGACGTTGGAGCGCGGCCGGACGCCGGCGGATGCTCGCGCAGGTACGCGGCCACAGCGGCGGAGATCTCGGCTGTGGTTGGCGCCCGGCCTGGAGTTCCCGGGTCGCCCTTGTCCCCGACTTTTCCGCGCTCCCCAGGAGGGCCAGCGGACGGTGACACGAGTGGCACGCCGCCCATCCTTTTCACCTGGTCGGACAGCACGGCGCTGTCCGATTCGGCCTGGCGCAGCTGCTCGCCGAGAGCGTGGATCTGCATCGAGATGACCACCACCAGCACGCCGATCACAGCGGCGGCGGCGACGAGCAGCCAGTTGCGGCGTAGTCGCCGCACATGCACACCCATCAGGCCCCCTGCCGGGCGAGCCAGATCTGCACGACGATCCCCACGAGCACGAACACCGCGGGGACGATGCCCGCGTACACGGCCTGCCTCATGTTGGTGCCGCGCCGCTCCGTGGCCGCGTCGATGCTCGCCTTGAGCGCCCGCATGTCCTCGGTCAGCTGGCGCCGCAGCTCGACGACGTCCGATTCGAGTTCGCCGAACCGCCTGTCGTCGTAGCGCCTGTCAGCCGTGTACTCGGTCCGTTGGACGAGCTGGGTCAACGACATGGTTACGTGGTCGATCCGGCGGGAGACCTCGCCCAGGGACGGCTCATCAGCCACATCGCTCCTCGCCGTGAGAGTTGGGGGTGCCGCGCGCCCGGCACCCTCGGAAGAAGGCGGGCGGCACGATCAGGTGGCGATGTGACCCGCACTCCGCAGGATGGTGGTCAGGTCGAACGCGTACTGACGGGTGGCCACCGCGTCCGCTCGAAGCGCGTTGTACTGCGCCGGTGTCGGCGTTCCCGCGATGTCGCCAGAGGTGAAGTCGGCCTGGTTGGCGATCACCGCCGCTTGCAGGAACATGCGTTTTACCTGGCCGGACGCGTTGACGCTGAAGACGTCGCCGTCGTTGCAGCCGAGATGGCAGGTGCCAGGCTCCACCGACGGGATGGACATATCCGTCAGGAGCCAGCCTTTGCTGGCGGCGGTCATCGGCTGACGGGCTTGCAGGAGCGCTTTGAGTTCGGCGACTTCCCGTTCCAGGGTGCGGATGCGGGTTCCTAGGTCTGCCGGGTAGACGTCAGGCACCGGGCACCTCCAGCCCTTCGAGTACGAGGCGCGCTTCTTCTTTGCCGGACCCGCGCGAGGTGGGGGTGATGCCGATGCCGATGATGCGCCGGGTGCGCCACACGCCGCGATGCCACTGGTTGTTGAAGTAGAAGCGCCCGCTGTCACCGAGGGTGTTGGGTGTGAAGGTGACGACTTTGCCGAACGTGACCGTCACCTGGTCGACTCTCAGGGCGCCGGGCGCGGTCGCTGCCCAGAACGCAGCGTAGTCCTCCAGGGTCTGCTGCTGGCTGACGGTGCTGTAGGACAGGGTGCGGTCCAGCCTTGGCCAGCCTGCGGCCAGGTGGGCGGTCGCCTCATGCGCGTCGGAGATGAGCGGCGTTGAGGTGGTGGAGGCGTCCGTGGATGCGGTGGCGCCTCGCGCCCGCCATCTGGTCCCGCCACGGAGGGCGTCGATCTCTTCGCCCCACTCCAGGATGTCGCCGCCGGACCGGCCGTCGGCGAACAAGTGCGGGGCTGGGCTTTGCACGCCGAGTTTCGGGTAGCCCCACCGCCACTGGCGTTGCAAGGCGCCGTCCACGAGAGCAAGGTCGATGACCCACTCGAAGCCGTCATCGACCTGGGCCAACTCAACCAGTCGCCCGCCGTAGCTCGCCCCTTCGGACTCCAGGTAGGTGCGGTCGCGTACGACGCCGCTGGTGCCAGGCTGCAGGGTGAGGCTGATGTTGGCGTGCGCCTGCGCGGACAGGTGGGACAGCAGGCTGCGGGCGATGTCGATCTGGTCGGCCGAGTAGTTGAGGTCGGACTGGATTTCGACGTGCGCCAGGTAGGCGTCCAGGGTGCTGCCCCGCAACTGGATCGCGGGGGTGCCTCTACGGCTGCGGGACGGCTGGGCGGAGGTGATCCAATACTCGCCCCACGGCTCGCCCTCCCTGAAGATCTGGCAGGTGATGACGCCGGGCCCGATGGACAGGTCCGTGTCGTCGCGCGGGATGATCTCAGCCACTTGGTCGCCGATGCGCCGGTTCGGAATCGGGATGGTCGCGCTGAAAGCCCCCGGTTGCAGGATCCTCTTGTCGAAGGTGACGTTCGTCAGGTTCAGGTCGCCCAGGTAGGTGCGGTCCAGCAGCCTGGTGAACACGTACCGGAACTTCGACGCGCCCCGGCCGGGCGCGAACGGCTGCACCACAGGAGGGTCAGGAACCGGCTCTTCCGCGCTGGGCAGGAACACCGTGAACGCGGCGGCAGCAAGAGGCAGTGATGGCGACAGCGTCACATCGCCGGTCGGCGCTGTGGACACGACCGGCTTGGACACCATCGCGCCCGACACCCACACGCCCGACTGGGCCTGCCCGCGCGCCGTGTACTCGCTAGGCAGACTCCACGACACGGAGCCGCCCGGAGGGGACGGCACGCCGGTCACGTACCGCAGTTCGACGCCGGACGGCTGGCTGGGGGCGAGGCCGGGCGTGGTCGTGTCTGACTCGTTGGCGGTCTGCGTACGGTCGGTGACCGCGCCGGAGATGGCGACGATCACCACAACTCCGTCGGCGACCGGGCCCTGGGACGCGGTGTAGGAGACGGGTTCGCCGACGTCGCAGACGCGTTTCCACAGGTTGACGCCTGCCCACGTGCCGTTGACGCTGCCCGGCCATAGGTCGCCCGGGTAGGCGTCCAGGAGCAGCCAGTCGCCGCCCAGGTTCATCGCGCCATGCCCGCCCGAGTCGGCCGACTGGAAGGCGAGCAGCACGTCTCCGGGGCGGGCTTCACCTCTGCTGACGGTGCCGCTCGGCGCTTGGAGGGTGTTGAACTGGACCGACCGAACCGCAGCCGTCACGCTGGCCTCCGATCATGCAGGTCAGCGCGCTACCAGGTCAGATGGTGGCGTCTCGCCACGTCAGGTCGGCTCCGTTGGTGCCGTCGGCGGCGGTCGTGTACTGGATCAGGTTGGATCCGGCCTTCAGGACGAAGTCGGAGACCGGGTCGCTCACCCCGCCCAGGGTCGACATTTTCGACACGCCGTCGAGGGTGACCGTCCCGTTAGCGGTGTCGATCTCCAGGATCTGGTCGGCCGAGAGCGTGATCGTGAACTGCAGCGTCCTGTCCAACGCCTGATTGACCAGCGTCGGGTCGGTGAGCGGCCCTTTCAGCCTGATCAGCGGATGCGTGCTGGAGTTTCCCGCGTTCGCCAAGGCGGTCGGGGTGTTCAGAGCGACGGTCGCGCCGCGCGGATCCAGCCCGTACAGGCGCGGATCACCGCACGCGATCAGCACACCGACCGTGGGCAGGCCGGCGTTGTAGTCGCCGTCCATCGTGATCGGCCGGTCGATCACCTGCCCGTAGGCGAGGCGTGGAGCCCCATACGCTTTGATCACCAGCGGCAGCGGATCTTCGGATTCGGGCAGGCCGGTGGCGGCGATCACCTGCTCCAGCAGGTCATCCACCGACAACGGGTCGGTCGCCGAGTTGGCCTGCAACCGCAGCGTGACGACCCGCTGCTGGGACAACTTGAGAGCGTCCCACGCGCCATGCTGGGCGGGCTTCTCCACGTTCAGGTTGTCCACGCTGGGCGTGCCCAGCCAGCCCTCGACCGGCAGCAGCACGCGGATGCTCGTCGTCGGCCCCCACAAGGTGCCGTTCCACTCCGCCTCGCCGTTCGCACCGGTCAGCGAATCGCCGGGCTTGACCGGTATGGTGACCGTCAGGGCGGGCCACTCGCTGACCGACTCGAACACCGGCAAGGCGAACGACTGCTCGTACGTCAGGGTGAGCGCCGGCCACTCCGAGATCGACTCGAAGACGGGCAGCGCCAGGTCCACGTTCGGCGTGGTGATCGCGAGCGCAGGCCACTCCGAGACCGACTCGAACGCCGGCAGCGCCACGTCTGAGCGGTGGAAGGTTAGACGGCCACGGACGCTGACCTGGATCGGATGAGACCGGCCGATGCGAGCCACGCACGCCCCCCAGTCAGTAGAAGGCGGCGCGGTTGACTGCCTGGCCCAGCATGATGCCGCGCCCGGCAACAAACGGGATCACGGCGGGAAGGATTTCGATCCCGCACCAGTTCCACGCCCTGGAGCCGCCAGTGCCGTCGAAGTTGAGCGTCACCGACGAGCCGACTGTCGGCGTGTCGGCGGCCTTGTAGACGGCGATGCCGGACGATTGCCCGGAGATGTTCCACGCGAACCCCACGTCGCTGGAGGTGGGGGTACCGGCCTGATTCTGATCTGCCGCGATGCCGACTGCACGGCTATTCGCCGCAGTGGAGGTGTAGACGGCCGCGGTCAGGTTGGCGGTGGCGCTGCTGCCCTCGCCGACCGCGCCCACAGGCGCGGCCAGGTCGACACCGGTGAGCACCAGTAGTTTCAGTTCGACGGTGTCGCCGCCGCTGTTGCTGGCCAGCGTCACCGTGCGGGCAACCGATGGGGCGGCGGGAGCTGTGAAGATTTCCACGGCCGGTGTGGCGCCGCCCGAGTCGAGGATGTCGCGCTTGGCTCTGGAGGTCCACGTCAACGCGGTGCCGGAGTTGGTGACGGTGTGGGTGACGGTGCCGGAGTTGGACCCGCACAACGCCACCAGCAGGCTGTCGGCAGGCGCGGTGAAGGATGCGGTGGTCCTGGGGGTGGTGCCGGTGACAATCGCCGGGCTGGAGGCGTCGACGGCGATCGCCATCTACTCCTCGCTCCACACCACGTACGTGTACGCCAGGACGGCGGCGGCAGCCGTGACGCGGACCCGCAGAAACTTCGACACCGGGACTGCGAACTCCCGGCCGAGCGGCCACATCTTGACGTACGACGTTGTTGGCGCGATCAGCTGCAGATCGCCCGTCCTGGTGGCGGTGATCGACCCCTCGGCGGAGGCCGTGTAGCCGGTCGCGCTGGTGCCCAGCGTCATCAAGCTGGCTGGCGCGTTCGGGTCGCTGTACGGCTGCACACCGGCGCTGACATGCGCGGTAACGGTGGCCGCGACGTCCGTCTGGACGAGTTCGCACCGGATCGGCTCGGCCGCAGCGGACCCGTTGAAACCAATCCCCCACTCCACCACTTTGATGGCCTTCGTTGATGGGGTGGCGATCTGCAGCAGCGTCTTCACGGCTGTTCCGGTGCTGACCGGGGTGAGCGCCGCCGTCGTCGGCATGGCCCCGTTGGCAGCCCAATACAAGGCCATGACCTGGCCCCTTTCATGCGAAAACCCCGCACGCTGGTGGGGTCGAAGATCGGAATAGGGTCGGGTCGGTCAGGCGGTGTCGCGGAGCACGGTCCGCCAGGCACCGTCGGAATGGAATGCGATCGAAAAATCCCCGTCGCTGGTTGTTCGCACCCCTTCGAACCACCGGAACAGGAACGCCCTGTTCGACAGGCCCGGCGCGTAGATCAGCAGCCCTTCGGCGCTGAGCGTCGTCGACGTCCACGTGATCGTGTTGAACTTCCAGCCGACTTTGTTCGCGGTGGCCAGCCCGGCGAACGAGACGACCGTCAGGTTCTGGCCGCCCGAGGTGTAGCCAGGCCCGCTGGACTCTCCCGAGTTCCACGGCGAGACGTTCCACGCCGGGTTTGTCTGCGAGAAGTCCGGCACGACGGTGCCCGTGTACAGCGCGCCCTTGAACACACCAGGCGTCGTGCTGCCCACGTCGATAGTGACCGTCTGACGCATCGTCTTGACGTAGCTGTCGATGAACCACGCGTCCTGCGTGATCGCCACAGGGACCTCCTATCTGAGGTTGATGCGGACGTGCTGCTTCTCGCGGCCGTCCGGGCTGGTCTCCTGCGTGGTTTCGTGGCCTGCCTGGTCGGTCACCCTCTTGAACCGGCTTCCGTCCTCGCCCCGCCACTCCTTCACCTGGTCGCGTGTGGCCGACGTGCGTTCGCCGACCACCACGTCCGCCGTGCGGCCCTGGCCGAGCGGCGCGCCGCCGCGCAGCCAGCGGCCGAACGGCCCGTCCCTACTTGGATCCCAAGGCATGCCGAAGCCCGCCCCCTCGCGTGTAGAAGTGAAATAGAGAGCGGGCTCAGCCGCGACTGTCGAGAACCGCGCCGATCTTCGCCGTCACCACATCCGCGTCCATCGACTCCCGGATCTGGGTGTTGTAGAAGTTCACCGACGTACCGCCAGACATCGAACCGCCACCCGACGAGGTGCCCGCGTTCACGCCCTCGGTCGACGCCACACGGGCAGCAGGTACGACCATCACCTGCTGAGGCGCGGACACTCGCGAATAGTTCGTGAGCGCCGCATCCCGGTTGCCCTGCAGCCCATACGCGCTCTCGCTACCGGCAACCGAATTACTGGAATTCAGCGAAGAGCCGGGCGCTGGCGGGATCACGCTGCCTTGCGAGCCCTTGCCGGAGCCCGAGCCCGACGAGTTCTTCGTGGAGCCGCCCTTCGCCGCTGCGACGGCAGCAGCAGCCGCCTTGGCGACCGCCTCGGCAACCGTGATCGCGGCCGACGTGACCTTCTCGCTGCTCTTGACGATCATGTCCGCCGAGATGCCGATCGCGTCGTTGACCCCGATCACCGAGTCGCTGACGGTCTGGGCTCCGGCCGCCCACGCGGTCGTCATCTGCGTGCCGACCGAACCCACCTGAGCCACGGTCGCGGTGAGCGTGCCCGAGGCGCCGAGCGTCGTGTCGAGCTGGCGTGTCGCGCCGTCCAGCGACGTCGAGATGCTCGTGTCTGTCGCCTGCAGCCCAGCCGTCAGCGTGGTCACCTTCTGCTGCGCCTTCGGATCCCACACCTGCAACCCGAAGTTGTCGGCAACCTGGCCGAGTATCGTGATCGCCCGATCCCTGTACTTCGGATCGAACGGCACGTACGCCTCTGGATAGCCCGCCTCCGCGTAAACCACGGTCGGCGTCGAGGCGATGTTCGGCGCCGGAGGCCCGGCCGACGACATGCCGCCGCCAGCCATAGCCCGGATGCCGCCCTGCTCGTACCGTTGCAGGATGCCGCCCGCCGCGAGCTGGCTGTTCTTCGTGTAGACCGACAGCGGGATCTTTCGGCCGCTGTTGAGCCGTACGAAATTGTCGATGGCGTCCTGCGCCGGCTTCGTATCGGCCCCGACATGGATGTCCTTCGACTTCAGTTTGGCCAACACCTCGACCAGGTCCTGGCCACCCTTTGCCGCCTTGAGGGCGTCCGACCCACTGATCCCATACGCCTTCGCCAGTTCGAGGACTTGCGCGCGGGCCGACTCGTTCTTACCCGCCAAGTCGATCATCGCCGGGAGTTGGTTCAGCACCGCATCCCGAGCGGTCGTGGTGTCTCTCGCCAAGGTGCCCTGCGCGTCTGCGCTGGACCGGACCTTCTCCAGGAAGCCGGCGAAGGCGTCACGGGCCGAGATGACGGCGTCGCGCTGCTTAGCTGTCAGGCCGGGTGTGAGCTCTAGCTTGCCGTTGGCGCCCTCGATGGCGGTCTTGGTGTCGTTGAACGCCTTCTCCATCTCGCGGACCGCCGCCGCAGCGTCAGTCTGGGAGTTGAAGGCATCCAGGGAAGCCTTCCAGTCGGCCATCCGCTGAGTGGCCTCGCCGAGCGCCTTCTGGGTGCCGTCGACGTGCCCGCCGAGAGTCTCGATTGCCGCGCCGACCTCCCCGGTGGTGGCGGGGATACCGTTCATGGATTGGGCGTACTGCGGGAACAACTCCTTGAGCTTCTCGACGGGGACGCCTGTGTCGAGTGCCTGCTTGGCGAGCCTGTTGAAGGCACTCGCCGCCCCTTCCGCGTTGCCAGACGCAACCGCGTTGGCCAGCGACTTATCAAGGTTGTCGATCGCTTGACGGCCGGAGTCCAACTGGATGCCGAAGTTGCTGTCGACGAAGCCGGTGATCCCTTCGGCGATCTTCGCCAGCGGATTGTCGCCAGCCAGGCGGGCGGCTGAGTCTCGGAAAGTCTCGAACTGGCCGACTACCCCGCTGAACTTGGGGCCGAGCTGGTCGAGCAGGTCAGCCGTAGGCTCGCTGCCCTTGCCGAATGCCAGGAGGTTCCCCGACAGCTTCTCGATGTCCGGATTCAGCCCTGACAGTGTGTCGGCTATCTTGTCGAACGCGGCTGCGGTGCCGAGGACGGCGGCTGCGATGACGCCGCCCTTGAAGATCCCGCTGAGGAGCGAGAGCTTGCCGCCAGCCGCTCCTGCGGCCTCGCCTGCGGCGCCGACCTTCGACGCGAATCCTCCCAGGAAGTCCGACACGGTCTTGAAGATCTGGTAGCCCTTGACCGCTCCGACGACCGCAGCAATGGCGACCGCGAGAGCCTGGATCTGGCCGGGTGACATATTGCCGAGCACCTCAGCCAAAGCGAGCAGACCGGCGATCTTCAGGGAGGCGCCGAGCTTCACGGCGGCGAAGATCAGCCCGACGCCCTTGGCGACCGCCTCGATCTGCGCTGGATCGAGACCCGCGATCTTTTCCGACAGGTGGACCAGGAAGTCCAGCGCTCCAGGGCCGACGTTCCCTCCGGCCTCGATCACATTGCCCGCGAATTTGGCGATGTTGCCGAGGATTTCGGCGACCTTCGGCCCCTGCTCGGCGGCGTAGGCGAGGAACTCCTTGAACCCGCTTGAGTCCTTGAGGCTGGTCCCCCAATCCTCGAAGTCTTGGGTGATGTTCTCGACCCAGTCCGTCAAAGGACCCGTGTACGGCAGGAACGCTTCGACGACGCCGCGCAGCCCGCCCGCGACGTTGATCGCCGCGTTGCCGAGCCCTTCGATGGCGTCCGGGGCCCGCCGTCCGAGGTCGTCGAAGAAGGCCGTCCATTCCTTGGACTCCAGCGCCTTCTTCGCCGCGTCGGCGAACCGTCCAAGCCCTTCGGCGCCGCCCTTGACCAGCGGCGTCGCCCGATCCATCCCAACGCGGAGGACGTCCAGACCCTTCTCGATGGTCGGGAACACGTCAGGCTGCAACGACCGCTGCCAGGCGACGTACTCGTCCTGGAACTTCTTGATGTCCGCGGCCAGTTCGCGTTCAGCCTTGGATAGTTTCGACATCTTGGTGGCGGCGCCGCCCGAGCTGGAGCCGACCTGGTCGAGGGCTGCCTTCTGTTGCAGCTGCTCGACCTTGAGCGCCTGAACGGCGCGCAGGTGGTCGCGCTGCGCCTTAACGACCGCCTGCTGGGCGTCAGCGACCTTCCGCTGCGCTTCGGCGATCCGGTTCTGCGCGTCGGCCACCTCGCGGGCCCCGTCACGGGCCACACGCGCCGACTCGGCACGGGCGGCGCCCAGGGCGCGCTCGGCGTCGGCCTCGGCGCGCTGCGCGTCGAGGATCCGCTCCTTGGCGGCCACGACCTCGTCGCTGCCTTCGACGCCCTTCTTGTCGGAATCGGCCCGCTCTTTGGCCAAGTCGCCGTTGCGCTCTTGGATCTCCTTCAGCGCAAGCTCGGCCTCACGCAGGCGGAGAGAAGCGTCCTGCTTGTCGAGAGCGGAAGCCCGCGGGTCCGCGTTGATCCGCGCCAGCTCGGCCTGCGCCCGCGCGATCGAGATCTGCGCACGCTCCTCCGACAGCGCGCCACGCTCAGTGGCCAGGGCGAGATCTTCGATACGCTCCCTGGCCGCCTCGCGAGCCCTGGTCAGGTCCTCGATCGCCCGCTGGGTGGCGCGGTGAGCGTCTTGCACGGATCGCTCGGCGTCGGCGATCCTGGCCGCCGCCTGAGCCTGACGGTCAGCGGCATCCTCAGCCGCGCGAGCCGCATCCTGCTGCGCGGACCGCACATTGGCCACGGTGTCACGGACGCTCTGCTGGGCGGCCTTGACCGCCTGCGCCGAGTCCTTGACCCGGTCCTGCGCCTCAGCCAGCCGCAGCGCCGAAGCAGCCGCTTCGGCGGCCTTCTGACCAGCGGATTTGATCGCGCCGCCAGCGCCTCCACTTGCCGTCTCGGCCTGCTTCAACGCCTCATTGATGCGGCCCAGCGACGGGATCGCGACGGACGCGAACCCTGCCGCACCCACAGCGGCGACACCGAAAGCCGCCCCGAGTCCGGCCACGCCCACGCCGATCGACACCGCCGACGGCAGAGCGGCCAGAGCCGCAGCCACCGTCGCGATACCAGCCAGCGCCCCGCCGATGTCGGCGTCCACCTTGACGCGGGCCGACTTGCCGCTGACGCTCGACATCTGCGACTGAACCGCGCGCAGTTGCGCCAAGGCCGCAGCGGAATCGACCCGCACCTTCGGATCGGCAGAAGTGGCGTTCAGGCGCTCCAGGTCACGCTGGATGCTCGACAGTTCCGACCGGGCCGCACCCGTGTCCAGGTCCACGCCAATCCGGCGCGACGACAGCTCCTCCAGGCGGCGACGCAGTTCCGCGACCTGCGCCTGCGCCTGAGCGGCGTCCACGTCCGCCCGGACCGTGGCGCGCGTCCCGTTGAGCCGATCAACCTCGCGCTGAAGGCTCTGGATGGCCGCCGCCGCAGCCCGTGTGTCCGCGTTGACGTTGATGTTGGCGGCTTTGCCGAGCGAGTCCCGTAGCTGCTTGGCCGACGCCTCGGCCTTGGCCATCGCTGCGACGAAACCCTTGACGTCGGCGTCGAGCTTGACTGTCACGGAACGGTCGGTCACGGCGGAGAACACCTCCGCCCAGCCTCAGATCACCCGATTCACGGGATCGATCACGCTATGTCGTGCCACTGTGCAAACCGATCGGCTACGGACGGCGTCCTATGCGCGTCCCACTTCACTCCCCAGGAGTCCCACATGACCCACTACGGGCAGCCAGAACAGCCGTACGGCCCTCCACAGTTACCCTCGCAGCCCTACGGCGAGAGGTACGCCCCGCAGCAGCCGCCCTACATCCCGCCTGCGCCGCCGCAGCCCAGGAGCCAGGCGCTCGCCGTCACCGCGCTCGTGGCCGGCGTCATCGCGGTCGTGGCCGCCCTGTGGGTGGTGTCCCGCGGTGTCGCCCCGTTCATCGGCCTGATCGCTCTGGTGCTGGCCATCGTCGCCCTGGTCGCCAAGAAGCAGGGCGGCACCAAGCTCGCCGCTGCCGGCCTCGCCCTCGGCATGGTGTCGATCCCGTTGGCCGTCATCCTGTGGGTTGTCGCCACCAACCAGCAGACCGCCAACGAGCGGCAGGTGCAGCAGATGACGGACTGCATCAACAAGAACCCCGAGGACGTCTTGTCCTGCTCCGGCCTCGACTAGCCTCGCCCGGCCGCCCGCTTGACCTTCAGATAGACGCGGAACAGCAAACCGGGCGGGCTCTGTAGATATTCCGACTTCCTGTGCTCCAGCGGCGTACAGGCGTGGCACCGCGTCGGGGGCGGCGCCTCGTAGGCACCTTCGTTGTCGGGGTCGGTCGTCTCCGCCAACGGCAGCCCGCACCCCGGACATTTGCTCTGCTCGTTGCGGCGGTGGGCTTTGCCGTAGCCGAGATCCTCACCGGTCCACTCGGCGTCGTGTGTCGTCACCGACCGGACCAGACGCCCTTCCTCGTACTCGTGCGTCGTCACGGACCTGCGCTGCCGGCCGAGCAGGACCGACCGAGGAACCCCGTGAGCGGCAGCGAGAGCTACCTCTTCCGCGAGCTCCGGAGAACTTCTGAGGCTCGCCGCGATTTTGGGACTTCAACGCTGCCCGTGGACAGGGTGAACAGCATCACCTGAAGTTCGTTCCACTGCCCCAACGTCAGCCGGTCCACCAGAGCGGCGGCCTGCTCCTCGGACATGACCGGGTCTACCGCGCTCGCCGCCAGCAGCGCCACGCCGAACGTCTCGCCGTTCCACTGGCCGTCATCGCTGCCCTCACGCGGCGGGTTGGCTGCCACCAGGTCCGACCACGCCTTGTGGGCGAGCGCCCGCAGCCGCAGATGGACGGTGTGCTCAGCCATCTCCGCTTCGAGTTCCTGCGCCCGCTTGGCCGCATCCTTGCCCGCCTTGCTGGTTCCGGCGAGGGAGTCCATGCTGTCGCGGTACTCGGCGGTCACCACGGCGTCTGCCTGCTCCCACTCCGCCCGCAGGTCGGCATTCGTGCACAGGGGGTAGACACGCTCGGGCAGTTTGAGCTGCCCGAGGATGTCGTCGATGCTCGTCACTACGCGGCCACCGTCGCAGCAGCATCAGCGGTGGTGTGGTTGAACAGCTTGGACACGAACTTCTGCGCCGCGTTCAACTCGGGCGGCTGCATGTTCGGCCGACCGCACCTCACCGGGTACACCTCGACGACCTGGCCGGCGGCGTAAGCGGTTTCGTGCGCCATGTTGCGCCGCACCACCAGGTAGCCGAGCTGCCGGTCGGTGAGGGTGTCCCAGCCGATGTCCTCGACCGCGACCTCCTTACGCTTAACGGTCAGCTCGATGCTGTACTTGACCGTGCCCGCGTCCTCGGTCTCGTCGCGGGAGGCGAGCGCTGTGTTGTCCACTGCGGCCTGCTCGGGGCTGATTCCCAAGCCGTCCTTGGTGATGTACTCCTGCAAGTCCACGCCCGCGTTGCACTCGGCAGCGGTCGGCGCGGACACGTTGGCGATCGTCAGGCAGAACGTCGCCTTGACGTTGCCATCGCCCAAAAGGTCGGCAGCCATGCGTCACTCCTTGTCGGTGGTCTTGGCCGCCGTACTGCGGCTCGTGCTGGGCTTAGGGCTCTCGACCGCGGGCGCGGGAGAAGCGTCGGGCTCGTCGACCCGCTCAAAGTCGGGGAAATGCCGCAGCGCCTGCGGCGACACCTCGGTGACCTGGCCGTTGATCGTGGAGCGGACGCGGATCTTCGGGGCGGGCATCAGATGCGCACCGCCGCGAACGTCACCGTCGTGACCGCCGAGCAGATGAACGTGACCAGCCGGCCGTCGTCAGGGTCGCCGTACTCGGGCAGCATCGGGATCCACATCTCGGCGCCCGCGGCGATCGTGTACGCCTTGTCCGGGTTGTCCACCAGGTAGGCGGTCTGGCCGGCGCCGGAGACGGTGCAGGTGATCGACCCCCCGCTGCCGTTTTTCAGGTGGATGAACGTCCGGGGGCCGGCCAGGACCTTGTCCCCGGTGGTGGCGGTGGCGGCGTAGTAGGTGGGCGTGATCCCGCCCACCGTGACCGCCTGAGCTGTACGGGTAGCCATGCGGGCTCTCCTTCAGTCATGCGAAAGAGCCCGGTCACCTGAGGTGGCGGGCTACGTGAAGTGGTGCTGGTCAGGTGGGGTCGGAGCGGACCAGATACTGCGCCGTGGCGAGCCAGAGCGAGGTGGAGACGTCATCACGCCGGACCGGCTGGGCGGCCTCCTGCCGGATCGGCCGGACACGCCGGCCCGTGATGATGGGGGCGGCGGTGAGCAGCGCCGTGTTCGCCTTGTCGGCTACCAGGACCGCCTGCTCGGCGGACGCGCCGACCGACGTGATCTGGAAACGAAGGTCGTTCGGCACATCATCGGACAGCGCACGATCCGCCACAGATTCCATGCCGACGTCCGGATAGAGAACCGCGTACGGAGCCGCAGCGTTCGCCGGTGCGCCGCCCCAGTAGATGCCGATCGTGTTCGGCAAGGCGGCGTCGAGCATCGCCACGAGCGCCAGGACGAGCGGCCTCGCCTCCAGCGGGGTTGTGGTCACAGGAGGTTCTCCGACCACTTCTTGACCGCAGACTCAAGCCGGTCAGGGACCTGCACGATCGCCTGCCCCATGTCGTTGTGGGGCGGCTGATTCACGCTGCCCCACTCAAAGCCGCGGCCCATCCCGCCCTGCGGCATAGCCGAGTCCGGGCCGACCTCCCATTCGGCGTCGCCGACCCTCTCGGTCGTGATCGACGACGGGTAGTGCTTGCCGTGCGCTCCAGCGGACTGGCGGGCGTTGTCCCGCCAGTCGTTACGGAACTTGGTCGCCTGATCTTTGATCACGTCGGACGCGCCGAGATGGGCCTCGACGGCGGCCTTCAGGAGGACCTCGTCTTCGAGATGTTCGAGTTCGGAGGTGTCCCAACTGAGCGTCATCAGCCCTCCTTGTCCTCGACGAGAAGACGCCGGACCGTTGCGGTCCCAGCGAGAGAGATGGCGGTGACTTCGAGGTGCCGGCCGATCAGCCACGCATCATCGCTGACGGTGACGGTCAGCCGGTCTTCCCGCTGGACCTCGGGGACTGCGTCCCATGGGAGTACGGCCACGTACGAGTGCAGCGTGACCTCGCGTTCGCCCCACTCCGTCTCGCTGGCGGAGCGGGGCTTGACCCTGCACACGCCTGTGTAGACGGTGACGTAGGCCTGTTCGAGCTGGCCGGTGGTCTCGTTGAGCACCGGGGCGCCGGACTTGCGCTCCACCGTGCAGGTGTCCCGCATCAGGGCCAGCGCCGCGGTGCGTCCTCGCCCGAGGACGCCTGCGACGCTCACCTGGGTCTCACCACGTAGGCGCCAGGGTTGGAGCCGAGGAATGCTGCGAGTTGCTCGCACTCCCCCGGCAGAAGACCCGACGCGGTTTCGACAGCCTCGGCGGCGTACGTCACTGTGTAGTCGTCGATGGACTCGCTGCGAATCCCGGCTTCCATCCCTGCCGCTTCCTCAGCGGCGGCCAGCCGCACGGCGACCGAGCAGACCAGCTCCAGTAGCTCGTCCGGCAGGATGACGAAGCCGTGCGTCCAAGTGACGTCGACGTCTCCGCGCCACAGCGGGATGCAGTGGATGTGCTCCATGCCGTCCCACCGCCACCCGGTGAGGGTGGCGCCGCCGTCCTCCGCCAGCCGTACAACGGCGGATACGGCGGTGATCGGACCGCCCGGCAGCAGCACCGAACCGCCCTCCACACGCCGGCGGACCGTGGACGTGGTGGAGGAGATCGGCCGGCCCGCCTCGCGCCGTAGCCGGGCGGACGCGCGGGTCAGCATCTCCATCTCCCGCCCTACGGGCAGGGTGTAGCCGAGCCGTGCGGCGTCGGCAGGGGATGCGAGAGGTAGAGGAGGCATCGGCTACCTCCTCAGCCCTTGGAGCCGTACAGCTCCATCAGGTCGTTCTTGGTGAGTGCCTCGGCGTCGTCGATCCGGACTCCGTGCACGCGGTGGGCGTAGCCGACCCACATCGCCTTGGAGGCGTTGGCCGCTGGCGGCTGCTCCGGCTCCGTGCTGCCCTCGGCGTCCGGCTGCACGTAGTCGGTGCCGTCGGCGTTGACGCGGGTCAGATAGCCCTTGATGAGCTGCTCGGCCATGTCGCCCGACAGCGGGAGTTTCATCTCCCAGACGACGCCGCCAGCACCGCGGAAGTATCCGCTGTCGTCGGACATCAGGTGCCTCGCGGAACCTTGAGCGCGGTGATCGTGCCCGCGAACGACGCCGCGAAGTCGATCTCCATGGTGCCGTCGGCCTGGATGAACCGGCCCGATTCGAACGGGCCGATGAACTGCACGCCCGTCGTAGCGGCCACCGTGACCGCGAGGTCGCCCTGGCCAGCGGCGAGAGCGGGCGGGTTGTCGCCCGCCTTGATGGTGACGACGCGGTCGGTACCGTTGGTGTTGGCGACCCGCAGGATCGTCAGTTCAGGCCGGGCCGCAGCAATGACCATGCCGTTGGCCTGGTCGATCGTGGTTCCGGCTGGCTGCGAGAGGTTGCTGTTGGCAACCAGGTTGGAGTACGGCAGTGCCGTCCTAGCCATGATCAGGCTCTCTTTCTCTTGAGTTCAGATGGATGAGGGACCTGATCAGGTCTGGGAGGCCGCCGCGGTGGCGATGCAGTCCGGGCGAACCAGCTTCGCGCCGTACAACGCGAGGCCCTTGACCGCGTCGCTGAATCCGCCCTCGGGCCGGTAGGCCTCGGTCTTGTTGATCTGCTCCGCGAAGGAGATCGCCATCGGCGAGCCCGCCTGCACGATGTAGTCGTCGCCCGTCACGTTGATCGCGTTGTTCGACACCAGGATGTCGAAGCCCGCAGCGCGGCCGACCATGCCGTTACGCAGGCCGTCCTGCGTGCCGGACTCGTTCAGCTTGATGAACCTGCCATCCAGCAGGAGCCGTCCGTGGAACCACGGCGGGATGACGGCGTAACGGCCCTCGTTGGGGACATTCGCCTCATCCAGCTTGACCTTCAGCGGGACGAGAACCTTGTCGTAGGCGTCCGTCGGCGTGGCCGCTGTGACCGCGATGGTGCCGAGCGCGTTCGCCGTGGCGACGCCCGTGTACAGGCCAGCCACATACTGGTCGACCACGTCAGCCAGCTTGTAGGCGGCCCGCGAGATCGCCTCAGGGATGACGTTGCCCTTGGCCTGCCGGGCGTCCACATCATCGACCTTGAAAGCGAAGTACTTCGCCTGGTCGATGAGCAGGGTCCGCTGCGCGTCGGTCAGTTCCTCGGGCGTGATGGTGGTGGAGTTCGGCACGTAGGTGCCGATCGTCGGGTCCGAGATCGACGTGATGCGGACGGTGTCGCCCGCCTCGGAGATCTCGCCCTCGTAGTCGCGGTTGACGATGCTGGGGCCCGCATAGACGAGCGCCTTGCGGAGCGCGACCAGCAGGTTCGCGCTCCAGATCTCAGGCCGGAACCTGGTGATCGCCATAGTGATTCCTCTTCAGGTTGGCTTACTGCGGCACGCCGAGAAGGTCGTTGAACCGGCCTTCTGCCTGCGCCTTGACGATTTGCTCGGGCGACATCCGGCGGAGGTCGTCCTCGGTGAGCTGGGCTGGCTTCTGGGGCCCCTTGCGGGCACCGCCGTCCCCTGAGCCCTGGAATCGCTTGGCGCTTTGCGCGGCCACAGCCAGGTAGGGCTTCGTTTCGAGAAGCTCATCGAGAGCTTCCTTGATTGCCTCGGCGTCGATCTTTCCGCCGTCGAGGAAGTCTGCAATCTCATTGCTGGCCAGCAGCAGCGTGCGGACCACATCCGGGTCCTGGGCCCGCTTAGCCGCCAGGACTTCGATCTTGTCGGCGACGCGGTCCCTAATGATCTCCGCGTTCGCCTCCGCCTTCGCCTGCTCCCTGGCTTCCGCCCGTATGGCGTCCAGATCCGGCCCCTTGTCCGCGTCGGCGTCGTCGCCGCCGCCCGCGGCCTTGGACTCGGCCGCTTTGCGCAGCTTGGCGAGCTCGGCAAGCGCATCGTCACGCTCCCGCGCCACCTGGCGCCGCTGCCGGTCGGCCTCGCGGCGGCGATCCTTCTCCGCCTGCAGCGCCTTCTCGCCCTTCGGGCCGAGCGGCTTGTCGGCGTCGTCGTCACGCGTAGCGGCGGCGTCATCACCGCTGTCGTCGTCCGCCGAGTGGTTACTGTCGACGTCGGAGTCGGCGGCGTCGTCGGAGTCCGTGACGATGACGTCGTCGTCGACGTGGTCGAGTTCGGGCATTCGTGTATCTCCCGTTGCGGGGTGGTGGAGCCCTGGCGTTGCGCGAGGGCATGCGAAAACGCCGGGCCAGCTGAGAGCGGGTCCGGTCAGGTTGGTTCAGCGTTGGAGCAGGTAGCCGTTCTCTCGCAGCGCCCGAATTGCAGCGTCACGATCCCCTGCGGCGTCCTTGATGATCTGCTCCGGCATCAGGCGGACCGCACTGCGGCGCATACGCCGACCGGCCACCCCGCGGCGAGTCACGCCTTCGGTGGTGACGACTTGGCCGCCCACGGACTTCATGCCGCGCCGTGCGGCGACTACCTGGTTGATGTCGGCGCCGAGCCGAAGTGACTCAGCTCCCGCTTTGCCGAAGCGGCGGTCCTGCTCCTCTGGGCTCATCTGCTCGAACAGGGCGCCAGGGCTTGGCGGGACCGCGTCGCCTTCCCTGAAGGGGATCATGGAACAGTCGCAGTTCGGGTGCCGCTGAAACCCCGTGGAGTAGGAGTAGACGCGCCCAGCCAGGACAATGCAGCGCGAGCAAGCTGGCAGGGTGACCGCTCTGACGTACGACACCCACTCCTTGGTCGCGGTCATCCCGACCTGGATGGCCGCGCGTCCAGCGTCCGAAGCCTGCGTGGCTGCGATCATCGTGATTGCTGCGGTCGCGCGGCGCATCGCCTCATCCGGCGGCACACCGTCCGACAGGAGCTTCTTGAACGCGATGATCGGCTGGTAGAGGGCAGTTTCGAGTGGCCCGCCAGTCGAGGTGACGCCGGACAGTCGTTCGGGCACCAATTCCAGGTCCGACATCGCGACGCCCTGCGCCGCAGCCAGCTCCCGCAGGTATACGGGCGCCGACGCAGCGATCTGCAGTTGAGCCCGCGCCATCATCTCCACAATGGACGGGCCGATCCCCGCCCGCCACGACTCGGCCAGCCGCTCCCGATCCAGTCGCCGCCACAATCCGAGGATCGCTGCGAGGAGCGACAGGATGATGCCTCGCTGCTGCTGCTGGTGGATCCGGGCGATTTCCTCCGGCGTTGGCATCGGCTATCCGACCGGTTCGGGAGCGACCGCGAACGGATCCTCTCCCGGATCGGCCGCGGCCGGCACTTCCGGCAGGGTCGGCTTGCCGTTGAGTATCGTCGCCATCGGGTCCGCTTCCAGTTCGGCCTCGCGCATCCGCATCACGCGGGTCACCTCGGGCGGTTCGAGACCGTACTGTTCGGCGATCCACTCCAGCGGGAAGCCCATCCCCTTCAGCTTCATGAGGGCGTCAACCTTCTGCGCGAGCGCCCGGAACTGGACGTCTCCCCACATGACAGTGCCCGACCTGGCGGCGGCGGCTTTGCCATCGTCGTTCATCGCGTTGGCCATCAGCGAATAGATATCGCGGATGCCGCTGTTGACGTACACGATCCGTTCGCCGGTCTTGGAGACCAGGCCGGTCTCGGCCGCGGTCAACGCCTCGGCCGAGAGATTGGCGACCTTGCCGATCAGGTAATGAGGCGGCGTTCTGGTTTGTGCGGCCAGGTGTTCGATCGCCCGCTCGATGACGTTGCTGTAGGCGCCCAGGTCCGCGGCCGGCCAGTTGCCGATCTTCGCGTCGCCGGTCAGCCACAGGATGCGCTCCTTGATGAGCGTGTCCAGCTCGATCGGCCGATCCCCCACCTTGACCCCGTTGGAGTCGAGGATCGGAATCTTCGGCACGTCCGCACCCATGACGACGCGCTGGGGCAGCGAGGCGAAGTCCAGGCTGTTCATGAGGTAGGCCCAGGTCAGGTTGATCGCGTCCTGCATGGCGATCACGCCATCGATGTCGCTGATCGGGTTGTCGTCCAGCAGCGTCTGATTTCTGAGCTCCACCATCGGCACTTCGCCCATGGGGTTCGGGATCGGCCACGTGTCATCGGAGGGCGGGTGCCGCATCTGCCAGCCCTCAGGCCCGGCGGACCGCACCAGCGCTTCGGCGGGGACGATCAGGCCGGACACGCTGTAGCCGTTACGCGCGTACCGGGGGCGTTGGAACTTCCACACGTCGGACGCGGTGTACAGAGTCGCATACTCGGTGCTGTCGTCGGCCCACAGCTTCAGCGCCGCGGCCCGCTCCCCCGTGTCCGAGTCGTAGGCCACGATTGCCTGGTCCGGCCGCTCCCACGTGACCCGCGGCGTTTGGTCGTCGCGAGGATTGCCCCACACCAGCCCGTACGAGCGGGCCGCGGCCAGGGTGACAACGAACGCCTCCGACGAGCCTCGTTCACAGTCCGCAGCACGCCACGCCCGCGACAGCCCCTCATCGGGCTTCGTGTCCGAGTCGAGCCGGATTCCGAGCACGTTCATCCGCTCGGCCGGAGCGGCAGCCACGGGCCCGCACCAGTTGTCGGAGAAGCCGGTGAAGCGGTCCGCGAAGTAGTCGCGGAACTCTGGGCTGGCGTAGCACAACCTGTGCACGCCCCGGTAGTAGTCGAGCCGGCGCCGCGTGACCGTCTCCCGCAAACGCAGCTCATCCGCGAGCCGGTTCAGAATGGTGACCGCCCTGCGCGCGCCATCCGTGTTGGGCCCGTCCTCGACAGGCAGAGGCATAGCCACCCGGCGTCACCTCCGTCTGGTCGATGACGCCGTATACAGGTAGTTCTCGGTGGGCTTCTCGATTGTGAACAGGCCGGCCGCTCGGGCGTCGCCAGCCGCCTCGTGGGCGAGGACGGAGCAGACGGTCAGGTCGATCTTCTGCGTCTGGCTGGCCTTGGCCAGCACGTACCGCTGGCCCGGACGCGGCGCCTTCCTCGTGTTCCTCACGTGGATAGCGGTGATCGGGCAGCCGTCGTGCGAAAACGGCGACTCCGCCTTCGTCACGTCCGTCAGCAGTCGCTCATTCGCGGCGTGCATCTGGACTGTCCGGTAGGTGGCCCAGCGCAGAACGACCTTGTCTCCGTACCGCTCCACCCACGCGTCGAGCTCCGACGTCCAACCGGGAGGGTCCGCGTACATGCGGATCACCCGGTATCGGGTCATCAGCTCATCGACCGCCGCAGCGACTTCAAGCCGCGGCACCTGGCCGCCGAACTGGGCAGGATCCCACACCGTAGGCAGATGGTCGGGGCCGAACGTGGGTGTGAACTGGAAGCCGTCGCCAGTCTCCGCGCGAATCCCGGTCCAGTCGTCGCTGTCGCTGCCGTCGAAGCCGAGAACAATCGGAGTCCCGTCCGGAACCTCGCGCGGGCTCGCCCACGCATCCCAGACGTCGCCGTCGATGTAGCCGCCCTGCCCGTACACGACCCGGTTGCCGAAGAACCGTTCGGCCTGGGCCGGATCCTTCTCCAACAACTCCGCAGCCTCGGCCTCGATCGCGTCCAGGTCGACATGCTTTGATCCGCGGTACACGTACCGGTGGATCTTCGTTCGTTCAGCCTTGTTCGTGTACGACAGGTTCGCCGAAGGGATCCGGTGGAACTTGAAAATGTCCGGCCTCTGCGACTCCGACGTCCGCTGCGCCACCGACTCCTCGGAAGGATCCCAGGCGTTCGACGTCTCCATCGTCCGGCCGCCCATGCCGGCGGCGCCGCGGCGCTGAGTCTCGGCGACGCGCACCATCTTGTTCGTCTTCGTGTACAGCCCGGTCTCGTCCTGCATGGCGAACGTGATCGGGTTGCCCAGCCGGGACGTGGCCGACGACGTCACCACGTCGATGCGGCCGTCGTTCGGGAGGCGGATGAACTCCTCGCCCGTCCGCATCAACTCCGCGAGCGGGCCGTTCTTGGCCATCGCCTGAAGCGGCCGGTAGACGTTGTCGACTTGGTCTTCCGACGTGGCGAGAAGCTGGATCAACGGCGTCGGCCACGGCATGCCCATCGGCTCGCCCGGCTCGTACTCGTACGACCAGCCGCAGCCGCAGCCGTAGTCGCGGCAGTCATACACTTCGTTGCCGGTCGACCAGCCCGCGAAAAGGGCGGGACCTACAGCCTCGACGCAGATGATCGACGCCGACCACGGCCCTTTCCCGGTCTTCTGGGGCGCGATGACCTGCGAACGCCGGTTGTGGAACGCGGGCGCCAGCTGGCCGAGACGAGCGTCGGGCTTGACCCGGTAATGGTTGACCGTGCACCACAGTTGCCAGTCGTACAGCTCGAACTGGATGCCCTTAAGGAACCCATCCGGGACGCTGCAGTGCTCCTCTATCCAGTCCGCCGCCACCCACAGGGTCGGGAAGTCGACAACGTAGTCACTCGCCGGCGGCATCGCCGGGGACCACGGTCAGCCTGGTCCGCGCAGATTGACGCGCCGGAGCCTTCCGCGTCCTAGCGCTCTCATCCGTGGGGGCGTCGGTGAGCTTCCACCGGTTGCGGAGCATGCCCTGCGTTGACAGGCCGAGCGAGTCGAAGTACTGCCGGACCACCTTCTGCAGTTCGATCGAACTCTTCGGCTGCTCCGCGCGAGCGAGCATCCGCACGCACATCGCGACCTCGTACAACTGCCCCATCCGCTCCCACATGAGCGCCTGCGGCCGGGACCAGAAGTCCGCCCACAGCTCCCACTCGCGTCCGTCCGGTTCGAGCAGCGGCCACTCAGGCGGGTCGCCTGCTCTGCCTTCAGATGGGAGGGCTGTCCATGTGGCTGCGTCCGCTGGCCTACTGCGCCGGAGCGCATTCGGGTCTGGAGCTGGTCCAGACGCGGCGTGTCCACCCTTCATGTGCATTCACTCCTCAGCCGCGTTGCGCGGCATCGGCGATGGTCACATTGCGTCACCATCAGAAGTTGATCAAGGACCTGTTGTCCTGGCGCACCCCACGGCGACCACCCCCGCGGTCCTCATTTCAGCATGTTTGTAGCGGGTCATCCCCCACCCCTGTCGCCGGTCCCGTTGCGGACAGTTACGACAATCGGAGCTGGGGACGGCAAGTCAGGCCCGATCCCGTTCGTGGAGCAGGGCAGCGATGCTGATCCACGTGTTGGCCAGGTCGTCGAGACGCTCCATCGAGACGAGGTTGGTTTCACCTTCGGCGTGGTAGAGGATGCGCGCTGCGTTGGCGAGGGCCACGTCTGTGGTGAGTGGTGTGGTGGTGTGCTGCTCGGCCACTCACGCCTCCCGATGGTGGTCCTTCAGGTGGGTGGCTGCCTCAGCCCACAGGGCAGGCAGGGTGGACACGCTGACGACGGCAGGATCTACGGAGGTGCTGCCGCCTCGGTCGTAGTGGGCGAGAGGCCGGCCGCCGTCGAAGTGGTCATGGCAGTGGAGGCCGACGTCACCGTTCTCGTCGCCTGAGAGGAAGAGGGCGGGGTGTAGGAGTGCGGCGATGAGGGAGTCGGTGGAGACCTTCACGACTGCGATCCCTCGCTGGAGTTGTCGCCTCGGTACTTGGCGAGGGCTTCGTGGACGTCGATCTCTCCGCGCCCGTCTCCGGAGTCCCACCACTCGACAGCAGTCCACACCTCGCCCAGCTTGGCGGCCATCTCTCGGGCGGCTTCAAGGTGTTCGATGACGGCCTTGGTTTCTGCTGCTACGTCGGCTGCGTAGGAGAGTCCTGCCAGGCGATCGGCCATCCGCGTCATGGCTTCGGGAACGAGGACCAGGTTGTAGAAGCGCGCCTGATCGCCCAGATAGCTGTAGCTGCCTCCCGAAATAACGATCACCTCTTCAGGCAAGTCGCGCAACTGGAGGATCTTGGATGGGGTTAGCTGTCGATCAGCCCGGTCTGGGCGAGCGTCAGCAGGAACAGGCCCGCGCAGACGAGTACGAGGACCCACGACTTCTGGATCCCGGCCACGACAGCGGCGGCGAGAAAAGTGACGAGGGCGAGCAGAAGCAGGACGTCCATGTTGATCTCCGTTTCCTGCGGTGATTACGGTCGGTAGGTGTAGAGCCCGGCTGAGCCAAGACCTGAGGTCCGGATTCTCGCCCGCTGTGATCAGATTGCGTTCCATCCGCCCGGTCTCGTGGATCCCGTCTTGCGGTTGTGGCAGTCGGTGCACATGCCCCTCATGCGATGCGGTGCGTCCGGGTCCTTCACGCCAGCGGCGAGCAGGTCCTTGCGCTCATGCGGGTGATGATCCGCCACCCTGCTGGGCGCCCCGCAGGGCGCGGCATGGCCGTGCTCGGCGTCGGGGCAGACGCAGCGAGGATCCCTGACGAGCACCGCGTTACGGGCGCTGTCCCAGGAGCGTCCGCCGTAGCCGCGCTCGTAGGCGCTGCCACGCGCCCGCTCGGCCTCGCTCCTACAGCCAGCACAGCGACCGCCCGAGGTGAGTTCAGCACAGCCGTGGCGGGAGCATACGGTCAGCGCCTTGCGTGCCATCAGGCGTCCGAGATGCTCAGCCATCCTGTGATGGCTGTCTCGGTGACACTCGAAGCGGTGACGCGCACCTTGTAGAACCAGATCGACGGCGACTCGGTGATGGCGTCCGGGAAGTCGAGGCGTATGGTGCCCGCTGCAGCATCCACGATCGTCACGCCTGAGCCCTCAGTCAGCGTGTATACGCCCGAGGCTGCGTCATCCTCGACATGCTGGCTGGTCTTCACCACGGCGAACACGTTGGCGGAGGCGAGCCCGAGCGGGCTTCCGCCGGATGTGATCTGGAAGGTGGCCTGCCCGTCGTCGTCCTCCGTGAGCGTGAGGTTGATCGTGTCGGGCATGGCCACCTCCTCAGAGCTGCTGTCCGCCCAGATCGGCCGCGGACAGGCGCGAACCGCCCAATCCTTGGGATGCGAGGCGGGATCCGCCGAGAGTCGCAGCGGAGACGAGAGAGCCGCCCAGATGGTCGAGGCTCGGCGGAGGCTCGCCGGTGGAAACGGACGGCGCCGGAATGGACGCCACCGCGGCTACGGCGGGAGGCCGTGCCGTGCTGGAGATCAGCGCGGCGGGAACGGACGCGAACGCCTGGACGGCTGCCGCTGTGGCAGCGACCAGGGATGCGGTGGTCGGTGTCGGTACCGCGGCTGTAGCAAGGACGACCGCGGGCAGGGCGGTGGAGCTCGCGCCGGCCGATGGTGCCGGGATGTTGGCCGTGGTCGTGACGACCGCGGGCTGCGCTGTCGCGTTGCCGCCGGCCGTGACGGTGGGCGCCGGGATGTCAGCCGACGCCGTCACCACACTGGGTGTGGCTGTGGCTCCCGTACTGCTGTCTGGGCTCGGGATCGCCGCAGAAGCGCTCACCACGCCGGGAGACGCCGTCGAGCCAGCGGAGATCGCCGGGACTCCTACGGAAGCCGTAGCGGCCACCACAGACGGGCTCGCGGTGGATCCAGCCGTCACGGCCGGAGCCGGGATTGAGGCTGACGCTTGGACTGTGCTGGGGGACGCGGTCGTCGAGCTGCCCGATTGGACGCTCGGTGATGGAATCGACGCGACTGCGGAGACGACCGCCGGTGTGGCGGTCATGTCGTTGGCCACGCTTGGCGCCGGGATGGCGGCCGTCGCGGTAACGGTCGCAGGCGTAGCCACCTGTCCCGTGGCCACGGTAGGGGCGAGGACGGACGCCGTGGCCTGGACCGTCGCAGGTGATGCTGTGGAGCCAGCCGACACGCTCGGAGCTGGAACCGCAGCAACAGCTGTGACCGCAGGAGGACTCGCGGTTGAACCCGTCGCGGTCGCCGGCGTGGGGATGGTGGTGGTCGCCGGAACCACAGCCGGAGACGCGGTCGCCCCGGTGGAGGCGGTGGGCGCCGGGATGATGGCTGTGGCCCCGACGACGCTTGGGGCGGCTGTAGAGCCGGTGAAGACATTCGGCGCGGGGACGGAAGCGGTGGCCGTGACGACTGCCGGGGAGGCCGCTGTGACGGCTGTGACGGTCGGAACGGGCACGCTCGCGGTCGCCTGCACCACTGCGGTCGAAGCGGTAGAGCCCGCGTGCGGTGTAGGAGCAGGGACGCTGGCGGTGGCCTGAACGACGGCAGGGCTTGCCGTGCTGCCCGTCGAGGTTGACGGGCCAGGAACCGACGCCGTGGCGGCTACCACGCCTGGCGTGGCCCTGGAACCGGCCGAGGTCGCAGGAGCGGAGACACTCGCCGTGGCTGCTACGACGGCCGGTGAGGCTGTCGAGCCGGCGCTGGGAGTCGGCGACGGGACCGAGGTAGTGCCCGTGACGGCCGCAGGCGTGGCGGTGGCGCTGCCGGTGGCGGGGGTGAGCGCGATCGACCAGGCGCCGATGGGGCCGCTCGTGCCGCCGAACGTGCGGGTTCCAGTCGCGCCGGCGACGCTGATGACCTGGTCGGCTTCGGCGTTGTACGCGAACGTCGAGGGCGGTGTCCGGAGTGTCATCCCGGACGGGGCGGTCATGTCGTGGACGACCTCGTCGGCGTACAGGCAGATGAGCCACGAGTTGGCGGCCGTGGTGGTGACGGACGGCGCGACCGCAGATGCGGCGGCGGACTGGGCGGTCACCAGCGTCGAGGAGGCGGCCCGGTAGCACAGGATGTCCACAATTGGGCCACCGCCGCCTCCGGCCCAGTTGAGGGCGGGGCTGGAGGCGCCTACGGTGATGGTCCAGGCGTTGGCGCTGAAGGAGCCGCCCGCCCGGTTGGAGCCGATCTGCGCCCACCCGGCCGGCCCGGTCAGGGCTGTCGCGTCCTGGGCGATGGCGAGCAGGATGTCACCCTGTTGCGCCCCCGCAGGCAGGACGCCGGTGAGGCTCTCGGCGTGGGAGGCGGCCACGAACTCGATGCCGCCGACGGACGTCGCAGGTGCGGGGACGGACGCGACCGCCGCAACCACGGCAGGTGTAGCGGTGGAGCCTGCGATGGTCGTCGCAGACGGGATACTCGCGGCTGCCGACACCACAGACGGGGTCGCGGTAGCGGACGTGCCATCGGACGGGACCGTCAGCGTGAATCCGATACGGGCCGTTGCTGAGATCGTGCCGGAAGCGGTGAAGTTCGCGGCGGACGTCGCGCTCCCGCTCACCAGCGTCCGATAGCCGACCGTCGCGGTCGGGTAGCCGCCGTGGTTGACATCCGCCGACGCAGGCTCGGTGAACCCCGCGGCAACGGTAAGCGTCCGGACGGTGCCTGCGCCGTTGCAGCCCGCGAACCGGACCTCCAGGTCAGTGGACCCGGTCGGGGTGATGCCCGGCGTGGCGATAGCGGTGCCGGTGCCGGAGGTCGAGTTCGCTGTTGTGGACGGTGCGCTTCCGCCCGACACTGCGACCAGGATGCCGACACTGAACGCGGACGAGTGGTGAGACAAGCTGTATGTGGACGGCTCGGATCCGCCCGCCGTTCGCACCCACACCTTGCCGTGCAGGTCGGAGGAGGAGGCGGCGTCGACGCTGCCGATCTGCGTCCAGCCTGAGGGGGTGACCATGTCGGTCAACGCCCCGAAGTCGGCGTACTGGCACAGGACCAGCACGTCTCCGGAGACCACGCCGGACGGTTTGGCGATCGTGTACGGGGTGGTCCCGCTGTCGGCGATGGTGTGGGAGCGGTACGCCGCAGGCACGCCGACCCCCCGACATGCGAAAACCGCCCGGCGGCGGCAGAGTCAGGCGGCGTTTACGCAGATCAGGCTAGGCGAGAGTGATCCGCCAGATCCCCGATGCCGACCAGGTGATTGCCAGCGTCCCGGCGGAAGTGCTGTACGAGCTACCTAGGTCGACTAGGGCATACGCGTTCTTGCCCGCCAGGGTGTTGTCGTAGACAAGAACCCCGCGAGCACCGGTGATGGTGGAGCTGGTCCACGAGGTGTCTGCGGCATCGAACGTGGCGATACCCGACGCGCCGGTGAACGTGGTGGAACCTAGCGTCGCCCCGCCAGCGGTGTAGCCGGTGCCGGACAGTTCGGTTCCGGAGTAGACGCCTGCCGCGTAGGCGGCGCTCGCCGCCGCCGCATTGAAGTCCGGAGTGATCGTTGACGGGTACAGGGCGACCTTGATGGTGTCGCCATCCAGGTTGGCCGCGAGCTGGGTGGTGTCGTAGATGTCGACGACCGTGGCCACGAACAGGCCAGACTGAGTGATCGACACGGCTAAACCTCCTCATCCACGAACGCGTCTCCGCCGACCACGACGCCCTCAGAGCGGCGCTCGGCGCGGGCGGCCCGCAGCGCCTCGGCGGCAGTTTGCTTGGCCGCCCTTGTCTGCTCGGTCGGACTGTTGGCGTACTCCTGCTTGGCGGCTTCGAGGTCGTCTTCGAGGCGGGCTTCCGCTCGCAGCGCGGCGGCGCGAGCCTCTAGCTCCTCGGCAAGATCAAGGCTCGACACGAGAGCCCTCCTTCGGGATGGTGGCGAAGATGGTTTCGGGGCTCTTGATATGCACGCTCTGCTGGTCTCGGCCGTGCTGGATCACGTCGTTGCCGAGCTGGTCGGTGGTCGCCTTGAAGCGCCGGCCAGTGCGGTCGTGGCCTTCGCGTACCTGATCGTGGGTGGCGTGGGTCCAGCCCTGAGGGCGGGTCTGCGGGCTCTTGTCGCGCAGCCACTCGGCGTAGGTCAGGCCCGTGCTCTCGTAGGTCCAGCGGGTCGGCGAAAGGGCCACGCGACCACCTCCGGGCATGCGAAAGAGCCCGCATAGAGGCGGGCATTGGAGGACGATCAGCGGGTGGAAGAGTGGGCGAAACTCATCGAAGCGATCAGCGGGCTGGTTTCAGGGCTGGCCTGGCCAGTCGCGGTAGTGCTCGCCGTGTGGCTGATCATGCGGCGGCACAACGCGGCGTTCAGCAGGTTGATCGACCGCATCACGTCGTTGCAGTTCCCTGGCGGACAGATCGATCTGGCCGCAGCCGCTGCCGCACGGCGGGAAGAGGTAGATGAGCTCGCAGAGCAGGTGGCCAACCAAGACGTAGCAGAAGATCGGCGGGTGGTAGTACGCGAGCTTGCCGCGTCGGCCGTTGAACTCGGAGCGATCGAACAGTCCCGCAGGATCGCTGACATCCTTGGCTCGCTGTCTAGCGAGACGCAGTCTTCTGCCGTGGAGGCGGCACTTGCCGAACTGGCTGTACGCGGCCACCACCCTCAGCTGTCGGTGCGTGTGCGCGGCACCCGCGTGTAGTCCTCGCCGGAGATCGGCTCGACCTCGTCCGCTTGGAACCAGACCGGGCGCGGCTCCTGAAGGCCGCCACGGTAGCCAGACGAGATCTCCACGATCTCGACGAGGTACTCCCTGGCGCCGTCCGCGTTCTTGCGCCACTCCAGCAGGAAGCCTGCTCCGGAAGGATGGCCGGGAAGACGTACAGACGGAGGGTCGCCCTGCATGCCGTCGAGGATACCTAGCGGGTCGAACAGCTATTCGAACCGGGTCGGCTCGGTGGAAAATAGATAAAGGCCATACCGGGAAGGTCCGGGTGGTCGCGCTTCCAGCCGCGTGCCACCTCCTCGATCTCAGAGAGGTGAGAGCCGTCCTCACGGACGATGTACGGGCCGAAGAGAGTCCGGTTGTCGCTGCCGTCCCAGGTGGGCGGAGAGTCGCCCCATGTGATGACGAGGAAGACGAAGTGCTCGCAGGGCTCAGGCATCGCGGGCATCAGACCTCCCACGAGGGCGGCAGCGAGGACAGGGCCACGATGTCGGCGTAGGTGACCGCCTCGTCGGTGACCTCGTCGAAGATCTTGCGTCCGTCCGCGTCGACCTCGAAGAGGTGAACGATCGCGTACGGCGGCTTCCCGTCGCGGCCTTCGTACACCTCGCACCGGTTCCCCTTCTCGGGGTCGATGCCTTCCGCTCGCAGCCACTTCAGGAACGCCTCATACGGGTGGTGACTCTCGTCCTTGCCGCTGCTCGTTCTGGTGTCGACTACCAGGTACGGCTTCACGCCGTCCACGTGATCTCCAGGGGGTTGGAGGTTGATGCGCGCCCAGCTCCCTGGTGACCCCCCACGCGGGGAGTTGGGCACGCGCTCTTGGGGGTGGTGACGGCCTGGCCTGCGTCCCGTGGACCCTCAGCCCCGCAGACCAGGCCGACACCGGGTGGGGCTCCACGCCGACTCCCACGGGGGAGGGAGGACGGCGGAGCGGGCACGCTCCTTGCACCAGGAGCGCGCGACTTGGAATGTCTAGCAGTGCTAGGCGGCGGCAGAGAGGGAGGAGCGCAGCTCGTCGCGCTCCTCAGGGGTGGCCGGCACAGGCTCGCCGCGGTGGAGCTGGCGGGCGATCGTAGCGATGTCCAGCCAGTCATACCAGGCGGTCTTGCCGAGTTTGAGCAGTTTGCGGGCGTGGTGGCGGGAAGCCCACACGCGGACGGTCGGCTCGGGCTTTCCGAGGCGCATAGCGGCGGCGGCGATCGTGATCCGCTCAGGGCGGTCCGGCATGCTGGCCACCCCCAGACATGCGAAAAGGCCCTCGGCACGTCCGCGTCCGAGAGCCTTTGATCCCACGATCAATCGATTTATAACAGGTCACCAGCCGAAACGCCAACTGCGGCGCGCCGAAACGCGGACTTCATGGCCGCCATTCCTGCGCGTTGACGGATGGCGGCCACGGATCAACTGATCACGCCCGCCTGCTGCCTGCGTCGTCCAGCACGGCGACTCGAACTCCACCCCTCCGGTACGTCTTCACCGGTTCGGCCCGAACCTTGGTCAGTTCGCTGTACTCCTCCTGGTCGTACTCGCTACGGCAGGTTCGGCATCGGGCTCCATCGGGTTGCCCGTCATCGTCGAGGACCTCATACAGTTCCGCGAACCCGCAATCGCAGTACACGCCGGACAGGTGACGTGCCGCCTGCTTGGTGTCGGTCAGGAACGCCCGGCACCGATAGGCCAGATGCAGGAGTTCGAGGCCGGCGTCGACTCCGGACAGGTCTTCGATGCTGTCGCCGCGGGGCATCGGTTCGGCGGGCAGGGCGAGCAGCGCGTCGAGGTGGGCGGCGAGGATCGTCCACGCCTGCGTGAGGATCGCACCATCACGCCGGCGCCGGGATGTCACGGTGTCCAGCGCGGCGAGGCGTGCCACAGTACGGACTCGTTCCTCCCACGATACGAGCGTGGCGAGCAGGAGCCGCAGCAGTTCGTCCGCGGGCAGCGACAGAGGTACGGGCGCGGTCTTCGACATGGCGACGATCGGTCCTCCCCCAGCTGCGGCGAACGTCTTGTCGAGCCTTTGGTGGACGCGCACGAACAGCATCGGCAGATCGTTGAGGGCTTTCGCGACCGCGTTGCGGTCCTGGTGACAGAACGCCTGATAGGTGAGAGCTGGGAGACGGACCGTCTTGGCGCCCTGCGCTACCAGGCGCGGGTCGGAGCATCGGTCGCCGCGGGCGCATTCGCGCTGGCCGTTGTCGCGCCAGTGGCCGTCGTCGGCGTTCGGGTCTGAGTGGATCCACACGGTTTGGCCTCCCCGATCAGTACGCTGTACGGGAAGACCTGTGAGCCTGTGGGGTCTGGTGGGGTTGTGGGCGGTCTCTCGCTGGCGGGCGGGAGGCCGTCTGTCGTTTACCGTCTTCGCTGGTCGGCTGTCTGGCCGTGTTCGATCAGCCACGTTCCCACATCGATCAGCTGGTTGCCGTCCAGGCGGACGCCGACAGCGATCAGGTAGGACTCGCCCGAGCGCGGCCCGTGGTGTAGCTCTACACCGGGCAGGCGGGGATGGCGGGTGATGAGGGCGAGAGAATCGTGCATCGTGCGATCATTATCGCAGATGAGAGTCTGGCGCATGTCGGGACGTGGGATCGGCAGCAATCGTCTCACAGCGTGGTGTGTGCGGTGAGAATGCGCTCCCAGAACGGCTCCAGGTCGGCGCCGCTGATACGGGCGTAGTGGACGCGGGTGCGGTCTCGGTAGACGGCCACCTCCGTGTACGGGTCGCCGTGGTCAAAGCCGGTGTGGAGGCTGGTCCAGTCGTCGGGGTGCGGTCGCCAGTCGGGGAACGCGATCTGTGCTGCGGTTTCGCGGAGGGTTTTGGTGTGCTGTGGGGGGCGGTTCTGGTGGTGCACTATCCCACATTGGCACGTGGTGTCCATGATCGGACGGTTGACTACTGCTCGTCCTTGAAAAGGGCGGTCGCCAGCGCCCACCACTCTCCTTCGCTCATGGTGGTCACCTCGCCCGCTTGCCGTGGTAGTGGATGTTGAACGGCCAGATCCGCAGATCCCACGTCGGCCGGAACGCGCCAGGCTTGCTCTTCATCCAGATGAACGGGCCGCTCAGCGCGGGCTCGAAGCTGATGGAGAACTCCTTGAAGTCGGTGACCAGTTGGTCGCCGTTGATCTTCTGGTAGGTGCGGTCCCAGATCACGGCCGCCGCCTGAACCAGTCGGGGTTGATGCTGAGGTCCGGTTCCATGCGGGGGTAGACATTGACGGTCATGCGCGGCCTGGCGCGGATCTGGGCGAGGCTTGCTTCCCGCTCTGCCCGCATGCGGGCGATCACGTCCATGTCCGGCTCCTCGTACGGCACGCCCGCCAGGTCGTGGAACACCTGGTAGATGCCCGTCTCCAGCAGCTCTATCTGGACCTCCTGCCACGGGGTCGCCTTGCCGAGCGCTCGGGTGAGGACAGCGATTCGGTGGGCGGTGTTCTCGCAGCCGACCGACCAGCAGCCGTTGCGAGCGGCGCACATCGCCTCGTGCAGGTCGCCCCACAAGCGCATCAGCTCATCGGCGGCGGCCTCTTCCAGCGAGGTGAACCCTTCGTGGTCGGCGGAGTCGATCGCCGTCTGCAATTCGGCGGTGCGATCGGTGCTCACGGCGCCTTTCCTTCCGGCGGAGGGAAGATCCGGTGGACGGTCGCGTCCGGCCGAGTGTCCTCCCTTGGTCCGTATTTCTGCTCGAAGGCGTCCAACTGTTCCTGGGTGGTCATGTGCCAAGAGTTGATTGCAGATGCGAAACGGCGGTCGTACTCAGCGGCCACCTCCTCGTGATCCCACGTGCGGTCACCTTGCGAGAGCCTGACCGTAATCTCGGAGCCGAGCATTACCCGACGGGCGTACCAGCGTGCATGCGCCCACGTCAGGACTTCGCCCAGCTCCTCCGCCAACGTTGTGGCGTCGATCAATCTTTCGCCGTTGTAGAGCTCCACTGTCCAGGGCTCGTTCGGCCTGACGATCTCCATCGGGTGCGCCTCCTCCAGTAGGTCGGTCTGTCCGTAGCAGTTCCACCCCGCGGGTACTCCGGTGATCCGTATCGGCCGGCGCGGGGTGAGGCCGAGCTTGGATGCGCAGTCCGGGCCGAGTCCGAGAGCGCGGGACTCGGGCGTCTTCAAAGTGTGCTTGCAGGCGTTGCACAGGACCACGTGGTCGCGGGTGGCAGGCTCGCTGAGGTCGAGCAGGAGGGTCACGACGAATCCTCGACCTGCCCCGACAGTTCGCCGGCCAGACCTTGAAGGATGTCTCCCATGTGGAACGCGACCGCGGCGAGGACGGCCGGGTCTACGCCGGGGAGGCGGTGGTGGAGCGCCTCGACCATGGCGGCCCGTACCCGCCGTTCGGCGATCTGGGCGGGGGTTGGTTCGACTATCAGGCCGGCGAGCTTCAACGCCTCGTCCCGGTCGAGGCCGAGCGCTGTGGCCAGGCGGATGATCGTGGCGGGCAGTGGCGCCTTCTCCTGGGTCGCCAGCCGGTCGTAGGTGACGCGGCTGACTCCCGGCTCCGCGGCCAGCGCCAGTTTGGTCATGCCGAGACGGGCTCGCTCAGTTTCTGCTCGCTGGTGGAAGGCTGCGGCTACTCCGGTCACATCTCCTCCTGGAGTTGGGCTGACGCCAGTTGCTCAACCAGTACAGGAACAATGATCGCCCACGCCAGTCGCATAGCCCGCTCCTCCGGGTTGGAGGCGGGAGGGTAGTCATCAACGGCGGTTCCTCCGGCGTCGGCGTCGGTTGTACTCCCCACGGTCGATCGACATGCCCTTCGTGTCGCTGAGGAGCGGGCAGAACGCCTTCCCGATGCTCGCCATCGCCGCGGTGAAGGCGGAAAGGTTCACTGAGAGGTTGACCGCGAGCGGCAGCGTCGGGACCGGCTCTTCTGGTGCCCACCTCATCGCGTCCGGGCTCACGGAGTAGTCCCGTACAGCAGCGTCGATAGCGGCCAGTACTCCGTCAGGGCTGGACATGCATCTTGTTCCTCTCCCGTGCTCTCCACCACCGCAGGCAGGTCCCGCACACGTCGCCGGCCTCCGGGTACAGCCTGCCCTGACCGCGCTGTAATGCCCGCCCGGAGCGCTTCAGCCCCGGGCAGGTGGCGTAGATGTGATCGTCGAGGTGGCCGACGTACCACTCGTCCACGCCGTCGTGGTGCTCGGCCAGGTCGGCGTCAGCGACGTTGAGCGCGGCCACAAGGAGCGAGTCAGCCACGCTCGGCGTCCCCCGTGTCGTTGAGAGCGGCACGGAGTTCGCGGAGGGTGTCCGTGACCGCGCCGAATCCGGCCGCGATGAGGGTATCCAAGCGTTCCCGCGTCAGAGCGACGACGGCTTCGGCGTTCTCGGCGCGTTCCCGCCACGCTTGGAGGTCTTCAGCGGAGCCGATGACCAGGTGCCCGCCTCGCTCGACAGCGGCCACGTCCTTCGCGGCCCTGAACAGGCACACCTCGCACGGGTGCCCGTCCACCACTCTGGAGCAGCCCTGTAGGGCGAGGATCGCCACGGCGCGCGCGGCGGCGGTCACCGGCCTTCTCCGATCTGGCGGGCGATACGGGCAGCGTCCCGTCCTGCATGCTGGCCTGCGAGAGCCCACTCCACGGGATTGACGGCGAGGAGGGCGGCGGCGATCTCCTCGGCCACCCGTCGCCGTACCCGAGCCTCGATGTAGGGCTGGGACTCCCCCACATGCCCGCCGAGAGGTCCATCCCAGGAGGGGCAGCAGGCCCGTACATGCTCCAGGCCGGGGTGGTCGGAGTGGCAGACGCACGGGCAGGCTTGTACGGCTTCTTCAGGGATGGCGTCGTCCTTTGAGGGAGCTGACACCGTGTCGGCTCCCTCAAAGGGAGTCTCAAACGCGGGCTCCGGGATGTCAGGCATCGGGCTCTCCGTTCGCGATCTCCAGCAAGACCCGCGCGTGACACCAGTCGCTTTCAGGCCACTCGGGAAGAGGGCACCAGCACGCAAGATCGCGCCCCGCTAGTACGGCGCGAATCTCCTCTATGGACGGGTACTCGATGTCTCGCCACCGTAGGAGGTCGGCCTCGAACTGCTTCGTTGCCTCCACCCTGGCGGTGAAGAGCAGGTTGAACGCTGGGCCGTCCAGATAGCGCGGGCTGCCGGTGACGTGCCACATCGGGTTGCGTTCGTCGTCGAACTTCCTCCGCGTGATGCGGATGTGGTTACCGAAGCGGGTTGGGCGGCCCACATACACGGCGCCCTCCGGCATGGTCCAGCCCTTCGTGCGTCTCCTCTGGATGCGCTGCGGCTTAGGGGTCTCACCCATGGTGGGGCTCCTTCAGCTCGGCTTCCCATCCCTGCACGAACGGGTCATCGGCCGGCGTCCCTGCCGCGTACGACTCGGCGAGGACCATGGCGGTGATGGCCTGGTTGCGGTTGTAGCGTCCCTGCCGGCCGGTGACTGTCCAGGAGCCGTCCGGCTGGAGTTCGGCGACAGTGTCGGATTCGTCGCTCCACATGCGGCCGAGAAGATCGTCGATCGTGGTCGTCACGGGTCAGCTCTCCTTGGGAGCGTCGGAGACCGGCTCGCACACGGTCAGCGTGGAGTAGGCGCGGCCGTGTCTGTGGGTGACGACCCAGCCGGACGCCTCCAGACTGCCGATCAGCGCCTCCCCAGCGGGCGTAGAGCGCGGGTCGTCGTAGCAGTCGCAGAGGATCACACGCACCAACTGGCGGCCGTCATCGAGCCGGACGGTCGGCAGCACCCGATCGACGAACGGCCCGGTCTTGGTTTCGTGGATCGCGTCCTGTACGGCGGTCATGGTGAGGCGGCGCTTGGCCATCCCAAGTCTCCTTGTCGTCGATGGTCTTGGGTCTGGTGCTCCCTCCTGCGTCTGAGGCTGCCCGTCCAAGCCGGGAGGAGAGAGCTGAGCGGGATCAGGCGGGGTAGGCAGCGATGATCGCGGCCCGTTCGGCGTCGTACTGCTCCAGGGTGGTCACCCGCTGCCGATACCGTTCGCAGGCCTCGGCCAACTCACGCCGACCGGTGTCGGAGACGCGGACGCTGAAGCTCGGCGGGTCCAGCAGGCAGTAGTCGCAGCCCTGCACGCGCTCATCGAGTCGCCAGTGGTCGTGTTCGTGGGTTCGCTCGGCTCTGCGCTCCATGGCGAGTTCGTCGCGATCGGCGTAGCCGCCGCCTTCACACGTCTCCAGGTGGCCCTCAGCCAGGCGACAGCTGACGCAGACTAGGACGCTCATCGTTCGGGTTCTCCGTTCAGGGGGTTGGGATGGCCGGACAGGAGGAGCCGGGCCAAAGGGGATCAGGCGAGGCCGAACCGCTGCATCTGCCTCACGACAGCCTCAGCGAGGGCCACCCCTTCGAGCCTGTCGACGAGGAACTCCAGATCGTTTGCGAACCTCTCGCGATCAGCAGGCGCGAGGTCGGTGAGCTTTTCGGGAGTGAGGGTTGTCCGCACGGTGGGCTCCTTGCTCGTCGCGGGTTTGGGTGTGGCCCCAGAGGGGTTCCGGGGCCGGGGAAGGTCAGGCGTCCAGGCCGAGCACTTCGGCGCGCTCAGCGGCGGCGCGGCGGCTCGACTTCAGCGAGGTACTCGCGCTCCGAACGCTCGTCACGCCACCGAGCTTCGTCAACGGTGCGGGCGAAGTACTCGGCGTCGTCCTGCGCTGCCTGGATCTCGCCAGGGTCGGTGGTCTCGTCGTATCCGTGGTTGCCCATGAGACTCATCTCGCTCCTCCTTGGTCGTTGCGGGGTTGAACGCTGCCCCGGTCTCCCGGGGCAGCGGGAAGAGTGTGCGCTGATCACCAGTTCTCGACCGCGACCGCGAAGCCGGGCGCAGGGAACTCCTTGTGGAGCGCCGTGACGACGTCCTCCACCTCCGGCGCGGAAGCAGCCCGCACGAAGTGGGCGATGTCGATACGGCGACCGGTCTCGTCGGTCTGGAAGACGGTGATCGCGTACATGGCGGCCCTTTCGTTTCGCGGCGGGCGACTGAGGGTTGGTCCGGCACCGGGGCCGGAGAAGGTCAAGTGATGCGGCGGAGCCACTCGGTCTGGACGCCGGCGAGTTGCTTGGCGCACTCCGGCGTCACGTCGGTGCGGTCGTCGTTCCAGCAGCCGGGCTCGCGGGTCCAGTCGTTGAGCCAGCCCCGGTTGGTGAAGGACACGAACTCGGCGGCGAGCGCCTCCTGGCGGGTCATGGCCCGCACCTCGCCGCGGTTGTGGTCCCAGGCGAGAACGTCGCCGTCTGGCTTGGCGAGAGCGTGGATGTGGTCAGGCGTGATGACCAGCGTGGCGGCGTCGAACGGTGTCATGCGCCGGCGCCCGTCAGCGCGGACTGGGCGTGGGCCGTCTCGTCGACCAGCAGGTCCGCCGCCCACCCGGCCTGCAGCAGCTGGTCAGCGGTCTTCATCGCCGCCTCGTGCACGTCCTGCGTCCACTCGGGGGTGTCGCAGCCGTCCGCGAAGTCGACGACGAGGTTGGAGACGCCGGTCAGTGACTCGACCGTGCTCTTCAGGGAGCCGGTGACGGCGGCGTAGTTCTGATCCCAGTCGTCGGGCGGGTCGATGAGGGCGAGGCGGAGCTGGTCAGCCAGGGCGGCCATCTGGGCTGCGATCTCGGTCGGGGTCATCGCGGGCTCCTCGGTCGAAGGGGGGGCTTGCTCTGGCGTCCGTCCCGGGACTTGCACCTGGGCGTCTGCTATCGGACTGGGTGGGCCCGGGATCTCTCCCGGGCCGGAGGGGAAGGTCAGGCGTCGTCGGCGGGCGGGTTCAGCTCGGCGTCGATCGCGAACTCCAGCAACCCGGCCGAGTTCTGGATCTGGTCGGCTGCGCGCTTGGTCACGTGCGGGTAGTGCGCGGGAGCGGCGGCTACGAAGTCGGCGATGTGTGTGGTGGCCCGACTCAGCGCGATCAGGACGTCGACCAGGCCGTCCACGGGCAGGGAACGGAGCTCTTCGGACAGGTCAGCGATCTGCATCGCGATCGTGGTGGCGGTCTTCGTCTCGGTGGCCATGAGCGTCATCACTTCTCCCCATTGCTTTCGGTGTACGTACACCATAGCCTTGGGTGTACGTACACCGCAATAGCGAAATGTACGTACACCAAGCAGGAGGTTGAGTTGATGTCTGTACGTACAACTGGCACTGTTGATCACGTGCCGAACAAGCCCAAGACCCAGCACCGCGCCGTCCGCGTCCCAGATGCGGACTGGAACGACTTGGGCACTACAACCGCCCACATGGACAGCGATCGGGCAAAGGCGCTCAACCAGTTCATCGCCTGGTACCTGAGGCGGCCCGGCGCGAAGCTTCCCGAGCGGCCCGCGAAAGAGTTCACCGACACGCTGACGGGCGAGGATCCCCGCAAGACGCCTCCCTCCGGGGAGTAGCCCTTCACCGGGACTCCCCCAACGTCCCGGCGAACGGTCCTCGCGCACACTCCGACCACCGATCGCCGCGATCGCAACGGCGAGGCGTCTGCTTGTCCGTGTCATGCCTGACCGTCGTGCCGCTGCGGTCCTCACGCACTTCGACCCAGCGCAGGCCCGTATCGACCACCACGCCGGGAGGGCTGGCGCTATAGCTGGCGCAGGCGGCCGCGAGCAGGACAACGGCCAGGGCGGCGAAGAACCGGAGGGCGGGCTTCACCGCTCTCCCGCCCCGTCGAGGTAGTCGATACGCCACGTCGGATGGCAGGTGAGGATCCGCTTCGGGTTGTCGTCCAGGCGGACCCGCAGGCCCGCGCCATGGAAGGCGACGATGGTGCCGGGCTGCCCCCGGAACTTGATCCGGCCGCCGCGCTTGGCGGGCACCTGGTAGTAGCGGCGGACGTAGTCAGCGCTGCCCTTGGTCATCAGCCGGCGACCTTCGCCAGGAGGCGGCAGCCGACCACCGTGCCGTCGGCGTTGCGGACCTCGGAGTAGGGGACGAGCAGGTCATCGCGGTGCGGCTGGCCGAGCGCCAGCGCCAGCGACACCACGTAGTGGACGCCGTCCTGCTTCGGCGGCAGGTTGTGGGCGTGGCCGTACTCGACGCCCTCGATCGGGACGCCTTCGATGTACTCCCACGTTCCGAGGTCGATCGTGGCGAGACGGGCGACAGTGCCGGACCGTGGGATCAGGTAGAGCAGCCCGCAAGCCAGGTCGTCGATCCGGTCTGGGGTGTCCGGATGGTAGATCCGGATCGCATGCGGGGTTAGGTTGACGATCTTCCGCTCGGCGCTCATCGGGTTGCCGCCTCTCCGGACCGCTGAGCCGGGAAGTCGCGCCGCTTGATCTTCGCCATGCGGCCATCGGAGTGGTGCCAGACGATGCCCTCGTACGGCCGGGCGCTGAGCCAGACTGCGAGCACGTCGTAGTCGCGCGGGGCTGCCTTGACGTCCTCCCGAATGGAGAGCGGCGCCCACCCGTGCTCCATGAGGACGTGCGCCTCGAACCCGTCGGGGTTGCCGTTGACCTTCGGGCCGAGTAGCTCGTACGTTCCCGGCCGGAACCGTTCGCCACGGTCCAGAACCTCGGCGTGCCACTTCGCGAACGACGACTGCTCGACCGGCTCCCAGCCGATGGTCTTGCCTGTCTCGTCGTCGGTCTCGATGGGACGGAACCACTTCGGCGGCAGCTTGCCTGGCTTGACTTCGCGCCGCGCCCACCATTCGCCCTGGTCGTCGAGCATGACGCATGTGCCGTCCCATTTCACGGTCGGCTGGCCCTCGCCGGCGAAGACCCAGGCGCACTCGGGGTTCGGTTCGCGGGTGACGTGCTTCGGGTGGCCGTCCCAGTCCCGCTGGAACAGCGTGGGGATCTTGCGCATTCGTTCGATTCCTCTCTCGAATCTCGCTCTGATCGATGTTTTCTTGATCGTCTTTCCGTACTGGTGATCTATCTACGGAGCCGCAGAATCCACGGAGCCCCGCGATCCGGGGGGTGAGTCCTAGCGAGAGACCTGAGGCGGCTCTACGAACGCGAGAGGCGGCTTCTGGGGCGCGCCAGAGGCATGCCCGCCCGAAGCGACCGTCGCAGATTCGGAGGAAGACGCCTTCAGGGCTTCCAGATCGAACTCGCCACCGCGAACCCCTGCGACGAACGCAGCAACCTCCGCCCGGCCGAACGACAGCACCACGTCCGGCTCGTCCCGCAGCCACATCAGCCAGCCGGCGTCCACATCCGCCACCCACAGCACGCCTCTGTAGGTGAGCACCTGGCCCGTCTTCACGGCAGCCAGGAACGACCACCAGCTGGAGACCGGAACCCGAAGCACGGGCGAGGCCACACCGAGCTTGGAGTCCCGCACCAAGATGCAGCCGTCGTCGACGAGCACCTCCACGCACGACGAGGCGCCGTTGCAGTCGCTGGCGTTACGCCACTCGCTCGGGATCATCGTCGGTCTCCTTCGCCGATCGGGTTGAACCTGAGGTTCGCCGCCTCCCACGGTCCGTGGACCGAGGTCAGCGCTGCCAGGTCGTCCAGCACGCACGCCTCCACCGCGACGTCGGCGTCTCCGAACGGCCACACCCCGTCCGCCTCGTCGACCACCCGCTCGGCCACCGTCGGCGGGTCGCCCACGACCGTGGCCGCATCCCAGAAGTCGACCGAGCGGAACGGCCACGGGTACGGGCGGAACGGCCACGTCATGGAGAGCCCTCACGGGACGCCACACCAGCGGCGGCCCTCTCCTGCGGAAATTCGTCCCAGGTGCGCCCATCCAGAACCCGGCCAGCGCGGTGCTTGCCGTACCGGGCCATCAGCACGGAGCCAGCCGGGGCGAGGACGCCCATGCGGGTGGAGTGGGTCCGCCCGTCGGGGCTGACGAGGGCCAGCGGGCCGTGGCTGCCTGCGCTGGTGGTCTCCCCGTCGCCGTAGGTCGCCCAGGCGCCGTGCTGCTTGTAGTGGAAGGCGACGCCGGCCGCGACCGACCGGTCACGGAGAGACCTCGCCCAGTCCGGGTACATCGGCCGCGCGCCAGGGCCGGACTCCCCACCGACGATGACCCAGGAAATGCCGGCCAAGTCCAGCGACGGCAGCGGGCCGAGAAGCGGCTCCAGGGACAGGAACCGCACCGCTGCGGGCACCTGGCGCAGGTCGTCAGCGCGGCCTGTGTGCTCGTCGGACTCGATCGACGTGCCCATCCACAGGTTGCGCGGCCACGAAAGCTTGTCCGCGACCTTCGGCAGGCGCGATGCCCGCTTGGTGAGCACCTGGTAGGTGTGCTGCGGGGTGGCTTCGATCACCTCGAAGACGCGGCGGACGAAGTCGAGCGGCACCTTGGCGTGGAACAGGTCGCTCATCGAGTTAACGAACACCTTTTGCGGCGTACGCCAGGTGAACGGGTCATTCAGCGATCCCTCGTGCACGGCGAGGCCGAAGCCGGGACCTGAGGTTCGCGGGTCACCGTCGGTCTGGTACTTCGCCTGCCCCATGGCCTTCAACCGCCGGGCCATCGTGAGGGCATAGCAGTTGTCACAACCGCTGGAGATCTGGTCGCAGCCGGTCGTGGGGTTCCAGGTAACATCCGTCCATTCGATCTTGGTATCAGCCATGAAGGCTCTCCTCGTTCGATCTTGAAAAACAGGAAGGTCGCGTCACTCGACGCCGTTCGCAGCCCACGCGGCGATCTGCTCGCCCGTCGGCTCGATCCAGAACCGCGTCCCGTGGGGGCAGATGTGCGGGTCTGTGGTGTACGGGCCAGCCACGAGCGGCTTCACCGTCCGGACGGTGATCTCCACGCCCATCGATGCCATTTCGTCCTTCAGGACTCCAGCGCAACCGCTGTGGTCGTGCTTGGCCTTGGCCATTGAGGCTCTCTCCTACGGGATCGGTTCGTGCGGGACGTTGCTCGGGTCGGCTTCGCTGACGAAGTCGGGGTCGGCGACCATGAGGATCAGCGCCCATCGCCGCATCCCGATCAGCCGGTACCAGTGCGAGCGGTTCTGATTGCGGCGGGCGGTGTTGGCCAGTTCCCAGCCCTGCCGTTTACGCAGGCTGATCTTGAGCACGGGTCGCCTCCATGTCTGTCCGGTTAACAGCTGATGCGGTCCCGTCCACAGGCATTCGCACAGGTTGTGGACGGTTCGCGCCCGATGGGGCAGGGGTGCCGAGCCACCGCAGGACAGCGACCGCAATGTCCACGCGGAAACACTCACCGGCTTCGATACGGCCCAGCGTCGACCGCGAGTAGCCGATCTGCTCTGCCGCCGACCGAAGGCTCAGCTCGCGGTCCTCACGCGCCTCCCGCAGCAGCGTCGGGAGGTCGACCAGGAGGCCGGCCACGGCGGCGTACGGGGCAGGGCGGGCGGAGGGTCGAGGGCCTTGTGTCACTGCGCCTCCTCGATCGGGTCGGACGGCCCAGGGTTGGCTGGCAGTTCGTCGAGGCGAGCCAGCGAATGCAGCAACAGAGCCCGGCACAGGGCTCGCTCGCGCGCCGGCAGGTCGAGCGGGTCCCAGACGTCCCGGTCGATCTCGCAGCGGGTCCCATTCGAGGTGATGAACAGCAGGGCAGGCTGCGAAGGCGGAGCCGCGTTGGGCTCAGCGTCCTTGAAGTCGGCATGCAGCGAGCCGTCGCGAAGGATTGCGGTGATGCGGGCCGGATGCCAGCGCAGGACGCGAGCGATAGCGCTGAGGCTCGCCGCTTTGACGGGCTTGTCGTTCTCGACGGCGTTCCACGTGTTGACGTGGATGCCCGCCTTGCCAGCGGCCTGCTTCTGGGTCATGAAACCGAGTTCGAGGCGGCGGCTTCTGACCGCTGCGGCGAGCGCCTGCCAGGCGTTCGGGTCGGTGGCCGGCGTCGCCTCGCTTACCGGCGCGCCGTCGCCGCGAAGAAGTGCCCAAGGGGCGGACTCTTCCCATCGCAGGCACGCGGCGACGTCCACAAGCGACGTCATCGAGACTGGCTTCCCCATCTCCAATCGTTGCCAGGTGTTCTTCGAGACGCCGGACCGCTCCGCCGCGGCGCGCTGCGTCGGGATTCCGATCTCGCGGCGCCGCTCGCGGACAGCGCGCCCTACCGCCACCCAGTCGCCGTCCGGGGCGGTCACCCGGACTCCCCATGTTCGAAACGGGCAGAACGAGCAGCGGTCACGGCGTCCACAAGGCCCTGCCCGAACGACTTGACCAGCCCGCGCGCGTCATGCGTGAACTCCAAGACACCCGTGTTCTCGTTGAGCGCCACCGTCTGGAACCAGTACTGGTCGGCGACGGTCAGCATCGGCCCGTAGTCGTGGAAGAAGGCGGCCATGAATCCGTCGCTGGGCAGGCCCGGCGCGAACAGGTGAAACAGCCGATGACCGGGGGCGCCCACGAGGAGGAGCACTCGACGCCCCGACTCGCGAGCCAGAGCACGGCAGAGGTCGACGTGCTCCCCTTCGTGCTCGTCGGTGCCCGCTCCCTTGATCTCGGCGAAGATGCGCTCGCCGCTCGGCAGGGCCACCTCGAAGTCCGGCAGGTATGGCTTACCGTCCACCAGATACCCCTGAGGCTCGTACTCCCACTGCAGCCCGAGCGCATCGAAGAAGACTGCCCACCTTGCCTCGGTGCGCGACCTGAAGCGATAGCCGCGGTACCAGGTCTCGATCGGCTTGATGCTCACTCGATCTCCTCGACGATCGCGCCTTCCGCGACCTGCGGTCGGAGGGTGACCGGGTTGAGCGGAACGCCGAGCGGCAGTCCGTCTTCGGCGCACGCCTTCTCGACCTTGCGCTGGTAGTCCTCGCAGTTGTGCAGGGCATCCGCGAGGTCGCCGTATCCGTCGTCGATGATGATGGCGACGGCCCAGTTGCCGTGCTTGTTGCGGACCGGGATGAACTGGAGCCAGTCTTCGCGCCACTTGAAGAAGTCGGCCGCTGCGCTCATCGGGAAGTCCTTTCGGGGAGAGGTCCAGTTGGTGCCGCACTCGCAGACGCGGCGGGAGGGTGGGTCGTCGGGGTGCCGGCCGCTGCAGGCCGGGCACGAGTTCATGGGGTGGCTCTCAGTTGACGGCGCGCAGGTTCGGGCGGCCGTCGGTGGCGGGGGTTGATGATTCGTCGTCTTTCGCCATGTCGATCAGGCGGCTGTAGTGGAGTTGCGCGGCAACGGTGATGGTCGCGAGAGGTCCGCTGCGGTTCTTGGCGACGATGAGTTCAGCCTCGCCCGCGCGGGGTGTCTCGGACTCGTAGGCGTCCTCGCGATGCACCATGATCACGATGTCGGCGTCGGACTCGATGGACCCGCTGTCGCGCAACTCGGCGATCTGGGGGCGCTTGTCCTGCCGCTTCTGAGACTCCCGGTTGAGTTGGGACAGCAGCACGATCGTCAGCCCGAACTCGCCCGCCATGGCCTTCAGTTGCTGGGTGACCATGCCGAGTTCCATGTCACGACGCTGGTGCTTGGGCGCGTTCATGATCTGCAGGTAGTCGACGACGGCCAGCTTCGCTGGGTCGTCTCGGGACAGCCAGCGGAGTTGGGCGCGGATGTGCTCGAGCGTGCAACCGGGCGCGTTGTCGATCGTCAGCGGTGATCCGGAGATGCGGGCGCCGGCCTCTGCGGCGGCAGCCAGCTGCTGCCGGGTGACGTTGCGGGTCTGGATGGCACGGAGCGGTACGCGCGCTTCGGCGGCGGTGATGCGCTGCAGGACCTCCTCCTCGCTCATCTCGAGCGTGAAGATGATGCTCCGCTCGCCGTCCTGGATCGCCGCCTTGCGGGCGAAGTCCGTGGACAGGACGCTCTTGCCCAGGCCGGGCCTGCCTGCCACCACGACGAGTTGCCCCTTACGGAACCCTCCGCCCAGCAGGTGGGCGAGGTCCTCGAACGGCGGCTCCACCACGTCGAGCTTCGGCGGCGGATTCTCCAACTCGTCCAACAGCTTGATCATGGCGGCGGACACGTCACGCGGACGCTCGCCGACCCGTCGCGCGGTGGCCGCGTCGACCATCTGCCGGACCCGGTCGGTGTCGGCGTCCGGCTCCCATGAGGCGTGCTCTGTCATCTGCACGCCGCGGCGCAGGGCCTCCTGGAGCCTGCGCCGGTCGGCGTCGGCGGCGACCAACCGCGCGAAGTGGCCGATCGACCCGTCGACGGCGGCGTGCTCGAGCAGCGTGTGCAGGTACGGGCCGCCCCCCACCCGCTCGAGGTCGCCCCTCTGCTGCAGTTCGATGAGAACCGCAGTCGGCTCGATCGGCCTGCCCTGCTCACGCAACGACAGAGCAGCGGCGAACACCAGGCCGGCGATGCCGTAGAAGTCCGCGGGGTCGACCAGTTCTGCCGCGTCGTCCAGCGCCGTCCGGGACTGGATGGCCGCCCCGGCAATCGCCATCTCGGCGGCGACGACCTTCTCGGTGGCTTCCCAGCCGCTCGTCTCGAAGTCGGTCGCGGTCATCGGCTCCCCCTCAGGTCGTCGCCTTCGAGCACCACGACGGTCGCGCGGTGGGCGAGGCGGGAGGTGATCCGCTCGCCGAGCTTGTCGTCGAGGTCGTCGAGGTTCGACGTGACGATCGTGGGGCGCCCCTGGGACCACCTGCTGTCGATCACGGGGAGCAGCAGTTCTCGGGTCCACTCGTTGATCCGAGAGCTTCCGAGGTCATCCAAAGCCAGCACGTCTGCGATGCGCATGTCGGCGAGCCGCTCACGGTCCGCGGGCGGGCCGACGATCTCCTGCCAGTCGGCCTGCGCCAGCATGAGGACCTGGCCGTCGTATCCGACTTTCAGCGCCCGCTCCATGACTTCCCAGCTCGACCAGGTCTTGGCGACGCCGGTCGGACCGAACAGGATCAGGTTGCCAGCGGTCCTGTCGAACAGGCGTGAACCCCATTCGGCGATGTCGTCATTCAGGTCGCCCTTGTGGCGGAGCTGGTCTGGCCGCTTGGCCTGGAAGTCGGCGATGCGCTTACGCCGACGTTCCTCGTGCCACTCGGACAGGCCATTGCCATCGCTCATGATCGCTTCCTTCCGAAGTTCTTCGCGTTCTCGTAGCCGCCGACACGAGGCGGCAGGGGCGTGGGGCGTTGGTGAGTTGTTCCGGTAGCGGCGGTCGGCGCGTCTCCTCGAGCGCCCCTCGACTTGAGCTCCAACTGGCCGTACTGGGTGCGGAACGTCGGCATCGAGTTGATGTTCTTGTGCCAGAAGCCGTCTCGCTGGCTCCAATCGAGGACCGCGAGCGCCTCTTGGAGGTCGGCGCCGTCCTTGTCGAGCAGAAGCCGCGCTTCGGTTCGCCAGGCCTCGGTCACGGCGTCTGGACGGTTGCGGTAGTCCTTCTTCACCAGCCACGACAGGAGGCGGTTGCAGAGTTGCTCGACGTCGTCGCGGATCCCGGACGAGAGAGGTTCTTTCTTGTTCTTCTTCTTTGAAGAAGAACTCTCTCTTGTCCGGGATTTCCCATCGGCCAAATTGGCCACTGGACCTGACCTGCCAGTTTCCCCGTTTTGGGGGTCCCCCCACAGCGCCCCTTGCCCATCGGCCAAATTGGCCGGTGGCTGTTCCTGCTGGTCAGATCCAGTGGCCAGATTGGCCGATGGCTCGTCTTCCTCAGAAACCTGTTTCCCAACGGCCAATATGGCCGTTGGCTCTGAGCTGGAAGTGTCCGGTTTATCCAACGGCCAATTTGGCCACTGGGCCGTCTGTCCAGTGGCCAAATTGGCCGTTGGGTCCGAGCTGGTGGAATGCCCCCCTTCCCGGCGTCCTTGCTGGTCGCGTCCACTGGCCAATATGGCCGTTGGGCTCGACCTGGGGTTTAGCCGAAACACGGACGGCAACCTCTGCCCCTTCTCATCCAGGCGCTTCAGCCGTTCGATGAAGCCGCCGTCCTCCAAGTGCTCGAGGTAGCGACGCATCGAGCGGGCCGGAACCATCGCGTCCACTGCCACCTCCTCCTGACTGGCCGTGCACTCCCACGTCTCATCCACCCGGCGCGCGAGGCACAGCAGCGCCATTCGCGCACCGGGGTTGTTGGCGATCGACTGAACCCACGCCCAGTCGATCGCCGCTTGGTTCAGGCCCGCGGCTTGGCCTCCCGCGGGTTGTTCGTCGTCGTTCACGTAGAGGGGCTCTCTCTCGGGGTGCTACTCGGGGATTGGGCCTATGAGAGAGATGCCGGTCTTCGAGATGTGGCCACTTCAGTCCCCCTGATCACTCAGATGTTCGAGTAGTTGGTCAAAGCGGAAGGGTGATCGTGAGCCCGATCGGTCCGAACTGGTCGACGAGCCTCGACCAGTCACGGCCGCGGGTGCGGCTGCGTTTCGTACGCCACTCTCCGCGGGCGTGAATCCAGAGACCCCCATGCGAGTCCCGAACGACAGCGGACGGCGGCGGCTCGGCGGGCGGCTCATCCGACATGCCGAGTTCGGCGAGGCGTCGGCGATACCAGGGGTTGGCTAGGTATCGATCCGAGCCCGCAGGCGCCACAACGTTCCATCCGGGACGCTCGGCGTTCAGGCTGTTGCAGCGGTGGCAGAGCAGGCCGCGGACCGCCCACAGGCCGAGCTTGTTCTCGTGATCGATGAACAACTTGCCGCTCGTGTTGCCTTGTGGCGGGACGCCGCAGATCTCGCACCGTTGGCCAGTGGCCACCAGCATTTGCTCGTAGTCGCGGCAGTTGAGCCCGTAGAAGCGGTGGTGGCAGTTGATATGACCCGGCATGGTGCGGACCACGCCAACCGCTGTATCGATTTTGCGCATGCCGAATAGCCCCCCGGCCCGTCGCGAACAAAGCCTCATCTGCCAGGGAACTTGCTCCTGGCGTGGATATACACGAAGATAGCGCCTGTGGATATACACGGCAACCTCGCGACGATCACACCTGCATATACACGGGTTACGCTTGACCTCGTGAAGGACACCCACACCAAGCACCGGCCAATCAGGGTCGAGGACGAGCTGTGGACTGCCTTCGGCGCGCTCGTCGGCGAGCGCAAGCGATCCCAGGTGATCCGGGACTTCATCCGCTGGTACATAGGCGAGCGCGGCGCACGACTTCCCCGCCCGCCCAAGGACACTGAGCCGGCCGACTCCTGACCGCGCCTCAACGCCCCCGAAGATCACGACGCCTCCTCAAGCTGCTCGGCGTCGTCCTCGATAGGCACCAACGCCAGACGCAGACCCAGGCCGCGGGCGACTTCCTCAACCAGCAGAAGTTGACGGCCGCCCGGGTCGCTCTCGAAATGGCTCACGGCTCGGGCTGACTTGTAGATGCGGCGGGCCAGGGCGGACTGGGACAGGCCGGCTTCGATCCGGCGGGATGCCAGCGCCTCGATGAGCGGATGCTTCACGACGCCACCCCGATCCACTGCTCGGCGCGGATGGCCAGCAACTTGTCGGCGTTGACGGCCCGCATCTTTTTCGTCGGTGGGACACCCTGGGGCGGCCTGCCGCGCAGCAGCGTGGAGACGGTGCTGCGGTTCAGGTCCGCCAGCGCGGCGATCTGCGGAATCCGTAGACCGGCCTCGTGAAGCTTGCGGACGTGACGGCGTACAGGTTCGGCATCCACGTCGGGCCGGTAGCGTCCGTACGCCTTGTCCCGGCGCCGCTGCCGGGCCGCCGCGGCGTGCGCGGCCCTGCACAGGTCGCAATGGCAGGGGCCGTGCCGGTAGCGCCTGGGTGTGCCGTGCGGCGCTGGTTCCGCCATCACGCCACCTCCTCGCGCGCGTCACGGCGACCCTGCCGCTCCCCCGCGTGCTGGCAGCCCTTGCAGGCGGACGTGAGCCCGTCCGTGGCCCGGTTGTCGGCGTAGAACAGCTCGGCGGACAGCACCTCCTGGCAGCGGCAGCACCGCTTCTCGGACACGGTGACTCGCGGGCCGGGGCGGGCGACAGTGGAAAGCGTGCCGGTCCGCAATAGGCGCCGGCGAACGGATACGCGTTCATCCTCATTCAGGCCGCCGTACAGCCCATATTTCTCTGGCCTGGCCAGTGCGTAATCGAGACAAGCCGCTCGGGCCGGACACTGGGCGCAGATGGCCTTCGCCTTCCGCTCCCGGATGTCCTTCTGTGGCGGCCGTTCGCCGTCGGGGCCGAAGAAGAGGACCAGGTCCTCCCCGCGGCAGGCTGCGTCGTCCTGCCAAGCCCAAGAGGGGCGCGGTCGGGCGAGCTGTCGACGAAAGGTCATGGGTGCGTCTCCGTTCGAGGGTTTCCGGTTTCGTCCGAGGGGGTCCGGTCTTGTCCGGCGAGGTTCAGCGCCATCCGCCAAGCGGCGAGTTCGAGAGCTAGCGCGGCGCGGGCAGCAGGCACGGCGGACTCGTCGCGGGCTGCCGCTTCGAGGTGCGGGATGTGGCGGGCTATCCGCTCAAGGTCAGCGGCGAGGTCAAGAGGCATCGGGCACCTCCGCGCGCTCGCGCTTGTCCTGGGCCCGCTGCACGCTGCGGTCGTGCTCGCACGTCTTGCACACGCGGCTGGTGTGCCGCTTGCCGCGCATGATCCGATTGCGGGTGTAGGTGTTCTCGGGCGTCCACTCGTGGCCGTTGCTGCAGTGCGTGGCCAGCTCGGCGTTACGGGAGCCGACGCGCCGGTCTGTGCGGTGTCGGGACAGGTGGGGTGTCTCACCCTCATGCCAGAGGCTGAGCACGCTCTTGCGGGCCGTTTGGATGCGGAACTTGAATGCGGTGTAGCTGATGTCGAGCATCTCCGCGGCCTTGTCGTAGTCGTCCGTGGTCGCCAGGGCGACGACGGCGCTTCGGTAGGTGTCGGTCAGTGGGGCGAGGACCTGCCAGACCGCGATCGACTCCACGACGCGATGCTCGTGCGACGGGGCGACCTGCCGGTCTCGCCAGTACTGCGCGAACCGCGGCCTGGGCGCGTTCTCGCTGCCGGACCACGCTTCGTCGGGCCGTCCGCGCTCCCGGTATGCGGTGCGCGCCTCCCGGTAGATGGCCTGCCACCCGATGCGGATCAGCTCTTGCCGCGCAGGAGGCTCCTCGCTCATGCACAAGTGCTCGGCGATGGCCGACCACGCGATGTCCTTGCGGTCCTCAATGTTCGACGCCATGGACCTGTCGGCGATCACTGCGGCACGGGTCATCTGGTCAAGGTCGTGAAGCGTGTAGCCATGCCTCACCTCGGCGAGCCTCCACTGCATGTCGTAGTCGACGCTCATGACGAGGCCCCCGCTGGCGCCGGCGAGAGACGAGCCGGAGCAGCCTCGAACGACTTGCACCCGCACGGGACGGCCTTCGCGCCGGTCGAGATGGAGCAGGCGCCGCGCGTGCCGTTGCCTCGGATCGCATGAAGGACCTCGACGTGCGTACAGGCACAAGGGGCAGAGAGGGAGCGCTGGCAGCAGGGGCGGAGGTCGACGGACATCAAGCCACCGCCGAGAACAGGGGAAGCTGGTAGTTGTCGGTCGGGTAGATGGAGGCCAGGTATCCGCGGACCGCGGGCTCCCAGTCGAGTTCGAGCGCGGCGCCGAGCACGGCCGCGGCCACGATCGGAGAGACCACGTCGGCGGCCTGGAGGAAGCACTTCGATCGCGATCCTGACCACGGGTGGCCGCGGTCGAATCCGACCAGCAGGCCGGCGTCAGCCGGGGTCAGCCGTAATCCGTCGCTGACCCGATACCAGGTGCGGGCCTTCTCGGTGAGGCACCAGGCGGGCTTGTCCGCGGAGAACAAGTTGCCGCCGGTCGCTTTGCGGTTGCCGCGGGTGTTGACCATTTCGCCGTCGGGCCAGCCGAGCGCGGCGGCCATGCTGGTCGACGGGAAGGTTTCGTACGACGGCACCGGCTCGTCCACGGGCGGCGGCCCGAACTTGCCGGTGTGCCACAGCGACCGCATCGGCAGGCCGACCAGGTCGGGGGCGTAGTCGCGGGTGGCGATCAGGAACGTGCGGGTGCGGCGACTCGCTGCGCCGAGGTCCTCGGCCGCGACTGAGACCACGCCGAGGAAGCACCAGCCCGCGGTCATGGCCAACTCGGCGCCGATCTCCTGCCAGATCGGGGCTACGCCGGGCACCTGCTCGGCGAGCACCACTCGCACGTCGGGCATGAGGAACGCGAACCGCAGCGTCTCGACGACGAGAGCTGACCGCGTATCGCGCAGCTCGGCCAGCGCCTCGCGGTAGGCGCCTTCGGACACCATGCCCGCGAAATAGTCGCCCAGCAGCGTCAGCGCCCCGCTGATGGCGGGGAAGTCCTTCATGCCCTTGCCGAGGCCGGAACGGCTGAACGGCGGGCACGGCGGAGTAATCAGAGCGGCGGTGGTGCCGGCGAAGTCGTCAGGGTCGAGGTCAGTCACGCTGGCCTGAGTGCGGAGGAACCCCGCGGCGGTAGCTGTGGCGCAGGCGTCGGCGTCGATGTCGTAGCCGTGGATCAGCTCGGACAGGTCTAGGATCTCGGCGCCTTTGTCCATGCCGCCTGGCCCAGCGAAGAGGTTGATCACGTGCTGGCCCTTCACGGCCGCTCCCCCTTCTCGAATGCCTCCAGGTCGTCGAGGAGGCGGCGGTGCTGCTCGGGCGAGAGGGCGGGAAGGTCGCATGGCGGTAAGGCGGTCTTAAGGGTCTGCTGGTCGCGCCTGAATGCTCGCCATGCCAGCGCGACGACGGCAACGGCGGCGAGTAGGGCGAGGGCGCCGATACCGGTGAGGATGTCGCGGATCAGGTCAGCCACCGGACACCTCCCGGCGGAGCTCGTTCAGCGCGTCCAGGTGGGATGCCGCGCGCTCGTCCGCGATGCGGAGGGACTCGTCCCGTCTGGCGATCACCCGTCGCTGGTCTTCGATCGTGGTCGCGTGGACGTACAGCTCGGCGGCGAGGCGCGCTGCTTCACGTTCGGCCCGCTCCAGTTCGGCCGTGTACCGGGAGCGGGCGAGGTCGAAGCCGGCCAGCCCGCCGAACGTCGCACCGACGAACATGCAGGACGCGCCGAGCAGGAACGCTCCCAGCCCGAAGTAGGCCAAGACCGCGACGCCGAGCACGCTGGACCCTGCAGCAGCGACGACCAGCCTGTACGGCTGGACGCGCGCCGCGAGGTCTCTCAGGGTGCGGCGGACCGCCTCCGCGAGCATGAGGGCCATCACTCGCCCACCCCCTTTTGCGGGGTGGTGGTCAGGGTGCGGAGCAGGTCGGCGATGAAGGCCCTCACGCGGGTGTGGCCACAGGTCGGGTCCAGCCGGGCCGCCAGGTCGAGAGCGGCGTTGATGCTGTTCTCCGCGCCGACGTGGAGGCGGCGCAGCAGCTCGTTCTCGGCCTTGAGGCGGTCCACCTCGGCCTCGGCTGTCTCCGCCCGCTCACGCCATTTGTAGGACCAGGCGGGCGGCAGGTAGCCGCCGCCGGTCACCTGGCGAACAGCGGCCACGACCTCGGTGGCGCGCTTCAGGTCCTCGGCGAGACGAGCCGCCTCGCAGCGCAGTTCCCACGCCCTGTCGCGCAGGCGGATCGGATCCGTGTCCACCAGTTCGTCGAGATCGTCGTAGGAGGGCAGTGCGAGAGGCTCAGGCATGGTCGGCCACCTCTCCGCTCCGAAGGTCTGCGGCGTTGGGCTCCAGGTAGCGGACCCGCTTGCCGAGCTTCTCTGCGTACTCGATCTCCGAGCGGGTGCTCTCGCCGATGTAGCCGCCCGAATTGATCACGAGCACTTCGTGGCAGAGCTCGATCTTCCGCAGGTGCAGGTCATCGAGCCGGGCCTTGTCGTCGTCGGTGAACTCGTCGCCAGAGTGCCCGAACACGCCAGGCGCCAGAACGATCGCGCCAGAGCGGGTCAGTTCCCGGTTAGCCCAGGTGAACTCGCCCCGGAACCTCGTCGAACCGCACAAGCAGACGATCGTGGGGGCGGGTCCGCCGAAGTCCACGACGAGGTCGTGGTGCTTGTGGCAGTCGTCGCTGAAGTGGCCGAAGCTCATGAGGCACCGCCGCTCTGCTCTGCCTGAGCGGCCTCGTGGGCGTCTGCCATCTCGGCCAGCTGGGCGGAAAGCTCGCGCGCATCGGACGGGTCCAGCTCCCACTCATCCATACCTCGCAGGTACAGACGGATCCCGTCGGGGGTGAGGGCGAGCAGATCGCCGCCGTCATCCCACGAGATGCCGAGCTCAGCGGGACGCTCCAGCACGATTGGCACTGTCTCGCCGGGGACGACGACTGCCCGGAAGTGGCGGACCACCTCAGAGTCGCCCGGCCCGTCCCACCTGGTGACATCCAGGCTCAGGACGTTGCGCTCGGCTGTCACGGTCAGCGCAGCCTCAAGGCAGTCCATCCACCCGCCGACGCCTTCACAGACGGCGGCGGCGACCTTCTCGGGGGTGATCTCGCTCATGCGACACCACCGGACGCGTCCTCGTCCTCGTCGAAGAACTCGTCCTCGTCGTCGCGCTCATGGAAGCCGAGCAGCCCGGCGAGGATCTCGTCGCCGTCGTCCCCCAGGTCGATCACGACCCGGCGCCCGGAACCGCCGATCTCCAGTTCGACGCGGCCGGTGGCGTTCTCGCGGGAGGACTTGTATGTCTCGGCTGTGAGCCGGAATGGCTCCTCGCGGACGGTGGTGTCCCCGGTAACGGCGGAGGTGACCATCTCCGTCTCGGTGGCCGGGCGGACTACGATCTGCCGCTCGCCGTACTCGTCGGCTGCTGTCTGCGTCAGGAACACCTCGGCGACCTCCTCGGCCCCGATCGGGCCCGTCAGGAGGTCCTGGCCGGGGTACGGGGCGGGCTTGCCGTCCACGAGCACCCGCCACTTGCCGTGGCCGGTCGAACGCGGCTGCAGGATCAGCCCTGCGTCCATGAGGCAGTCCTCCAGGTCGCCCGCGTCTTCGGGCTCATGGCCGGACTCGCTGCCGAGGAGCTCCTGCCAGGCCTCGATGGCGCGGGCCACAGCCTCACGGCGGAGCTGGTACGGGGTCTTCTCAGGGGTTTCGGTGCTCACGAAACACGCTCCAGAGGGTTGGTGTCGTAGTCAGGGGAGGCCACCGGCGCGATGGCCAGAGGGGTACGGAGCCGGCCAGTGAAGTCCAGAGCGGCGGGCACCGGGACAAGCTGCGCCAGCGACGACCAGCCAGACAGAGATCCGCGAGAGGGCCGGGATCCGTGACGGCAGTGCCGGCCCGTGTGGCGGGAGAACAGGCTCACGGCCGTCTCCCCTCTGACCGCTGCTGCTCGATCGCCTCGTTCCAGTCGCCGAATGCCTGACCGGGACCCTTCACCGGCTCGGCCACGGGCGAGTTCCTGTCCTCCGGGGTGCACAGGTGGCCCTTCTCCAGCAGCTCCCGGCCCGCGTGCGTCCAGGTGCCGTCCGCGACGGTCACGATCGGCTGGTCGCATGAGCGGCACGGCTGCGGCTGCGGCGGCAGGCCCGTGATGGGGAGGTCCGCGCTGGCGACCACGTCACTGAGCGCCTGCCGCAATTCGGCGATGTGCTGCTTGCGGTCGGCGATCCGCACCTGGAGCTGGTTTACCTGCCCCTGGAGTTCGGCGATCTCGTCGCTGGCCAGCTTGATCTCCGGGTCGACGGCGGCGTGGAAGAGGTCCACGACGGCGGGCCGGTAGGCGATGCGGTTGTCGAAAACGCTGGTATTGCTCATTGCTGGTGGCTCCTGGTGCGTTGTGGATCTTTGCGGGGTGCGTACTCGGCCCCCGAGCGGTCGAGTACGCGGGAAGAAGGTCAGGGAGAGGGGACGGAGGCCACAGCCTCGACCGGGGCCAGGCAGTTGCATCGGAAGGCGCCGCACCGCCTGGTGAACGTCTTGCTCGGCTCGCGCTCCCCGAACTTGCGTCCGGTGTGCTCGTTGACAACCAGGTGGCCGCACTCACAGCGGGCACGCAGGTCGTCCTCGTCCCACCAGGTGTGGCCGCGCTTGTCCGGCGAGACGACCGCCTCGACGCGGTAGCCGACGCATGCGCCCTTGTCGTCGAGTCCGCCCTCCTCCATGAGCCGCTCGGCCTCGTCGGCGTTCTCGGCCGTCACCCGGTACTCGAACTCGAGCAGCGCGCGGATGACGAACTCTCGCTCCTCGGCCATCAGGCGTCACTCCCAGCGAAAAGGCCAGCCTGCTCGTCCTGGGCGTAGCCGCCGGCGTAGTACATGTCCCAGACCTCCTCGAAGAGAGGCAGGTCCTTGCGAGTCCAGGCGTACGTTTCACGGACGGCGCCGCTCTTGGTGCTCTCGGCGCGCTTGTCGGGCATGGGCCGCTGCTCGGCGAGTGCGACCTTGACGACGCGGCGGCCGAACCAGGACTGCGCGGAACGGATCTGCGCGTCGGTCAGGCCCTTCGACTTGAGGAAGTCGGGGACGTACAGCGGCATGTCGTCGGCGTCGACTTCGGGTTCCTCACCCAGCCCGATCGCCGCCTGGATCTTCATCTTGAGCTTGACCCACTTGTCGTCGAGGTAGCCGACGGTGGAGGCGAGCATCTCGATACGGGCCTTCGCGAGCTCGACGCGGTCGATCGCCTCGGACCGCTGCTCGTGGGTGGCGATCTCCTCAACGTTCAGGAGGTAGGCGCGAACGTCCTTGGCCACCTTGGACTCGGTGAGGATCTGGCCGACGTTCAGGATCGCCCGGCGGCTGAACACCGCGACGCGGCGGGTCTGTGGAGACAGTTCGAGGGTGTCACCGATGACACTCTCAAACTCGGCGCGCGGCATGACCTTGTAGCCGTTGCCCGCCAGTTCCGCGCGGTTCCGCTTGACGATCTGGTCGATCGCCTCAGGCGTCACCTCGTAGTAGGAGGCGACCATCTCCGTGGTGGCGTGGACGCCATCAGGGAGCAGGCTCAGCGCTTTGACCTTGTCGAGGACGTCGACGCGGCCAGCATGCTCGGCGCGGACCGCCTGCGACTGGATGAGAGCGAGCTCGTTCACACGATCTCCTTGGGGTTGGTGCCGGTGGGCGCCCCCGATAGGTCGCCCACCGGCAGGGGCTAGGGAAAGTCGATGTCGGCGACGATCTGGACCGACAGCACCGGCACTTCGGCCTCGATCACGCGCGCAGTGGAGCAGTGCGGGCAGGCGATCGTGCAGGAGGCCAGGAGATGGCCTGTCACAGCAGTGCAGGTCGGGCACCATGCCGGGACGATCTGGGCGCGCATCATGACGCCTTCCGATCCCATGACGCGATCAGCCAGCCCTCAGCCGTCGCAGCAGCCGGATTGTCGTGTATCCAGCAGTGGCACAGCCGGCACAGGCACACGCACTGTTCGGGATCGCAAATGTCGGCGCCCCGCGACCGCATGCCTGGCTCGTGCACGTCCGTGGCACGGGCCGACTGGCAGCGCTCGCAGATCGGTCGCTCCTCAAGCAGTTCGGCTACCAGGACGCGACGGACCCGGTACTTGGCTTCCTGCTTCTTGGAGCGCGCCCTGAGCGGGGTCTTGCGCTCGATGTTCCCGCCAGCCCGTAGGGCCGTCTTCCGCTCGAGCGGCTTGCCCTGCTTCAACTCCGTCTTGCGGCGCGGCATCGAGGAGCGCTTCACGTGGTCACCCCCAGCGTCTTGAGCTCGTCGCGGGTGGTGGCACTCAACGTGCGACCGACCTCGATGCGGGCGTGGATCGCTCGGAGCGCCTCCTTGCAGCCAGCCACCTCGCGCTCGGCGAGGTCGGCCTGGAACCGCTGCTCGTCGGCCTTGAGGAGAGCGGTCTGCTTGCGCTCCTCCACCGGCCCCGCGGACTCCAGATAGGCGCGGGCGTACGCGACCTCGGCGGCGCGCTTGGCGTTGGCCACCTTCACGCCGAGCTGCTTGTACTCCTTGACCAGGGTGTCCAGGTCGCGGGTGAGGCTGATCAGGTTGGCTGCGATCTCGTTGGGTGTCAGCGTCATGTCTGCTCACCCGCTTCGATGGCGGGGTTGAGTAGGTCGCCGATGAGCGGCTGGAGGGTGCCGTCCTGCCACGCCTGCCACACCAGCTCACGAGCACCAGGCCCGGCGGTGAACGCGAACTTGCCGGTCGGCTCGCCGCGCGTCACCTCCGCCACCTTGATGCGGGTGCCGGAGGCGTCCTTCAGGTAGCCGTTGGAGTCGATCCGCTTGAGCGTCTTCTTCAGGTAGTCGTCGCGGATCTTCAGCTTGAGCAGGTGCGGCATCTGGTCGCGGACGAACGCCAGCAGGTTCTCGTCCGTCAACGCGTCGTCGGTGAGCGCCTCGACGAACTCCTCGGGCGCGTCGTTGGCGATGATCCCCGACAGGGTTTTCATGTTGACCTGCGTGTTCGGCGGGCCGGCGAGGATGGCGATGCTGCCCAGCTCGGTGCCGTCCGGCAGTTCCGCGCTCAGCGACTTCGAGTTCGTGGTCTTGCGAAGTTCGGCGAAGTCGGGTTCGGCGTCCTTGCGGAGCTGCTCGTACCCTTCGGCGACGATGTCGGCCAGCACCTTGGCGGCGGCCACCTTCAGCGCGTGGGTCTTGGCGTTCACGCAGCCTCCTGACCGTCGAGGGCCGCCTGACGCGTCTTGATCGCGTCCATGAGCTCGTTGCCGGTCTTCGGGTCAATGGCGCGCTGCTTGAACTTGTCCAGCACTTCCTGCTTGAGCTTGCCGATCTGGTCGGCCGGCGCCTCAAACAGGCGCTTCTGGAAGGCGACCACCCACGCCTCATCGACCTCGGCTGGTTGAGCCGCCTGCTGTCGGGGCTGCTGGCGCGACTGGTGTGCGCGGCGGCCTGGAGCGGCTACGGCGTTCTCGGCGGATGGGTCGGCGCGGTCGCCCTTCGCCCACAGGTCCAGCGCGACACCGAATCGCATGGCCGCGTTGCGGAGCGCGTCACCGATGAGGACCTTGGCGGCGTCCGACTGGTTGCCGGGGCATGAGCCGTAGCCACGCCTTCGCACGCCGAGGACCGTCAGGTAGATCCACAAGCCGACCGGGTTGCCGTGGCCGTCCACGTCGAACTTGGGAGGGGCCGCGTCCAGGACGGCCTTGACCATGTCCGGGTTGCCGGTCGCTATCGCGGCGGTGAGAACCTGCGGGTCCACGTCGCGTTCCACCGGCTCCCACGACCACGCCGGGTCCGTCTCGATCAGGCGCTTCGTCACGTCCGCGTGGCCGACGTAGTCGAGGTGAATGTGACGGGGCGAGGTGATGGCGCCGCACTCGTCGCACTTGGCCTTCTTGTGCTCGTCGCAGGAGCCACGGTTGCGCGAGCAGCCAGGGCAGATGATGCGGGGCAGCTTCCCGACCATCTCCTCAGGGAAGGGCTTCAGCAAGTCGAGCAGCGGGTTGCGCTCGGCCTCGGTCGTTGTCACTGCTCGTCGTCTCCCTCGGCGTTGGGGGTGGTGTCGTAGTCGGCCTGTTCGCGGCGGTAATCGGGATCGGTCCACGCCGTCCATGTCGGTCGGGGCTTGCTCTCGGCTAGGTCGTCGCCCCCGTGGGCGGCCAACTCCGAGGCGGGCACGGTCGACAGGTAGGCAGTGAGGGAGGACTTGAGAACGCCGTAGTGGTCGTGCAGCCAGCTCACGGTCAACAGCCCGTCGCCCGCGAGACGGTGGACGTCGTCCAAGCTCACAGGCTGGCCGGTCACGTCAGAGATGCGGGAAGCGGCGGCGGACAGCGTCAACCAGGAGCCCGTCACGCCGACACCTCTGCCTGCTCGACGGAGCGGTACAGCACGCCGTGGCGCGGGAACACGCAGACCTTCTCGCCGCGCTCCACGGTCATCGACCAGGAGCCGGAAAACACCTCGCGCGCCCCCGCGGCGATAGCCTCGCCGCCCGTCGCCGGGTTCAGCTTGGAGATCAGCAGTTCGCGGCCGTCCGGCATGAGCAGCGTGTCGCCCACCACCAGAGCGGGGCCGATCATCGCGATGCCCTTCACAGGACACCGCCCCACCGCTGCCACGGTCTGGCGCCGACCCGCCACCAGATGCTGGCGTCCTCCGGCAGACCGCGGCTCTCCTGGTATTCGAGGATCCGCGCGCACTCCAGGTGGGCCTCGGCGATCCCCTCCACGGGGTCGGTGCCGAACTGCTGGTCCCCCTCGGAGTCCAGGCAGGTGTACCTGACCTGGTACCGGGCAACACCGGACCCGGCGATCTCCGGCATTACGCCGGTACGTTCGGGAGATGAGATAGTCATTGAGGTCCTGCTCTCTATCGATCAGTCAGTGCTCTTGAGCGGGATCAAGCGGGTCCGGCAGGGGTCAGAAGCTGTCGGGCCCGCGTCTTTTCAGGGGGTGGAGGCGCCGATCTCGGCGGCGAACTCCAGGGCGTCATCGATGGCGCGCAGGATCCGGGCGAGCATGGCGCCGGCCAGAACGTCGCGGTTGTAGCGCTCGGTGGCGGTCACGACGCCTTCCCGATGCGTGGACCTTTGGCGACGAGCGGGCGCACGTTGCTCCCAGAGATGGGGGCGGGCTGTGGCTGACGGGTGCGGCGCGGAACGGGCTGCGGTTTGACGGCCTGGCGCTTCGGCTCGTTCGCGGTCTCGCGGGCGGCGGGCCGCTGCTCACCTTCGCTGACAATCTCGGCGATCATCTCGTCGGTCCACCGGTACTCACCGGTGCCCTTCTTGCCAACCGTGACCCTGGTGGATCCCCAACGGCCCGACGCGGCCATTCGCACGACGGCCCGAGGCTTGCAGTTGAACAGCTCCGCCAGGCAGTGTTTGGTGTGCAGCGTCTTGCCGCAGGGGCAGTAGGCAGGGGTGGCGCTCATGCCGATTCCCGCTCGGCGGCATCGTCGGCCAGCAGGTCTTCGCGGGGTACGCCTAAGACGCGAGCGATGGCGTTGAGGAGCTTGAAGCCAGGCTGTGCGTGGCCGAGTTCGACGTTCCTGATGGTGTCGGGATGCCGCTGCATTTTTTCGCGCTTGGCGAGCTTGGCGACGAGTTCATCAACGGTGAGGTCGGCGGCTTCGCGTCGGGCTCGGATCTTTTTTCCGTCGGCTCTTGTGAGCTGCATGGACTGCAGACTAGTACAGATCTGTATGCAGAGTCCAGAGTCCAGGAGAACAGATCTGTACAGATTTCTAGTACAGGTTGGCACAGATTGATACAGACCTGGCCTGACACTGGGCCCTTACAACAGGTAGACCTGTACAGGTCTGTAGTCCATGATGAGTATTCGTGAGCCCTACACCAGCAACTCCCCGAGAGCGACTAGCCGCCGCCATGGAAGAGCGACGGCAGGCCCTCGGCATGACATGGGCAAAAGTGGCGTCCGAAGCGGAAATTACGGTCGAGACGCTCCGCGCTATCCGGCGCTTCAAGAACGAGCCCAGCACCCTGACAAAGAGAGGACTCGAACGCGCCCTCCACTGGAAACCTGACAGCATCGACGCGGTCCTGGCGGGCCGCGACCCCACCCCCCTTCCGCCAGCTGGCAGTCTTCCCGCGCTCGAAGCGGAGGTTCGGGGGGCGGTCGATGAAGCCGACGACGAAGGAGACTCGGCCATCACCCCGCAGCTGAAGGACCTGCTGGCGTCAGTCGATCGGCGACTGGCGGAACTCCACGAGACAGTCGCCAGCAGACTCGACGAGCAGGCCCGACAGATTGAGGAGTTGCGGCGAGAGCAGCGACTCGACGAAGAGGATCGACGACGCAAGGGCGCATAGCGGAAGATCTTCGCACACGCCACTAAAAGTAACAGAACGGTTACATTCGGATTTTGGGTGTAGACCCAAACCATGGCAAGAGCGTCAATAAAGTCCCGACAGCCTTACTGCACGAGGGACCAACCCGCACATCTCCCAGCACCGGAGGGCGGACGTGACGTCCCGTACCAACAGCACCAATGGCACCGACGGCCAAGGAGGAGGTGGTGACGACGGCGGCGGCTCCCCCAGCCAGCGCGCCCTGATCGCCCACGCGATCGAAGCCTCGCGCACCACCCGCCAAGACCGGGCCAGGATGCGTAAAGCTATCCGCGGCCTGGACCGTATTGGGCGGCATCACCAGCCGCCCGAAGATCCGTCGATTCCGCCGCAGCGCTTCGTCGAAGAACTGCGGCGGCCGACTCGCGCCCGCCGCAGAACGATCGTCGTCATGGTGGACGGCGACCGCGTCCCGATCCTGCTCAACCCGCAAGGCAAGGCCGATCCCGACCGTGAGCAGTGGCTGTGGGACTACGTCCGCGCCCTCGTACGGGAGGGCACAGCAAGATGAGCTCGCATCGCCGAGACGACAACGTCAAGCCGATCCCCCTCCGCTTAGACATGCCGCCGGAGATCGCCGTACTCGCCCTTCCCCGGAAGGAGGGCGAGGCACCGACCGTCATCCTCAACACGGCCGAGAAGAACCAGCGGGCCGCCTACAGCGTGTTCAGAATCGACGCTCTCGTGGCCGCCGCCTTCGGCTGGCTGGCGGAGCGACTTGCACACTGGGCTCGCGACCATCAGGGGGCAGCCACCACCATCACTGCTGCCGTCACCTCGGCGGCGGTCGTCACAGGGGCGAACATAGCGCTGGACGGCGACCGCTTGCCGGCTGCATTACCGCAGCAGACGGTCACCATCATGGCCACGCGGGTGGAGCCAGTCGTCGCCCCGACGCCGAGGCCAGTACGAACCACCGTCACGGCCGAACCCTCATCGAAGCCAGCCAGCTTGGCGGACCCCACGCAGCCGCCGATCATCCACACCAGCCAGACCGAGCCGAGCGTCAAGCCCACGACCAAGCCGACCGCGCGGCGAACCGCCAAGCCCACACCCAAGCCGAGCGCCAAGCAGCCGACCGCAGTCAGCGAGCCGACCATGCAGGCGCAGGAGGTTTCCGCGACCAGGACTCCCGCGGCGCCGGCCCCTTCGCCTGAACGGCCAGCCGCTACTCAGCCGCCCGCGGCGGAGGAGGGGCCTGCAACGACCGCCGCGGCGGCCCGGTGCGCGGTGCGGGTCGATTTGGATCCGCTGCTCGACCTCTGTGTGCTTTCCTAGCTTGAACCCCTGCCCTCAACCCTCCCCGAAGGAGACCTGCCAATGGGCTGGTCTGAGCAACGCGGGACCTTCTGGCGTGCCCGCTGGATAGCCCCGAACGGCAAAGCCGAGAGCGTCTCCGGCTTCCTCAATAAGAAGGCCGCCGACAAGTACTGGCAGCGGCAAGAAGCCGACATCGACGCGAACCGATATGTGGATCCGAGAGCCGGGCAGATCCTGTTCGAGGACTGGGTCAACACCTGGTTTCCCACGTTGGACCTTGAGTTGTCCACGCTGGAGACGCGCATGTACCACCTGGAGATGTGGGCGCTCCCCACCTTCCAAGGCCGATCTCTCGCGGCCATCGCCAGCGCCCCAGAAGAGATCGACGCCTGGGAGCTAGCGATGGTAGCGGAGGGCGGCGTGTCCAAGCGCACAGCGCGGGATGTCCGCTCCACGTTGGCCACCTGCCTGCAAGCCGCGGTGAGAGGGAAACGCATCCCGACAAACCCCGCCATCCGCGAACGCGCCACCGGCAAGAAGGCCACCCGCCGCATGGCGCGACGGGAGCACAAGCGCAAACCGTGGGTAACCCCGCTTGAGGGTTTCCTGCTGGCTGAGCGCGCCGCCGTACTCAGCGGGCGCGATGACGAATTCGTCGAGCTCATCACCATCCTGTACACAGGGCTGCGCTGGTCGGAGTCCAAAGGGCTCCACCCCGACCTGCTGCACGAAGGCCGATGGGACATCGACTGGAAGCTGTACGAGCTGAACGGCAAGTTCTATCGGCAATACCCGAAGGATGGGTCCGTCCGCGCCATCGATACGCCGCCGTTCTTGGATGCGCTCGTGGGTACCCATCTGGGGCGGATGGGCACCACGAGGTGCGCATGCGACCCGGCAACGGAGGACCCCTACTGCAAGGGCGGCGCCTACGCCTTCCTCGGGCCGGGCCGCACGCACGCACGCCGCAGCGATTTCGCGAGGCGGTTCTTCCGGCCCGCTGCTGACGGCCGCTACCCGGCACAGGGGGGTAAGCGGCCGCGACCAGCGACGCCGGTTCTGGTGGACACCTCGTCGTCCTGGCCTGGCGTGGCCGCCCCTGCGAGCTTCGCCGACGGGGTGTTCGAGGTGCCGGCCTCTCGCGGCATACTGCGCCGACCGGAGCAGCTGCCGGTCAACAGCCGCTCGAAGCGGGACGCGCTGATCGTGTACGCGGTCGATCAGGGGATGACACTGGAGGCGGCAGAGGCGCTCACGCGGGAGCAGCTGCTCGACCGGTTCGTCCGCTCCTCCTATCTGCCGGAGGGGGCGGAGTGGGGGGCGATGTGGCTGCCGGTCAAGCTCGGAATAACCCCGCACGGGCTCCGGCGCAGCCAGGAGACGTGGATGGCCGAGGATCGAATCGCGGACGTGCTGAGGGACGACCGAATGGGCCACATCGGGGAGGACGACGACCCGGAGACGAAGCGGTCCATGCGGGACCGGTACACGGAGATCTCCGACACGATGCGGGGTGAGCTCGTGGACTCGTTGCAGAAGCGGTGGGAGCGATCGTTGGTCGAGCGCGTCGAGCTGGAGCAGATCTGGTTCCGTGACAGCGGCCAGACGCCGCAGTCGCCCGTGCGGATCGTGAACGAGATCTTGCGGCCGTATCGGGAGGAGGTCGTCACGAGGATCAGCCGACCCACTCGGCGGCTCCGGGCGGCCCCTCAGGGGCGGCGGCGGATCTCCTCGGCCACGGGCTGAGCAGGGCTCACATTTCCAAGGTCACTCCCATTCTGCTCCCAGAATCGGACATCGACCAAACAGAAGAGGCCGTTTCCCGACTGGGAAACGGCCTCTGACCTGCGGTGGAGATGAGGGGATTCGAACCCCTGACCCCTTCGATGCGAACGAAGTGCGCTACCGGACTGCGCTACATCCCCATGGACTTGACCAGATTAGCAAACCCCCAGCACTCCTCGCGCCACACATTCAGTCCCCCACCGCCCGCCGAGGCGGCTCCGCGTACTGATCGAACAGTACGTCCCCCTGTCGAGCCGCCAGGTCGATGATCTCGGCCTGTGCCTGTTCGGCCGCCAGCTCCGCCGCCCGCTGCTGCTCGCGCAGCCGGCGGGCGCGGGCCGTACGGGCCTGAGCCGCACGATCGCGCCGTTCGCGGTCCACCTGGACCGCGATCCGGAGGAAGGCCATGTACGCCAGCATGATGACCCCGGCGGGCGCGACGCTCCACCAGGGGATCACCTTGACCGCGGCGGTGACGACAGAGGCGATCACGAGCAGGGCGGTGAAGAAGAGCAGGCGCCGGCGCCGGGCCACGATGATCGCGCGGCGCCTGGCCCGGAACTGCCGTGGGTCGACTCGTTCGAACTCGCCCGTGTAGTCCTCGGGCTGCTCCACCAGATCGTCGGGCTGCTGGGACAGGTCCGGTAGCTGGTGTTCGCCGGTGTAGTACTCCTCGAGCTCCACCAGCTCGGCGAGGTTGGTCTTGTCCCTGCGCAACCACATCGGAACTAGGACACACAGCCACATAACGACGATGGCCAGGTAGAGGAGGATGCTCACAGCCACCTCCGGGCAGCACAAAGACGCCTGGCTGCTGGCGGCGTCTTCGATGTGCTCACGTCACGCACCGTAAGACCGCGTGTCACTAATTGACGAGCATTCGGTGCGGTGTGTCGCGAGATCGTCAAACCTCTTCTACTGGAGACCCACCGTGAGCGGCTGACTCACGCGCGCGACGCCACTGTACGAGCAAGCCCCCGGGTACGTCCTCGACGGTCAACGCGTAACAAATGTGATCGCGCCAGGCTCCATCGATGTGAAGTTGGCGACGCCGTATGCCTTCTTCCCTGAATCCCAGCTTCTCAACCACCCTGCGGCTGGCTTGGTTCTCGGGGCGGATGTTCGCCTCCAGCCGGTGCAGGCCGGTGGTGAAGAAGCAGTGGTCGACGGCCATCGCGAGCGCGGTCGGGGTGATGCCCTGACCGGCCAGCGCGCCGTCGATCCAGTAGCCCACCTGTGCGGAGCGGGCCGAGCCCCAGACGATGGCGCCGATGGTCAGCTGTCCCGCGAACCGGCCACCGTGCGTGACGACCCACGGCAGCGCGAGGCCCTGCCTGGCCTCACGACGCAGGGTGCCGACCATCGAGATGTACGGGCCGAGACCCGTTCGGAACAGCGGCGTCTCCGGATTGCTGGGCTCCCAGGGACGCAGCCACTCGGCGTTGCGCAGCCGTGTCTCTCGCCACACACGTACGTCGGCCAGTCGCAGCGGTCGCAGGCCCACCGGACCTTCGTTGAGAACCGCCGGCCAGCCACGAAGTCGATCCACATCTCTCATCATCCCCCTATCGGGCACGATGTCGCCACGGATCAGCAGCGGTGACTCTCCGCACGCTAAGGGCGAGGGTGGTCACCGCCCCGAATCTGATCGACCGCGTGCTGAAGGACGGGAGCGAGTACGGCCACACCATCCCGTACGCCTCCGGAGGATCCGGGCAGATTGACGATCAACGTGTCGCCCGCCTGGCCCGCGAGACCACGGGAAAGGATCGAGGTCGGCACTTTGTCGCGGTTCGCCTGGCGGATGGCCTCCGCTATCCCGGGAATCTCGCGGGTGATCACCCGAGCCGTCATCTCCGGCGTCAGATCGGTCGGTGTCAGACCGGTCCCGCCGGTCGTCACGATCACCGCGTACCCTGCCGAAACGCCATCGCGGAGTGCGGCCTCGACCGGCTCCCCATCGGGCACCACGACGGGCCCCTCCACGGAACACCCGGCTTCCGAAAGCAACGAAACCAGGAGCGGTCCCGATTTATCGGCGTAAATCCCGGCTGATGCGCGATTCGACACGGTCACCACCAACGCCCTGATCACCGCGTCCACAACCCGGTCTTCCCGCCCACCTTCTCCTCCACCCGCACATCGGTGATCACCGCGGCCGGATCGACCGCCTTGACCATGTCGATCAACGCGAGCGCCGCCACGGACACCGCCGTCAGCGCCTCCATCTCGACACCGGTACGGTCGGCCGTCTTCACCCGGCAGGTGATGGCGACCCCCCAATCCTCGACGTCGAGCGACACCTTCACGCCGTGCAACGCGATCGGATGGCAGAGCGGGATCAGATCGGGCGTCCGCTTGGCGCCCATGATGCCGGCGATCCTCGCCACGCCGAGCGCGTCGCCCTTGGGCACCTCACCCGACCGCAGCAGCTCCACCACCGCGGCCGACAGCAGCACCCGCCCGGTGGCCGTGGCCGAACGCGCCCCGACCTCCTTGCCGGACACGTCGACCATGCGCGCGGCGCCCGTCTCATCGAGATGGGTGAATTCCGTCAAAACCGGGTCACCTCCACGACAGCCCCGGCGGGCACCTCGGTCACGTCCTCGGGTACGACGATCAGCGCGTTGGCCGAGGCCAGCGCGGCCAGCTGGTGCGAGCCCTGCCCGCGCACGGGCGAGACCGTGCCGTCGGACGACAGCACACCGCGCAGGTACGACCGCCGCCCCGACGGCGACCGCAACGGCCCGGTTACCCGGGCGGAGACCGTCTCCGGAGGGTCCACGGGCAGGCCGCGCATCTTCTGCAGCGCCGGCCGTACGAAGAGCAGGAAAGAGACGAACGACGAGACCGGATTGCCGGGCAGCGCGAAGATCGGCACCTGGTCCTCGCCCACGACGCCGAAGCCCTGCGGCATGCCGGGCTGCATCGCGACCTTCTCGAAGTTGACCGTGCCGAGCGGGGTGAGCGCCTCTTTGACCGGTTCGTACGCGCCCATCGAGACGCCGCCGCTGGTCACGATCGCGTCGGCGCGGATGAGCTGTGCGTCGAGCTGGTCGAGGAAGGCGGCGGGGTCGTCGCCGACGGTGGTCGCGCGGAAGCCCTCGGCGCCGGACTCGCGTACGGCGGCGGTCAGGGTCACGCTGTTGGAGTCCCAGATCTGGCCGGGGCCGAGGGGCATGCCGGGTTCGACCAGTTCGGCGCCGGTCGACAGGACCACGACGCGAGGGCGCGGCCGTACCATGACGCGGCGGCGGCCCACCCCGGCGATGATGCCGAGCTGCGCGGGCCCGATCACCGTGCCCGGTTTGAGGACGACTTCACCGGCTTGTACGTCCTCGCCCGCCCGGCGGATGGCGTTGCCGACCGTGGGGGCGCGGTCGATCGTGACGGAGACCGTACCGCCGTCCGTCCATTCCACCGGCACGACGGCGTCGGCGCCGGCGGGCAGGGGCGCCCCCGTCATGATGCGGACGGCATGCCCGGGACCGACCGCCCGCAGCTCGCTCGACCCGGCGGCCACGTCGTCGATCACCGGAAGGGTGACCGGGACATCCGCGACATCCTGCGCACGTACCGCGTAGCCATCCATGGCCGAGTTGTCGAACGGCGGCAGCGGCACCGGCGAGGAGACCTCCTCGGCCAGGGTCGCGCCGAGGGCCTGCTCCAGGTCGAGTTCGAGTGGGGCCAGCGGACGCACGGTGGCCAGGATCTCGGCCAGGTGGGCGTCAACTGATTTCATCGAGGAACTCCCGCAACCACGGCACGAACTCGGGCGCCAGGTCGGGCCGGTCGGCCGCGAACTTCACGACCGTACGGAGATAGTCGAGTTTGTCGCCGGTGTCGTAGCGACGGCCGCGGAACAGCACGCCGTGGACCGGCCCGCCCTCCTCGGTGCCGCGCGCGGCCAGCGTACGGAGCGCGTCGGTGAGCTGGATCTCGTTGCCGCGGCCCGGCGGGGTGTTCTCGAGCACCTCGAATACCGCCGGGTCTATCACGTAACGCCCGATGATCGCCCAGTTTGAGGGCGCCTCGTCCACCGGCGGCTTCTCGACGAGGTCGGTCACGCGTACGACGTCGGACTCGGAAGTGGCCTCGATCGTGGCCACGCCGTACAGCGAGACCTGTTCCTTGGGCACCTCCATCAGCGCGATCACGCTGCCGCCGTAGGTGTTGCGCACCTGGATCATGCGGTCGAGCAGCTTGTCGCGGTGGTCGATGAGGTCGTCACCGAGCAGGCAGGCGAACGGGTTGTCGCCGACGTGCTGCTTGGCGCAGAGGACCGCGTGGCCGAGCCCCTTCGGCTCGCCCTGGCGTACGTAGTGCAGGGTCGCCAGGGAGGCCGGCTCGCGGACCTGGGACAACCGATGCTCGTCGCCCTTGGCCTCCAGCACCTCCTCCAGCTCGAACGCCCGGTCGAAGTGGTCCTCGATCGACCGCTTGTTCTTGCCGGTGACCATGAGGAGATCGAGGAGCCCGGCGGAGGCCGCCTCCTCAACGACATACTGGATCGCGGGCTTGTCGACGATGGGCAACATCTCCTTGGGTGTCGCCTTCGTCGCTGGTAGGAATCGGGTGCCCAGACCTGCGGCGGGCACGACGGCTTTCGTCACAGGGTCGAAGTCAGCCATGAGTAGACCCTAGTGGAGGTATCTGTGGACAAGATGAAACTGCGCCGCGAGCTGCTCTCAGCGCGTAGCTTCCTCTCCCCGGAGCAGTTGCGGATAAACGCCTCGAAGGTCCGCGAAACACTGCTCGATCAGCCGTGGGTACAGATGGCCGGGCTGGTGGCCTGCTACTGGTCCGTCGGCTCGGAGCCGGGGACGCACGGGCTGGTGTTCGCGCTGTGGAAGCACGGCGCGACCGTGATGCTGCCCGTGCTGCGGGAGGACGACGACCTCGACTGGGCGGTTTATGACGGTCCCGACACGCTCGCACCCGGCCGCTTCGGGATCATGGAGCCGGTCGACACCCGGCGCGGCGTCGACGCGGTCCGCACGGCCGCCCTCGTGATCGTCCCCGCTCTCGCCGTGGACAGGCACTCGGGGGTACGGCTCGGCCGTGGCGGCGGCTCGTACGACCGCGCTCTGTCCAGAGTGGGGCCGAACGTCCCGACTGTCGCCCTTCTCCATGACGGTGAGCTGATCGACGACGTGCCGGCCGAACCACACGATCAGCAGGTCCGCTGGGCGATCACACCCAGCGGACTCACTAGGCTTATGTGAAGGAAACACACAGGAGGGGGCCAGATGACGCTAGATGTCTGGCTTCTCCTTGGTGCCGCGATCGTCATCGCGGCCATCGCCTCGGTCCGCATCGCGCATCGCAGCGGCCTGCCCAGCCTCCTGCTCTTCCTCGGCCTGGGTCTGGTCCTGGGCGAGGCCGGGTTCGGCATCCCGTTCGACAATCCGGAGCTGGCCCAGCAGATCGGCCTGAGCGCGCTGGCGGTGATCCTGGCCGAGGGTGGTCTGACCACGAACTGGAGCCACGTGCGCCGCTCGGTGCCGCTGGCCCTGATCCTGGCCACCCTCGGGGTGGCGGTCAGCATCCTGGTGGTGGCGGTGGCCGTACAGGGGCTGCTGGGGTTCGGCCTGAACTCCGCGCTGATCCTCGGCGCGGTGCTGGCCTCAACCGACGCGGCCGCCGTGTTCTCGGTGCTGCGGCGGCTGCCGCTGCCGCCGCGCCTGGCCGGCGTGCTGGAGGCGGAGTCGGGCTTCAACGACGCGCCCACGGTGATCGCGGTGGTGCTGCTGAGCGCCGCCACTCACTCGCCGCCGTCGCTCGGCTCGTTCCTGTTGCAAACCGGGACCGAGTTGGTCATCGGCGCGGCGGTCGGCCTCGCCATCGGGCCCGCCGGCGCGTACACCCTGCGCCGCGTCGCCCTGCCCGCCTCAGGCCTGTATCCGATCGCTGTCCTGGCGCTGACCTTCGTCTCGTACGGCGGCGCGGTGCTGCTGCACGGCTCGGGCTTCCTGGCCGTCTACCTGACGGCGCTGATCCTGGGCAACTCGCGGCTGCCGCACCGGGCGGCGACCAGGGGGTTCGCGGAAGGGGCCGCCTGGTTGGCGCAGATCGGGCTGTTCGTGATGCTCGGGCTGCTGGCCGACCCGAAGGAGATGCCGTCGGCGATCGTGCAGGGCCTCATCGCGGGAACGGTCCTGGTGCTCCTGGCCAGGCCACTGTCCGTGATGGTCAGCGCGCTGGCGGCCCGGCTGCTGCGCCTCGGGCGGACGAACTGGCGCGAACAGACGTTCCTGTCATGGGCCGGCCTGCGCGGAGCCGTCCCCATCGTCTTGGCGACCATCCCCTGGGCGGCCGGTGTCGCGGGCTCGAAGGACATCTTCAACGAGGTCTTCGTGATCGTGATGGTGTTCACGCTGCTGCAGGGGCCGACGCTGCCGTTCGTGGCCAGGATCCTCGGCGTGGCCGCCCCCGGAGAGGCGCACGATCTGGAGGTGGAGTCGGCGCCGCTGGAGGAGCTGAAGGCCGACCTGCTGCAGATCAAGGTGCCGCCCGGCTCCCAGCTGCACGGCGTCGAGATCTTCGAGCTGCGCCTGCCGGCCGGGGCCGCCGTCACGCTCATCGTCCGCGACGGCAAATCGTTCGTCCCCTCGGCCACCACCCGGGTCCGGGCGGACGACCAGCTGCTCGTGGTCGCCACCGCGGCCTGCCGCGACGAGGTCGAGAGCCGCATGCGCGCCGTCAGCCGCCGGGGCAAGCTGGCCGGATGGTACGGAGAACGCGGTTCGGAATAGACGTTTGACCTAATCGGTTACCATTAGCAGTCGCATCGCTCGAGTGCCAGAACTTGAAGGAGGAGCGCGTGCCGACCTACCAGTACGCCTGCAACGACTGCGGTGAGCAGCTCGAAGTCGTTCAGAAGTTTACCGACGATGCGCTGACGGTCTGCCCGGCCTGCGAGGGGAACCTGCGCAAGGTGTTCTCCGCCGTCGGGATCGTGTTCAAGGGATCGGGCTTCTACCGTACGGACAACCGGGCCAGTTCGACTGGTTCGTCCACCACCTCCTCTTCGTCCTCGTCCAACGGGAAGTCGAGCGAGAGCAAGCCCGCCGAGTCCAAGCCGGCCGAGTCGAAGTCCACCACGACTCCGGCCCCCGCGGCCGCTTCCGCCACCTCCTAGCGCCCTTTACGCTGCTGGCGTGGGCAATCGGCGTTGACGCCGAGCAGGGCCGGGGCAACTCGTTCGACGAGTTGCTCCAGCTGGGGGTGCGCGCCCCAGTCCGCGACGAGTCTGCTCAATCCCTCGCTCGAGCAGCGCAGCAGCCTCAGCGCGGCCCGCTGGCCGTCTTCTGTGAGCCGCAGCGAGTCGCCGTCCGGTGACCGTTCGACAAGGCCGTCCGTTATCAGCTGGTTGGCATAGGGACGGCCTTGTTCACGGCTGACGTTCGCCCGCGCCGCCAGGTCCGCGGCCTTGACCCAGCCCTCGCCGCCGAGCCTGGCCACGATCCAGACGCCCTGCGGTGGTACGCCGGTCAAACCGGCCAAGTCGCCCACCCGTTCGTAGAAGCCCCTGCGCAGGTTGGCGTCCGCCAGGCGTACGAGACCTCGCTCGACCTCGGCCAGCGACGACCGCTCCGCCGACGTGGCGCCCAGCCCCTCGCCCAGGTCGGTCGCCTTGGTCGTCTCTCTGAGGCGCTGCTGCGGAATCAGCCAGCTGAGCAGGAAAGCGACGAACATCACCGGCGCCGCCACCCGAAAGACGGCGGCGATCGCGTCGGCGTACACGTGCAGAAACGCAGCCACGAGGTGGCCCGGCAGCCGCTGAATGGTGGTGGGATCCTGCTGGACCCGCGCCGGATCGAAGGCCGGCGGCAGCCTGGTCCTGGTCAGCAACTCGCGCAGATCGGCGTCGAGCCGGGCGGTGAAGACCGCGCCGAGCGTGGCGACGCCGAACGAGCCGCCGATCATCCGGAAGAACGTCGCCCCCGACGTGGCCACACCGAGGTCCTTGAAGTCGACCGCGTTCTGCACGATGATCACCAGCACCTGCATGGTCATCCCCAGCCCCACACCCAGGACCAGCAGGTAGAGGCCCAGCGCCGACAGGCTCGTGTGCTCGGTCACCATGGACAGCAGGAACATCCCGGCCGTCGCCACCCCCGTGCCCGCGATGGGCAGGAAGCGGTATTTGCCGGTCCTGGCGATGATCTGACCGCTCACGATGGACATCGTGAACATCCCCGCCATCATCGGCAGCAGATAGACCCCGGACAACGTCGCGGTGACTCCATGAACCACCTGCAGATAGAGCGGAAGGTACGCGAGCGCGCCGAACATCCCGAACCCCACCACGAACCCGACGAACGCCGTCATCGAGAACGCCCTGTTCTTGAACAGCCCGAGCGGCAGAACCGGCTCGGCCGCCCGCCGCTCGGCGAGCACCCACCCGGCGAGCAGAGCGACGGCCGCCACCGTGAGCCCGATGATCATCGGGCTCACAGCGGCACCCCCGGTGGCGATCAGAACCAGACACGACGTGGCACCGCCGAGCAGCACGACACCCACATAGTCGATCTTGTGTTTGGTCCGCGTCTGATCCCCCGGCAGCGCCGTGGCGATCACGAACAGCGCGACCGCGCCGATGGGCAGGTTGATGTAGAACACCCAGTGCCAGCTGAGATGATCGACGAACAGACCGCCGAGCAGCGGCCCCACGATGCTGGACACCGCGAAGACCCCGCCGAAGAACCCCTGGTATTTCCCCCTGTCGCGGGGCGACACGACGTCGCCGACGATCGCCTGGGCCAGCACCATGAGCCCGCCGCCGCCCAGGCCCTGGATCGAGCGGAAGAAGATGAGCTCGCTCATGTTCTGGCTCAGGCCGCAGAGCGCCGAGCCGATGAGAAAGATGACGATGGCCGCGACGAACAGCCTCTTACGGCCGTATTGGTCGCCCAGCTTGCCCCACAGCGGCGTGGAGACCGTCGAGGCGAGCAGGTAGGCCGTCACCACCCACGACAGCTGCTCCAGGCCGCCGAGGTCGCTCACGATCGTCGGCAGGGCGGTCGACACGATCGTCTGGTCGAGCGCCGCGAGGAGCAGACCGAGCATGAGCGCGACGATGATGAGGACGAGGCCCTTTTGCCGCATGCGAAGATACTACTCTTCGCACTTGTGTGCTAACGCAGTGAAGTAAGTTATCCACAGAACGCCATTCAGCCCCTGCTCCCCCTCCACCAATGCCGCTAATCTCGGCGCCATGCTCACTCGTGCAGACATCGGCGTCATCGGCGGCTCGGGCTTTTACTCCCTGCTCGACGACGCGGAAGAGATAGAGGTCTCCACCCCCTACGGGCCGCCCAGCGACGTGGTCACGGTCGGGCGCATCGGCTCGCGCCCCGTGGCGTTCATCCCCCGGCACGGGCGGGATCACCGCTTTCCACCCCATCGCATCCCCTACCGGGCCAACCTCTGGGCCCTGCGCTCACTCGGCGTCCGCCAGGTGCTCGCGCCCAGCGCCGTGGGCTCGCTCCAGGTCGAGCACGGGCCGGGCGCGATCGTGATCCCCGATCAGCTCATCGACCGTACGTCTGGACGGGTCCAGACCTTCTACGACATCGACGGCGCGGTCCACGTGTCCTTCGCCGACCCCTACTGCCCTTCGGGCCGCTCCGTGGCCGTGACGGCCGCTCGGGCGGGCGGCTGGGCCACGGTAGACGGCGGCACCCTGGTGGTGATCGAGGGCCCGCGCTTCTCGACCCGGGCGGAGTCGCGCTGGTTCGCGGGCAACGGGTGGACGATCGTCGGCATGACCGGCTTCCCTGAGGCGATCCTGGCTCGGGAGCTGGCGCTCTGCTACACGTCTCTGTCGCTGGTGACCGATCACGACGCTGGGGTCGAGGCGGGCGAGGGCGTGACCCATGAGGAGGTGTTGGAGTTCTTCGCCCGGAATGTGACCCGCATGCGGGGGCTGGTGGCGGAGGCGGTGCAGGGGCTGCCGAGTGAGCGGTCGTGCCCGTGTGGGTCGGCGTTGGACGGCATCAAGCTGCCGTTCGAACTGCCGTGAGTGGGAGCCCTGCGGGCGGCTGGCCGGGGCTCGCCCGCCCCGGTTCGGCGGGGCGGGCTGAACGGCTCGGAGGGCTCGGGCGCCTTGGGCGGGTTGGGCGGGTTGGGCGTCGTCGGCGGCGGCTTGTTGCTGCGATGGCGGCTGGCATCGGCGTCCTTTCCGCATATATCGCCCTACGCCCTACTCACGCCCCCTCCGTACTGGTGGCAACCCATGACCTCTCCCCCGGCATCCTCAAACCGGGCGACCTCCGCCCGGCCGCCCTCAACCCACCCCCGTACGGCGCCATCCGCTCGGGCGCCGTCGGCCGCATGCTGGCCGGGGCCATGCGCCGCGGCGAGCCCCTCACCGACGTACGGCTGCTCCACTCGCTCCCACTGCCATCCGGCACCGTGGCCGCGCCGGTGCGCATCGCCGACGCCGACACGGCCCAGCTGATCACCCCGGGCTCGACGATCGGCGTCCTGGCGGCTTGGGAGGGCCAGCCGGCCCAACTGATCGCCGACGACGTCACCGTCGTAACCATCCCCAAGGCCGAGGACGACCACGGCGCCTTGATCGTGCTGGCCACCAGCCCATCACAGGCAAGCCAACTGGCCGCCGCCCAGGCAGGCGGCCGCCTGTCCATCACCATCAAGCCCCACCCGTAGCAACCGTAACCGGCTGTGCCGAGACAGACCTTGCCTAGAGAACGGAATCCTTCTTGGGGTCGTACTCCCAATGCCACGGCTCGAACGGGCTGCTATAGGCCCAGGACGGATGGAACCACCCATACTTCTTGGAGTTGTTCTCCATCCAGACGAACTCCACCGACCGGAACCGCTCCACCCCACCACAGAGGTCAACGGCCAGCCCGAGACCGTGGTTGCTCCGCCCCGGCACCGCCGCGAACCCCGGCCGCCGATAGTAAACCGACTGCTGCTCAGCCAGGCTGCGGTACGCGTCGGTCACACACATCTGCTTACCGAACCGCTTCCGATAAGCCTCATTCAAGCTGACGAAGGCGATCGTCGCATCAGCCCTGAGGCTCTGCCCCTTCTGCTGCAACGGACACAACATCGCCTTCGGGATCAACCCATTGGGATAGGAGTTGGCCGTCGCCGCCCGCAACGGATTGCACCCCAGCGCCGCCCGCCCGACCTTGTCGACCTTGATGCCCATCTTCACCAGCGCCGCGGTCAACGACTTCACGATCTTGTCCGACCGCTGCCTGAGCGTGTCGATCTCCACCGCCATCTGCGCCTCGGCCAGCAGATTAGACGCCCGCAACTCCTGCGCCTCGCCGGCCAGCCGCTCCGTCTCCTTGTAGAGCGTGCTGGTCTGCTCAACCACCTGCTGCCGATTAGCCACGATATGAGCGGTATTGGTCATGGCCCGCAACGTCCCGGCGTCAGCATCACCGGACAGGAACGGCGCAACCCCATCACCACCGACAGGCTGCTCGTACAACAACTCCGCCATCTGCGCCACCGGCTGCCGAATCACGGCAAGCTTCCTCTCCGCCTCCTGCAGCGTGGTGAGCGTCGCTGTCAGCTTCTTCTCAGAGGCGGCAATGTCGCTACGACGCTTCTCCAGCGCCTTGGTCGCGTCCTCAAGCTCCTTGGCCGACTTCTCGGCCTCCTTGCGAAGCTCGGTAAGGGTCGCCGGATCCCGCCGTTCGGCGTGGGCAGGCGTAGCCGCAGGCAGGATGACCAGGGAAGTCATGGCCATGGCAACCGCGATCAGACCCGCTGACCGAGGGGATGGCACCGTCGACTCCTCCGTTTGCAACTCTGTTACCAGGGTCCGGCACGCACGTTACTACAGCCCTCCGAGTGCCCGGACCGAACTCTGAAGAGCTGTTATGACCGCGAAAGAACCACTTTGTACGCCCAACTGCCTTCGCGGCTGCCTTCATGGGCTTGTCGTCGCAGGTAGGACGGGTACATCACGGACAGATCAGCCCACCTGTGCGGCTGGTGCATCCTCACGGGCATATGGCTCAGTGGGGCATGTGATGGCACTGGGGGTGGCGCGGCGGTCATGTGGGGCATCCATTGGGGTGGGTGGCAGGGCAGGCAACTGCCGCACCCCTCACGGTCGGATCAACGCGTACTCGGTTTCACAGGCAAGCGGAGCCATACACACTCAGACGAGGCCAGCACAGTCGGAACGGCACCATCTTCAGCGAACGCATCAAGCAGGCCACCACCACTCCAAAACATCCACCTCCCCTCCCTCGCTTCCGCCTTCGCTCCCTCCATCACTTCCCCCTTCGGTCACCTCTCGCTTGGGCTCGGTCACTTCCCGATTAAGCCCGGCCGCCTCCCGCTTGGGCTCGGTCACCTCTCCCTTGGGGCCGGCCGCCTCCCGCTTGAGTCCGGTCACCCCCCGCTTGGGCCGCCGCCCATGCTCCCGACAAGACTTCCAAAGCCACGTATCCACCCACTCCCCCGCACACGCCCGCTCCGTACGCACAGGCTCAGCCGTACCTCGCTCCACGACGACAGGCGCAGGAGAGGGCATCACCACCTCTGCCTCGTCCTCCTGCGACTTCGGCTTCGGCGCGGCATCGCGCACAGCCGCCGGCACCACCCCCTCGTACCACCGCTCAGGCCGAGCAGGCGCAGGCATCAAAACCGGCTCAAACCCCACCCACCCCCCAACCCCAGCCCGCATCCCCCGCTGCGCCGCCGCCCTCTCATAGCCGGTGAGCTCCCCCGCCAACAACCCGCCAGCAAGGATCCCCGGCGCCAACACAGCCGCAATCAACACGACAGGCCGCCTACGCACCTGACTACGTCGCCTTCTGGTCACAGACCCGACGCTATCGACGCGGGATGCGCAACAATCTGATCGCTTGCCATGCCTTTACTGCAGCTCAGAGCACCCATGACCCGCCCAGCCAAACTCACGACCGCCCTGCGTCCCACACACTGCCGTAGTTTCGCTAGGCTTACGGGGTCCGCCTCCGTAGCTCAGGGGATAGAGCACCGCTCTCCTAAAGCGGGTGCCGCAGGTTCGAATCCTGCCGGGGGCACCAGACCTGACCAGCCATAGAAGCCCCTTGACCAGCGGTAACGCCAGTCAGGGGCTTCCTTGTGCGTCCGGTGCCGTCCGGCTGTAGCTGATCGTTAGCGGTTGATCGTGCCAAATACGTGCGCACAGTGCTTCACTCTTCCTCAGCCCTGCATCGACCCGCGTCGCCATGACCGACCACGCAGAAGACCGTCACACCTTCAAATGCCCCTTTGGAAGTCGATAGCAATATGTCCGAAGTGCCCGTTTCGGCGAAAGTGCTCGAAAATGGCCTCCGGCGCCGCTAAGTGCGCAGGTCATTCAGGGTGCTCCCCGCGCACGCGGGGATGGTCCCGTGGCAGGCCGCCGCAGACCCTCGACTGAAGAGTGCTCCCCGCGCACGCGGGGATGGTCCCTCGGCGAACTTCCGTTCAGCGGCGTCGGCCCGGTGCTCCCCGCGCACGCGGGGATGGTCCCCCGGAGCGGGAAGCCGCCGTCTGGCGCTGCATGTGCTCCCCGCGCACGCGGGGATGGTCCCGAGCTCCAGGCAAAGATCGGCGACGCCAAGCAGTGCTCCCCGCGCACGCGGGGATGGTCCCTACGACGGCAACGTCAACCCGCTTCGCTCACTGTGCTCCCCGCGCACGCGGGGATGGTCCCGCCACGGCGCTACTCCTTCTCCGTGGCCTTGCGTGCTCCCCGCGCACGCGGGGATGGTCCCCCGCCTCACGCTTTCGTGGGGGTCCCCCCAGTGTGCTCCCCGCGCACGCGGGGATGGTCCCGCTGCGGTCCCGGGGGCGCCAGGGTGTTACCCGTGCTCCCCGCGCACGCGGGGATGGTCCCGACCCCAGCCCCTCGACGTAGGGGGCGAACTTGTGCTCCCCGCGCACGCGGGGATGGTCCCGGCTTCCTGTCCACGATGCAAGTCGTCGTCGGGTGCTCCCCGCGCACGCGGGGATGGTCCCGCGGCGGGGGCGGACCGGATCTCGCTGTCGCCGTGCTCCCCGCGCACGCGGGGATGGTCCCCGGATGGTCCTGTTCATCGCGTCCTACTCGCTGTGCTCCCCGCGCACGCGGGGATGGTCCCGAGTCCCCCGTGCTCGGGCAGATGATCGCCCGGTGCTCCCCGCGCACGCGGGAATGGTCCCGTCAGCAGGTCCACGCCAGGCTCCAGGCCGAGGTGCTCCCCGGGCACGCGGGGATGGTCCCGACCTGCTGTCAAGCAGGGCGTCGGAGTCAGCGTGCTCCCCGCGCACGCGGGGATGGCCCCCTCTACGAGACGACCGTTATGAGCCAATTGGTGTGCTCCCCGCGCACGCGGGGATGGTCCCCAGGCAGCGTCCACCGCCGCATGGCCGCGGCCGTGCTCCCCGCGCACGCGGGGGATGGTCCCGGAATGTTCGGCTATCGCTATGGTCTCAAAATGTGCTCCCCGCGCACGCGGGGATGGTCCCATACCGGCCTCTAGGAGCCACATGAGGCGGTAGTGCTCCCTGCGCATGCGGGGATGGTCCCCAGTGGAAGTCCCTGGGAGCTACACCGGATCAGTACTCCCCGCGCACGCGGGGATGGTCCCAGCATTAAGGATCGAAAGGTTCGTATTGAAGTGTGCTCTCTGCGCACGCGGGGATGGTCCCTGCCACACGTCACGGCCGGCCTGCTGGGAGCAGTGCTCCCCGCGCACGCGGGGATGGTCCCAGCGGCTCGCGCGAGAGCGTCGACCCTGACGTGTGCTTCCCGCGCACTCGGGGATGGCCCCGTGCCGCCCGACACCTTGCCGAGCTGGTGGGTGTGCTCCCCGCGCACGCGGAGATGGTCCAGACCAGCCGTCGGCGGATGACCCGCTGTCCGAGTGCTCCCCGCGCACGCGGGGACGGTCCCATATGCGGCGCCGCACTGCTCGCAGGTGCGGGGTGCTCCCCGCGCAGGCGGGGATGGTCCCTCGGACTCCTGGAGCGTGGTCGCGATGCCGATGTGCTCCCCGCGCACGCGGGGATGGCCCGCCCGGGTCGGTGTCCCTCCCGAGGGTAGGAAGACACCCTCCAACGCCGACCTCATCGTTACTCCAGCGCCTCGGAAGCGGTAAGCGCCCGGGCGAGGTCCTGGCGTGCGGCTGTTCTTGGATGCCTGGAACGACTCCATAGTCTGGGGGTTCTTTGCGTATCCGTACCGTCCCGCTGTAACTGATCGTTAGCGATTGATCGTGCCAAATGCGTGCGCACAGTGCTTCACTCTTCCTCAGCCCTGTATCGACCCGCATCGCCATGACCGACCGCGCCAGAAGATCTTCCACCTTCAAATGCCCTACCTAGGAAGTCGACGGCAATATGTCCGAAGTGCCCGTTTCGGTGAAAGTGCTCGAAAATGGCCTCCGGCGCCGCTAAGTGCGCAGGTCATTCAGGGTGCTCCCCGTGCACGCGGGGATGGTCCCCCTGTCAAGCTGCGCCTCGACGAGTTCGAAGACGTGCTCCCCGTGCACGCGGGGATGGTCCTCCGGGTCAATGGTCCAAGACACCTGGTCGCAGGTGCTCCCCGTGCACGCGGGGATGGTCCCTACTGGACCGTGGCCATGCCGGTGCACCTCAAGTGCTCCCCGTGCACGCGGGGATGGTCCCTTTAGCCCTGGAGGAAGCAAGGCGCTTGTGGAGGTGCTCCCCGTGCACGCGGGGATGGTCCCTTGCTGGCGTCGGCGAGGACCTCGACGTACAGGTGCTCCCCGTGCACGCGGGGATGGTCCCAGCAGCCCCATGCCGTACGACGCGAATGCCCCGTGGTCCCCGCGCACGCGGGGATGTGGTCCCCTACGCGCGCAGGTTCGAGCGGCGTATGCCTGAGGACGATCCAGTGTGGCTGAAGTACTTCGACGAGGCCGAGCTGGCGGCGGAGTTCGCGCACTGCATCCGCGACCTCGGACATCACCATCGGGTGGGTGCTGGAGAACGTGGAGTTGTCGGAGGCCCTGTACGTACGCAGCTTGTCCTTCGTACAGATCATCCTGGCCTCCAGTCACGTGGCCTGCGGCGACCTGGAACAGGGCAGCGCGATAGCGCGCGAGGTGGTCACCACGGTGGCGACCTGCGATCGGCACGCATCCAGCGCTACGTCCGGGAGTTCGTCAACCAGCTCGCGCGATACGGCAACGATCCGCTGGTGTGGGATTTTCAGACCTTCGCCGAGACTCGGCTCGCCCGAGCCCGCTCGGAGGCCGACGCGACGCGGTAGCCGTTAAGAATGGCCTACAGGGGGCGTCGCAGCTTTCCAGAAGCGGTAGCCGCCCCGCCGACTTCGGGTCAGGATTGATGCACCGTCTGGGCGCCAATGGAGGTACTGCATGCGCGCGGCATATTGCCTCTTAGCGATCTTCCTTCTGGGCGTGCTCTCCTTGGTCTCCTGCTCGTCAGCGCCATCCCTTGATGATGCGGCGACCGAGTTGCAGAAGGACACCCATGCTCTGGAGACAGACGACGTTTTCAAGAACCCGCTCAAGAAGCTGCACATCATCGCAAGGCCGGACACCGATATCTCTTGCGGAGACGGGCACTTCAAACGAGTACTAGAGGCAACGGCGGACTACACGCGCGCCAACGAACCAGTTGATAATTATCTGGACCGAGCTCAGCGCCTGATGGAGGATACTCTGCGGCTGCCTCGCTTCGGCTATGACGTGACGTTCGACCCCGCACAAGTGGACCAACTTACAGGCCGGACCATCCACGGAACGAAGGAGGCGCTCGGCATCACCGTGACAGTGGAGGTCCATGAGGAGCCGCCGACCTGGCGATTGCGGGCCGAATCTCGTTGCCTCGCGCGTTGAGTCGGAGGTGTCAGCTCCATTTCTCGATCAACTCTTTGGTCAGGGTACTTGTGGTGAATCTTGAGGCGTCTTCCATCTTCCCGTCCAACTTCTGGTTGGCGTCCGTCCAGTGCTCAAAGACCGAGAGCTTGTCTCTCAGGACCTTCTCCACGTCGCCGCCTGCCGCGTCCCGCTTGGCCTCTTTGAGGATCTCGTCGTAAGTCTTGAGATGGCCGGTCTCCTTGCTGACCAGCTCGTCAGGAGGGGGCGTGGAGGGGAAGCCGCCCTCGTGAAGGAGACGTGACATGTCGTACCTCTGGCGTACGACGTAATCGACACGCTCCGCATCGAGTTTCTCGACCCGAGTCTCGAAGCTGGCTACCCATCCGTCGAGCAACCTGCTGACGGCATAGGTCTTGGCCACGGTCCATCCCATGTCGACTGCCTGGCTGGCTACCGGAATTTTGTCGATGCCCAGGGCGGCGGTGTTCTTGACCATGTCGAGGACGAGGGCGTCGATGGCGTCGGCCTGCCCGCGTACCTTGGACGCCGCTTGGAACTCGATCCCGGCAAAATCGCCGAACATCTTGGCAGCATCGTCGAAGTGGGTAGTCGCGTTCTTCCCGTCGAGGCCCGCTGTCGTCACGAGCGTGTCGTGGTAGAACCGTGCCATGGCCGAGTCGAACTCCTTGGTGAGGCGTTCGTCGCCGGTAAAGGTGCGCAGGAAATTGAAGGTGTCTTTTGGGCTGAGGTAGAAACCGGGGGTGACGCCGGGGATATCGATCCACTCCGGTGGATGTCCCATTCCTGATGACCGATCGATGGCCTTGTCGAAGCGGCCGCCTGTGGTCAGTTCGTGGATGTAGGACTGGGCGATCAGGCTCATCGAGTCCCGAGCGGCACCGGGTAGCTTCTCTCGGTACGCGCTGGTCGCTTTGATCGCGTCGAGAGCGAAGGCGGCGGCGTCAGCGGAGTGTTTACCGGGTTGCTCTGCCTTCACCTCCGCGCCGGACGCAAGAACTCTACCGAAGGCGTCGGCGACCTCTTCCTCGATGCCGGGGCCCTTGGCGTAGTTGATGAACAGCTGCATCTTCTCGGGCTGGGTGAGCTTGGACTGCGGAGTACCCATTGCGGCGAAGGTGGCCCGGACGGCCGCACCGTCGCCATCCAGTACTTCCAATCCGAGTGCTACGAGGTCCGACGGGATGCCCAGGGCCTGGGTCTGTGTATTGCTCCCAGCGCGGAGGCTTTGCTGCGGATTAGCCACGAAGGCGTCCAAGACCAGGGCACGGGCTGCTGCGGTGCGGTACGCGGTGGGGGCGTTGGCGCCCTTGAGGAGGGCTAATCGGTTCCAGGCGGCGTTCTTGGTGGTGGGCTTGAGAAAGTCGCTCTTGAACCGCTCGAAGGCCGGCACGCTCGCCGGGGCGCGTAGTGCGGCGCCGAGGGCCTTGCTGAAGGCGGCGAGGTCTTGTTTGGCGGTCTTGCTGCCTGTGGCGACGATCAGGCTCGGCAGGGCGTCGCGTACGGCCGGAGAGAGCATGGCGAAGAAAGCGGCGGCGGCCTGCGGGTTGTCCGCCAGTTTGGCTATCTCATCGGCGTGTTCGTGGATCAGTTGCGCCTGGAGGTCGGCGGAGCCGTTGCCCACGATGCCCTGGCTGTACATGTTGGCCAGCCCGCGAGCGTCATCGAAGGCGGCGAGTTGGTCGGGGAGCATCAGGAAGGCCGCGCCGGCCCCCTTGCCCAGCTCGCGGATCGTCTGGCTGCGGTAGGCGAGCATGGAGATCTGGCTTTCGCTCCACTTGGAGACATCGAGAATCTCCCGCAGAGGTCCGGTGCTGATACCGTTTGCGCGGAAAAGCTGATCGAATTCATGGTAGAAGTCGCCTAGGCGGTTTGTCGCGTTCTGCAAAGAACGTGACATTCCATCCATCGCGTCGGGATCGATGCCGCAGAATTCGTTGGCAGAGCTTGTCATTACGAGCGCCCGGCCAGCCCGTGGCGGATGGCGTTCGCCATGGTCTCGGTGACCATGGGCGGGTGATGGCGCAGCTCCTCTTCGACAGCGCTGGTCACTCGTTGCGCGATGCGGAGTAGCTGATGCTGGCGTTCCTGCAGGTCGGCGGACCACTTACGGGCAGTAGGGCCGGTCCATACCGTGCCGGAGGACATGGCGTGGATGGCCGGAAGATACGCCTGGCGTAGCTGGCGGGCCTCATCCTCGGCCTGGGCGAGCAACTGCTTCAGGCGTACGTGTCGCGGGTTGGGGACCATGACCTCAGCCACGAAGATCTCCCGGGCGTCATCCGAGAAATACCGACTTAGTACGTTAGACCGATTTTATGGCATTCCGCAAGAGATCTGGCTTGAGGCTTGCCATAAAGGAGGAGTGACGCTATTGCGAAACGGTATAGCCGCATGGAGGAAGGCTTCGGCCAGCAATCGACGGCGGGAGACTGGCTGCTGTCATCGACTTTGGGACATCAGCCGTCGGACGCCCCCGCCTGGGATCCGGCAATCGGCTGGGCCAACGTCCTTAGGCGACAGCCGGGGGCCTTCCGTAGCGCCGTCGGCAAGACCCACGGTATGAGCGGACCCGCGGGCACGCACCACACGCCCGCTTAGCGCCCTTCATCAACCGATTCGTGATGCCCGACAATATCCAGCGGGCCTCCGTGTCCCGCGCCTATGCCCTACCTTCGAAAGCCAGTACATAACAGCGATGCCCATAATGTCCGATTCAGTGAAAGTGCTCGAAAATGGCTCCTGCGGCCGCTAACTACGCAGGTCGTGGAGTGTGTTCCCCGCGCACGCGGGGATGGTCCCGTACCGGCTGTACTGGCTGGAACTCACCACGGGTGTTCCCCGCGCACGCGGGGATGGTCCCTCCACGGTCTCCATGCTGATCAGCCCGTACAAGTGTTCCCCGCGCACGCGGGGATGGTCCCCTGCCTTCCATGCTTTCCCACCGCCACCGTCAGTGTTCCCCGCGCACGCGGGGATGGTCCCCTGGCGCCGCGCTGGCAGCCGTACAAGGGGCTGTGTTCCCCGCGCACGCGGGGATGGTCCCCTGTGCTGAACTGGGTGCACATTGTTGGACCTGTGCTCCCCGCGCACGCGGGGATGGTCCCCGTGGAGGCCGCCGCGGCACGGTCACGCTCGCGTGCTTCCCGCGCACGCGGGGATGGTCCCTCGAGCGGGTAGTCAACGAGTTCGCCCTTGTGGTGCTCCCCGCGCACGCGGGGATGGTCCCGACCAGGACCGCATGATGTGGCGCCACCGCACGTGCTCCCCGCGCACGCGGGGATGGTCCCTACAGTTCGCGGGTGGGCGCTGCGGTAAAGGCTGGTCGCTAACAGGGCGGGTCCAGGTACGACGCCCTGGGTGTCGCACAGTGAGATCATCGGCTACGACGACCTCTACACGGTTTGCGGGGAGAGCTGGGGTGAATACGGCTCGGACACGCTTATCGGTCAGAAGTGGCGACAGGCTGGCGGATGGCTCGGCGAGCGCGTCCCCGTAAAGACGATGCTTCCTAGCGCCCGCGACGGCGGTGACGGCGGTGACAACGCTCTTCCTCGATCTGGCCACGGCGACCTACGGTCGGGTTGTGGATTCCGTCCACGGCCTGCCCAGTGAGCCGGGTCGCATCGGAAGGGGCAATGGCCGTTCTTGCCTGGAACTTCGACGCCCACCGCGACACGGTCTTCATCGGCGCGGAGGCCGCCGAGGTGAACTGGGAGGACGCCCGTAAGGAGCCGTTCGATCCGTAGCGGGCGACCGTGGAGCAGGGGCTGGACGGGGCCTGTCAGGAGTAGCGGGCGCGGCCGTGGGCGTCGTTATCCCGCTGCTGTCATCCCGCCAGGCGGGTACTCCCCTGTCGTGATCCGCTGGCGGAGGTCGCTTGCCAGCGTGGCGTAGGCGGGCTGAGCTTTGCCTTGAGTCATGAGGCTCCCTTGCCGAGCAACGACGGACTCAAGGCTAAGACGACAGAGCATCAGCAGGGATGACCACGGCCTCGTCGAGGATCCGTGCTTCACCTCCGTGCTGCGGCCCGGCATGGGGCGAGGCGGCCCTACCTGCCGCTCTCGATTTGGTTGCGCCCAGGCTCCGCCATGGAGCGACCAACGGACCGGTGCCATCAGCAAGCCTCACCCGTGAGGATCATCATCCAAACGCGCTCTGCCACGGCCCGTGGCCATGGCCCGGCGTAGAAGACCTTGGGAGACGCGGTCTGGTGCGTGCGACGGATCATGTAGTGGCCGCCGCAGCTCAGCAGCTCATAGACGAGTGCGCGGCAGGAGCAGGTGTAGTCCACTATCCGCTGGCGGACCGGTTCCTCCTTGGTCCAGTCGATGTGCGTCGTGGTGGCGGCGGTGCTGCGGCCTGGCGGGTGGGCGGAGAGTCTTGGACAAGGCCAGGCATCTGCCTCTAGACCGAGAAGCTCAGGCATAGCGGCAACCTCCCCTACCTTGATGTGGCAACGTTCCTGCTGCTCATTCCTTATGAGCATATGCCTACAAGCTCATATGAGGTAGTGGGGTTGTGATGATGACGTGTTGTGATCGACTTCGGTTCCGATCGACCTGTGCACCGGCAGCTCGCCGACATCATCCGCGCGGACATCGCAGCGGGACGGCTCACACCTGGCCAGGCACTCCCGTCAGAGGGCCGGCTGATGCAGGAGTACGAGCTCGGCCGCGTTGCCGTACGGCAGGCACTCGGGGTTCTGCGCAGCGAGGGACTGATCGTCACCGTGAAGCGTGAAGGCTCCTACGTACGTCCACAGGCCCCCGTCGAACGGGTGATCGTGGAGGGGCCAGCAGAGGTCACCGCTCGCATGCCCTCCCCAGACGAGCGAAGGGAGCTGGACATCCCCGAGGGGGTTCCGGTATTCGTCCTCAGCCAGCCGCACAAGGGCAACCGCATCCTGCCGGCCGACCGGACAGCCCTCGTTTGGGGTGCAGAGAGATGACAAACGGCCTGACATCTCAGACAACGAGCAAGGCAGAGTCAGCAGATGCTGGCGACGACCCCGGCCAAAAATGCCCCCGAAGGGGGTCTCAGGCCGACCCGGTACATGGGATTGATCGGGTTGGGATCATCCCCGCGTGCGCGGGGAGCACCCCCGCATGGTCCGTGCTGGGGCCCTGCCGGCTGGACCATCCCCGCTTGCGCGGGGAGCACTGCCGCTCGACTCGGCCGCCGCTCGTTTTCGAGGGACCATCCCCGCGTACGCGGGGAGCACCTGACCCTGGGCGACCTGCTGCACATCGAGCCGGGACCATCCCCGCGCGCGGGGAGCACCCCGCGTATGGCCCGCTTGCGGGCCACACGGTGGGACCATCCCCGCGTGCGCGGGGAGCACACTGCCTTTAGCTTGAAGGTCTTCGCTTTGCCGGGACCATCCCCGCGTGCGCGGGGAGCACCTCGTGCCATTCTTCCCCATGAATTCCGATTAGGGACCATCCCCGCACGGGGAGCACAGCCTCTATCTGAGGTTCGCCCTGCCGTTCCTGGGACCATCCCCGCGTGCGGCGGGGAGCACGGACTCGTCCACTGCCCCCGCTCGGGGTGGGTGGACCATCCCCGCGTGCGCGGGGAGCACGAGTCGGGCGGCGCCACGGAGTACCGCGCGCAGGGACCATCCCCGCGTGCGCGGGGAGCACTGGGACTGGTGGCGTTCGTCGCCGTAACCCTGGGGACCATCCCCGCGTGCGCGGGGAGCACCGAGTCCATCTGGAGGCGGGTGACGAAGTCTGGGGACCATCCCCGCGTACGCGGGGAGCACCCTCATGCGAATTCAGGCGCCCGAACCGGAAAGAGACCATCCCCGCGTGCGCGGGGAGCACTGACCCTCACAACGCGGGGCCGGTGCTACGTGAGGACCATCCCCGCGTGCGCGGGGAGCACCGGGCGACGGCCAGCTCCTGGCCCAGATCCCGGGGACCATCCCCGCGTGCGCGGGGAGCACGAGGGCTGGCAGCGCTCCAGGGCGCGGAGCATGGGACCATCCCCGCGTGCGCGGGGAGCACAACAACGCCGCCACCGTCGCGAAATTCACCGTGGGACCATCCCCGCGCGCGGGGAGCACCGCGATAGAGGTGGATGAGAGCCTCTGCACGTGGGACCATCCCCGCGTGCGCGGGGAGCACCGCCGGCCCGCCGCTCCGGTGAGCCCGCCGGCGGGACCATCCCCGCGTGCGCGGGGAGCACCAAAGCCGTGCAAATGCGGTTGGCCGGCATGAGGGACCATCCCCGCGTGCGCGGGGAGCACTTCTGCGCGGTCATGACCTTATGCTCGGCATCGGGACCATCCCCGCGTGCGCGGGGAGCACCCACGGCTTGTGTGCCATGCTGGAACTCCTCTGGGACCATCCCCGCGTGCGCGGGGAGCACTCAGTCCTCCTCGGCGATGTCTTGCTCGGACCGGGACCATCCCCGCGTGCGCGGGGAGCACGGACCCCGGCGGGGGCCTTTTTGTTGGACACGGGGACCATCCCCGCGTGCGCGGGGAGCACGAGCGCTGGTTTTTCTCGGCGTCGCGGGCCGCGGGACCATCCCCGCGTGCGCGGGGAGCACCAGCAGCTCGTCGTAGGCGGCGGTCATCGCCGGGGACCATCCCCGCGTGCGCGGGGAGCACGCCGACCCCCACGCGATGGTGGACAAGCCCGAGGGACCATCCCCGCGTGCGCGGGGAGCACCTCGGCGTGGGCTCGGGCCCTGGCCAGGTCGCGGGACCATCCCCGCGTGCGCGGGGAGCACCAGGTCGGGGGCTTCGTCGGGGGTGCGGACGAGGGACCATCCCCGCGTGCGCGGGGAGCACAAGTCGGGTTCTTCGGTCCAGTCGATGTTGTCGGGACCATCCCCGCGTGCGCGGGGAGCACAGCTTCCACGACCCGAGCCCCATCAGGACTTCGACCATCCCCGCGTGCGCGGGGAGCACTCATCCGACCCGGCACGTACGACGGTGCCCCAGCGACCATCCCCGCGTGCGCGGGGAGCACCCTCTGTGACCTGCGTAGTTAGGAACCGCAGAGGCCATTTTCGAGTACTTCCGCAGAAACGGACATTAGGGGAACCCGTCAGGAGTAACCCGCTCTCGCGGGTGGAGCATGACGCGGAACGAGACCGTGTTTGCTCTTACCGATCACCGTTGGCCGTATCTGCGCCGTTTGGCGGCTTTGCTCCAGTTCCGGGGGGTGGCGGCTGCACTAGATTCGGGCTGTTTCTTCGGCCGACGTAGCAGGATGAGGCCTTCGTGGTCGATGGGATGCCACTTGTGGTCGTGGGTTTCGAAGGTGAAGCCTTGTTCGTTATCGGTGGTGTAGGCGAGAAGCGCTCGTCCCGTGTCGGCGTACTTCTGGACCTCAAGCCACAACGCTTCTCGGATCCGTGCAGAAGGACCTCCGATGAATACACCAGGCGAGATCTCCATTAGCCATCGAGTGAGGAAGCCACGAAGTCCTGTAGGGCATCGGGTGAGAACGATGACGGTCACCAGGGGACCTCATGGATGTCATCCTCAGCATAGTTGCGGCCTGACTCCAGTTCTGCTCCGTGGTCGCTCTGAAGCGTGACACGGTCGATGTCGGTGCTATCAGGGTCAGCTTGAGCGTCGTCCAGCAGCACCAGGTGCTTGATGTCATGCACACACCGCTTCAGCAGACTGAGCTTGTTGACGTGGTCGCGGATCGCTCTGCGTGTGCGAGAGCCGACATCTTCAGGGCTATCAGCAGCCACATCGAAAGCGATCGGAATAGCGATCTCCGTCTTGTAGAGGTCAGCGACATCCAGCACGAAGGCCAGTTCATGCCCAGAGTGGATGAAACCGAGACCGGGCGCGCAACCTAGTGCGGCAACCGTGGTCTGAGCGATTCCATACATGCATTGGGCAGCTGCGGTGACCGCCTGGTTCACGGGATCGCCTGCGCTGAAATCACCAGGAATATAGATCCTGCCGTTCCAAGGTAGGCCCGTTCTCTCAGCTTGACGGCGGTAGCACTCTTTGACCCTGCGCCCTTCCCTGCCGAGAAGTTCATGTCTGGTGAGACCAGCCGGGTCTTCCTCTGGAAAGCGCATGCGGTACATCTCACGGGCCACATCAAGCCGGGTACGGCGGTTAGCCCATTTAGTCGCTTGCGCCTCGACGAGGGAGGCCGAGCGATTGAGCGACCTGCCGCCGGAGTAGAAGCGCACCCCTTGCTCGCCAATCCACACCACGCCTGCTCCGCTGTCGCCCAGCAGGGTCATCGCCTGGTGGGTGACGCGGGTTCCGGGGCCGAGCAGCAGGGTGCCTATTGTGGCAGCGGGAATGTAGGTGACGCCCTGGGCATCTTCAGCCGTGATGGCATTGTGTTCGCGGTGTAGAACGCATCGTTCCAGGTAAATAAAGGAGATGCGGTCTCCCATTCGGGTGAGCTCGCGCGGCGAGGACTGGCCACGCTGTCCAACGGTGGCCACGGTTCATCCCTCAGCAAGGGTCATCAGGCCGCAGCCGTACGCCTTCGCTTTGCCCAGTCCGCGAGTGAGGGTATGGCGTAGCGCATCGGGGTCTGTCACTTGCAACCGGCCGTCGAAGGTGACGGTGACCAGGGTCACGGGCTGCCGCTGGCCGGCCTTCGTGAAGTCGAGCTGCCTCCGGTCGTGTATCACCAGCTCGTGCTGGTCGAGTTCGCTGTGTAGGCGCTGCTCCGGCGGCTTACTGATAACCACGAATCCAGCCTTCTCCTGGCGCTTGAGGAGCCAGTCCGCCTGGTGGCTACGGCCGACGTGCGCGGTGACCTTTGTGGGCTCGTCAGCAGTCCGGCGAATGCTATGAACGGGGTTGGCGGTCAGCCGGAACGCCCAGGTATCTCCCTTGGCCAGCCGTGACAGCAGAGGTTCGTAATCGTGGGTCTGCCAGCGCCCAGTCTCTGGCCATCCGGCTTCTTCAACGAGATGCGTGAGGTCAGGCCTGGCAGGGCTGACGATGTAGAGATAGGTTTCCGCACGGCTATTGCGGTCGATCCGCCAGAGAACTCTGGGGCCGTCGTTCTGATCTGGCAAGGGCTCAGCGAAAGCGAACATGATCGCGGCGTGCAGGCGCTGCGGTGATGACAGCAGACGCCGGGCACCAAGCCGGGCCGTGTTGAAGCGAAACCGGGTCAGGAACATCATGCGCTCCCAAGAGCGGCAATGGGGTCGTGGACGGGACGGGCGGCGGGGTTGACGACGCTCACCGGCGGCGGTCGATGGACGCCGCGCAGCCGGTATTGACGGTGCAGCGGGTCGAAGCTCACGGGCTGATCTCGCAGGCTATCGACAGGACCGTCTTCGGCGGTGGCCTCGATGAGCATTTCGAGGTCTACTCGATGTTCATTGCGTCGTCGTAGCTGGTACCAGCGTGCAGCCTGCCACGGTTCCTTCTTCAGCGCCTCCAGGAGGGAGAGTCCCTGGCGGATGCACAGGTTCACGGGCCGGGACGGCGGGCAGGAGCGGCGTCCTAGGTACGGCAGGAAGACCGGCGCGCGCAGTGCCTGATGGAGCTTGTCGATGAGCTGGTCATCACCTTCCACCGCTGCCACGAAGACCGCGTCGGCCAGGTAGAACCGTTCCGACACAGGCGCGGCTTCGCCGGTCTCGAAGTGGTGTGCCGTGTGAAAATCGCGCAGCAACGTGCCGGGCTGGTCCACGCGAACGCCGAAACGCAGGGCGGCCATATCGCTGAGGTCATCCGAGCGCTCATGTCCCGAGGCCGCCGCCAGCAGGCCGATCACGCCGCTTTTGGTCGGCGCCGCTTCGGTGGATCGCCGGGCGAAGCGCGAGGTCGATCCCCAGGATTGAAGCGGCCCTGCCAGTTGCATCAGCAGGACGCTCATGCCTGGTCCTGCCTCCGTGCGACTTCCGCGCCGACTGCGGTGATCAGTTCCGACAACGGCTGGCTGGTGCCGAGCCGGGTCAGCGCCTCGGTGTTTCTGCCGACCTGCAAGACCCAGGTGGGGGCGCCATCTCCGGTGCCGTAGTTATGCTCGATGTCAGTGAAATAGGAGACCAGGGCCTCTGAGGCATGGCGCATGTGGCCGCCGGTCGCCTCATCAGCCCGGCAGGGCTCTTCGAACGCCGCCACCAGATTGATGGGCCGTGAATCACGGACCTTCACCACTACGGCGTCAGGCAGGGTGTGATTGCCAAAGGTATTGATCTTGCCTGTGGGCAGCGATGTGAGGAAGCACTGAACGAACACCTCAACCGCCCTGCGGACGGGTTCTGTGACCGGCTCGTCGGTGCGCAAGCCCGCGCCGAGGTTGCGGCGTAGCAGGTCGACATCGACGGCGGCGTAGCGGTAGAGAGTGGCGGAGTTGAACTCCACGGTGCCGATCATGCCGGCACCCAGGTCATCGTCTTCGCGTTCCTTGTAGTCGTCGACCGCCGTGTAGTAATCGGACTCGTTGTCCACGCGGTGAACGCTAATGGCGTGCGCCACCTGCGCCGCAGCGTCCACATTGATGTCAGCACCATCGGCGATCATGCGGCCGAACAGCGCGATGTCGACAGAGTGACGGCTGTTGGCCGTTCGCTTGGCCTGATCTCTGATGGCTTTGTCCTTGAAGTAGTCCTTGCCGGCGCCATGAGCCTTGACGGCGAGCTCGGCCAGACCGTCCAGCTGATGAGCGCTCAGGAACATCAGATACTTCGACTCCGGAGCGGGAGCCGGCCCCGCCTCGCCTCGGGCAGCGTCCGACCTCCGCTTAGGAATTTCGATTTTGGAGCCGGTGGCAGTCTGGATCGTCTCCGCAGCCAGCGCCCAAGCGTCAGCTTGCGTGATCGATCCGTCTAGCTTTCGGATGCGCTCGGCCAGCAGCTCCGCCACCCGCCGGGTGCGTACGCCGAGTTCGCTCGGATCCAAGAGGTCGTGAAAGCCCCGCCGGGTCGCCCGCTTCCACGCCTGGCTGGAGACCCTGGCACGGAGGACTCCTCCGTACACCGCCGTTTTGGGCGTACCAGTGTCGTCACGGTTCAAGCAGCTTGGCGGGACGGTCTGCAGCGCGTGGACTTCGAGGATGGTCCGAGTCATCAGGTGTCCTTGTCGGGGGAAGCGATGGTGTCGGCGTCGGTGCGCGGGGTGGGGGGACGGTAGGAGTGGAAACTGCGCCCCCAGCGCTGCCGGACGTGGCGCAGCCCATCGGGATCTTGCGCCTGGTACAGCTGCTGAGCCAAGATCCCGTAACCGAGCGGGATCGACTGGCCGCGCAGCAGAATGACGATTTCGCGCAGCCGGTACGCGAGCGCCTGCGGTGTGGAAGCGGTGCCGAGGCGAACGAAGCGGCGACGGATCGGTTCATCCAGTACGCCGCCAGGCATGAGGCGGCGCACAGCCGCGCCCAATTCTGCCTGGGGCCGGTGCATCGGCTGGCCGGACTTGGACTGCTGGTGCAGTGAGTACAAAGTGATGGCTGAAAACAGCGCGAATTCGGCTTTAAGGGCTTCCTTTTCAGAAAGGCCCTGTTCGCTGTAGAGCCGCTCAGTCCCGGCCATGCCCCACAGCTCAGGTACCTCGTCAGGAAGCTTGCCGGCACCGCGTCGCAATTGTGCCAGTGCGGCGACGGAGGCACTGCGATCGCGCAGGTAGCCGTCTTGTAGCTCGCCGATATAGGCAGAGGCGATGTCGCGGACGAGGTCAGCGACCGGACGCCGCGCAGTCACCGCCTCGAGGGAGGGTGAGGTCATGATGTGGTCTCCGCGGTTTCGGGAAGTTCGGAGGTGTCCGGCGAAACGGGCCGACGGCCTTCTGATGCCGCTGCTGGAAGGGCGGAGCGCAGCCGGGCGCGGAAGACCAGGTCAGCATGTGAGGCCGTCAACCACAAGCTCTGACCTTTTTTCGTCTGGATGACCCGGCCTTCCCAAGCAGCGTCCCCCGCCGCACGGAGCAGATCGTTGCCGACACGGCTGATAATCTCGTGTGCTTGCCTCTGCCATGCCGCTCGGCGCTCGTGGGCGTCGTCATCCGGAGAGATTTTGGCTAGCCATGTGCGGAACGCTCCATCTAGCAAGGCGAAGCCCTGATGCCGTGCGACCTCCTTCTGCGAGTCCATATCGCTACCTGCGGCGCGGGCCAGATCCCCTGCCAAATCACCGAGAGTGGTGACAGCGTCTTCCGCATCGGCGACCGCGTCGATCGCAACCTGACCAAGACGGCGGTCGAGAGCATGAAGCAGCACCACAGGCATGGTGACCGCATCGTCGATGATCTCGTCGATGACCGATTGTTGCGTGCCGTACAGGGCGCCGATCAGGCGCGCACGGATGAGGTACGCCGGCGGCAGGTCGCTTTCGACGGTCAGGCGGGCGACCCAGTCGAGAATCCGGGGACGAACCACGGCCGCGGCCTCACCACGCTGCTCGGCACCGGCTGCCCTGCCAGCGACCAGAGCCCCCAGGCCTCGCCAGGCACTGCGGCTGGGGTCATGTTCGCGTGGTAGGTAGACCTGGGCAAGACTGAGCTTCTTCTCCTGTGCAGGGCTACGCCGCCAGGCAGTCATCGGCTCATGCTGGTGCTTGTTGCGCGGGGTGAGCGGGTCGCCGTAGGTGAGGATCACCCCAGTCACCACCTGCCCAGCGTGGACGAGCCGGACACGGCGGGATTGCCAGGTGTAGAGGTCCCGCACTCCAGCGGGACGGCGGCTCAGCTCCAAGGGGTCTGCCTGACCCGGCTTATCGGGTGCCCGCCGCCAGGCTGGCCGATCCTGGTCAGGCTTGACGCGCAGGTTGTCGGTATCGAATGCGATTAGGTTGAGCAGCAGGGTCTGCCTCAGGTTCTCTCCTTCGACGAAGACACCGCCCAGAGTCCCAGCCCATGCCACGCCTTGTGGATACGCGCGACCGCCCTTGACCCGGGGGTCGTCGACCACGCCCGTCTTGATCCCAGAGGTGTCGAAGGCATGCGCGTGCACCAGCCACCGGGCGGCCTCCGCGAACGTAAGGCGCTCAACTCCCCGGCCGCGCATGGTGAAGAACGGTACGCCGTTCGGCACATCGGCAACGATACGGTCCAGCGCGTTCACCTCGCCCTTGGCCGTGTGTAGCCCCGCCGTTTGGTAGAAGGGCTGGTCAGGATGGAGCAGGTCGAGGCGTTCGCGATGCTCGTCCAGGTAGCCCATGAGGCGATCGACAGGCAGACCGTCTTCCCACAACTCCTGCCACTCGATGATGTCGGCCGGTCCCTTAATGGCGTCGTGCAGAATCGCCAGCAGCAGCCGCAGCAGCGCGAACTCCTGCGTCGGTACATCCCCGACCAGTCGTCGCAAGTCGTCTGCCTGCGCGAACACCTCGCGAAGCGATAGCTCATCCTCGCTGCCGTCACGGCGCTGCACTGGCAGCCACCGTTGCCGCGTCAGATCAAACGATCCTGCGGCGGGCTCATTCGGCACGAGTCACCTCCAGACCATCGGTGGACGTGTAGCGCAGGTCGTAGCCTGCCAGCCGGGCCCGACAGTTTTCGTCGAGAACGAGGATCAGTTCACCGGCCAGCCAGTAGCTCTCCTTGATCTGCCAGGCCGGCACATAGTTGGCCTCCAGCTCGTCGATCGCTCGCTCCAGAACAGCGGGGTCGGAGAAGTGGTAAGGCAGGCGCAACCCGCACCCCGCGACGATCCGAGCCAGGCTGGGCTGAGGCACTGCGTCGGTAGGCAGTTCCAACCCCCCACGGTTCTTCGACAGGTCCGGCAACGTCACCCAGACACCGTCGAAACGCTGCTGAACTACCAGTACCTCCAATGTCTCGGGACTGTCGCGCACCTGAGCACGGCCACGGCGGGTGTCGTCGGCATCACCCACGCCAGCATCGATCCAACCGAGCAGAGGGCGTCCTGCTCGGCCGACATCGTTGATCTGGAAGTCCTGCGCGGCCTCTTCCTGCCTGGCCTGGTGCAGTTGATCACTCGCCGCTGCCCGAGCCATAGCCTCCTGCCACTCCTCGGGGCCCACTGGGTCGATGCCATAAGCGACTTGGACGAGTGGGCTGATGTCCTCAGGTAACCGCACCACGTGCCCACTCTCGGCAGTCCCGGACAGGTACGGCTCAAGCACAGCCGCCGACCGCAGCAGTGCGTGATTACGGTAGATCGACGTGGAGCCACGTACCGGCTTGGCAGGGACCGCATCCCAGTCCGCCCCAGTCAGCAAGCATCGCGCCGTCCGTAGCCGTTCGGGACGATCGCTTTGCTCTTGACCACGTACGTGCCTGTGCAGCCGTCCCATCCGTTGCAGCAGCAGGTCCACCGGACAAAGATCAGAAACCAGCAAGTCGAAATCGATGTCCAGGGACTGCTCTGCTACGGAGCTCGCCACGACAATGTGTCGACCGACAGGGCGGTATTCGTGGCTTTTCTCCGGTGGGCCAAAGCGTCTCAGCAGGTCATCGTCTTTGTCCGCTCGGTCAATATCTACGAAACGAGCATGTGCGACACTGACGCTCTCGTTGCCAAATAGTCCGCGCAGATACGCGGCCGTTTCTAGCACGCGACCCACGGTGTTCCGGACGACCAGCACGCATCCCCCACCCTCCAACTCCAGGGCGAGCTGCTTTCCCAATGCGGCCAGATCATCTGGCAACCGCTCTACATGGACGCAAATCTTGCGCCCTGACGCTGCAACAGCCTTAGGTACGACCACCGTGCTGCCAGGCTCCACCGTCGTCAGCAGCGGATATCTCCGTGCCTCCTCCACAGCAGTGAGATCAACACCAGCGGCAGTCTTCCCGGCATATGCCTCGGCAAGCTCGCGACGGCGCGCGGCGGGAAGCGTCGCCGACAACACCACGACCGGCACCCGGTAAGCGCCCAACCATGACAGCACCCGATCCAAGTAGGAGTTCATGTAGGTGTCGTAGGCGTGCGCCTCGTCGATGACCACGACCTTGCCCGCTACCGCCAGGTGACGCAACGCCAGATGGCGGCTCTTCAACCCCATGAACAGCAACTGGTCGATCGTCCCCACCACGAACGACGACAACATCCCCTTCTTACGACCGCGCAGCCACTGATGCGCCACCAGCTCGGCCGAAGCCACTGACCGGTCACGACCTGGCCGCCACTCACCAGCGCCGCCGTCCATCTCGACGCCGCGGACGTCACGTCTGCCCGCGCGCATCAGCGCCACGTAGTCGTCGTTCAACGCAGCCTTCGAGTGCGCCAGCAACACGGAACGACGGCCCGGCTCCAGCCGTACGTCAGGAACCTTCTTCAGCCACTGCAGCATCCGCGGGAACATCGCGTTGCCCGTCGCCATGGTCGGCAACGCAACGAAACAGCCACCCGCCCCCGACCGAGCGGCGAAGATCTCCGCCACAGCCAGCGCAGCCTCGGTCTTGCCCTCCCCCATCGGTGCTTCGATCACCAGCAGTCCAGGAATCGACATACCGCGTGCCACCTGCACCGCTCGCTCTTGCACCGGACGAATGCGGCTCCCGACGGGGAGACGGAACCGCGACGAGAACAGCCCCTCCGGCGAGCCAACGGGCTCGGACGCCTGCCACGGCTCCGGGAGATCGAGGCCACGCCACGCCGACTCAACCCGGTCCCGGTCGCTGACATGCTCGGCGTCGGGGAAATACGGAAACAGGTCTGGATTGCTCGCGATCCAGTCCGCCACGATGACCAAGCCGGTCAGCAGCGCCTGAGCAGGCTGAGAAAGTCGAATCTTCCGCCAGCCGGCCAGGGCATCACTAACTCCGCATGCCCGCGCGCAGTGACCAAGAAGCTCCCACTGCACGTCCCGCCACAACGAGGCAGAGCCCGGGGTCCGCATCAGGTCCGGATGGGCCGTCAACGCTGCGATATCGGAGGACGTCGGCGGGACCCCGTGATGACCGCCCGCCACGATACCCACCTGCAACGTGTCCAGTCGTGACCAGCCATATCGCTCGACCAGCCACTCCTGCATGAGGATCTGCCCCACCAGGCCGTGCGGGCCAAGCTTCCGGTCAAGGAGTTCCTTGTGCGGCGGCATATCGAGCCCGGCCGCTCGCATCGCATCCGCCAATGACTCCACCTGGCAAGCGAAGGCTGGGCTGGCCTTTCCTATGTCGTGAGTGGCTGCAAGCCACACCGCCAGCCGACGACCGTCCTTCAATCCCGCCGGAAGTCCCTCAGCGATCACTCGTTTCACCTGCAGTGGCAACCATCGATCCCATAGCAGGCCAGCCACTGCGCCACTATCGGCAAGGTGGCGCCACAACGGCAGCCATCCATCGGTATCCCGATCATGCTTCGCCCAAACAGTGCAAGCTACAGCCGACAGACCCTCAATAAATTGAGCATGAGTCGCCCCCTCATCGAGCATGGGGCCATTAAAGGGCATAGTCCGGGTTGGGATCTCAACATTTGAGTAATAGAACTGGAGTGCACTACGTACGGTCGTGCGTGCCCTCCAGCAGAGCCAAGTTGCCCGAGGGCCGCCGATGCTGCAGCCTGAGACGACTAGGTCGCCAACTTGATAAAACCAAATATGACCGATATGTCCGCTTCCAAGAAAGTGCTCCATTTCGGGTCGAGCCGCAGACAACCTCGCAGGTCACACAGAGTGCTCCCCGCGCGTGCGGGGATGGTCCCATGATCAACGATTTTGCATCTACCTACGGCTAGTGCTCCCCGCGCGTGCGGGGATGGTCCCACCCGCAGCACTTGCAGGGCGTAGAAGGCGTTGTGCTCCCCGCGCGTGCGGGGATGGTCCCAGATGCGAGGTGTGCCGACGCACTCCCGAAGAGTGCTCCCCGCGCGTGCGGGGATGGTCCCGGCGAACGGAGCCGACAGCTGTCCGGGCTGAGGTGCTCCCCGCGCGTGCGGGGATGGTCCCTCCGCTCCTGATGTGTAGGAGCTCGTTTTGGCGTGCTCCCCGCACGTGCGGGGATGGTCCCCCCCGTCTGATCGCTGCGACCCGGGACGCGGTGCTCCCCGCGCGTGCGGGGATGGTCCCCCGATGACCACTACCGCCCTGCAGCCCGACACGTGCTCCCCGCGCGTGCGGGGATGGTCCCCAGGCCTGCGCCGACCGGATCTGCGCCTCGGTGTGCTCCCCGCGCGTACGGGGATGGTCCCAGCCGTTGGCCCAGTTTCAGGTGTGGTCATACGTGCTCCCCGCGCGTGCGGGGATGGTCCCGACGGCTTCCGCGATGCGTGCCGGGTCTGCGGGTGCTCCCCGCGCGTGCGGGGATGGTCCCACGGCCAGTTGGTTGCCGCCGTGGACGATCCCGTGCTCCCCGCGCGTGCGGGGATGTTCCCAGGTCCTGCATCGTGACGTCCTCGATGCCGGTGTGCTCCCCGCGCATGCGGGGATGGTCCCGAGCTCGATCCTGACGGCAGACGCCTGTTCCTGTGCTCCTCGCGCGTGCGGGGATGGTCCCTACGGCCATTTCAGGGCCGTTCCCATCGTGACGTGCTCCCTGCGCGTGCGGGGACGGTCCCCGCGCCTGCTGCCCGGCCTGGAACGGGCGACTGTGCTCCCCGCGCGTGCGGGGATGCTCTCTCCGGTTTGCGTCCGCCTCCTGTTATATTGGCGCCCTCAACAGACAGGCTAAGTTGCTTCGTCGCAAGCTTGATCATGCCGAATACGTGCGCAACTCGACCCGTAGCAACGAGGCATTGCCCACTTGGCCTGCGAAGACTCGCTTCTTGTTCTCCTGACTCCTAAAGCGGGTGCCGCAGGTTCGAATCCTGCCGGGGGCACTCTTCTCCGCCAGGCTTTTTGGCCCCTGACCTGCAGTTTCTTGACCGCAAGTCTTTGCTTTCCAGCGCTCTCGGTAGGTCACTGGGAGCACCCGCATGCGGCCGTAGGACCATGATCCCGGGATATGGTCGGGATGATCTTGACGGTGCTTTCCCAGGTCCCGGGTACTTTACGGCTCTACACGATGTACAAGACTCCGCTCAGGACCACGCTCCCCTACACAGAATGACGCCCCGCCCCTACGGGGGTACGTTTCGACTGAGCGACTCCGCCACGCCGCAGTAGCCTTACAGCGAACGGTTCGATCTTGAGCGATGGGTGACGAGTGGACTCCTTCGACCTCGGGCGGCTGACCGACCACGATTTCGAGACGGTATGCCGCGACCTGTTCACGCAGATACTCGGCGTTCCCTTGGAGATCTTTCCCCGAGGGATCGACCAAGGCATCGACCTGCGTCACACGACGGCCGATGGCCGTACCGTGGTGGTCCAGTGCAAGCACTGGCCGAGCAGCACCCAGGCCAAGCTCATCCGCCAGCTGGAGAAGGAGGAACTGCCCAAGGTCCGGATACTGAAGCCGTCCCGTTATGTCGTGGCGACCAGTGTCCCCGTGAACACGTACGGCAAGGACGCCATACAGGAGAAACTGGCTCCGTTCGTCCGCACCACCGGCGACATCTACGGGCCCGATCAGATCGTCGAGGAGTTACGGCTCAGGCCCGAGATCGTGCAGCGGCATTTCCGGCTCTGGCTGAGCAGCACCGCCGTCATGCAGACGCTGCTCCACCAAGACACGTTCGTGCGGTCCTCGCGGCTGCGGGCGCGGCTCTCCCACGTAGCCGAGACTTTCGTCCCTCACCAAGGCTTCGAGCAGGCCCGACGCACCCTCGACCAGCGAAACGCCTGCATCATCACAGGACTGCCAGGCGTCGGCAAGACCACGGTCGCCTGCATGCTCGCAGCCGGTCTCATCGCGGACGGCTACGAGGTCTACGAGATCTCACAAGATGTCGGCGAGATCGACCAGGTATGGCGGGACGACGTCCCGCAACTCTTCCTCTATGACGACTTCCTCGGTCAGACGACGCTGGAGCCCAGCTTCAACAAGAACGAGGACAACCGGCTCTTGTCGCTGCTCCGCGAGATCGAAAGCAGGCATGACAAGGCGTTCATCATGACCACCCGCGATTACATCCTGGAGCATGCCCGGCAGCGTCACGGCAGGCTCGCGGAGGAGGAGATCACCGGCATCACGAGCGTGGTGCACCTCGACAACCTGACACCCGACGTCCGCGCACTGATCCTCTACCACCACGTCTACTACGCCGCTATACCGGCCGCGGAGAAGCGCCGCTTCGCAGCCCCCCAGGTATGGATGCCGATCATCCAGCATCGCCATTTCAATCCGCGGATCATCGATCGCACCCTCGCGCTGCGCAAGTACGCAGGTCACGACATTGCGGCCGCCATCCTGGCCAACCTCGAAGACCCCCGCCGCATCTGGGAGCACATTATCGAGAACGAGCTTAGCGCCGAAGCCGTGCACATTCTGGAGGTGCTGTTCACTTTCGAGCGCCAGGCAGAGCTGTCCTCACTGGAAGAGTGCTGGATGTGGTACCGGCGCGCACTGGAGTTTCCCGACGAGGGACGGCTCTTCCGCCGGGCGTTGAAGGTGCTGGCCGGGACAATGGTCGCCATCGATGAGCACCAAGTCGCCTTTCACAATCCGTCCGTCGCCGACTACCTGCGCCATCACATGAACCTGGGCCGCGCACGCCTGCCGGAACTCCTGGCGAGCATCGGGGACGCCACCCAGATCATCCAGATCATGAGCGTCGCCACTGGCCACGACGCCGAAGCGCTGCTCAACCGGCTCAAGGCCTGCCCAGGCGCCGTCGCCGACGCCATAACCACCACGATGGAGACCGTATACGACTCGCCCTCAGACGAGGACTACAGCATGGCGCAGCACCTCAGCTGGATCCTCGAAACGGCCGAAGACCTCGAGTATCCTCCGCTTGCCGATTACATGATGAAGCGGGCAGACAATCAGCTCCACTCATCGTGGCCCTCACATCTCGTCAATCTGGCGCGCGACATGCGGGGGAGCCCCATGATTCCCGAGGCCTATTTCGAGGCGTTCGCGGAGGCGACGGCTGAGGTGCTCCTGTTCGAGATCGAGGAATTGCTCGAAGGCGAGCACTGGCCTCGAGCGTACGAGACGTTCCAACTCGCGGAGAGTCTTCTCACTGCCTCAGCAGTTGCCGGCGTGATCGAGCGACTGGTTGACGTAGGGCTGAGCACCCTGCAAGAGCTGTGCACCCGCGACGAGACCAAGCCATACCAGAGCGGCTGGATTACTGAGCTCCTGAGCTTTCTCTCCGATCACGGCGCGGAGAACGAGCTGCACGACGAGTTCGCAAAGGTCGAGCGGATGCTGGCCCGATGCGACGAACGGACAGCCAAAGGCCGAGGCTACGCACACGCAGATGCCGGGCGCCGCCGAACGCCGGACACTCATTGGGGCTGGACCGATGTGGAGGCGCTGATGAACAAGCTGGCCGACAGCGCCTAGTAGTGCTTTGTTAGGTCTGCAGGTGACGATTGCGGTGTAGCGGTTGTAATCGTTGATGGCAGGTCGGGCATGCGCCGGTCCAGGTGGCGAGCAGCAACTGCAGCTCGTGGACGACCTTGTAGAGGGTCAGACCGGCGCAGCCGCTTTTGGGTCGCCTCGCAGCGTGGTCAAGAACAGGTGTGCGGCGGTGACGAGGGTGACGTGGCGGTGCCAGCCGGTCCAGGAGCGGCCTTCGAAGTGGTCCAGGCCGAGGCCGGTCTTCAGCTCGCGGTAGTCGTGTTCGATCCGCCATCGGATCTTGGCGTAGCGGACCAGGTCGGCCAGGCCGGTGGTGGCGGGCAGGCTGGACAGCCAGTACCTGACCGGCTCAGGCTCACCTGCAGGCCATTGCGCGATCAGCCACCTTTCCGGCAGGGTGCCGTCCGCCTGGCGGGTGATGCGGTGCCCGGCCGGACGTACCCGCAGGAAGACGAACGCCGACGTCATCGCCCCTTTGGAGCCTTCGCGCCACGTGATCGGGACCGCGGCGGCGGGGCCGACGGCCTGGATGTGCGCGGCCAGGCTGATGGCGGTGGCGAGATAGCGGGGCTCGGTCCGTCTCGGTGACCGGCCCCGCCTGGACCAGGTCCGCGGCACCGGCCGCGCGTCCGGCAAATGGGCCAGGGCATCACCTTTGACCTGCACGACATAGCCGATGCCGCGCTCGTCCAGCGCACCGCGTAACGGGCTGCTGTCGCCGTAGCCGGCATCGGCGACCAGCAGTGGCGGCCGTAACCCCTGCTCAGCGAGCACATCGAGCATCTCCACGGCCATCTTCCACTTCGAGCGATGACGCTCCCCGTCCGGGATGCCGCACCGGTCGCGCCGCGCCGACACATGCGCGCGCAACTCGGCCTCGGCGGCCTGCTCGTCCCACGACGGCGGCACGAACAGGGCCCAATCCAGCGGGCAGGAGGCGGTGTCGGTGACGGCGTGCACGCTGACCCCGATCTGGCAGTTGGCCACCTTGCCGAGCGTGCCGGAGTACTGCCGCGCCACGCACGGCGAGCCCTTCCCTTCCTTGGGGAAGCCGGTATCGTCGATCACCCACGCCGCTGGCCGCACCGCCCTCCACCGCCCGCCGGGCCAGCCTGGCCCGCACCGCGCGCATGTCCCAGGTCGAGGACGTCACGAACTGCTGCATCCCTTGGTGGTCCATCCCCAGGCGGCCCGCCATCGGCTGCATCGATTTGCGCCGTCCGTCGAGCAGCAGACCTTGAAGCTCGTCAAGGGTCACCGCAGCATGAAACTACCCGCATCGCCTCGAAGCCTCTACGCCAAAAGGACCTAACAAAGTACTTCTAGCTCGCCCCATTGATGAGCTCTATGCCCGTTCACCAGTTCTCCTAGACGGGTTCCTCCTGTCCTCCTATCGTCACGTTGACCTCAGGGATAACTGACCTTAATAGCCAGAGGATCCGCGGATGATGGCAACGCAGAATGAGATCTACGCCTACCCAGCGTCGATCGAAGCCTTCCAGCTGCCGGCCAGAGCAGTCGCACTCGCACGTCTACGGGAAGTACGCCGATGACCAGGCAACAGATAGAGCAGGCGTTACAACGGGCGGAGGAGCTGACCGGCCAGATCAGAGGTGGTCTGGACCGTGCGGTGGGCTTGATGGGCCAGCGCGTCTGGACAGGGCCGGCGGCCGACCGTTTCGGCGCCGAGCTGGCTGCACAAAGGCAGGTCCTGATCAGTGCCTGTACGTCGGCTGTCGACGACCTACGTGCCCTACTCGCCCGGACACCGAGGTAGCCGGTGGACATCGATGGCATGGTCCCCGACGGGGTTCGAGCCTTGCAGGACGAGTTACGCAAGGCGGAGTCCACACTGGACTCCGCCGGGAACGAGTTATGGGGCCTGCTACATGACGCGGGTCTTGCCACGACTCATGCCGACACCATCCGGAGGATCGCCGGTTGGGCCGGGCAGCATATCCCGGACATTCACCAGCGCGTGGTGCTGCTGGAACGTCTCGTGGCGCACGACCCGGCGGTACAGCCCGGCGCGCCGGTGTTCCTCAACTCCGAACTATTCGCACCCGGCAAGCCGCTCCCGACGGTCGGCGACTTCTGGGACCGGCTCGGCCAACAGGTGCAATCTGCCTTCGACTTGGACCAGAACTCGGGCAACCCCGCAGCCGAGATGGCCAAGGGCGCCTGGGAAGGTACGGCCGGCCTGGCGGGCATGGTGTGGGAAACCTCCGAAGTGCGTAAGCTCGTCGACCGCGATGGCTGGGACCGGCAGCTCCAAGACGGCGCCACGGGGCTCATCTACGGGGTGAAACACCCTGCCGAGCTTCTTAAGGCCATCACGGACTGGGACACCTGGATCAGCAACCCCGACCGCGCGTTCGGCCGCCTCACCCCAGACATCCTGATCGCCGCCGCAACCGCGGGCGGCAGCAGCGCGGCCTCCGGGGCGAGCAAGGCCACACGGGCACTTGACAAGATCGCAGACCTGCTCAAGCTGGCCAAAGCGAAGGCCGGGCCACAGGTCGCTCCCGCGCGCATCACGCCGGACGGTACCTGGCAGTGGAAGGGACTCGACCTTGGACCTGCGGACAACGTCACAGCGGACCAAGCTCTGACTCGAGTGCGAGCTGTCGAGCCACAAATATCGCAGGGCGTTCGGGCAGCGGCGCAAGACGGCCGCGCGGACATGGCCGGTTTCCCGGACCACGTCCTCAAAGGCCCCGACCGCTTCAAGGAGAAGCTGGCCAAGCTGATGGCGGACTTCCCCGACCGCACCGCCGAGGAACTCATCCGTACGGGCATGCACGATGGGATCCGCTACACGTTTACCTTCACCGACGATCGCTACGTCAAGGGTGTCGCGAACGCCAAGGCGGCGTTGGAGGGGAAAGGGTTCGAGCTGGTCGTGCAGAAGCCGTCCTGGAGTGACTCATCGAAGTACAAGGGCATCAACACACGGTGGCGCGGGCCTGATGGGCAGCTGTTCGAGGTGTAGATGCATACGCCGTCGAGCCTCTGGGCCAAGGAGGTTACCCACGAGATATATGAGTACAAGAACAACTTGCCAGCTCAGGACAAGGCACGCTTGGAGAAGTACGAGGCACAGATCTTCGAGGCCGTGCCAGAGCCGCAAGGAGTCCGCGACATCCCCCACGTGAACAAGGAGAACTGACCGTGGAAGAGCAGGTCACGTACTACGGGTTGTTGCTTTCGGGCGACTCACGGGAAAACCCAGGCGGGCTAGCGAGGCGACGTATCCTCCCGGATGGAGGGATCGTCGAGGAGACCTTCCGGCGAGACCTGCAATGGCATGACAGCAGCGTCATCGGGGACTGGCGACGAGGCGAATCCAGCGTCGAATTGGTCGAGCTCAGCGAGGCCGAAGCGGAGCGGGTCACGGAACGCTTCCGAGAAAGGTTCAGCGGATAGAGCAGGCTCCCGCGCAGGACGCCGCTGCTGGTCGAGACCCACCGCTACCGCAACACCTATGCCGACGACCCCCACAGGGTCGAGGAACTGAGCCAGGCCGGACAGGTGCCCATCGTTCACATAGGCAACGTCCCCGACATCCGGCGCCTCATGGAATCCCACCCGTGGTGGGTCACCCTGCTGTGGATACCTCGCGAGATCTGCGAACAACGGTCCCACCAACGAGGCGACCACAACACGGGCGAACGCCTGCGAGCCTGGGACGAAACGCTGTCCGACCTCCAGGCCCACGACGGCGACATCTCCCGCTGCGCATCCGCACCGACCAGACGACACCCGAGGAGGCGGCACGGCGCATTGCCAGCGGTTTCTTTGCCTGGCAAGTGCCGGCACCGAGTCATACCGCCTGACCAATCAAGATCCGCAACCACAGGTCTTGGGCGGCCTTGGCGGTCATCCACGTACTTTCGACGATCTCTGAGGTTCGTCCACCAGAGATCCGCCGGACGAACCACAACCCGCCCGCGGTACACAGCTCGAAGACAGGACGCCGACAGATACAGGTGTGCTCCCGGATCCGCACTCGCGAGGCACGTGGCTGGCTCTGCTCCCACTCAACCGGCTCAGCCTCCGTTTGCGGAGCAGCAGTGTGCAGGCGTGATAGGCCGTCACGAGTTTCGAGGCCGCCACGACATCACCCCCGGGCCCGCTGCTCTTGCAGCAGCGCTACGAACGTCGCCATATCATCGGCGCTCACTGTCTGCTGGAGGCCCGCGTCAATCTCCGCGTTACGCAGCCCCACCCCACGCCTGGTCGCGTAGAACACGCCCGCGTCGCTGCGGAAGAACGACCAGTCAGGGAACGTGACGCGAAGCGCGTCGAGGTCATAGGTGGGCGTCGACATGGCTTCAGGCTAGAAGCGCGACCGCGAGCCTGTCTACCCCTAGGGATCCCATTAGATCCAAGGGGACGGCGATGGGTCTCAATAGATCCCGAGAGGCGAGTGAAGGGGGGTGGAGCCCCCTTTCTACCCTTAGATACGTGATGGACTTCGAGCCAGACCGGCCCCGCTGGCAGCAGATCGCCGATGTGCTCCGCACGCGCATCACCAGCGGCGAATACCCGACCAAGCACCTGGTGTCCGAGGTCCGGCTCGTCCAGGAGTTCGGCGTAGCCCGCGAGACCATCCGCAAAGCCATCCACCAACTCCGCCAAGAAGGCCTGCTCTACACCGTGCCCAACCTCGGCAGCTTCGTCAGCCCCACCGACTCCACGGACTCCTGAGCTCCTACCAGGGCCAAGCCCGCGCTCGTGGCCGGCAGGAGCGACTTCTACGACGGCCCCCACGCACCAGGCGCAAACAGCCTCGCGCCCTCGGTCAACGTCGTGGTCACCAATGTCTCCGGCGACGTCCTGTTGATTAGCCGCCCCGACAACGGCAGCTGGGCTCTACCCGGCAGAGCCATCGACCTCGGCGAGTCGATCCCAGCCTCTGCCATCAGGGAAACGCTGGAAAAGACCGGAGTCAGCTGCGAGATCACAGGATTCGTCGGTACGTACAGCGATCCCAAGCACGTCATCCTCTACACGCGTGATGGCAAGGTTCGGCAAGAGTTCTCCATCGTCCTGACGGCCCGAGCCATCAATGGCGAACCGACACCCAGCCAGGAGTCACGCGAGGTCCGATGGGTGCCGAGAGGCGAAGCAGCGCGGTACCGCATGGACCGGTCAATGCGCCTGCGGATCGAACCACTACCTCAACGGGGACGAACCGTACATCGGCTGAAGTACAAGGCCACCACACCCACTCCGAGCGCCAACGTCAAGCAAGCATCATCCGATACTGAGTCCGGACTGCATCGTCACAAAAGACCAGGTCAGAGACTATCAAGGTCGAATGGATGAGAACTTTCTCTACGGCTTCAAGGCGGTCCGCCCCCGACGGCCCGCCGCGTCGGGCGGTCGCTCACCGCGCTGCGGCTCTTCGGCCGGTCGCGGCGAGCGCCGCCCACGCGATGGCCCAGGGGTAACCCAAGCCGCGCTAGCTATCCCTTCGGGGCAGAGTCGTCCTGGCCCATGCCCCGGAGCACCATGCATGCTCGCACCACCGCCACGCGATGCTCGGACCTGGTGTCGCGTATCGCCGCCTCCACTCTGCGCGTGTGACCATCGTCCCTTCGAACTGTGGTCAGATAGCGGAGCAGTTGCCTGGCAAACGCATAGACGGTGCCGATCAACAACATACCTTCCGGACTGAGGGCTAGGGTCTCGATACTTCGCATCGGTTGCTCCTTGGTTCGGCGTAACGGATTGAGGCAATGATGTTCGTCGGCATCAGTTTCCTTCTAGGCTGAGGAAACGCCTGAGAAACTCGTCTCTGAGGGAGGCTCGGTGCCTGGAGGGAGACCACAGCAGAGTCAGCGTGAGGTGCATCCCGAGCTCGGCGAGCTCACCAGTTGGTTCAAGCAGCTCCTCCGCGCCAAGAACCACTCAGTCCGGTCATTCATCCTGTCCGTACAAAGACAGGGCCTGCCGATTCAGGTGAATCCGGTCTACGAGTTCCTCCGGGGTGAGCGCCTCCTCGACTGGAAGCTGACCTGCCTCATGGCACGTGCACTTGGTCAAACGGCGGAGGTGGCTGAGCCAATGTGGACGAGGGCGAAGAGAGCGATGGATCTAAAGCCAACATCCGAAAAGTTGCATATCGCAACCTGGCAGGATCTCCCACCCCTCGACGCGCGACTAAGAGAGTTCTTCCTCAGCCAAGGGGATGCAGTTGATCGCTTCCCCTATGACCTTCTAGACGTCAATCGCCCCCCACTTGCCGACGTCTATGTTGAGCAGGGAGTCCATCCCATACCTTTGGCTGAAATACACGAAACATCGACTCAAGTCGAACGCCCACCAAAGTACAATCAACGGGATATTCCATTCCCTTATGCACTTGCGAAGCACGATCACTTGTTTATCACAGGTGGTCCAGGCACCGGAAAAACAACGCTAGCCAGACTGTTGGTTCGCCAGATCGCACGGACTTGGATAGAGGGTCCGTTTGAGGAAACGCCGTGGTGTCCCGAGCCGGTCATTGCTATCAGTATTACTGCCGCTGAAGTCCTGACAGGCAGTTGGGGGCAGGTATTGGCGAATGCCTCGTACGCAAGCGCCTTGACGGTGCCATTCGAGCCGCAGATATTCGCCCAAACAACCTACGGGGTTCGCTGGCTTGTCGTGGTCGATGGCTTGGACGAGATACCCTCACCCAGAGACCGGGCAAGAGTGTTAAATGTCCTTTCAATGCGCATCGAACATGGGACGCCGTACCGCCTCATCATCACTTCGCGGCCGCTTCCCCAAGACGAGTTGAGCCCCTTTCAAGGGCGCGCGATCGGTTTCTACGCTCTGCGTGGATTCGATGAAGAACAACAACAGACTTTCGCTGAACGGTGGTTCGCTGCTCAGGGTGCGCCCGAGACAGATGGCCTTGCACAGGCATTTCTTCAGCAGGCCCGAGTTGCCGGATTGAGCGAACTAATGCGAGTCCCCCTCCTTGCCACAATAGCTGCAACATTCTTTTCGAGACATCCAACAAAGTCGCTACCAAGGGGTCGTATCGATCTTTATGAACGATTTTTGGACGAACTCTCGGCAGTGCGTGGTCACCGCTCAGATCTTCGATCACGGATACGGGAGAGATGGGAAGAAGTCGGATGCGCGGATATCGCGGAGTGGATATTTGCCAATCAGGAGTCATTAATACTCCACCTGGCGGAGAGCGAACTTAAACTTCTAGGCAAGGAATCGCTGCTTGCCGCTGCCTCCAATTGGACGCGTGCACATCTTCCCGCGGAGCTAAGGATGCCCGAGGGAATTGAAGATGATCTGGGTCGCCTGCTAGGTGCAACTAGCATTCTGATCTTCGATGGTAAGCTCTCATTTCTTCATCGTTCATTTGCGGAATTTATCGCTGCGAGGGCTGCTGCAGCTGCGCTTCCATCCGAGTTTTCTGATCTAGCCGAATGGACTGGGCGCATTAGAAGTGAGGCCACGAGAAACTTTGCCTTCTTCGCATTAGCGCATTGGGCGCGAAAATCGAACAATAAGATTGCCACAATAGTAAGGCTCTTGCTCGCTCAAGATCTTCAGCACAAGATAATGGCGCTGCGGCTGGTTACTGCAGGCGTTCCTCTTGGCCTGGAACTAGAGGATGCTGCTATCGATCGCCTGCTGGGCTCCATCGTAGAGACGAACCACCTTCGCTCCAGTGATGAACGCGCGCTGTTTGACGAATTGAGCGAACTCCGAGGCAATGAAAGACTCGCAAGGCGTCTGAGCACACTTGCACGGACTCGGGAACTCAATCCGTCTATTCGAGTTGTTGCCGCTGCGGCCTATGCTCGGGTTAGCAATGTCTCTGGCAGCCTAGATCTCCTGTATGAGCTCACTGATATGGAAGATCCCGATGGATTGGCCAATCTAATCACCCATCTTTCTGAACTGGATGCCTCAGCAACAGGAGTCAGGATTCAACTGCTGGAGCGATTGCTTGTTCTCGGTGGCACCTGGCGCAAGGTCTGGGCATGCTCAGAATTGGCAGACCTGGGGAGGACTACAGGAGTCGCAGATCTTGCTAGTGCAGTTCTCAGCGGCCCTGACCAAAATGGAGATCTCTTGGAATTTGCAGCCGAGGTTTGGGAATTTGTAGAAGGATCATCAGCGCTCGATGCCATCGATGCAGCGATCAAGAAACGGCAGCACAGCAATGAGTGGGCGCATGCTGGAATCGCAAATATCTACTTCCGACTCGGATCGCGCGAACTCGCTGAACCTCACGCACGGGAAGTTCTTCTGACTGGCACTGATGAGGAGGGTATTCAAAGCGTTGTGCAATCCTGGGTTGAGTCATGTGGCGCAGCTGGGGCCACAACCATCGTAAAAATAGCCAGTACTCATTCTTGCTGGAACTCCGATGTTCGGCCACTTATTGCCCGTCAGCTCCTTGAGCTTGGATACTCTGACGATGCAGTAAACCTCGCTCGAGCGATTCTCCAAAATCCTAGCAGTCATGGCGGGGTCGAGTTTTTGGATCCGATAAGAGTGTTGGTCTCGGTATATGGCGCGTCTGCAACAGATGAGATAATCTCCTGGTTGCGTGAAGCTGATCATGGACCTTTTGAGCTCCATTGGGCAATGCGCCATTTGGTAGATCAGGGACTCGGCCAGGCCGCCTCTATGTTTGCCTCTAGGATAATTAGTGATCCAGGCAGCCCAAGGGAATCATTCATCGAGGCAGCAGATATTCTGTTGGAGGAAAATGGAGGCGAAGCGCTGGATCATATAATGGACATGCTGCGTTTGCGGCCCGCGGGTTGCGCTCCCCTCTCGGCCGAGTTGACACCTATTCTTGCGAAACATCGGCAGGTAGATGCAGTTGTCAAACTCTGTCGGTTGGCCATGTATGATGCCGGACGTACCCTTGAGGAGCTCAAGGTTGCCATACGATCATGGATTTCGGCCGCGGGAGGTGATGCTCTTCCGGAAGTTATCGCTCTCACGGAGGCCGTGTGTTCCCTTTCCGGCGATGAACGGATGGAGCTAGCGGATCTCTTTGAGGAGGTTGGACAGGTCAAAGGAGCAATCGAGCTCTGGTGCAAGGTTTGCGCGGATTATTCCCGCGGTCTTGATATACGTTGGCGGGCAGCCGAAAGGCTTCTGAGTGTGAATGCGGCAAATATTGTTTACAAGATCCTTAAAGATGCTTTGACAGCGGCTCACGATGAGGTCGAAATTCGACGGCTTGAACAGCTGATTGGGTGGGTTAAACCCAATACAAGCTCGTGAGCGACATTCGTTCGAGGAGAAGAATATCCAGTCTCACGTCCCACTTCCTGTCTGTGTGCTCAATCGGTGTTGATCTATGTGCGGCCTGACATGTGACGATCCGCCAGCTTAAGCGCGCGCGACTGTGACCGCTGGCGTAAGGGCTCTGCCGCGTGGCGTCCGCTCCTCGGGCCTTGGCGGCCCTGCGGTGCGGGTCCACTTGCCATTCTTCTCCACTAGGCTTTTCGTGCGTTGACCTGTGGTTTCTCGGCCACAGGTTTCTGGCTTGCCTGGCCCTGGTAGGTCGCACCCGCATCAGCCGTAGGACCATGATCACGGGACATATACGGGATGATCTTGGGGGTGTTTTCCCAGGCTACTCAGGGATTTATTGGTCTCCATGGTGTAGCTGAGCCGATCGTTCAGACCATGCAGTCCCTCGTCGTCTTCGACCGCGACAGCTCCTCGGCCGACCCATCCCACCGCTGATTGGTTTAGTCCCGCAGTTGAAAGGCAGGATCGGACTCATCCCCAGTCGCAGGAGTAGCCGTAGTGGCTCGTCCCCACCGGGTGGCCCACGGGGAGCGGCTCGCCGGTGAGCGGCGGTATCTCGACCACGTCCCAGTCGAGCAGGCCGTCGGCGGTGAAATGCTCGCCGAGGTTGATCGAGCCGGCGAACCGCCCGTCCGAATAGGTGAAGAGGCAAAGGTCTACGCCGAAGGGAGGTTCCTCCACCTCCGCCACCACCGGAGCCATGAGCCATGAGCAGGCCCAGCGGACCTCGTCCGGATGAGTGGTGACAACGGACTCGGTATGGAGGAACGAGCCTGACCCCGCCTCCAGATGGAGTTCGTAGTACGAGAAGGGAGGTTCCTTCTCCAGTACGTCGATGCGGCCGGTGTCATCGGCCAAGGCGTCCAGAGTGGCGACTCCAGCGCGCGCGGCGGGATTGCCGGGATCCGCTTCCAGCACTCGCGCGTAGAGGGCGTGTGCTTCGTCCCGCCTGCGAGCGAGGGTGTGGTCGTCCTCGCCCTGCGCGATCGCGTGGTCATCATCGATCTGCCAGTACGCGATCTGCTGGACGAGCCGCCCGGCGAGCATGACGGCGGCGAGCCGATCGTCGGGGCGGGCGCGCAAGGCGGCGCGGAGCCACGGCTCCTCCGGCCAAGTAGCGAGGCACTCCCCGTCCATGGCGTCTTCCAGAGAGTCGGTCCTGAGCATGCACAGCAGGCGGCCTAGCTCGCGAGCGGCGTCCGGATCCCCCGCAGTCGCCGCGGCCCGCAGCCTCGTGACCAACTCCTCAGTGATCGCCATGGCACGCCATGCTAGCCGGATGATCAGGTCGTGGGCCCATAGTGAGCTGTAATGATCAAGGTGATTCTGGGCGCGGGTCTGAGCCATGCGGTAGGAGCTGGTACTGGTGGGTGCCGACCGCGTGATGCGCAGATCGCCGGTAGCGGCGATCCGCGCATCACGGTCGTGCCGATCCCTACTGCGGGGTGGCTGCGGGAACCGGGCGTACGGCGAGCGACTGGCTCAGCGGGCGCTTCCCACCGGTGCTGAACGGCGATCCGGGAGCCTGCTTCAGCGTGCCGCCGGATCCGATCGCGAACGCGACCACCTGGCTCGTGTCCTGGATGTTGGCGAAGACGTCCCGGCCGTCCGGTGTGATCGCGACCGCCGCGGTGCCGGCAGTGGGGGCGGGCGAGTCGGCGGTCGGCGTGAGCGAGCCGTCCGCGTGGATCGTGAAGCCGAGCAGGCCGCCGGGGGGCGAGCCGGTGTCGAGGTTGGCGCTGACGTACAGGTGCTGCCCATCGGGCGTGACCTTGAGACCGACCGGGAACGGCACGGAGACCGGCAACCCGGGCACGGGTTTCAGCGAGCCATCCTTACCGACCCGGAACCCCTGCACGTTCTGCGCGACGTTCGAGGTCACGTACAACAGGCCGCCGTCCGGGCTCATCGTGATCCCGTAGTTGGCCGGCCCGGCCTTCGCCACGTCCTGCGGGGGTCCGAGCGAGCCGTCCGGCAGCACGGCATATCTGGTGATGGGCCGCGCCGGGCTGTCTTCGGTCTCGTCCGCGTCCGCGTACGAGAGGTAGAGGAAGCGCCCGTCGGGGGACAGCACCGTCTGCTTCGGGTGGTCCGAGGTGGTGCGGAATACGGCGAACCGGCTGGGCGTGCCATCGGCTCCGATGCGGTACGCCGAAATGGTCCGGTCGGCGGTGTCAGTGACGTACAGGGTGCGGCCGTTGGGCGCGACCGTCGCCCCCCACGGCTCCTTCCCGGTCTCGACGAGCAGCGGATGCGGCTGGAGCGCGCCCCGCACTCCCACTCGGAACACCGCCAGCGTGCTCGAGTCGCTGTTGACGACGTACGCGGTGGCCCCATTCGGGGTGAGGGCTATGCCCCGCGGGGTGCAGCCGGGGCCTGTGCCCTCCAGGGTGCAACCGCCGGTGGACACGGGCGTGCCCAGTGGCGACAGGGTGCCCCCCGGGCCGATCGCCAGGGACGAGACATCACCGGAGACCGCGTTGGTGACGTAGAGCACGCCGCCGGAGGGTGGCAACACCGGGTCCGCAGCGGCCGGGGACGGCGCGAGAGCAGGGACGCAGAGCAGTGCGGCGGCCAGGACGGCAGCACGCGCTCTCCTGAATACGGATGACACGAACGTCTCCTTCATCACTCCTTGAACCTGATTTGCCGACACCCTCATAGGCGTTCCACCGGGGTGCCATGCCGTTCCATGGGCTCGTTCCGCCGTCCCTACAGAGGTAGCGGCCGACGGTTCGGCGGAACGTGGCGAGAAACGCGCTCGGTGACAACCGGCGCCGGCGGTCTTGCCTCTACCTGGCACAGCGCCTTGCCCGAGCCTGGCCCGCTCGTGGTCGTGCAGTCGGTCCACGACGCGCCCCGTTTCCATATGGACATTGAGACCGACGACGTCATGAGCGTGAGCTCATGACGTCTGCGCAATCAGGTATTGGAGCTCATGCCGCCGTCCCCGCATAGTGGGCGCATGACGCCTTCCTTGCAGGTCGCGGTCATCGGCGACTACGACAAGACATACACCCCGCACGTGGCTACCGACGATGCGCTGCGCCACGCCGCCGACCACCTCGGGATCGAGATCGAGGTCCGCTGGCTGGCCACCGAGCCGCTCGAAGCGGACCTGTCCGCCGTCCGCGCCGCGGACGTGCTGTGGTGCGCTCCTGGGAGCCCGTACCGCAGCCTGCGCGGCGCACTGGCCGCGCTCCGGCACGGCCGCGAGCACGGCGTCCCCACCCTGGGGACGTGCGGCGGATGCCAGCACATCATTCTCGAGTACGCCCGCCACGTGCTCGGGTTCGAGGACGCGCAGCACGCCGAGTACGACCCCTACGCCTCCAGCCTGTTCGTCACCGAGTTGGCCTGCTCGCTCGCCGGCCGGACCATGCCCGTCACGCTCACGCCCGGCTCCCTGGTGGCCGACGTGTACGGGCGCGAGGAGGCCAAGGAGCAGTACTACTGCAACTTCGGCCTCAATCCCGCTTACCAGAGCGCCCTGCACGTGGGCGGACTACGGGTGACGGGCGTGGACGACACCGGCGAGGCCCGGGTGCTGGAGATTTCCGGCCACCCGTACTATCTGGCCACACTGTTCGTGCCGCAGACGAGCTCGTGGCCCGGGCGCCCGCACCCGCTGGTCGTGGGACTGCTGCGCGCGGCGCTATGACGTTCACGCAGCTCAGGATCCTCCAGGCGGTCGCGCGTACGGGCAACATGACCCGCGCGGCCGAGGAGCTGAGCACCACGCAGTCTGCGGTCAGCCACGCCGTGCGGGGCCTGGAGAGGGAGCTTGGGCTGGCCCTCCTCAGCAGGGGCGGCCACGGGGTGAGCCTGACCGCGGCCGGGCGGGCTGTCTGCCGCCGCGCCGCGCTCATCCTCACCCAGCTCGAAGCCCTGGAGCAGGAGGCGGCCGCGGCGCGCGGGGACGGTCGCGGCAGCCTGCGCGTCGGCGCCATCCCCAGTGCCAACGCCCGCCTGCTGCCGCAGATCCTGCGGACGTTCGGCGAAGCGCATCCGCACGTGCGGCTCACCGTGATCGAGGGGTCGGACGGGGAGGTACTCGACTGGCTGCAGACCGGGGCCGCCGACATCGGCACCCTGACGGCCGGGGCCGTCTCCGCCAGCGTGCCCGATCTGGTCATGCGCCCGCTGGTCACCGACCAGATGCTGGCCGCCCTACCCAGCGGCCACGACCTGGCCGTACGCCACAGCGTGCCGGTCGCGGACCTGGCCCGGCAGCCGTTCATCATGTCGACGGGCGGATGCGAGCCGCTTATCACGGCGCTCGCGCGGGAAGCAGGCACGAGCCTGCGCTGCCACTATCGAGTCCGCGACACCAACAGCATCCTCGCCATGGTCGCCGAAGGGCTCGGCGTGAGCATCCTGCCCGAGCTCTCCCTACCCGCTCACCACCCTGGCGTTCACACCATCCCTCTCGAACCGGCCTCCGTGCGCACTATCCTGCTGGCCTTCCCGGCCGACCCGCTCCCTGCGGCCACCGCACTCCTCGACCATGCGCTCGAAACGGTCTGAAGCACGCTGGCGCTCTCTACCGCAAGCCCCCAGCGCTTCCACTCCTCAGCGACATCGTCTTCCAAAGGGTGCGTGCAGACACGTGAGCCCGTACGGCCGAAAACCGTTTGCCCCGCTTGGCGGGCTCAGGGGAATGTGGTGTCCATGAGGCTCTGACGGACAGCACCCCACTAATCCGAGATGCCACGGCGCCGGCTCGCGCCGTGATGCCGCCCGCCCATCCCCCTGTTCAGCGAAGAGAGCGTCTTTGTCTCAGCAACACTCCCAGCTGCCGTCCACCCCGGCCACGGGGTCGGCCAGCGTCACCGTGTTCGCCTCCCCCACCAGCTGGATCGAGTCCGATGCCGTCGCGCAATGCCATCAGGTGGCCGCCCTCGACGGCATGATGCACGTCGCCGCCATGCCAGACCTGCACCCCGGCAAGGGCGCCCCCATCGGCGCCGCCATGGCGTCGACCATCCTGTACCCGTTCCTGGTGGGCTCCGACATCGGTTGTGGCATCGCCGTGTTCCCCGTCAAGCTCAAGCGCACCGTACCCGAGAAGCTCGCCGCCCGGTTCCCCGACCTCGATCGCGCGCTCGACCCTGAGCGGGATGTCGACGACCCGGCCTGGGCCGTTGTAAAGGGTGATATTCCCGCCGGTCACGTCGAGGGTCTCGGGACGGTCGGCCGAGGTAACCACTTCGTCGAGCTGGCGCGAATCGGGACCGTCTTCGAGCCGGACCACGCGAGCCGACTCGGACTCGCCACCGATGACCTGGTCCTCATCGTCCACAGCGGTTCCCGAGGGCTGGGCGAACGGATCCTGCGCGCTCACACCGAGGTCCACGGCGCGGGCCCCGCCCCTGATCCCGATGCCTACCTGGCAATGCATGACGACGCCGTACGCTGGGGATCACTCAACCGGCGGCTGCTGGCCGCCCGGGTCGCCCATGCCCTGAGGACCGAGCCCACCGAGCCGATCATCGACCAGTGCCACAACCTGGTCGAAATCCGCGACGGGATCTACCTGCACCGCAAGGGAGCGGCGCCGGGTGACGGCCGCGACGTGCTCATCGCCGGTACGCGCGGCACCCCTTCCTATCTTGTGGCCGCCCACGCCGGGCCGGACGCCGGCCATTCCGTGGCGCACGGCGCGGGTCGCAAGATGTCCCGTGCCGACGCCCTGCGGCGCGGGCGGGCCAAGCACACGGTCGAAGAACTGCGCCGCACACCGATGGGATCTCTGGTGGTGTGCGGCGACCGCCAGTTGCTCTTCGAGGAGGCGCCGACAGCGTACAAGCGCATCGAGCAGGTGATCGCCGACCTCGTCGAGCACGACCTGGCCACGCCCGTGGCCACCACGATCCCGCTGGTCACCTACAAGACGCCTGATCTCGGGCCGGCGTCCCGGAGGGACCACCGGGACCAGCGCCGCAAGCGGGGGCGGCCGTGAGCGTCCACCCGGCCGAGAGCGTCCACCTGCTCCTGTCGGCCGGGCGCGGCCCGCAAGAGTGTGCCTGGGCACTGGCCCAGCTGCTGCACCGCCTGGAAGCCGACGCCACCCAGCAGAATCTGGAGACTCACCGGGCCCATATCGCTCCCGGTGACCGGCCCGGCACCTACCGATCGGTCCTCATCCGGATCGCAGGAGACGACGCCGAGGCGTTCGCCGCCTCATGGACCGGAACTCTGTGCTGGCAGGCGCCCAGCCCCTACCGGGTCAACACCGGCCGGAAGAACTGGTACGTCATCTCCCAACCGTGCCAGGTCGACGCCCCGCGCACGACGTTCGCGGAAGAAGACGTCGACATCGTCGCCTGCCGCACCGGCGGCCCCGGCGGTCAACATCGCAACAAGGCCAGCACGGCCGTACGAGCGACCCACCGGCCCACGGGGATCGTCGTCGTGGTCGACACCGAGCGGCAGTTCAGTCTCAATCGCCGGATCGCCATGCGGCTGCTGCGGGAGCGCCTAGAGCATGGCGACGAGGCGGCGGAGCGCGCCGTCACCGCCGCCCGGTGGCGTATCCACGATGAGCTCGTACGCGGCGACCCCACCCGCGTCGAACGCCCGGAACCGTCGAAGCAGGACCTGATCCCGCAGGTGCGGACACGCCGGCGACGGTGACAGTCCACCCCGACCACGTCCACCGCTCTGGGTCAGGTGGAGATCGACAACCTCGGATCGACCAGGCGCTCGTTGCGCGGGTGGTGGATGTGGAAGTCCGGCATCGGCACCGCCGGTAGCTGGCCGAACGCTCCAGCCATATACCGCACCAGTCCCCTGCACCTCTCCGGATCGAACACCTCTTCATCGGTATCCTCGACGGTGCCCCCGATGACGACGTGGTCGTTGCGCGGGAACAGGTACCCGTTCTGGCCATACAGGTATTCAAGGTTGACCTGCGGCCGCAACATCGCGAGCTGTCCTCTAAGTGAGAGCATTTCGGAGTCGTTCCACAGCTCCTTCGCGCCGAGCCCGGTGCAGTTGATGATCACCTTCTGCGTCAAGGACGTGAGCACGTCCGCGCTGTTGATGAATCTCCGATTCACGAACGTGACGCCGCGCGCCCTCAGGTCGCGTTCCAGCCTGGGTATGAAGATGGGCGGTTCGACGAGCAACGTCCGGTACCTGTATCCGGATGTGTTGTGCCCCTCGAACGGCAGACGCTGCAGGTATTCGCGCTGCGGCAACAGCCCTGGCACGAGGTCGTGCACCACCTCGATACCTGAGGTGGCGTTGACGCTGTAGTTGTCACACTCGGAGACGCCGAAGTCCTTGCCGATGCAGGCCTTGAACATCGTGTAGGCGGTTCTGATGATGTATTGGAGCTCCTGGACCTTCGTGAATTCCTTGGAATACTCCAAGATGGACACGGCCCATTGGCCGCCGGCCTTGTACGACGTGGTGTCGACCGGCTTGCGGTCGGAGTAGATGGTGACGTTGAGGCCGAGGTCGAGCAGCAGCGTGGCGGCGGTCATCCCCATGACGCCGGCGCCGAGCACCGCGACCTCCCTTTCGACCGTCCCGGTCTCGGTCTGGCGCCGGAGCACCATGTCGCGCACCTTGGCGGCACAGCCCCAGCTCAACGTGATGCCTCCGCCGCCATGGCCATAGTTGTGGACGACGAACTTGTCTCCCAGCACCTCCTTGTCGAGCCGGTAGGACCCTTTGCGGTAGGGCCTCAGACCTGCGACGCACGCGCCCGGTTGATGAGGATCGAAGGTGAAATCCGGGGTGGGCAGGTTAGGGAGTGTGCTCACACCACGCTCGTCCAGCAGCATTTCCGACCTCCGATGAGTACTGCCCTGCGCGGTATGCCTACCCGCGTGTTCGCTCCACTACTCTGGGTAAGCATCCCAAGCGGCCGGACGATCCGCGCCTGTCCCCATCCGACTGAGCTGCCGTACGGCGGGCGTTTCCAGGAGCGTCATCGTGCCCTTCACCGTTGCCGACTACATCCTCAAGCGGCTTAGCCAGCAGCAGGTCGACACTCTGTTCGGCGTGCCCGCAACGTACTGTGCGCCGCTGTTCGACGCCGTAGGCGCGCACAACATCAAGCCGGTCGTGACCGCCACCGACCTCGAAGCGGGTTACGCGGCCGACGGCTACGCGCGTACGAGGGGGCTCGGCGCCGTCGCGGTGGCCAACGGTGTCGGCATGCTCAGCATGATCAACGCCATCGCCGGCGCGTACGTCGAGCGCAGTCCGGTCGTCGTCCTGAACGGCGGCCCGAACGCCGCCAACCTGGCCAACCTGAAGGACTTCGACGTCCTGTTCTCACACTCGACCGGCCAGCCGGACGGGGACCTCAACGCCTATCGGCTGGTCACCGCGAGTGCGGCCCGCGCCGAGCGGGCCACCGACGTGCCCGCGCTGGTCGACCACGCGATCTCGACGGCGATCAGGAGGAAGCGGCCCGTCTACATCGAGATCGACCGGACCATCTGGACGGCGCCCTGTACGCCCCCCGCCGGGACACTGTCCGTCACCAACCCGGCGGCGGGCACCGAGCAGCAGCTCGCCACCACGATCGTCGGCCTCGTCCGCGCCGCCGCGAAGCCGGTGCTCATGGTGGGCACCGAGATCCAGCGCTACGGGCTGGCCGACAAGGTGGCCGAGCTGATCGCCAAGCTCGGTGTCTTGTGGGTGACCCAGGTGCCGGCCAAGTCGGTGCTTTCCGAACAGGAAGACGGCTGGGCCGGGGTCTTCGCCCCGCCGAACTCCCAGCCCGCCGCCGTCCAGGAGGCCGACCTCATCGTGATGCTCGGCTGCGTCTTCCCCAGCAGCTACGCCTCGTTCGTCCGCGACGGCACCAACCGCATCGTCATCGCCTACGACGGCAAGGTGAAGATCAAAAACGGGAGCAAGCAGAACGCGGAGATCACCGCCCTGGTGAGCGCACTCGTGGCCGAGGCGGCCAAGGAGGCGCCAGAGCCCCTGCCCGTGGCCGTTGACCCGGCCCTGCCCGCCGCCTCGGGCCCGCTGACCTATGGCCAGGTGTTCGACCGCATCGGCGCCGCCCTGGACACCTCATGGCTCGTGATCCCCGACACCTTCCTCGGCGGCGCCTCAGCCGCGAACCTGCCGGTCAAGGGCCGCGACGGGTTCCTGTGCGGCGCTGTGTGGGCCTCCATCGGCCATTCCGTGGCCGCCGCGGTCGGCGCGTCCTTCGGGTCGAGCCGGCGCCCTCTGGTCATCTGCGGGGACGGCGGCTTCCACATGACCGCCCAGGCACTGTCCACGTTCGCGCGCTACGGCCGCAACCCCGTCGTCGTGGTCATCGACAACGGCATCTATGGCCTGGAGCAGTACCTCATCGACGCGCACTACTTCAGCGATCCCAGCGTGCCGCCGAAGCCCTACGTCCTGCTCAACCAATGGGACTTCGTCAAGCTGGCCAACGGCCTCGGCGTCCGGTCCACCCACTCCGTCGACACTGCGGCGGAGCTCGACCAGGCGCTCGCCACCGTGAAGACATCCAGGGCCCCGGCGCTGATCATCGCGAAGGTCAACCCGCGCGGCCTGCCGGCGCAGTTGCCCTGACCCGCGGGGTGGCTCTCAGCTCTCAGTCCCGCGGCGGCTGGATATGCCGCCGGCCCACCTATGAGCGGATCGCGAGCAGGCTCACCAGGAGGGTGGTCAGTTCCGCCAGGGACAGTTCGCGTCCCCGTGCCGTCAGGCGTTCGTACTCGTCCTGCGGGAGGGCTTCGCGTACGGCGGCGGCCTCGCGGGGGCCATCCCTCGGGTCCATCAGCTCGGGGGAGAAGCCCACCCGGCGGCCGACCGCCTCCACGCCGCCCATCAGCACGGCTGCCTGCTCAGCCTGGCCGGTCAGTACGAGGGCGTGGGCGGCGGTGTGGATGAGCACGAGCCTGGAGGTGACGTCCTGGTGACGGTCGAGCGCGTTCAGGATGCCGGCGGCGATCTCCAGGGCGCGCCGGCCGTCGCCACGATCGCACGCGGTCTTCATGGCGGCCCACGCGGCGGAGCCGGCCGCCCAGTCGTGGCCGCAGGAGTCAGCGGTCGTGATGGCTTCGGCCAGGATCGCGGCAGCGGTCGGAAGATCTCCTAGAACGCGGGCGAGCGTGCCCTGAACCATCAGCGCCTCGGCCACCAGCCAGTCCTCGCCGGCCCGCCGGGCGAGTTCGACCGCGCTGCGGGCGAGCGCCGGAGCGTCAACGGGCATTCCGGCGAATACGCCGAAGTGCGACTGGTAGACCCGCGCGGAAGCCTCGACCACCAGGTCACCGGCCTCCCGTGCCTCCTGCTCCGCCAGCACGACGGACTCGTACGCCTGCGCCGGATTCCCGGCCAGGTAGCTGAGCCCGCTGACGGCGAGCCGGGCCCTCCCCCGGACCGCCGGCTCGGCGTGCGGCGCCGCGGCGAAAGCCTTCGACATCCAGGACAGGCCTTCGGCGATGTGGCCCATGCGGTACCAGAACCAGTACAGGGCTCCGCCCAATCGCAGCGCGTAGTCGCCATCACCGGCGGCCAGCGCGGAGGCGAAGGCGGCGCGGAACTCCGGCTGCTCCCGGGTCAGCCGGCCCAGCAGCACGGCCGCCTGAGGGCCGTGGAGCCCACGCTCGGCGCTCTCCGCCTGGGCCAGGACCCAGGCGCGGTGCCGTTGCTGGGTCCGCGCGAGGTCGTCAAGGTCGAGTTCGCGCAGCGCGTACTGACGCAGCGTCTCCAGCAGCCGGTAGCGGCGTGGAGCGGTCCCGGGCTCGACACCGACCAGCGACTTGCGGACCAGGGCCGACAAGGGAGGCAGCACGGGAGTCTGGCCTCCCACCACGCCCGCGGCATCGAGGTCGAACCCGGCGGCGAACACGCTCAGCCGGTGGAAGAGCCGCCGTTCCTCGGGTTCGAGCAGCCGGTGGCTCCAGGCGATCGTGGACTCCAGCGCACGATGCCGGGCGGGCAGGTCGACAGGGCCGCCGACCAGGATGCCGAAACGGTTTTCCAAGGCGTCGGCGATCTGGCCGATGGAGAGCATCCGGCATTGCGCGGCGGCCAGTTCGATGGCGAGCGGAATGCCGTCGAGGCCGGCGCAGAGCCCGGGGATCCGGTCGAGGTCGTCCATGTCGGGGGACCATGTGGACAGCGCGGCAGCCCGTTCCCGGAAGAGTTCGGCGCCATCGCCGTCAGGGTCGAGCGGCCGTACCTCATAGACCGCCTCGCCCTCGACGCCCAGCGCTTCGCGGCTGGTGGCCAGTACCCGCAGGCCGCCGCAGCGGCTCAGCAGCACACCGGTCAGGGTGGTGACCGCGTCCAGAAGGTGTTCGCAGTTGTCGAGGACCAGCAGCAGTCGCCGTCCGGCGAGCACGGCCGACAGGTCTTCGGCCGAGGATGCCCCGGGGATGCCGACGGCGGTCCCGATCGTGGCGGGCAGCAGCTCGGGTGAGGTGAGGCCGGCCAGTTCGACCAGCCACGGCCCGTCGGTGCTGTCGGTACGGGCTCTGGCCGTCTCCAGCGCGAGGCGGGTCTTGCCCACTCCGCCCGGGCCGGTGAGGGTGACCAGCCGGTACTCGGTCAGCAGACGCTCCACGGCGGCGATGTCGTCCGTACGTCCGAGCAGGCTGGTCAAAGCGAACGGCAGGTTACCGACGGGCGCCGTCGCCGGACGGTTGTCAGGAACGACGGGAGCGGCGCCGCCGGCGGAGCGGGCGGGCGGCGGGTCGAGCCGGGGGTCCTGGGCGAGCACCGCGGACTCCAGGTCGCATAACGCGGGTCCGGGGTCGATGCCCAGCTCGTCCGCGAGCCGTCGCCGTGCCGTGCGCAGCGCCGCCATCGCATCAGCTTGCCGCCCGGACCGGTACAGGGCGAGGACGAGAAGTTCCCAGCCGCGTTCGCGCAGCGGTTGCTCGGCCACCAGGGCCTCCAGCTCGCCGACCGCCGCGGCGTGCCTGCCCAGGTTGATGGTGGCGGCCAGCCGGTCCTCGTACGCGGCCGCACGCAGGTCCTCCAGCCGGGCCGCTTCCGTGAAGGCGAAACCGGCCCCGTCGAAGTCCGCGTAGGCGGGACCACGCCACAGCTCCAGTGCCTCGGTGAGCACTTCCACGGCGGGGCCCGGTCTGCCGCCGTCCAAGGCCCGCCGCCCCGCCGCGGCGAGGTCGGCGAAGCGCTCGGCGTCTATGGCGGATGGATCCGTCCGCAGCGCGTATCCCGTCCCCTCACGGACCAGCAGCCGGGCCGGAGCGCCGGCCGGGCGTTCCGGCTCCAGGGCCCGGCGCAGCTGGGAGATGTACGCGTGGAGGGTCGTCGGTGAGGAGGGCGGCGAGCCTTCCCACACCTGGGATGTGATCCGCTCGGCGGAGACCATCCTGCCCCCGGCGATCAGCAGGACCGCAAGGATCGCCCGCTGCCGCAGACCCCCCAGGCCGACCGCCCGTCCCGCCAGCTCGGCCCGGAGAGGACCGAGCACCCCGAACCGCACAATATCGGGAGCGACCCCACCCATCGGCCTCCCTCTCGCACTTTATGAAGATCTCCTGCGAGAGTAACCGAAGGGTTGCGGCCCAGGAAGGGGCGGGAACGGGTGCCTGGTGCGGCTGTGGAGAGGGTCAGCTCGAGCAGGTGGCCGTGACCGAGACGTACCGGCGGACGGCGCCGCCGTTCGTGGCCGTCACCGTGAGCATGTCGCGGCTGAAGGCGTCGGAGTCCGTGTCCAGGCTGGTCGAGACCGACACCCCAGTGGCGGCGGTGATCTTGATCGTGCCGGTCAGCATCGTGGGGGCGTACGAAGGGCACATGACCAGGAAGGATTTGGTGGCGCCGGGCTCGACCCAGACCGCGTTGCCCGCGCCGGCCGTCGCCGCCGAGGCCGGAGCCGCGATGGCCGTCAGCCCACCGGCCACGGCGGTCGCCAGGATGATGCCCGCGGTGATGTTCTTGAACATGATGATGTCCTTTCTCTCCATCCCTTGGGGGACGGTTTCGGGTTTCGGATGCCGAGGCTCGGGATGAGCCGCGACGTCATTGACCGGCCGGGATCTGCTCCCGGGCCGGAAGTCGGAGGTGGGCCGGGCCGCCGCCGGGACGCGGCCGGAGCACCCGGGCCAGGACGCCGGGCGACAACAGGAGCTGTGGAGGGGCCTGCAGGTTGGCGACGCTCAGGAAGGCCTGCCCGACCACCGGGTCCGCTTCCGCGGCCACATGGAGGCGGGCGATGTAGCGGTTGAGCAGCTTCACGCGCAGCGGGCGTGGCGCCTCGACGGACGGGAACCGCAGATCACCACCGACCGACAGGTCCCAGGGCACGTCGATGATCCGCGCAGCCCGCTCGAAGAAGCGGCGGGCCAGGCCGTCGCGCCGGCCGTCCGCCAAGCACTCACGCAGGGCGACGGCCTCGCAGGCGGCCACCGTCATGCCCTGCCCGTAGCTGGGATTGAACTGGCACAGGGCGTCGCCGAACACCACATAGCCCTCGGGGAAACGGCCCATCCGTTCGTAGCGGCGCCGGATGCTCACGGGAATGCGCATCCGCCGCGGCTCCCCCAGCGGTTCCAGGCGCTCCAGGAGGCGGTGCAGGTCCGGGACCGGAAGCCGGGCGGCGAACCCGTGGTACCCGTCCGGGTCGACGGGTGGGACATCGTCGCCCATGCCGAACAGGGTGACGAGCCAGCGGTCTCCCTCGCCGCTGAGTGCGACGCCGCCCCTGGGGACCGACGCGCTGTGCCCCACCACCATGGCGACGAAGTCGGCGTCGCCCGGCCGCCTGCGGTACTCACGGGAGACGTACTGCAGCCCGGAGTCGACACGCTCCTCCGGCGCGGGCTCGTATCCCAGCCGGCGCAGCCACTCCGCGCCCCGGTTTCCCCGGCCCACGGCGTTCACCACGAGATCGGCCGCCATGTCCTCGGGCTGGTGCCCCGAACGCTGCAGGCGTACTCCGGTGACCGCGCCGTCCCTGCCGGTGATCGGCTCGACCACCTCGCAGCGTTCGTGGATCACCACGCCGGGAAGATCCGCGACGCGGTACCGCAGGTACCGTTCGAGTTCCGGCCGGCTCACCGTCAGGCCGCGCAGCCGCGAAGGCGCTGGGTGCAGCAGCCGGCCGTCGTTGTACCAGCGGACGTCGTCCTGGATGTCGCAGGTGGTGGCGCCGGCGGCGACCAGGTCCGCCGTCAGCCGGGGGAACAGCTCCTCGAGGATCTCGCAGCCCCGGGACAGCAGCCCGTGCGCGTGATGCCCCTGCGGCACACCCCGCCGGGGGACACCCTGGGCGGGCAATGCGTCGCGGTCGATCACCGTGACCCGGTCGAACGTCTCGCGCAGCACCCGGGCCGCCAGGAGCCCGCCGATCCCCGCTCCCGCGACGACGGCGTGTCCGGTGGGCGGGTGTCCGATGCTCATCCGCTTGATCATGATTCACCTCGTTGTCCGGCCGCCCGGACCAGGCGGCGCCGCGTTCACAACAACGAGAGTGGGCCGGCCCGCTTCGAGGCCGGTGGGAACCGGCTTTCCCAGCGACTTCCAAGGCTTCCAAGCCTCAAGGCGTGGAAGGCCCGATCAGCGGATCAACGAGGTGAGCAGGGCGCTCGCGTCCCGCCGGGACATCGCGCGCCCGTGGGCCGCATGACGTTCGTACTCCTCCGGCGGAAGTGCCCCGCGTACGGCGGCGGCCTCGCGCGGCCCGTCCAACGGGTCCATCAGCTCCGGGGAGACTCCGGCTCGCTTGCCGATGGCCTCCACGGCCCCCATGAGCACGGCCGCGTGCTCGGCCTGCCCGGTCAGCGCGAGGGCGCGGGCCGCGCTGTGCACCGTCACCAGCCAGAAGGAGATGTCTCCGTACCGGTCCATCGTGGCCAGGATGTCCGCCGCGATGGCCAGCGCCCGAGCACCGTCCCCGCGGTCCGAGGCCGTCTTCATCTCGCACCAGGCCGCCCCGTCCGCCGCCCAGTCGTGGCCACTGGCGCGAGCGGCTCCGATGGCCTCCTGGAAGACGCTGTCGGCGCCCGGCAGATCGCCCAGCAGCCGCAGGACCATGCCCTGGATCATGAGCGTTTCCGCTTCCAGCCAGTCCAGGGCGCTGCGCCGGGCCACCTCGACGGCCTCGCGGGCGAGAGTCTCGGCGTCGAGCGCCGCCCCGGTCAGCAGCCCCAGGTAGGCGGCGTACGCGGTCGCGAGCGCCTCCGTCACCGGGTCGCCTGCCTGATGGGCCTCCTCCATCGCCGAACGGGCCGCCTGGTACGCCTGTGGCGGCTGTCCGGCCAGGTAGTGCAGTCCCACGACCGCGAACCGGGCACGCGCCCGGACATCCGCGCCGGCTCGCGGGGCCGCCGCGAACGCCTCGGACAGCCAGGCCAGACCCTCCGCGACATGACCCATGCGGAACCAGAACCAGAACAGCGCGCCGCCCAGCCGTAGCGCGTACTCGCCGTCACCTGCCGCCAGTGACGAGGCGAACGCGGCCCGGAACTCCGCCTGATCGCGGCTCAGCCCGTTCAGCAACGCCGCTCCCTGCGGGCCGCGGAGATGACGTTCGGCGTTCTCGGCCCGGGCCAGGGCCCAGGCGCGGTGGCGTTCCCGCGCCCGGGCCAGCTCGTCGGTGGAGAGCGAGGCCAGGGCGTACTGGCGCAAGGTCTCCAGCATCCGGTAGCGGCGTGGTGCCGTGCCGGTTTCCGCGGTGACCAGCGATTTGCGGACCAACGCCAGCAGCGGCGCCAGGACGGGATCGACTCCTCCCACTGCGGCGGCCGCCTCCAGGTCGAAGCCGGCTTCGAACACGCCGAGCCGGTGGAAGAGCCGGCGTTCGGCCGGCCGCAGCAGTTGATCGCTCCAGGCGACCGTGTCCAGTAGCGTGCGATGACGGTCCGGCCGTCCGGCTGATCCGTCCACCAGCAAGGTGAAGCGGTCCGCTACGGCATCGGCTATCTGGGCCACGGACAGCGCCCGGCTCTGCGCGGCGGCGAGTTCGATGGCCAGCGGGATGCCGTCGAGCCGTACGCACAGGGCGGCGATCCTTTCCCTGTCGCCCGGCTCGGCCGCCCAGCCGGGCGAGACGGCTGCCGCACGGCGCAGGAACAGGTCCGCGGCCTCCGTGGCGGCATCCAGGGGCGGTACTTCGTACACCATTTCCCCCGAGATGCCCAGGGGTTCGCGGCTGGTGCACAGCATCCGTACGGTGCCGCAGCGGGTCAGCAGGGTGTGGACCAGCATGGCGGCGGGGACCAGCAGATGCTCGCAGTTGTCCAGGACGATCAGCATGTCACGGTCGGCGATCATCCCGGCCAGCTGATCGGGGGACGCCGCGGTGGGCAGCCCCAGGGCGGCGGCCATGGTCCCGGTGAGCAGTTCGGGTGCGTGCAGACCTGCCAGTTCCACGAGCCAGGGCCCGTCGGCGTCGGTACGGGCGCGTGCGACCTCCAAGGCCAGGCGGGTCTTGCCGACCCCGCCCGGGCCGGTGAGCGTGACCAGCCGGTGCCCGTCCAGCAGGGACGCGACGGCCGTGAGGTCACCGCCGCGGCCGACGAAGCTGGACAGCGCGAACGGCAGATTGCCCGAGGGCTGCGCCGGAGCCGCGGCCGGAGGGTATGACATGCGAGTGGGCTCAGCCGGCACCGGCGCGAGCCGCGGGTCCTGGGCGAGTACGGCCGCCTCCAGGTCGCGCAGGCCGCGTCCCGGGTCGATGCCCAGCTCGTCGGCCAGCCTTCTGCGTACCGCTCGAAGGGTGGCGAGCGCGTCGGCCTGCCGTCCTGACCGGTATAAGGCGAGGACGAGCAACTCCCAGCCGCGCTCACGCAGCGGTTGCTCGGCGATCATCGCTTCCAGCTCGCCTACGGCAGCGGCGTGCTCCCCCGACGCGATGACGGCCGCAAGCCGGTCCTCGCGGATGGTGGCCCGCAGATCCTCCAGCCTGGTCGCGTCGGGCACCGCGAAGGCGGCTCCGCCGAAGTCGGCATAGGCCGGGCCCCGCCACAGCGCGAGCGCCTGTCCGAGCAGGTCCGCGGCGAGTCTCGGTTCGCCGCCGTCCAACGCGCGCCGGCCACGAGCGGCCAGATCGGTGAAGCGCTCGGCGTCAACCGCGGCGGGTACCGCCCGAAGGGCGTATCCGGGCCCCTCGCGTACCAGCAACCGGGCCGGCGCGCCGGGCGCTCTTTCCGGCTCCAGCGTCCTGCGCAGATCGGCGACGTATCCATGGAGTGTCGTCAGGGAGGGAGGTCGCGAGCCCTCCCACACTTCGGTCAGGATCCGCTCCGCCGAGACGCTCCTGCCCCGCGCGATCAGCAGCAGCGCCAGCACGGCCCGCTGGCGAGGTCCGCCAAGCCCTGCCGGGCGACCGCCGACCTCGGCCCGGAGCGGCCCGAGAACGCCGAATCTCACGTCCTCGGCCACCACGCTCACCAGCAGACCTCCCGCCGCACCAAACGCGCTGTGAGAATATCTTCCGCATCCTGAAGCGCCGCAAAACTCGCGTGTCGGGCGGCTCCTGCGCTGCCTCGAACCATGTGACCGGAGGGGTTGATGCTGAGATGACGGCAGAGCGACCGATGCCCACACAGGACGACGTGCTCGGGTACTTCGACACGCTGTCGAACTGGGGACGGTGGGGCGACGACGACGAGCTCGGCACTCTGAACCACATCACCGACGACGTCCGGCTGGCGGCGGCGCGGGCCGTGCGCCACGGCAGGAGTGTGTCGTGCGCGTGGGAGGTTGCCGTGCCGGAGGAGATGGAGCGGTCGACGACGACGTGCCCGTGCGCCGCCGACATGCCAGGTGCCGAGAACATGCCGCTGCCCGGATTCCGCAACGACCGACACTGGGGTTATTCGAACGAGCGGCTCGGCATCATGTTCCACGGCAACACCGTCACCCACATCGACTCGCCGTGCCACATCTTCTGGGACGGCATGATGTACAACGGGCGGTCGCACTCGTTGGTCGACGCCGCGACGGGATCGGCGTGGGCGGCCGTCACTGCGGCGGCGAACGGGATCATCACGCGTGGCGTCCTGCTGGACATCGCGAGGGTCCGCGATGTGCCGTGGCTGGAACCGGGGCAGGGTGTGTATCCCGACGATCTCGAGGAGGCCGAGCGTCGCCAGGGTGTGCGGGTGCGAGCCGGCGATGCGGTACTCCTGCGGACCGGCTATGGCCGCGTCCGGCACGAGGCCGGTGCGGCCGGCGGCTTCACGCAGGCCGGCTGGCACGCGTCCTGCCTGCCGTGGCTGCATGAACGGGGAGTGGCGCTGATCGGCGCTGACACCCCCCAGGACGTTCAGCCGTCCGGGTACGACGACGTGCTGATGCCGGTTCACGCCGTGAGCCTCGTCGCGATGGGTCTGTGGCTGCTCGACAACTGCGACCTGGAGGCGTGCGCGACGACGGCTGCCGAGCTCGGCCAGTGGGACTTCCACCTCGCGGTCGCGCCGGTCCGCTTCGCCGGTACGTCCGGCAGCCCAGTCAACCCGATCGCCACATTCTGACCCCGGTGCTGCGCGAGTCGAGCGACCTCGCGCCGCTCAGCCGCGCTGACGCTCCTCCCGCTGTCGGAGCAGCTCCTCGACCGCGCTCGGCAGAGTCGTCTCGAAGTCGATCAGCTTCGCCCAGGTCGGGGTCACGACGATCCGGACCATGCCGTCGTGGTAGAGGGAACGCACCTCCGTCTCCCACTCGACCCGTTGCTCGGGCGTCATCTCATAGGTGCTGGTCGTCTGGAGGTATTCATCGGGGATGCCATCGACGAAGTCCAGCTCGGCCCGACCTCGGATGAGCAAGATCTTGGGCGGGTGCACCTCGGTGTCGATCGTCAGGGCGACCATCGGGTTCTCGCTCAAGGCCTGAAGCTTCGGAGCGTTCTTCGGAGTGCACATGACGATCTCCGAGCCGTTCCAGGCAAAGATGATCGGGATGTTGCGGGGTGTGCCGTCCTTGGCGACGTAGGCCAAGCGGGTCACGTCGCGGGCCAGCAGTTCTTGGCTGATCGGCCGGTTCAGAATCTCGGTGATCTCGTACGGTTGCACGGTCATCCCTCTCATTGTCGTTTTCTCGGTGGACAGCGCACTTCACGGTGCCGAACTCGTCGGCGAGGCGGCGCGGTACGAGGACAGTTGCCGGCTGGTCCGACGGAGCGGCCGAACCGGATCCGACAGCCGCAGGCCTGGGCTGAGGGCCGCGGTGACGGCGAGCGCCGCCACGGCCATCAGGCCCATCGCCGCGCCCGCGGGTACGTACTGGGCGATCAGGCCGGCCAGCGTGGCGCCGATCGCCTGCATCGCCTTCATGCCGCTGACGTGCAGGCCCAGCGCCTGGCCGCGGACGTCCTCGCCGGTCAGCGCGATCAGGCGCTCCTGCAGCAGCAGCGTGGAGGCGAAGCCGACCGAGGCCACCGCCGCGGCGCCGGCCAAGACCGGCGTGCCGAGCGGCAGCGCGAACAGCAGGTACGGAGCCGCGAGCAGGAACCGCAACGGGGTGACGAACCGCCCGCGCACCCCCGGCGGCACGAACCGCCCGGCCGCCAGATCGCCGAACAGCATCCCCAGCGCCGCCGCCACGAACAATACGGCGGCCGCCCCAGGCGCGTACGGCACGAACAGCGCCTCGCAGCCCACCACCAGCCCGTTGGGCACCCATATCGACAGATAGACGGCCCGGCGGGCACGCGTGGACAGCAGGTGACGATTGACCCGCCAGGTGGCCGCGACGGACGGACGCCCGACCGACCGCGCCGGCCGGGCGCCGAGCCCGCACCGCAGCACCAGCGCGGCGACGAAGGCCAGCGCCGCACCGATGGCCAACGTCATGCGCGGCGACACCACCGCCAGCAGGACGCCACCGACCGCGAACCCGGCGATCTGCATCGCGCCGACCGAGATGTTGAGCACCGAGCGGCCGAGCACGTACCCGTCCGGCGGCACGATGTCGCTGAGCAGCCCATACCGGACGCCGCTGCCGATCGAGTTGACCAGGCCCAGCGCGAGGATGACCGCGAACATCGCCCACAACGGCATGCCCGGCGCGGCCAGCGCCGCACTGGCCGCGCCGCCGGCGAGCGCGGTCAGTGTCAGCGCCGTACGCGGCCGCACCCGATCGGCCACCGACAGCAGCAGGGTGGCGCCGACCAACTCGGCGAACGACGGTCCGAACATGCCCAGCGCCGCCAGCAGCGCCGAGTCCGTACGGGCGTACACCAGCGTGGCGAGCGCCAGCCCGTTCAGCGTGGTCGAGGCGACCTGCGCGCACGAGGCCGTGAACAGCGGCGTGAACTCGGGCATTCGGAACAGTTCCCGGTACGTGTACATATCGGCGACCCCCAGGTGATCTCACCGCCGAGTCTGCCCATGAGGTGCCACATGCGTCTAATGCCACTATTGGCGAAAATCCATAGATACCCTTGATGAATGCTCGATATCGTCCGGCTGCGCGTCCTGGCCGCGGTCGCGGCCCACGGCTCGGTCACCGAAGCCGCCAAGGCCCTGCACTACTCGCAGCCCTCGATCAGCCACCACCTGGCTCGGCTGGAGGCGGCGACCGGCGCCAGGCTCATCCAGCGCGTGGGGCGCGGCATCCGGCTCACCCCCGAAGGGGAACTGCTCGCCCGCCGCGCCACGGAGATCGTCGGCCGGGTCGACGCCGCCGACGCCGAACTGGCCGCCCAGCTCGGGCTGCGGACCGGCCGGGTCCGGCTCGTCGCCTTCAGCTCCGCCCTGAGCGTCCTGGTCCCCCCGGCGGCCGTGGCCCTGCGCGAGTCGTACCCGAACATCGAGCTGCACCTCGGCGACGCCCATCCCACGGCCGCCCGCCGGATGCTGCGCGAGGGATCGGCTGACCTGGCCATCATGTTCTCGTACGAGGACACGATGCCGGACGACGGCATCCGCTACTCCTACCTGCTCGACGACCCGGTGTACCTGCTCAGCCGCGAGTCCGGGCAGACCCTCACCGACCACCGGGACTCGGCCTGGATCGCCGGGTGCCCGAACTGCCGCGGCGACCTCGTCCGGACCTGCGAGGACGCCGGGTTCACCCCGCGCATCGCCTACAGTAGCGACGACATCCTCGTCCAGCAGGCCTTCGTCGCCGCCGGGCTGGGCGTCACCACCATGCCGGGACTGGCCCTGCGCACCCACCACGCGGACGGAGTCAAGGCCACCGAACTGACCGCCGCGCGGCGCCGGATCCACCTGGCGGCGTTCGGCGAGCCACCCGACCCGCCCGCCACCACCGCCTTCATCACCGCCCTGCGCACCACCCTCGACGAGCGCCCCTCGAAGAAGGCTGTGAGCGACATCACGCGTTGACCGTGACATAAGGGTGTCGCGGCGTGGCGGCACGGTTGGCTGCATGAACGTACCCACCATTCATCTGCTCGGCCTGGATCTCGACGAGCTGGCTGAGACCCGTGCCGTCAATGACCGCATGGAGAAGCTGCTCGACGGCCAGGTGCCGCTGCATGTCCAGGACGACCCCGTGGCGGCTCGTGAGTTTCAGCGCGCGGGCGGAGGCGGGTTTCCCACCCTCGCGACGGTTCCCGAGGCGAGTTGGCGGACCGTGACCACCTCCGACGGCGGCCGGCTCCGGCTCCGGGCCTTTCTCCCTCCGGACGGGCGTGCACCGGAGGGCGTGTTCCTGCACTTCCACGGCGGCGGCGGGGTGATCGGCTCGGCGGACGGGCAGGATCCACGCCTTCGCGATGTGGCCGCCAACTGCGGTGTGGCGGTGCTCAGCGTCGAGTACCGGCTGGCCCCGGAGCACCCTTACCCCGCGGGCAACGACGACGCCGAGCAGGCGGCGCTCTGGCTGGTGGCGAACGCCGCCGCCGAGTTCGGCACGCGACGACTGCTCATCGGCGGCGAGTCGGGCGGCGCGCGGCTGGCCGTCACCACGCTTCTGCGGCTGCGTGACCGGCACGCCGTGGCACCCGCCGAGGCGTTCCTGGCCGCACAGCTCTCCTTCGGCGGCTACGACGTGGGCCACGGCACACCCAGCGGCCGCGCGTCGGGCGATCGAAACCGGCTGATCAACAGGCCGATCCAGGAATGGTTCTGGAGCAAGCAGTTTCCGGGGCTGTCGCCCGACAAACGACTCGATCCTGACATCTCACCCCTCTATGGCAACCTGCGTGGTCTGCCGCTCGCGCGGTTCACGGTAGGAACGGCCGATCCCCTGCTCGACGACACGCTGTTCATGGCGGCCCGCTGGGCGGCCGCCGGCAACGCGGCCGAGCTGGTGGTGGCGGAGGAGGGCTGGCACGGGTTCACCTTGCACCCCACAGCGCTGGCCCAGCGGGAGTTGGCGGCCCAGGAGGAGTTCCTACGCAGATGTCTGGCCTAACCTGGTACGCGTCCCGTGCCTGTGACCCGATGACGCGATGAACCGTACCGAACGCCTCTATGCCCTGGTAGACGAGCTGCGCGCGACCGCGCCCCGGCCGCGCACCGTGGGCTGGCTGGCGGACCGGTTCGGGGTGTCGCGGCGCACCATCCAGCGCGATCTACAGGCGCTGATGGAGGCCAGGGTGCCGGTGCGTGCGGAGGCCGGGCCGCGCGGGGGCTGGTTCATCGACCGCGACACCGCTCTGCCGCCGATCAACCTCACCGCCGCGGAGGCGCTGGCGGTGGCCGCGGCGCTGGCCGGGGCCGAGCAGACGACGCCGTTCTCGGCCGCGGGGCCGGCCGCCATGCGCAAGCTGGCGGCCGCCCTGAGCGAGTCCGCCGTGGAGGAAGTGCGCGCCCTGACCGAACGCATCCATGTGCTGCCCGCCCGCACTGCCTCAGGCGTACTCCCGGTGGTTGAGCAGGCGGTGGCCCGCCGGCGGGTTGTCTGGATCCGATACGCCGACTCGGCGGGGCGGGAAAGCGAGCGCGAGGTGGAGCCGGGCGGCCTGCTCACCGCCTCGGGCTCGTGGTATCTGATCGGCTGGTGCCGCAGCCGCCGAGCCGGGCGGGGCTTCCGCCTCGAACGCATCCTCGCCGCCGAACTGCGGGACGAGCCCTGCCCAGCCCGTACGGTGCCATCCTTGGACCACACCCTGGCCGAACGCGTCCGCCAGGCCGAAACGCTACGGACCCTCAGCCGGGGTACGACGCCCTCGTGATCCAAGCCGTCGCCCCTCTGCATGGCGTCTCCTAAGACAACGGTGATATTTCGGTAACCGAGCCTATTCGCAGCGTATGCGCGCGTTTATCGTTCGGAGCCTGGCGAAAGCGAACCAACAAACTGGGGGCTCCATGTCGGCGCGTTTACGACTGGCCGTGGTGACCATTCTCGCCGTCACATGGATCGGCGGAGGAGGCGCGAACGGAGCCGAGGCGGGGGTGAAAGTCGACGGCCTCCAGGAGGACATCGCGACGGCCGTCTACGCGGTCAATCGATTCTGGTCAGATCACTGGTCGGATTACTTACCCGGCAGATATTCGCCGCCCCGCGTCCTGGGCTCCTACGACGGGCGCAGCCCGAACCGGCCCGCGTGCTCGGGATACAAGATGCTGCCCTACAACGCCTCCTACTGCACGACCCAGCATTTCATCGCCTGGGACATCAACCTGATGAGGATGAGCTACAGCTACGGCGACGGGCTGGTGTACCAGGTCATCTCACATGAATGGAGCCACTCCATCCAGAATCGTATGCCGCCCAGATATCTGGTGCCGCAGATCGAACTGCAGGCGGACTGCATGGGAGGGGCGGCACTCGCGGGGGCGTCGAGGGACGGCACACTCACGTGGGAGCGGGGCGACAACCGAGAGATCGCGGCGACGCTGCGGGGGCTGTCGGGTGACACGCCGTGGACGAACCCGCGCGATCACGGAAGCGCCACCGAACGGATCAACGCCTTCAACACCGGCGTCCGGTACGGCGTCAGGGCGTGCCTGGCCTAGCTTGTCCGCGGAACGACGCTCGTCTGCGGAGCGACGCTCGCCTGCAGATCGACCTGGTGCTCGCCCCCGACGAGCACGCAGTAGTGCAGCACTTTGGTGACTACTTTGGTGACCATGTCCGCGCGACCCCTGTCCAGCCAGACGTATCCGGCCTGGGCCATCGCTCGCAGGGCGGGGTCGTCGGACGAGGCGACATGGTTGATGAGCCCGGCCGCCAGCACGTAGTAGCGCTGGTCGGTGTTGAGCGCGTCGCGCACTCCCGGGCTGGCGAACATGCGTAATGCGTTGCGGCAGGCGTCGAGCTGCGGAACCGAGCCTGGCTTGATCGGCTGGTCGGCCGCCTCCATGACCGCCCGCTGCCAGGTCATGCGCGCCGCGGGGATGGCCCCGACGGTCAGCCGCCAGTTCAGCAGGGCGCCGTAGACGCCGACCGCCAGGGCGAGCGTGATCACGATCGTCGCGCTCGCCACGACCGGGCGGTTGACGCTCCGACGCGGTTCGGGGACGGGCGGTCGCCTCCGGGCTCTGATGAGGCTGCCGCACCCGGCGAGCAGAAGACCGGGGTAGATCGCGTACATGTACGTGAGCGTGGCGTAGTTTCCGATCGTCACCTGGAGCGGCGCGCCCTGCGCGAAGCAGGCGCCCGCCCGCTCCCACCCGCATTCGGCCACGGCGACATGGCCGAGGATCACCAGGGCCATCGGAACGGCCGCCGTCAGGAGCATGATCCCCGCGTGAGCCACGGCCCACGTTCCCGAGCCGCGGCCGCCGACCAGGATCCCGGCCGCCAGCGCGGCCAGCGCCAGCAGGCCCACGGCCACGCCCATGGTCACGTAGACGGCCTCGAGGAACTGTCCCGTACCCCTCTGCCTGCTGGCCGCGATGAGCATGGGCTGCAGCGCGAAACCGCCGACCGCCATGAGGCAGCAGGCCACGGCGAACGGCAGGGATGCCCGTACGAGGTGGGCGGGCAGGCGCTGGAGCGGGACCGGCGCGGCGTCGTCGAGATGGAGCCGCAGACCGCTCCCCGGTGCCGGCCGCGCTCGCGTCCCGGCCGCCACAAGGTAGGCGCAGGCCAGCGCGATGGTGAGCACCAGTGGGGTGTATCTGACCATCGTCACCAGCGTCACCACCAGCAGGTCCCACGTGACACCGGCCTGTACGACGGTGGCGATGCCATAGAACCAGAAACCCAGCCACGGGCCGATCACCACCGCCGACACCGCCACGGCCGCCAGGGTGATCGTCCGGGGGTGGGTGGAGCCGGCCAGCCAGGCCGAGGAGCAGGCCTTGGCCCAGGAGAGGAAGGCCCGGATGATCAGCAGGAGCACGAGACAGTAGGTGAGTCCGATCAGCGGGTTCACGAAGGCGAGGGTCCAGATCCACACCTCCGCGCGGATCATGGCCGCGTACTGGCCGGCGATGACGCCCACCGTGAAGCCGGCCGAGGCCCACCACAGACTCATCCGCGAACCGTGTCCCGCGAACCGCCCGGTGCTCGCCCTCCAGACGGCCACGACAAGGACGCCTGAGATGAGCAGCCCGAACATGAGCCCGGGCATGAAGTAGCGGGCGTCGATCACCCCCTCGGTGTCGAGCTGGGAATAGGAGTGGTAGACGGGTGCGAAACCCAGGCCCGCCAGCGACCCCGCGCTGAACATCTCCCACTGGTCCAGGCGCAGGAGCCTGCCCGGCTCGTTCAGTACGTCCAGGCGATACCGCCGGGCGGGATGGCTGCTGAAGAAGCGCAGCGGCCCCGGGTAGCGGCGGTTCGACGAGGCGGTCTCGATCGCCGCGGCCATCGTCTCCTGCCGTTCGGCGGTGTCGCCCGCCCTGACGTCCGCGTGGTGCTCGCGGGCGCGAAGCACCGCGGTCCTGGCCAGCCACAGCACCAGGGTCATCACCGTCAGCCTGGCGCACTGCGTAAGCAGGTCGCCGGGAACCCAGATCGCCGTGGCGACCAGCGCGGGCACGCAGGCCGTCAACAGGAACGACCACCAGATCGCCACCGTGAAGTGCGCGATACCGACGTCGCGGTTGCGAATATGCGCCAGTTCGTGCCGCAGGACCGCCTCGGTAATGGCGGGCGTCGTCGCGTGCGCGAGGACCAGCCCCATGCTCAGCACCACCATGTGGCGTCGCGGCAGGCCGAGCGCGCGCCCGGTGACTTCTCCCCTTCCCGGATCCACCAGCAACCGGACGTTCCTGCCGGGAGCCTCCTCCTCGGCGATGGAGGTGAACCTGCGTACCAGGTCCGCGTGGGCTTCGCCGCTACTCACCTCCGCGAGGGCCATGAGTCCGCGGCGGAAGGCCCACAGCGGGTGAAACGCGTAGAGCAGCAGGGCGCACAGCGCGGGCACGACGAGCGACCCGATCGGCAGGAGCGCCTCGGCCGCCGTCACTCCCGCGGTGCACTCGCCGTACCGGTCCACGAGCAGGGTCGGTTCGACCGAGCGTGCGCCGGAACGCAGCGATGACAGGCACTCCGCGTGCCGTACGTGCTCGGGCAGATAGGCGACGCGCAGCCGGAGCTCGAACAGGAACAGGGCAAGGTAGAGAGAGCAGGCGATCGTCGCGGTGATCAGGATGAGGAACCGGGACGTCGTCGACGACGGCAGCGTGAAGGGGTTAAGCCTGCGGCCTGACACCATCTCGCCCGCCGCGGTCACCTCTCGCCCGACAAGTGGCCGAAGGTCGCCTGTCGCAGGCGGAGGGCGGTCGCCTTGTCCACGCCCAGCGCGAGTGCGATCTCCTCGACCGCCTGCGCGGTCTCCTTCACTTGAGCGGGGTCGAGAACGGGAACGACGGCCTCAGAGCCGGCGATCGGCGCCGGGCGCGAAGGGAAGAGCTTGTTCCACACGCTCTTGGAGACCTGTTTCGAGGTACGTTCGACGGCCTGCGTGAGCGTGTTGGTCGCCGCGCCGGTCAGGACGGTCAGGACGATGGGCGTCAGGAGTGTCACGGCGTCCGCGAGCGAGAACCCGAGAAGGTCGTCACCGCCGCCGCGGAAGGCTCGCCGAGGGTTTCTCCGGGTGGCCCGGGCGATCGCCGGAAAGTATTCCGCCTCTTTGGGGGCGGCCTCGGCGACAATGGCGCGAGCGATGTCGTCGAAGCGCCGAACGGACCCGTTCTCCGATTCCAACGCCATATCTGTCCTTACCGAATGAATGGCTAGAGTCACCGCATGCTAACTTCCGTTCCGACAGGAACACCAGAAAGAAAAGTTCCGGCCGCCGTGATACGTGTTGCGCGTCAAGCCCAAAAGTGATTCCGATTCGGGCAGAAATGATGCGCCGTGTCCGGCTGGCACTACCGATCTTTATGTGCTCGGGCAGTCGAACGCGCCCTTGGGCCCCCAGGTGGTCCTGAGGTCGTTGGTGTCGCGCTGCCCGCACTCCATGACGACGGATGGTCCCGTAGGAGTCGCGCGGAGCATCAGGAACCGCTTCTGGAGAGGCGCGGGAGCCGCGGTCGCCCACGGATCCTTGGCGAAACGGATGATCCCTGTCGCGCCCCGAAGCCCAGACTCTCCTCCGATGCGGTAGCGGAAATGGCTGGCCACCGATCCCCTCCCGCAGCCGGCCGGTCCGTTCTCCCGGCACACGGTGTTGATTCCCGTCACCATGGTGACGAGGCCGTCATAGGCGATCGGTCCCCGCCAGTTGTCGTACCAGGGATCATTGGTGGTCTTGTACAGGTCCAGGTAACGGTGGGCGTAGTCATCCCCGGCGCTGTTGGGCGGGCTGCTCGGCAGCGCGTGCGCGGAGTAGAAGAGCGTCACGCCGGCGAAGTCGGTGGGAAATCGCTCTTTGAGGACGGCCGTGGTCGAGAGGTCGCCACCGCTGACCACCGTGAACGACGCGGGGCAGGCGGCGCTGTCCTTGGCCGCGACGAGAAAGTCCCGCAGGCGCTCCGCCCTGCCGGACCAGAAGACCACGGTGCGGTCGTCGGCGCTTTGAGTCAGTCGCGCGCACGCCTTTTCGAGCAACTCCGAGTCGCTGGTCACGAACGTGCCCGCGGGATGGACGGACGTCGCCGATCCCGGCGGTGGGAACCAGATGACGTGCGCATTGTCCACAGGGAACTCGGTCACGAGGTCCTCTCCGAGCCGGAGGCTGTAGTTGTCAGTGGGGTCGCCGATGACCAGTGCTTTGTCAGCAGGGACACAGCGGCCGGATTCGCCTGCCCGGATGATGTTGGCCTGCCGAGCGAACGCCGCGAACATGCGCGCCTGGTACGGGTTGTCGAAGGAGATCTGATGGTAGAGCGGATGGGCCTGCATATCTTCGGAGGTGGCGCCCATGCCGAGGATGGGCAGCCCGCCGTCGCCGAGGGTCTTCAGAGCCTCGAGTGTCTGCTGTCTGCTCTCGCCAAGCCCGATGACACCGAGGACGGTCTCGGTTGACTGCCGCACCACCTGCTGAGCGATCTGAGGCGCTTGGGCATAGTCTTTGCCGGCCTCCCGGATGTCGACGATGACGAAGACGTTGCCCGAGAGCTGATCCTTCGTTCGCGGATTGCCCTCGGCGAGTTCGTTCATCTTCCGTTGCGCCAGTCGGATGCCGTGCAGTTCGGGGATCACGCCGTTGTAGGCGACTCCGGCGTCGAAGGCGCCCGCGACACCGGAGCCCAGGTAGACGATCCTCTTGATCGTGTATCTCATGTCGGGGTTCTTACTGGCCAGGCCCCTGACTCGGGTGTTCTCGTCGTCGATCGCCTGCTTGTCGGCGTTGTAGAGACGGGTCGCCTCCTGAGAGGAGAGCAGGCCGACCGGCGTGGCCGCCGTCGCCGCATGTCCAGCGGTCTCGCCGAGACAGGTCTCATCCCTGGACCAGGGCCAGAACTGGAAAAGCCGCGCGGCGCCGAAATAGCCACCGACGGTGGGGATCACGATCTGCAGGACAGCGACGACGACAACCAGGGCGGAGCTTCTCAGCCGCACCGGAATCTTGTACGCGCCGGCGAGCTGCTCCGCGGTGGCACCCGCCGCTATGTCCCTCGTCGTCACCTGAAGCTCGGTGTCTCCGTGCAGGATGAGACGGAGCGTGGCCTCGGCGAGATTCGGCGCACCCGCGGCCTGACCGGATCGAGCGAAAATCACGGTGATGTGTCGCGCTTTGGTGTCCTCTATCGCCTGCCGAATGAGGTCAGCGAGCTCGTCGCCGTTCTTGATGAACAGCATGAATCCGCTCTGCCGGCGTCGCCGCCAGGGAGACAGACGCGGGGTGAACGCCGCGTCCAGATCGCACAGGAGCGCGCGGAGAAGCACGCCTTCCTTCTTCTGCTCGTCGCTGCCGCGCATGATGGTCGCGGCCTGCTCGAAAAAATCCTCGTGGCTTCCGCCGGCGAATTTCGCGAACCAGTTGCGGCGCATGCGACGTCGCCATACCCCGCCGAACCGCAGCTGTTCGAACCAGCCCGCGAACACGATGACGAAGCCGGCCAACCGGATCCACCAAAGAACCGGATCAGGTGCGCCCGGAAGTTGGATGAATCGGCACAGGAAAGGATGGAGCTTTCTGAAGGCACAATCCTGCGGATCCATTCCGGCGAAGGCGTCCGACTCGAGTGCCCTGAAGACGTTGTATTGGGGGAAGCGAAGCGTGCCCCACCCCCTCGGAGCTGTCAGCCCTGTCGCGATCTGCCGCGCCACACGAGTCCGCTCATCCACCACCGCGTGCGGCACCAGCGGCGTCTTGCCGAGTCGCAGCCGGTTTGTCAGGGCATCGATGAGCAAAGTGGCCGAACCGCCCGCAGTTCCCTCATGAATTCTTATGAGCAGGCGGCTCCGCCACTTCCTGCGGCGAAGCACCTTTGCGAAGACGGCTTTGGCGAAGTCGTCGAAGATCTGCTCCCGGCTGGTCATGTAGAGAAGTATTTTCCGGCAAGCGTCTGTGGCGGGTAAGAGAGGTCAAGCTGCAACACAGATGTAACGGGCACGGCCGTTTCAAGATCGGCCCGTACTAGTGAACCTATAACAGCAAAGGCGACCCTCCGCTCGAATCGCTGCGATTACCCGAAATTTCTCCATAAGTCACATGCCCGGCTTCGGCTGCGAGCGGCCATCATCTGGGCCCGCCAGGCGCGGCGGAACAGGTCGCCCTGGCCCCGACCCAGTCATACAGGGGTGAAAATTTCACTGACCGGCCGAGTTAGTGCGGGTATCAGACCACATGAGGCGTTTGCCGACCGTTGGGGGCGCCTTTTTCCGGTGACCGAGATTGACAGCTCAGGCCAGCTTCCAGAAACTCGTTGGGAGCGCTCCCAATGTCCTTCTAGCGGGCCATGTCGTGACACGGCATCGCGGCCGCCCCTCCGCCGGGCCGGCTGCCGACATGCCATGAACCCGCTTCTCGATCTCTTTCTGAAGGGATGCGCCATGGAGCTTCTGGCCAAGAATCAGGGGCTGGTCCTGGCCCTGTACCGGTTCGTGGTGGGTCTGCTGTTCGCCTGCCACGGCGCCGCGACCCTCTTCAACGTGCTGGGCGGGCCGCATGGCCCGGCACCCGGCTTCGGGCAGTGGCCCGGGTGGTGGGCCGCGGTCATCGAACTGGCCGGCGGGATCTTCGTCCTGCTCGGGCTGGGCACCCGTATCGCCGCCATCGTCTGCTCCGGCACCATGGCGTACGCCTACTTCGTGGTCCACCAGCCCCAGGCACTGTTCCCGATCCAGAACGGCGGCGAACAGGCCGCCCTCTTCTGCTGGTCGTTCCTGATCATCGCCGTCTTCGGGCCCGGACGCTGGGCACTGGCCACGCTGCTGCCTTCGCGAACTCTGGAGTATGACAGCGGCAGATGACCGCCCGCCGATCCCTGAGCAGCCCCGGATGGCTCCCAAAACTACCAACAAGAACCTTCGCGTCTTGATGACCGGACTGCTCGCCAGCACTGTATCGGCTTTCACCTCCGCTGATCAGGAGAGGTCGCACGTCTGCCGGCTCAGGGCCGTGCATGCCCAACTGAGCGCGGCGGAGGCCGCCATCGTTGGGGGGATGCGGTCTGCGGGCGTGTAGCTGAGCCACTGGTCGATGAGCCGGCTCAGGCACTCGGGTACGAGCGGGTTGTAGCGGTCAACGGGTTCGGGCCGGGTTCCGGCCCGCATCAGGTGGTGCACCTGCAGCGGATCGGTGCCGGCGTCGGTTTCGCGTCGCAGCGGGGCCAGGCCGGTCAGCAGCCAGTAGGCCAGGGCACCGACGCCGTACAGATCGGACAGACTGCTGGGGGTGGCGTCGGTGACGCCGAGTTGCTCGGGGCTGGCGAACCATTTGGTGCCGCCGGGCAGGGCCGTCGACACGCTTTTGCCGGCCTGGTGCAGTTGTGACATTCCCCAGTCGATGATCTTGATGGTGGCGGGGCCGTCCAGGACGATGTTCTGCGGCTTGATGTCGAGGTGGATGATGTCGCTCAGGGCGGCGGCCTGCAACCCGGCCAGCACCTGGCCCAGGATCCGCAGGCTCCACCCCAGGGAGACGTCGGCGCCTGGCCTGCCGTGGAGGTGGAGGTTGAGGCTGCCTGGCTGGTAGAGGGGCGAGATGAGGTAGACCGCCTGGGAGATCGCGGCGGCGCTCGGCCGTCGCCTCAACGGGAAGGCAAGGGCGTGGCCCGGCGGTCGTCCTGGTGGCAGCGGCGGCGAGAACAGACATGTGGCGACGACGTCTCAGCGCGCTGCCGCGCGGCTGAACCCGGCCCTGCCTCGGCCCGGGGTGCCGTACATCGGGAAGCTGTGGTCCAGGCCGGTGAGGCGCAGCACTCTGGCCAGGTGCGGGCGGGGGGCGGCCAGGCCGAGGACGATGTCCAACTCGTCGCACAGGCGGACGACGGTGGCGGTGGCGGGGACGAGCCACAGACCTGTCCCGATGCGGGGATGGAGGGCCGTCATGAGGTGCTCCGATCCTGTAGGCGAAGACCGGCCGTCTGGTGCCAGCCGGTGAGCTGGAACAGGCGTCGCAGCTGCGGGGAGGGCGAGCGCAACGTCAGAGCATGGCCGTCGCGCATACCGGCGGCGGCGGCGACCAGGGCGCGCAGTCCGCCGACGTCGCAGAACACCAGGCCGCTCAGGTCGACGCAGAAGCCGCCGCCGCCCGCCAGCGCGGCCAGTGCCCCGGTCAGGGCCGGTAGGGTGGCGTGGTCGAGCTCACCTTCGATCCGCAGGCCCACGGGATCGACCAGCGGCGTGATGCGCAAGAGCCGATCGGCGAGCGTGTCAGGGGTGCGTGCGCCGAGTGTGTCCGCGGTGTTCATGCTGGCTCCTACGGGCGGGGAGTGCGGGATAAGGTGGCCGCGGGTGTGAGGCGGTCATGAACACGTTGCGGAGGGGCGGCGTGAGCGGAGCCGTCTGGTGCGATGGTCTGATCATCTGGCGGGCTCGACCAGGTGGAAAGCGGCAATCCGCACAAGGCTTATCATCAGCCGTGATCATCGGGGCGGATCGCGGTCGGAGCTCAAGGACGGCATGGTGAATGGCGTTGACTGCTCAACCTCCGCTGCCGCCGGATCAGAACGACGGCGTGGACCAGGCTCTGACCGACGTCTTGATGGCGATCGATACCGCTTCGCGCGCCCTCGCCTTTCAGCACGCGATGCGCATGGCCTGTCGTGGTGACCGGCAGCGGCTGGCCGCCTGTCTGGAGACGATGACGCCTGGTCGGCTCGCCGAGGTGGCCGCCGCCGCCCGATTGCTGAGCGCCGCGGCCGAGCAGGCGCTCGCCAGGAGGAACCCGTAGCGCTCGGGCAGTGTCCCGCCAAGACGTGTGATCAGGAGGCGTGGTCGCCGGGGCGGGGAAAGTGTTCGCCGGTCAGCGGTTCTGACGGCGTCGCCGGCTGGCCAGACGCCGGAGTTGGGTGATGCGAGCGGTGCCGAGCACAAGAGTGAGCAGGATCCCGCTGAGCATGGCGATCAGCATCGCGACCGCGAGCGGCAGCGTGCCGTGCAGGCCGAGGAAGGACACCTGCGTGGCGGTGGTGTTCTGCAGCATGAACACGATGAAGGCGACGGACACGAGCGTGGCGACCCACACACCCGCCCAGGCCACGCTGGTACGGGTGACGGGCACCGGCCTGGAGTTCTCGGCGCTTGAGCCCGGGCCCGCGGGGCGCTCGTCCGGCGCCGGTAAGCTCTCGCCTTGAGGCACATCGGCTTCAGCCGTCTCAGCAGATGGCCCGGATCTGGTGCGGAAGCGGTGCAGGATGTCCATGACAACCCTTTCGGTGAGCCGGCCTGGCAGGCACCTCTAATGCGGCGGGATGTCGTCGTTTCCGGATACCTCGAATCTACGTCACTCACCCGGCACGCCAAGCGGGCGCTCACCAGAGCGGCCGGCCAGGCGGTCAACGCCGCCAGGCCCCGTTCCGGGCCTTCGGTCATGCGGGATGTGAATCCCGGGTGCCCGGGACGCCGGCAGCTCCTTTGCCGCCCGCTCGATATTTGAAGGCCGGCATAAAAAATGCCCGCGCCATGACGCGAGAATATTCTCGCACGCCACAGCACAGGCTGAGCTTTCCGCGATGTTCAGTTGATGATCAGCTCTTGTCGCGAATCACATCGTAGTTGGAGAACTCGATCGGGCCCTCGCACAGTTTGGCCATGTGCGCGTTGAACCGGTCGGTTTCCGGCAGCTTGCTGTTGTTCTGGGCCTCCTCGTAGGAGGAGAACTCCACGATGGCCACGTAGTGATCGGGTCGATCGCGGCGCTTCGCCACGACCTCGCGCTTTACATAGTGCTTGCCCTTGGCCTGCGTCCGCCACTCGTTCATGAGTGACTCGACTTCGCCGGCACGCTTGGTATCGAATTCTAGAATCTGTACGAAGCTCATAAGAGCCTCCCTTTTCTTTGGCTTGCATTCCTCATTCAATACCCATCCGCAATAAATAGCAAGGGAAATTTCGCACAACTGAGCGAATTCCACTCTCGGCATAAGATGGCAGGAGGTTTCGCACCGCTGAATTCTCCGGCCGATTTCGCTGTCCGGCGGGCCTCGAAGTCGCGATCCGGCAGGTCAAGCCGATCCGGTGGCCTCTGGAAAGATCTCTCCGCCCCTGGCAGGGCGGACATGGCGCGGCCGACGTGCTCGCAGGTGGCTATCGCCGCAGCTGATGAGGCGAGCTGGGATTGCGTGTTTCCGCCGGACGGCTGAGCACCTTGACTGGTAAGTGACCAGCTGGCGCACCTTGCGTCGCTGTCACCGTGAGGGGGTCGCGATGACCCTGGACGCACAGGGCATGGACGCGACCGACCGTGCAGGCCTGAACGGTCAGGCGCCCCGCTGCGATCACATCGACCAGCTTCCCACCGTGCGGTATGGACCGCCCGAATGCAAGGAATGCCTGGCCCTCGGCCAGACCTGGACACGCCTGCTGGTGTGCCTGACCTGCGGCTGGGTGGCCTGTTCCGACGATTCGCAGGGCGGTCACGCCAAGGCCCACTACCGGGAGACCGACCATCCGGTGGCCGCCACTCTGGGGCCCAGGTCGACCTGGCGCTGGTGCTACGTGCACCGGCGGACGGTATAGATGAGGAGAAAGCTACTTCATGACTGTTTCCGAACGACCGGTTGCCGAACGACCGGTTTCCGAACGAGCGGTTTCTGAACGACCGGTGAAACGTCGGCAGGACTACGACGGCACCTCGCCGTTCCCCGGGGCCGGAGAGCACGTGCCGGCCGGGCGGGCGCAGACGGCGCTGACCGCGTCGATCGTGATCGCGCCGTTCGCCGCGCTCGGCGCGGTGATCTACCTGGCGTGGGGGCAGGGGGTCGCGCTCACCGACCTGATTCTGGCCGCGGGCTTCTACGTGGTGACCGGGCTCGGGGTGACGGTCGGCTTCCACCGGCTGCTCACCCATGGCTCGTTCGCCGCCCGGCCATGGCTGCGCGTGACGCTGGCGGTCGCCGGGTCGATGGGCTTCCAGGGCAACGTGATCGACTGGGTGGCGGTGCACCGCCGCCATCACGCCTTTACCGACCGACCGGGCGATCCCCATTCGCCCTACCGGTACGGGACCGGCCTGCGCGGGCAGCTTCGGGGGCTTGCCCACGCCCATCTGGGCTGGCTGTTCGCCGACGATCAGACTCCGGCCGAGCGTTACGCCCCGGACCTGCTGGCCGATCCTGCCATGACCCGGGTGGCCCGCGCCTTCCCCGCGCTGTGCGTGGTGTCGCTGGCACTGCCGTTCCTGGCGGGTTGGGCGATCACCGGCACCCTGTACGGCGGCCTGACCGCCTTCCTGTGGGCCGGGCTGATCCGCATCGCGTTGCTGCAGCACGTCACCTGGAGCGTCAACTCGCTGTGCCACCTCATCGGCAGCCGGCCGTTCAAGACCCGCAACCACGACCGGGCGACGAACCTGTGGCCGCTGGCCCTGCTGTCGTTCGGCGAGAGCTGGCACAACGGCCATCACAGCGAGCCGACCTGCGCCCGTCACGGTCTCGACCGGGGCCAGATCGACCTGTCCAGCGGGGTGATCCGCCTGTTCGAGCGGCTGGGCTGGGCAAGCGACGTGCACTGGCCCGACCCCGAACGCCTCCGGCACCGCCGTACCGGCCCGCTCTCACCGGCCGGGGACTGACCGATTCCCCGTCAATTCCGCTGCCGCGGATCCTCGTGTGGCTCTCCCTTACCGTGATCCTCACCGTTCTGGCCACGACCACGATCCCGGATACGCCCAGCGCTCATCGGTTCCGGTGATAACCGGCGCCGCCATTGCTCGTTTCCCCCCATCAGGCCGGGACGGACACTGGGACTCCAAGCCGCCTGACCACGGCACAGCAGTGAAGGAAGATCACGATGAGTCTGCGTTGGGAAATCAGCAACAAGGTCCAGGTCCTCAAGGGCTGGGTCAGGCAACTCTTCGGCCGCCTCACCGGCGACCGGCGCCAGCAGATCGCGGGCAAGAGCGATCAGGTCGCAGGCAATCTGAAGCAGGCGGGCGGAAAGATCTGGGACGCCTTCAAACGCTGACCCTCCGCTTCGACAACCGCTCGGCGGCTACGGAGTCGAGGTCGGACGCCGGCGAGCTCCGCGATGACCCCGTCCGCCCCCGTGCAAGCACGAAGATGGAGGTAGAACCGATGCGCGTAGCATCAGGAGCGCTGATCCTTTGGCTGATCGTCGGTGCCGTCGCCGCAGGCCAGCGCAACTACTACACGGGGCCGGTGGAGAACTGCAATCAGGTGGCCACTATCGCGGTGACGATCCTGGCCGGCCCCCTCAACTACTTCGGCATGAAGCCGCAGATCGCCTGCCAAACACCTCAGCCCAGCAAGTAGGGCCCGGCTCACCTCCAGAAGTTCACCCGCCCACGAGGAACCTAGAGTGGGAGACGACAGTCCGCATCGGCGCCGCCTGAGCAGAGAGGGTGGCGGGCATGGAATTACGGCAGTTGCGCTATTTCGTGACGCTGGCCGAAGAGCTGCATTTCGGCCGCGCGGCCGCCCGCGAGCACATCGTGCAGTCGGCACTGAGTCAGCAGATCCAGCGGCTCGAACGTGAGCTGGACGTGCGACTGCTGGACCGCAGCACCCACCACGTCGACCTGACCCCGGCCGGCGCCGCCTTCCTCGTCGAAGCGCGCCAGATTCTCGATCACGTCAGCCGAGCCACGCAGGTCGCGCGCACCGCCGCCGCCTCGGCGCCCACGCTGCGCGTCGGCATCATCGACGCCGGCTACGACACCATGCCGCAGATCCTGCGCGAGCTCCAGCGCAACCATCCCGGCATCACGATCCACCAGGTCGAGGCAGGCACCCCAGAGCAGTACCGGCAACTGGCCGACGGCCGCCTGGACATCGCCATCGGACACGGCTCCCAGACCCCGGCCGAGGTGACCTCCAAGCTCATCAGGCTCGATCCGCTCGGCGTGCTGGTACCCGACGACCACCGCTTCGCCGACCTCGACGGCGTGCCCGTCGCCGCCCTCGCCGACGAGCTGCTACTGCTCGGCGAGGAATCGCAGACGCCGGAGCTCAATCAGTTCGTCCTCGCGCTGTGCCGCTCGGCCGGGTTGACGCCCACCCTTTACGAGGGCACCGTCGAAAGCTCCCGGGCCGCCGCCGACCTCGTACTCCAGCATCGCTGCGTGCACTGTGTCCCTTCCTCGTTCCGCTCCTCCAACCGGCCGGGCACCACCTGGCGGCCTCTGGCCGACCCCGCGACGCACTACCCCTGGTCCCTGCTGTGGCACGACGCCAACCCTTCTCCGTATATCGCCACCGTCATCGACATCGCCCGGGGGCTGGCCGAACGGCTCGACTGGCTGGAGCCCGTCGCCCTGGCCGCCGAGCCGGCGTCCGGCGAAGGTGCTCCGGCAGCCACCAGCCGCCGCAGCGATGATCTGTTGTGACGCGCCGGGCTCAACGCTGGTCGCGCCGCACCATCCTTTTCTCCCTGGTGATCGGTCCTGGAGATGAATCCTTCACAGATCGCCGGTTTCTGTCCCTTACGCAGGGTGTTGGCTGGAAGTGAACAAGTTCGACGGTCGGTGCCGCCAATCATGCGGTGACCGGCCACCTGCTTCGACCGGTCCGGAAGACCGATCCCGCGCAGACATCGACGCACCACCACAGGGAGTTCGGTCATGGGCATCATCGCTTGGATCATCCTCGGACTGGTCGCCGGATTGCTGGCCAGAATGCTGGTCCCCGGCAAAGACCAGCAAGGCTTGATCATCACCCTCGTACTCGGCGTCGCCGGCGCACTGCTCGGCGGTTTCGTGGCCACCAAGGTGTTCCACGTCTCGGGCATCCAGGGCTTCTTCAACCTGTCCACCTGGGTCTGCGCCATCGTCGGCGCGGCAGTCCTGCTGCTCGTCTACAACCTGATCACTGACCGGCGCCGCACTGGCCGTCGTTCGGGCCGCTGGGCCGGCCGCCGATGACCCGCCCAGCACGCCCATCACCCATTCCCCGTGCCCACACGCCTGCCGCAGCGGGGGTGACCGCCCAAGCGCGCAGGCCGAGGATGTCCACGGGGGTGGCCGGGCCACGAGCCCGCAGGGCCTGGTAAGGCGATCTCAGCGAAACAGCGGCCGGGTGCAATGCAGCACAATCCAGGCATGGATCTTGCCGCCCTGGCCGCCGTCATCGGCTCGCCGCCCCCTGCCGCCTTTCCCGTCGACTGGCCCGGCGTTGAACAGTGGCTCGGTCTCCGGCTTCCCGACGACTACAAACAGTTCGCGGACAGGTACGGGCCCGTGCTGGTCGGGGAGTGGATCTGGGTCGTGGTGCCCCATCACTCCGACCGCGGCGGCTCTTACCGGCAACTCGACCAGCGGCAAGGGCTGCAACGCGCCATCCGTGCCGCCGACCCGCCGTCGCACCCGTATGCCTTTCATCCCGAACCGGGCGGGCTCCTGGTGTGGGGTGAGTCGCGCGGAAGCGAGTACTACTTCTGGGACACCTCGGTCTCCACCGATCCGAACGACTGGCCGACCAGGATCTTCACCCAGCATTGGCCAAATGGGACGTGGCGGCTGGTGGACGCACCCATGACGGAGGTGCTCGCCGCGCGAGTGAGCGGCAGTCTGGATCTGGGAGAGGCCCTGCCCGCGGTGTCGCCTCCGTACGCCTGGAAATTCGCCCCGCTCGTGCTTGAGGACGTGCCGGAGAGTGCCTCCTTCCCGGGGGTGTCGCTCGCTCTCGAGGTCGCTGGGCCGGCGGCGAGGGTCCAGGCGGCCACGGGCGTGCCCGAGGACTATGCCGCGCTTGTCGGCGAGTACGGCGTGGGGAGGCTGGCCGGCGTGCTGCGGCTGCTCGGTCCCGGGGCGCCGGAGGGCTTCGACGTGGATGCGGAGGAGGCCGTGGTGAGCGAGCGGTTGCGCTCGCGGCGGGCCGCGGGCAAGCGGGTGGTCCCGTCACCGATCGCGCCCGAGCCGGCCGGGTTGCGATTGTGGGGAGTGTTCGACGGAGGTGAGACGTGCTGGTGGCTTCCTGTCAGCGGCGAGCCGGACGAGTGGCCGGTGGTGCTGCTGGACGCCGACGGCCTGGGATGGCAGCGGCTACCGTACGGCGTCTCGTGGTTTCTCGACCGGTGGCTGGACGGGCGGCTGGACCTGCCCGTGCTGTCGCTGTCGGCGGTGCCGCGTCCGCGCGTACTGTTCCCGCCGGGTGTCGACCCCGCCGCGTCCGTAGAGGAAGGGCCGCGAGACGCGCTGGCGCAGTTGGCGATGATCATCGGGGACCCGCGGACCGGTGGCCACACCTACGACTGGCCGGCGATCGAGCGGTCGCTCGGGTTGCGGCTGCCGAGCGACTACAAGCGGTTGTTCGAGGCGTACGGGACGATCGGCATCAACGGCATCACGATCGGGCAGCCGGAGGACCTCCAGCAGCAGCACGAAGAGCAAGTCGAATATCTCAGCTGGGAGGAAGACGAGGCGATGCCCGTGCATCCCGCGCCAGCAGGGCTGCTGTGGTGCGCGAACACCGAAGGCCGCGACACCGTCTGGTGGGACACCAGCGATCCAGACCCCGACCGGTGGACGATGGTCTGGGACGTGGAATTCGACCGGCACACCTTCCCCGGCACCCTGACCGAGCTGGTGATCGCCGACCTGACCGGCAGGCTGGCCGAATCGCTCACCGGACTGGATCCGTCAGCTGACGGGCCCATGATGTGGTTCTGAAGGGCGAGGACGGATCAATCGTCCTTGGATCACTCTTCCTGTTCCACTACGACGGCTGATCGACCGACATACCAGCCATCCGGGCCTCGGTTTCCGCCGTGGATGACGATTGCTGTTCCACCGGTGGGCGCCTGTGCAGCAGAAGTGCGGTCAGGCCGCCCGCGACCAAACCCCAGAACGCCGCGCCGATGCCCAGGATCGTCATCCCCGATGCGGTGACCACGAAAGTGACCACCGCGGCCTCCCGTCCCTCCGGCTCGGTCACCGCGCCGGCCAGCGACGAGCCGAGCGCCGGCAGCAACGCGAGGCCGGCCACCGCGATGACCAGCACGGGTGGGGACAGCAGCACCAGAGCCATGGCCAGGCCGGCGCCGAGGCCGAGCGTCAGCTGCCCGGCGCCGAGGGCCACTGTCGCGATCCACCGGCGGCCGGGGTCAGGGTGGGTGTCCGGGCCGGCGGTCAGTGCCGCGGTGATCGCGGCCAGGTTGATGGCGTGACCGCCGAACGGCGCCGCCGCCGCGCTCGCCAGTCCGGTCGCGACGAGGACCGGGCGCAGGGGCGGCTCGTACCCGTATGTCGCCATGACCGCCATACCGGGGACGTTCTGCGCGGCCATGGTGACGAGAAACAGCGGGATGGCGATGCTCACCACTACGGACAGGTTCAGCGTCGGGGTGGTCAGCTCGACCACGGGCCGCAGCGACGCGCCGGACAGGCCGTTACCGGGCCCGTGCACCGCGATGGCGATGACCGCCACGACGAGCGCACCCGGAACGGCCCACTGCCGCAGGTACCGCAGTAACCCCGCCCAGGTCAGTATGACGGGCACGGCCAGCAGCGGAATGTCGACGATGGCGCGGACCGGTGCGGTGCACAGGCTGAGGATGACGCCCGCCAGCATGGCACCGGCGATCGGACGCGGAATGGCGGCGATCGCCCGAGCCAGCCAGGGCGACAGGCCGGCGAGGACGATGAGCCCGGCGCAGACGATGAACGCGCCGACCGCGGCCGGGAAGCCGCCGGGCACGGGACCGGTCGCCACCAGCAGCGCCGCGCCGGGGGTGGACCAGGCGATGCTGATCGGCATGCGGTACCGCAGCCCGAGGACGACCGCCACCGCCCCGATGCCGCAGCATAGAGCGAGCAGCCCGGACGCGGCCTGCCCCGGCGTCGCCCCGACGGCACGCAGTCCGGCGAGCACGACGGTGAACGAACTGGCGTAGCCCACCACCGCACTGACCAGTCCCGCCATGACGGCCTGCACCCGCACGCCCATCCCCCGCTCCATCGTTCCGTTTACGGAACGAACCATAGCCACGTGGCCCGAGCGGGACAAGTCCGGCAGAGGAATGCAAGGATTGCCGGGTGGATGGCCGTGACACGGAAATCGGGAGCCGGTTGCGGCGATTGCGGGAGGCCCGCGGCATCTCCCTGTCGGCACTGGCCCGCAGCGCCGGCATCGGCAAGGCCACCCTGTCCGGTCTGGAACTGGGCACCCGCAACCCGACGCTGGAGACGCTCTACGCGGTGGCGGGAGCCTTGGGCGTACCGCTGACGGCCCTGGTTCTGGAGCCCGGCGCACCGCCCGCGGAGGCCGTCCACGTACCCGGCGCCGCCGTGACGGCCACGCTGCTTGAGGTCTTCGAGGAGCCGACCGCGACGTTCGAGTTGCTGCGCATGCGCGTCCGCCCCGGCGTCGTACAGCACTCGCCGGCCCACGCCCCCGGCGTGACCGAACACGTAACGGTCTACGCGGGCGTGCTGCGCGCCGGCCCGGCCGACGTCCCCCTGCTGGCCGCCCCAGGTGAGCACATCTCCTGGCAGGCCGATGTCCCACACATCTACTGCGCCGTCGGCCCAGACGAGGTGCTGGCCACCCTGCTGATCCGCTCCCCCCGACAGACCTGAGCCATCGAATCACCCCGTATGAAGGGGGACTCGCGAAGCGGCATCCGCCCCGTCGCCGGGTCAGGGCAGCACCACGCGCCGGTTCTCCGGGATCAGGGCCGCCACCACACATGTCACGCTCACCACCACCGACGCGGCGAACAGCGGCAGCGCCGTGCCGGCGGCCGCGGCCACGGCAGGCCCCAGCATCAGCCCCACGGGCTGCGCCGACAGGGACAGCACGAGCTCGTAGGCGGTGATACGGGCAAGGGCGCGTGCCGGCACCAGGGCCTGCACCGCGTTGTCCCAGATCGGGTCCATCAGGCCGAGCAGGGTTAGCGCCGACGCGTAGGCGACGATCACCAACGGCGCCGACGCCCGCGCGGCCAGCAGGATGAGCGGTACGGCGTAACAGGCCAGCCCGAGGTTGCCCATCAGGATCGGCCTGCGTACGCTCACCCGTCCGGCCAGCAGCGACCCGAGCAGCAGACCAGCGCCTCCCGCCTGAACCAGGACGATCCAGACGCCCTGACCGCCCAGCGAGCCGGCGACGACGACAGGGCCGACAGTGAGCAGCACGCCCGAGGCGAAGTTCCAGGCCGCGTGGGCTACCAGGGTGGTCCAGTACCACCGGCGCGCCCGCACTTCCGCCCATCCCTCCCGTGCCTCCGTCCATCCCTCCCTCAACTCCGGCCGGCCTATCCTGCTGGGCACCCGTGCCGGCCTGGCTCGCACCATGGCGAGCAGAACCGCACTGACGGCGAATCCCACGGCGTCGAGGGCGAACACCGCCGACGGACCGAGCGTCAGCGTCAGGATTCCCGCCAGGCCGGGGCCTGACAGCAGAGCCACGCTTCTGGCGGTGCCCAGCAGGGCGTTGGCCCGCTGCCGCCGCTCCTTCGGCACCAGCTGGACCATCAGAGGCCAGCCGGCGGGCAGCGCACAGCCTGCCGCCCCGCCCGCGATGAACTGCAGGACAGCGATCAGCGGGAATTGGGGCGATCCGCTCAGCAGCGTGGCGCCGATGCCGGCCTGCGTCCCCACGCGCAGGAGGTCGGCGGCGACGGCGACCCGCTTGGGATCGAGGCGATCGGCCAGGACGCCGCCGCCGGGCAGGACCAGGATCTTGGCCAGCAGCCCGCAGCCGAGCACGAGGCCGAGAGCGGTGGACTGGCCATCGTGGCCTACGATGGCCAGCGTCAGAGCCGCAGGCCCCATGAAGTCGCTCATGGCCGAGATCGTCTGCGATGTGAACAACAGCGCAAAACCCTTGTGCGGGCCTGCGCTCATGCCGGGCAGAAGGCGGAATTGCCGACCAGCCACGCGGCCAGCCGCCCGATCTCCTCCTCGTCCGGCACGTCGCAGGCCGCTCCGGCGGGCAGGGACGCCGCCTCCCGCAGCCACTCACCGACCGTGGCGGGAAAGCGGATGGCCTTGCCATGGGTTGCGACGATCACCTCGTGGCCGTCGCGGCACCACAAGATACGCGCGTGCGTGGCCGAGCGCACCCTGGAGGAGGGCGTGGCGGCGGACCGTACGGGTTCGGCGCCGGTGATTCCGTGCGCGGAGGCGACGGCGAGTGCGGTGTCCCGGTCCGTCCGCCTGCCCAGGTACGCCGAGAAGGCGGCCAGCCACGCGGGCGACACCTCACCCGCCGGGGAGACCTCCAGTGGGAAAGCGCGCTCGGCGGCGTCGTAGGAGGACATGAAGCTCGAGATGTTGACGGCGAAGGCCAGGCCGTGGGTCTCGCCGACGTGCCAGACCCCGTTGTCCCACAGGAACGCCTGTCCCGCCGCCGCGGTGAGGGAGGCTCGTACATCCTCCTCCTGGCCGCCCAGCGAGCTGAGGTATTCCTCCTCGGTGCCCTGGAAGGGGCCGTCGTTGACCATCCGCCCGGCGTCCTCGGGGATCCACGCCTGCCCCGTCCAGAAGTGCATGGACTTGGCGCCGGCCAGGACGAGATGCCGGTTGGAGCAGTACTCCCGGTGGATGCCGCCCGGAGTGCGCTGGTAGTCGCCGCAGAAGAACTCGACGTCAGAGCCATGGCGGGGCAGGAGGTCCGCGCCGGGCAGGCCGCGAACCGCCGACAGGACGATCTCGTAGAAGGACCGGTCGCAGGAGACGATGTCCCGTACGTAGAGCAGGATCGGGGTGTCCGGCGAGCGCGAGGCGCGGACGCGGGAGAACCACCGGCGGAAGTCCTCGCTGCCGTCCGTGCGGGGCATCAGCTCCGGCGCCGGGTCGGGTTCGCCGTCGACGAGGACCCATGCGCGCCTGGTCACCCTGCCGTCGAGCTGCGCTTGGATGACACGCAGCCCTGCGTTCCAGACGACCTGCGGAGTCAGGGACGAGCACGTCCAGCCGGACAGGGCGAAGGCCGCGTCCGGCGCCGGCGGAGCTTCAAGGGAGATCATCGGCAGGTTCATGGTGGTGGCTTCCTGGATGCGCGGCGCTCTGAGCGCGAAGAAGGTACTGATCGGTGAGGGTCAGCGAGGGATCCGGCGGCGGGGTGCTCAGGTGGTCGTGCAGGAACGCGACCTGGGCCGCGACGAACGCCGGCCCCCTGTCGGCGATGTTCCGGCGGACCTGAGCCAGTGCTGAGGTGCGGAAGAACCGGGTGTGCGTGGCCGGGCCGCCCTTCAGGTGGGTGGCGGAGGCCAGGTGGGTGAAGTAGGGGATGTCCTGGTCCCGCAGGGCGGCCATCTCGCCGGGCACCAGGCGGTCGTATCTGCTGACGGTTCCGACGCGCAGATGGCGGCTCAGTTCGGCGTCGGCGGCCGGCCAGGAACGGGCGGCCGCCGGCTGCTGGATGAGCCGCAGCAGCCGTGCGTAGTAGGCGGTCTCGCGGATGATCTGCCGTCCCTGGTGCGCGGCCACCCGATCCCAGAACTCCGTGGCGGCCAGCACATGCGCGCGACGGGCCCGGCAGAGGGCGAACACCGTGTCGAAGCCCTTCACGAGTTCCCGCAAGTAGCAGTCGGCGGTCTGGAAGCGCCCGTCGAGGACGGGCAGGTTGAGCGGCGGGGAGTGGGTGATCCGCCGGAAACCGACCTCCATCGCGTCGCTGCCCCGATTTACGGCGAACGGAGTCAGCGTGGAGAGCCGGTCGGAGCCCATCACCTGGTACGCCGAGAAGCTGCCGCGGCCAGGCGTCCGCGGATCCGAAGGCTGTACGAGGCCGGTGTCCACGACGGACTCCAGCGTGCCGGTGGGATTGCGCCAGGAGTAGTTCTGCAGCATGGTCTCGGTGTCGACGAGGACGGGATGCTCCCCGGCCGCGATGAGGTTCTCGAAGTGCCCGTCGGTGAAGTTCAGCAGGCAGCAGGCGGCCAGGAGCACTCCGCATCTGGTCCAGTAGCGGCGCACTTCGGCGGCCGTCGCGCAAGGGGCGAACGCGACCTCCTGCATCCACCCGTGTGCAGACCCCTCGACCATCCGGGGACGCGACGGCCGCATCTCCTTCGGTACGCCGAGCAGGCCCAGAAAGTCGTGGAACAGCGCCGACGAGCCCTGCGGGACGGGTTTGTAATAGACGCGCCCGCCATCGCGCAGCTCAAAGCGCAGGACCTGCCCGCCGCCCGCGTGCCGGTCCCCGCCCACCAGGGCGATGCCCACCGCGGGGCCTGTCAACGCCGGCATGGCGGCCCGTAGCGCCGGCAGGTCGGCCGCCAGACGGCGCACGGCGAGCGCGACACTGCTGGCGGTGGAGTCGGCGATGACGTCGAGTGCGGCCGAGACCACGGGGTAATCGCGGGCGAGCCGCTCGGCTGACAGTTGTCCGTCCTCCCAGAAGGACCGGTACCGTTCCTGCGGCGTGCCGCCGCGCAGGCCGCCGCGGACGGCGGCCCACCCCAGCTCCTCGACCACGACGGGCAGGACCGCCTGATCGAGCTGCAGGCGCAACGAGGAGCTGACGGCTGCGACGCAGCGTGTGACATCGACAGGTCCGGGCAGGGCAGGCGACGTCGCCAGGGCCTTACGGAGCCGCTTCAGAGCCTGGGCGAGGGGGCGCGCGTACAACGGGAGGTAGTCACCGCCCGTTCCATCGTGTCTCGCGCTGTCCGCCACACCGGGAGCGCCGGGCAATGCGCCCGTGCGCCCCGGCGGCTGGGCGAGGTCGGTCAACGCTGTGCGGCGCTCATGACGGTGGTGGTCTTGACCTGCGACACCCCGGAGGCGAGGTCCACGACGCCCTGGCCGTCATAACTGAAGCCAGCGTAAAGCTCAGCGATTCCAGTGTTCATTTCTCATTCCTTTCGAGAGATATTCGCAGTGGGACACCACCCAATAAAGCCACTCGACCGCTGTTTCGTCAAGAGTAATTCAATGGCCGGCTCGCAGACATCGCGCAGACGCGGCGGAGACGCCGCAGAATCACCGGGAAGACGAAAAGCAGACGACTACCATTTAAGTTGGGAGGCGTTCAGAAACGGACTCACGAAAAGGGAGCGCCACGTCTCTGGCTGGGCTGGTTGACCTCATCGCCGATGACGTCACCGACATCACCTGGGACGAGCCGACCAAGGAGATGGTCAACGGCACCTCGCCGTGCCGCAACGGCTGTGGGACCACCATTCCCATCTGCGCCCCCGGCCAGACCAAATAGCGCTCGCCGGCGCGGCATCGCGTCGAAAGAAAGCAGCTCGCCCATCCTCATTAATTCCCCGACCGGCAACCGTTCCCTGAATTTGGAATCGCTGGTCTCCCCACGGCGCGGTTTCTTCATGCTCGGCACGCTGCCCGAGTGAAGTCATCGCCTCAGCAGGACGTCCTCCGGCACGACGCCGGTGACGATGCGAAGGAACCCGGGGCTCGGGTCGACACCCAGCTCCGCTCCCACCAGATCCGAGTAGGCCGTGTAGAGCCGCCATGCGCCCCGCATGTCGCCGAGGCCCACCAGGGCGCTCGCCGTGATCATCTGAGAGCGTTCGTTGAACGGATCCACCGCGGCGGCGCGCCGACCGTAGTCCAGGGATGCCAGCAGGTCCCGCTCGGCCAGGCATGACTCACCCAGCCGCTGCAGCGCCGCCAGTCGCATCGTGTCCCATCGCTCCCGTGCCCGTTCGATCTCCTCGCCGTCCCAGCTCGGAAGGAGCTCCAGATCCAGGCAGGGCCATCGACTCTGTTCGGTCATGCCCTGTTCCGCCGGTCCCGCGAGGCCGGCGGCGGTCGGCCCGATGGATTCCTCCAGGGTCGCCGCCCTTCGGGCCAGCCGCTCCGCGAGCCTGCTCGCGGGCGTGATGTCGAGCGTGACGCCGGCTCGGAGCTCGAGTTGTTCGCCGTGGGCACCGAGCAGGGCGTCCCCTGTCACCTTACGGATCTTCCACAGAGACTGTCGCAGTCCTTTAGCCGCCTGCGTCTGCCTCGCTTGCGGCCACAGCAGGGTCTCGACCACCGGTCTCGGCGTCGGCCCGCGCAGGGCCAGGCAGGCGATCAGCCGCTGAGCCTTCGGGGAGATGGGCACCTCCCGGCGACCGATGGTGCACGCGAACCGACCCAGGAGTCTGACCTGAATTCCCTCCGGGCTTCTTCCTCTCACCGTCGCATGACCTCCTTTACCGCATGCGCACTCAGTCAAGCGAAGCCTGCAACGGGGCTCTGAACGAATTCTCAACGTCCCAGCTCAGCGCAGGGCGGGACACGGTCAGGGACGCTCGAGAGAGGTCATGCGCGCGCGGACCGCCTCGCCCTGCGTGTCGCCGAGGGCGTCGTAGAACTCCGCCGCCCGTTTCCACGCGTTCAGCGCGGCCGTGACGTTCCCCGCCCGCAGGTGCATCTCACCGAGGCGGATCAGCGTCTCGGCGGCGGGATGCAGGTCGTCGCAGCCGTGCAGCAGTTCGACCGCACGCTCGTAACACGCCGCCGCCTGCGTGAAGTCGTCCTTACAGGCGAGGATGTAGGCGATGCTGTCCCAGGCGTGGCCCTCGCCCTGGGCATAGCCCTGATCGGCCAGGAGCCGCTGTGCCCGGCGGCAGTCGGCCAGAGCCTCGTCGTAATGTCCGCGCTGGGCACGCCACCAGCTCGCGTTGTTCAACGCCCGGGCCTCCCCTATGGCATCGCCCGCCTGCTGGAACAGCTCCAGTGCGCGAAGGGAGTGGTGCAGTTCGCGGCCGGGCCGGGCCCGGCTCAGTGAGACGGTCAGTCCCAGATGGACGTGCGCGTGCAGGCCCGGCTTGTCCAGGCCGCGGTGCAGCTCCAGCGCCCGCTCGAAGTGCTCGACGGCCACGTGATCGCGACCGAGCTTGGCGTGGGCGCGCGCCAGGCTGTTGTGGCAGAGCGCTTGGGCCAAGCGGTCGTCAAGTCGGCCGGCCGCCGCCAGGGCCACCGTCTGAGCACGCATGATCTGCTCCCACAGTCCGCGGCGCTGCATGAACTCCGCGAATGCCCACGTCAGCTGCCAGCAGTGCTGATGCAGCCCGAGTTCGCTCGCCTCCGTCAGCAGCGCCGTCAGCACCACCGACTCCTCCGCGAACCAGCGCAGCGCCGACGCGGGTCCGTCGAATCGTTCCACTGTCACGCCTCGCGCCGGTCGGCCCAGCCGCACGGTCTCCCGCTGCGGGTAACAGACGCCGCTGGCGGCGCATGCGGAGTGGAGGTAGTAGTCCAGCAGGCGCCGCGTCGCCGCCCGGCGCGCCGTCCGGCTGTCGATGTCGCGAGCCTGCGCGGCCGCGTACACGCGCAGCAGGTCGTGCAGACGCAACCGGTCGGTGGCGCGGATGTCGACCAGATTGGTGCGATCGAGGTGCGCCGACAGCCTCCGTGCGCTGTCCAGGGGCAGAGCACCCAGGCTCGCAACCGCCGACATCGGCACGTGCGGCCCGGGATACTGCCCCAGGCGCCGGAACAGCCGGGCCGCCGGTTCCGGCAGGTCCCGGTACGAGCGCTCGAACACGGTGCGTAAGTCGGTCGCTGGATCGTTGTGGGCGAACGGTTCCAGGTCCGCGTCCACCCGGGACAGGTCGGTGGCGACATGCGCCAGCGGCAGGTCCATGTGCTGCGCCAGCCTGGCCGCGACGATCGCCAGCGCCAACGGCAACCGGCCGCACAGTCGGATGATCTGCCTGTTGGCCTCGGGCTCGGCAGCCAGCCTGCGCTCGCCCAGCCTGGCCGCCAGCAGCTCGTGGGCGTCGTCGTCCCCCAGAACGTCGAGCTGGAGCATGTGCGCTCCGGCGGTGATGGCGAGCCCGGACAGTTCGGCCCGGCTGGTGATGAGCGTGAAGCACTGCGGGGCGGTGGCCAGCAGTGGCCGAACCTGCTCGGCGCTGCGGGCGTCGTCGAGCACGACGAGGATCCGGCGCGTGGCCAGCATGCTGCGGAAGAGCCCGATCTGCAGCTCCGCCTCCGCCGGTATGTGCGCTTCCCGGACTCCGAGCGCTCTCAGGAAGCGCGTCAGCACCACAGTCGCGTCGACGGGGCCGGCCGTCTGCAGATCCGCGTACAGCTGACCGTCGGGGAAACGCCGGCGATGCAGGTGGGCCCACCGCAGCGCGAGCGACGACTTGCCCACTCCCGGCGGCCCGGAGACCGCACAGACCGGAGCGGCCGTGCTTGCGCCGGCCGCGATCGCGGTCAAACGGCCCAGCTCCGCCGCCCGTCCGATGAAACACGGCAGATCGACGGGCAGCTGCGCCGGGACGGGCCGGACGGTCACGACGGCCTCAGGACTGAGCAGCCGCAGGTGCAACCGCTGCAGCGCCGTGCCCGGTTCCACACCCAGCTCGTCGGCGAGCGTCCGGCGTACCTGCGCGAAGTGCATCAGCGCCTCGGCCGTCCGCCCCCAGGCGTGCAGCGCCTCGATCAGCGCGGCCGCCACCAGCTCGTCCAGCGGGTGCTCCTCGGCCAGCGCCGACAACACCGCGACCGCGCCGGCCGCGTCGTGTCCGGTCACCGCCCGGGCCCACGCCAGCGAGGCCTCCTTTCGCTCGTCGCGCAGGCGCTGGCGGGTCCGTTCGGCCCATTCGCCGCGCAGCCCGGCGAGAGGGTCGCCATACCAGAGCGTCAAGGCCTCGCCCAGTGGCGGTGCCGGATCCGGCGCGTTCGCCGCATCGTCGACGAGAGCGCGGAACCGGGATACGTCGACCGCCGACTCCTCGACATCGAGCACGTAGCCGCCGGACCGGTGGACGAGCGCGCCATGATCGGCCACCACCTCGTGCCGGATGCGCGTGATGATCGTGTGCAGGGTACGCCGCGCACCTGGTGGAACCTGCTCCCCCCACACCCGGGCAAGAAGCGCGTCGACCGGGACCGCGTGCCCGGCCTCCAGCGCGAGCACGGCGAGCACGAGAGCGGCCTGCGGAGGTCGCACCGGCCATCGCTGGCCTGACCGCTCCACTTCCACCGGGCCGAGCAGTCGAATCAGCATGACGCTTCCCATTCTTTCGCCCCGACAGAAGATAACCCGGGACGGGATAGGCCAGGCGCCGCTCAGTACTCGCAGCCGCGTTGCGGTCGACCAGCCTTTGTCGTGTCAGTGTCCGCGTCAGGACGGCATCGGCCCGGTATCAGAACGATCGGGGATGGTGGAGCCCATGAACGGTTCAACGTCTGTCCGTTCGGTCGAACCTCGTAAGAGTTTGAAGGAGCGCAACACCATGTCGATCACCCTTACCGACCAGGACAAGCTCACCCTGCGCACCGCCGGCTGGGGCGCCGTCTCGCTGATGTCCGCCGCCGGTGCCGCCGGCTCGGCGCACAAGGCCGCCACCGAAGGCTCCATCGCCTTGACCTCCGCGACCGGCCTGGTCGGGCACGTGCTGGCCAAGGCGCCCAAGGGCGTGAAGTACGGCAGGACCGTCGCCGCACTCGCCGACCAGGTACTGCCCGCCCTGACCGCATCCATGAGCCTGCTCAACCAGCAGAACCCGGCCGAGGCCGACAACTTCCGCCGTACCGTCATCGTCGCCATCGACGCCGCCACCCGACCCCACAAGGGCCAGCCCAGCCCCACCATGACCGAGATGGCCCGCAAGATCACCGAAGCCCTCGACGCCGCTTGATGAATGCCAACCCGCGACGTCACGGGGTCCCCTCCGGACCCCGTGACACGGCGGCGACATGCCGAGCTGCCCGTTGTCGGCTTCTACTGCTCGTCCTGGGACAGGTGCGTCTTGGCGTCGTCGTAGGAAGCATCGGCGGCGGCCTGGGCAGGCCGGTAGACCAGATACAGCACCCCAGTCGTGAACGTCTCGGACTTGATCAACTCCAGCGGGACGGTCGTGTCTCCCTCGTCGAACAGCCGCTCGCCCTTGCGGACCGCGATCGGGTGCACCAGCAGATGCAGCTCATCCAGCAGCCCCGCCTGCAACAACTGGCGGACCACCGAGACCGAACCACTCACCGCGATCCGACCGCCCGGCTCGTTCTTCAGCGCCGTCACGGCCTCCACCAGATCGCCCTGAAGCAGCTCGGAGTTACGCCAGGTGAACTCCAAAGGCTGGCGCGACACCACGATCTTCCGCGCCTCGCCCAGCGTCTTGGCGAAACCGGCGTCTTCGCCACCCTCCGCCTCCCGCTCCGGCCACGCCCCAGCGAAGCTGTCATAGGTCTTGCGGCCCAGGAGCAGCGTGTCGGCCATCTGGCCGCCCACAGCCGCACCCATCTCGTCGTTGAAGTACGGGAAATGCCACTCCGCCGGCTCCTCGACAACGCCGTCGAGGGAGATGAAGAGGCTTGCGGCGATCGTCCTCATGATGTTCCTCCTGGTAAGGACCGGTTCTCGATGTGCCTGAAGCCTCGCAGAGCCGACTTACGACTCTCTTAAGGTGCAGCACAATCCAGGCATGGATCTTGCCGTCCAGGCCGGCGGAACGCCTAGGGATTGCCGAAGAACGGCTGGTAGTTCGCGTTACCCGAGTTGGGCGCGTCGCGCAGATGCCACTGGAGCCTGGCCCCGTCCGAGTACACGTCGCCTATGCCGTCGCCGCCGATACCATCCCAGTTGCCCACGACGGCGCACCCGGAGGGAAAAGCCTTGCCATAGGGGAACGTGGTTTGCGGGCTCCCGCCGAGCATGTCGTTGCGCAATGCCCAGAGATAGTCGCCGTTGGAATTGGCTCCCAGAGCCACCGGGCCGTCACCGCCGATACCGTCCCAGTTGCCGGCGGCCGGGAGCCTGGCGGTGAAATTACCGGTATAAGCGAAGTTGTAGTCCGCGTTTCCCGCGTTCGCTCCATTGCGCAGATGCCAGCCGCCCCCCGGTGAAACGACTCCCACGCCATCACCGCCTTGGCCGTCCCAGTTACCCGTCACGGGGTAGTCGTTACCGGATCCGTAGACGAAGTGATATTCGGCCACTCCACCGTTCGCGCCTTGGCGGACGTACCAATCCCATTGGTTGTCGGAGGTCACGCGGACGACGCCGATGCCGTCGCCACCGATGCCGTCCCAGTTGCCCACGACGGGGATGTCCGTCGGGAGCCCGAAGTTGAACGTGGTCTCGGACCCGCCGAGGACTCCATTGCGCAGGTGCCAGGACAAACCATCGGCAGTCTTGGTCACAGTGCCGATGCCGTCGCCGCCGATGCCGTCCCAGTTCCCACTGATCACGTACGTGTTTCCGAGCGGACAGCCCACCAGGCTCGATAACGGACCGGCCGGGCTGGCGGGATCGGTTTTCGCCGTCGCCCCGGCCGGGGTGGCGATCAGCACGCCCGCCATGGTGGTCGCGATCGCGGCCAGTTTCGAGACTTTTCTCATTTCGCTTTCCTTCCTCGCCCGACCATCGGACTCAACCGAATTCTGCACCCTTCAATAACGCCGGACAAAGGACAATGTGCGGGCATGTTCCGGCCATTTAATGTGCGAAAGTGAATTCAGCCGACGATCACCAGGGTGAGGAACCTCTCCAGGAGGTGGTTCGTTGCCCGGATAGGTTGCCGACCAATCGGGAGTCTCAGCATGGAAGTCACCGGCATCATCTCCGGCCTCATCATCGGCATCGTCATCGGCGCTCTGGGACGGCTCGTCGTCCCCGGACGCCAGCGCATCCCCATCTGGCTGACCATCGTGATCGGCGTTGTCGCGGCGCTCGTCGGCACCGCCTTCGCCGCCGCGCTCGGCGTGGCCGACACCCGCGGCATCGACTGGATCGAGCTCGGCATCCAGGTCGCCCTGGCCGCGCTGGGCGTCTCTCTGACAGTCGGCCTGTACGGCAAACGCGGAAGATAGAGCGTCCCGGCCACGGGTTGTGCCCGTGGCCGTTCGCTTGCCTGGGAGCCCAGGGAACCTCCGTCTAGGTCACCCCAAGCGTGGTGAGTTGCTAAATTCCCTACGCAATGAGGCATATGTTGCCTATGGGGGAGGTTGGATGCGCAGGTGGACTGCTCCATCCGTGATCGGCTGGACGCTCGCGTCGGTCGTCGTTCCGGGCGTCGCGCACTTTCTGGCGGGCCGTAAGCGTACCGGCATGATCATGATGGGGACCTTCGGCGTGCTGCTGATCGGTGCCGTGATCGCGCTGATCAACCGCAACGCGCTGGCCGGCCTGTTGCTCGATCCGACCTGGCTGGCCGTGATCACCGTCCTGTGCGTGGTCGGCGGGCTGGCCTGGGCCGGGGTCGTGATCAGCTCGTACATCGTGCTGCGACCCGCCAGGCTCGGCAAGTGGGGACAGCTCGGTACGGCCACGGTCGCGGGCGTGCTGTCGGTGACCGTGGCGCTGCCTTTCGGGCTGGCCGCCACGACCGCTCGTACCTCTGACGACGCGATCGGCAGCGTCTTCAAGTCCTCACCGTCCAAGCCGATCGATCACAAGGATCCGTGGCGGGGACGCGATCGGCTCAACATCGCCCTGCTGGGCGGGGACGGCGCCGCCTCCCGCAAGGGCGTGAGCATCCGTACCGACAGCATCAACGTGGTCAGCATCGATGTCCATACCGGCAACTCCGTGGTCCTGGCGCTGCCGCGCGAGTTGGAGAACGCGCCGTTCCCGCCGGGATCCGCGCTGGCCAAGCGGTTCCCGCCGCCGAAGAACTTCTCGTTGCCGCCGGGCCAGGGCCGCGGCTCGGCCGACCTGCTCAACGGAGTCTGGGCGTACGCCGACATGCATCCCGAGGTCGTCGGCCGCTCCGCCGACCGCGCCCCGGAGGCCGTCAAGGGCACGCTCGGCCAGATCCTGGGTCTCAAGATCGACTACTACATGCTCGTCAACATGTGGGGCGTGGCACACCTGATCGACGCTCTCGGCGGCGTCACCATCAACGTCGAGCGGGACGTCTGCTACGGCGTGGGCCGCTCCGACGGCGGCGTGGTCAAGGCCGGCACCCGTACCCTCGATGGCAACGAGGCCCTCTGGTACGGCAGGGCCCGCGACCATCCGGGCAGCACCTGCGCCGGCGCCGACAACCACACCCGCATGCTCCGCCAGCAGTGCGTGATGAGCGCCATGCTCAAGCAGCTCAACCCGGGCAACGTGCTGTTGAAGTTCAACGCGTTGGCCAAGGCCGCCAAGCAGACCTTTCTCACCGACATCCCGCGCGATCTGCTGCAGGACCTGGTGCCGCTCGCTCAGCAGGTCAAGGGCGCCAAGGTGGCCAAGGTGAACTTCGTACCACCCGCGTACAACCCGGCTTATCCCGACTACCCGCGCATCCGCAGGGCGGTGAAGATCGCCATCGCCCGCGCCGGCAGGGTCGCCACCCCATCCCCTACCAGTACGACCAGCAGCACCCCCACAACCACGCGGTCACCACGCCAGCCCGCCCAGCAGTCCGACCGGTTGGACACGCTGGACTCCTCCTGCGTGCCCGCCAAGGCGAAGACCTAGCGGCGCGACTTCGCTCCTTTGTTAGCGAGATGCAAGCGGCGGGATAGAAGTAAGGGGAAAATTGTGGCTATTGGTACTTTTCGCACATCCCCTACCGCCACTGGCGAGAGGATGCCCAAAACGATGGGTTAGGTCATGGCCACACGACGAGAACGTCTGCGTTACCGGTTCGACAACAGCATGTCGAAGGGCACACCCGCCCTGATCGGCTGGCTCGCACTCGTCACCGTCGTGATGGTCGTGATCTTCGCGGGCCTGTCCATACTCTTCGCCGACAAGGACGTCCACGACAGCTGGTACGACGCCCTGTGGGGCAGTCTCATGCGCGCCATGGACCCGGGCACCGTCGCGGGCGACAACGAGGGCAGCACGATCTTCACGATCCTCGGGTTCGCCATCACGATCGGCGGCCTGCTGATCGTCTCCAGCCTCGTCGGCGTGCTCACCACCGGCCTGGACAACAAGCTGACCGAGCTGCGCAAGGGCCGCTCCCGCATCGTCGAGTCCGGCCACACGGTGCTGGTCGGCTGGTCGGATCAGGTTTTCACGATCATCCCCGAGCTGGTCGAGGCCAACGCCAGCGAAGCCAAGTCCTGCATCGCCATCCTCGGCGACGGCGACAAGCTGGAGATGGAGGAGGAACTGCGCACGCGTGTCGGCGACACCGGCAAGACCCGCGTCGTCGTACGCAGTGGCAGCACCATAGAACCGACCGATCTCGACCTGCTCAGCCCGGACACCGCCCGGTCCATCATCGTCCTCTCCCCGGCGGGTGAGGATCCGGACGCGCACGTCGTCAAGACGCTCCTCGGCCTGACCAACCGCAACTGGCGCCGCCGCCGCCCGCCGATCATCGCCTCGGTGGCCGACTCCAGCAACCGCGTCGCGGCCGAACTGGCCGCCAACGGGCACGCGCAGGTGGTCGACACCGACGACATCGCTTCCCGGCTCATCGTGCAGACCTGCCGCCAGTCGGGCCTGTCGGTGGTGGTCACCGATCTGCTGGACTTCGGCGGCGACGAGATCTACATGCGGACGGAGCCGAAGCTGACCGGTTTCCCGTACGGGGAGGCGCTGTTCGCGTACGAGACCGCCTCGCTGATCGGGATCCGGCGCGGCGACGGCTCGGTGGTCCTGAACCCACCCATGGACACCCAGGTCATGGAGGGCGACCAGATGATCGTGATCGCCGAGGACGACTCCACCGTCCGGCTCGTCCGCAGCTTCCCGCCCGTCGTCCAGCAGGCGATCACCCTTCCCGCCCGCGAGGCCGCACCTCCGGAAAGCACACTGATGCTCGGCTGGAACAGCCGCGCCCCGAAAATCGTCGCCGAGCTCGACCAGTACGTGGCCCCCGGCTCGATCCTGAACGTGGCCGCCGCCGTCGACGAATCCGAGTTCGCGTTCGAGCTCACCAACCTGGCCCTGAACGTCAAGGAGTGCGACACCACCGACCGGATCACGCTGGAGTCGCTGGAGCCGGGCATGTTCGACCACATCATCGTGCTGGCCGACGACCGGCTGGAGTCGCAGTACGCGGATTCACGCACGCTGGTGACGCTGCTGCACCTGCGTGACCTGGCATCCCGTACCGGGCAGCGCTTCCCGATCGTCAGCGAGATGAACGACGACCGCAACCGCCGCCTGGCCCAGGTCACCAAGGCCGACGACTTCGTGGTCGGCACCAAGCTGATCAGCCTGCTGATGACCCAGTTGTCGGAGAACCCGCACCTGGGCGCGGTGTTCCGCTACCTCTTCGACGCCGACGGCTCGGAGATCTACCTCAAGCCCGCGACCGACTACGTCCGCCCTGGGATGACGGTCAGCTTCGCCACCGTCATCGCCGCCGCCCGGGCCCGCGGCGAGACCGCCATCGGCTACCGGCTGGCGGTCGAGTCCACCGCCCCGCCCAACTACGGCGTGGTGCTCAACCCCGGCAAATCCGACCCGGTCACGCTCGGCCCCCGCGACCTGGTCATCGTCCTCGCCGAAGACTGACCTGCTGGGAAATGACCCGACGGCCGAGGCGCTGCATGGGGCCTTCGATGAAGCGGTGGCTGAGCCAGCTGGCCGGCATGAGCAGGCTCAGGAAGACCACGCTGATCCCGATCTGCAGCGGCAGCGGCGACCAGCGCATCTCACCGGCCAACTCCATGACGATCAGCAGCAATGGCAGGTGGACCAGGTAGAGGGAGTAGCTGATCGTGCCGAGCCAGGTGAGCACGGCAGGAAGGGGGCGAGCACGTAAGGCCATGCCACCGGCGAAGGTGAGGGCGGCGAGGATGACGGTCAGCCCCCACACGTCCGGTCGCACCCACCACCAGCCGGCGTTGAGCGCCCAGAGCGGTGTCGCGGCCACGACCATCGCGGTGACGATCACGGGCCAGAGCGGCGCCTGCCCGCGTTCCCAGCGACGGATCGCCGTACCGGCGAACATCACCGCCAGGATCGCCAGCCCGAACCAGGGGACGCGGCTGCTCAGCAGTACCAAGGCCAGCGCCATCAAACCCAGCGCGCAGGCCGCGACCGTACGCCCGCGGCCGGAGACCACGCAGCCGAGCCCCACCACGAAGAGGCCGGACGACACCCAGGCCAGCCAGCCGCCCGACAGCGGCGGCCCGGTGAGGACCAGCCCAGCGACGGCGGCGATCAGCGCTAATACGGCCGGAAGCAGGTTCCGTCCATCGCGTACGCCGGTCACGAACAGGGCCGCGGCCAGCAGATAGAACACCATCTCGTACGACAGCGTCCACATCGTGTTCAGCACACCTGCCGTACCCACCGTGTCCAGCAGCATCGTCAGGTGCGCGGCCACCGAGGACAGCTCTCTGGGCACCTCCGCCCGTACCGGGATCCACCAGGCCAGAGCGAGGACCAGGGCGATGACCGCCAGGTAGAGCGGATAGAGGCGGAAGAACCGGCCGATCCAGAAGGCCCGCACGTCGCCGTGCCGTTCCAGCGAGGACGGGATGATGTAGCCGCTGACCAGGAAGAACACCAGCACGCCGTAGACGCCGAGGTTGAACGAGGTAGGCCGCAGCCACGGCATCGCCCAGGTGGTCAGATGCTCCCCCACCACCGCCAGCGCGCCGATGCCGCGCAACGCGTCCAGCCAGGCGAACCGGGACGGAACCTGTCGCACGTCGGCACGAGCGGCTTGAGGGAGAGCGGGGAGCATACGGCCCAACGTATCGGAATCGTGATCCTTCGGACGCCCAGTCCGGCCCGACCACCCAGTCAGCGGGGCCGCCATGGGCGGACGATCTTGCGTATCGAATTCGCCAAGGCGGGGGAAACACTATCCCTCCACCTGCCTTTACATCCCATTTTGTCGTGTTTGTCGTGTTGGTGAGGGAAGCACAAGGGAGCCGGGCCCCACGACACCGCCGCGGCACACGGAAGTCAGAGCTCAAGGGGGATTTCGATGACCTATCACCAAGCACGCCATGTGACCGGCTGGGTCGGCTGGATCTGGTTCGGCGGGATGATGATGGTCCTGGCCGGGCTGTTCAACATCATCACCGGTCTCGCCGCCGTCTTCGCCAACCGGGTCTACGTACAGACGCCCGCCCGGCTGCTGCTTTTCGACGTCACCGGCTGGGGCTGGCTCCATCTCCTCTTCGGCGTGCTCGTGCTGGCCACAGGCATCGCCGTCACCCTTGGCCAGGATTGGGCCAGGGTGGTCGGCATCGTTCTGGTGATGCTGAACGCCCTCACGCAACTGACCTGGATCGCCGTGAACCCCTGGTGGTCACTCGCCGTCATCGCGGTCGACGTGCTCGTGCTGTACGCCCTCATCGTCCACGGCCGCGAAGCCAAGCTCGATTAGCCACACGCTAGGGGAGAGGGCCGAGGGTGAGGTGTCGGCCGTCAAGCTGGGATTCGATCGTCCCGGTCATGGCATGGGGCTGGATCAGTACGTTGTCCGCCTTGAGGTATCCGCTGTGCCGTCCGGACACCGCCAGGTCGGCGCTGTAGCGGGAAGTCGTCCCGTACAGACCGGGCTTTCCGTGGTCGCCGCGCTCGACGCCATTGATCACGAATCCCGGCTCGTCGGAGTAATTGGTGTAGGTCACCTCCAGCAGACACTCGAATCGCGGTATCGGCGAGGGCCGGCGCGTGATGTCGACGCTCCCGGAGATCTTCCCGGCGTAGTGGGTCACCGGGCGAGGGTCGGGCGGCACGTAGCCGGCGATCGGTGACGCCCAGGACGGGGACGGTGTCGAGCGGATGGTGCCGCGTCCAGTGGGCGGACGTTCCGGGAGGTGGGCCACGACGACCCTGGTCTGTGTGCCGCGTAGCTGTTGCTGCCAGAACAGCACGGCCGTGCCGTCGGGCTTCCATCTGAAGTTGGGTTTGGCGTCCCAGCCTGCGGCGATGGCGCCGGGGGCGAGCGGCTGTCCATGGGTGTCATGTTCGTCGACGAGCCACGGTTCGGCGATCTGCGGGTTGCGGGTGGTGAACACCGCGAACGGCAGCGCGGGGACGCCCTCTTCGATGAACGGCGGCCGGCGGATCTGCGAGAAGGTTTCAAGCAGCCCGGTGGTACGGGCACTGCCGACGGTCATCCATCGCCGGCAAGCTACGCAGCCCCGCCCATGGCACGGGCTGCGAGTTCGTCGTGACCCTCCCCTCGATGAAAGGCTAGGCGGCCAGCTCCGCGGCGACCGGGTCGGCGCCGAGGCTTACCAGCCAATCCAGCGGCGCGTCCGGTGCGTAGCGGACCATGAGGCTGGTCAGTTCGCGCTTCCGTTCCTCGTCGAGGGAGGTGTCCCCGGCGGCCAGGCGAGCAACGGCCTCCCGGTACATCAGCAGGTACTTGCGCTGGTCGTCGAACAGCTCGACCCCGCCCGCGGGGCCGTGCCCGGGATACAGCCGTACCCCTGCCAGTTCGCCGGCGAGCCGGTCCAGCGCGGCCAGCCATGTCCCGGTGTGACCGTCGGTCAGGTACGAATGCGTCCCGGCGAAGGCCACGTCGCCGATGAACGCGATGCGCTTTCCGCCGGCCTCGGCGACGATGTAGGAGTCGGCGTGGCTCTCGGCGGGGCCGATGTCGGTCACCGTCAGCCGCACTCCGCCGATCTCCATCGCGTCACCGCTCGCCGGCAGTTGGTCGGGGACGCGGAATCGGTCCGGCCATTCATCGCCGTACATCGGTTGCCACTGCTCGCGCTTCGCCACAGCGCTTTCCTGGATCACCTTCGCCACCGGCCCGGTGGCGAAGACGGGCACGTCATCGGGCACCACGTACGGCAGCCCGTTGAAATGGTCGGGATGGGGATGCGTCACCAACGCCGCCAGTAAGGGCTTGTGCAACGCGGCCAGCCGGGCGGCCAGCGCCTTGGCGTCAGAGACCAGCAGGCTCGCATCCACCAGGACGACTCCCTCGGCCGTCTCGATCAGGTAGCTGTTGACGAAGATGCCCGTCTCGGCGGCGCTGTAGGTATGCACACGAATATCGGTCATGATCTTCCTTTACGGTTGCCCCGAAGCCTGCCGCTCGTACGCGACGACCCGGGTGCTGAGCATGCTCAATCGGAGGTTGTTGACCAGCGTGAAGGCGACCAGGCAGCCGGCGACGAGCCCGATCGTGCCGTAGCCGGGGCGGTCATGAGTCAGCGAGCCCACGGTGGCGAGCCCGCCGATGACGACGACGATCCAGCCGAGCCGCAGCCCGGCCGCGATGCCCTCAATGCCTCCGTGCCGCACCAGCTGCCCGCACCGGAGAAACTGGATGCCGAGCAGCGTAGGTATCCCGGCGAGGAAGCAGCCGATGACCATCACGGTGGCGATCGATCCGCCGCTGCTGCCGTTGTCGTGCGGGATCCGATAGGCGAAGACGAGGATCGCGACGGCCGCGAGGAACCACAGCACGCTGTAGGCCATAACGAGCACGGCGACGCTGCGGAAATTGCGCCGTATCGCGGGATCCGCCATCGCCGGTGAGCGCCGGAAATCTGTTGACGTCCAGTTCGCGATCACATGACGGACCAGCAGGCCCGCCGGCACTCCGGCGAAAACGAGTCCGACGACGAACAGCGGAAGTCCCGCCCGTACGTCACCGTCCACGAGGTTGCCCAGCCCGATCGCGAGCGTCAGCACACCCGCGGCGATGACGAACCGCAGAAGCCGGAGACTCACGCGGCCCCCCAGTCACACTCGAAAGCTATGACCGGCTGTCGGCTTTGCACCAAGCCCATTCGAGTCATCCTCGGGTCCTGGCCACCTCGGCCGCCACGGCGCGGAACGCGACGATGGCCTCTTCCTGGTCAACAGCGCTTCCCGCGATGGACGACTTGACGATGACGACGCCCTGCTCGGGTGAGACGTAGATGTACTGGCCGCCGAGCCCGACCGCCATGAAATCCCCGCCGTCGCCGCCGAGCCACCAGTGCAGGCCATAGTTCGGGTTGACCGAGGACGGTTTGGTGGACGCCTTCACCCAGGAGGCCGGTACGACCTGGTGGCCCTTCGCCTTGCCGCCGTGCAGGTAGAGCAGGCCGAAGCGGGCGAAGTCGCGGTCGGTGGCGTAGTAGCAGCAGTAGCCCAGGCTGTCGCCGTGCGAGTCGTTGCCGACGGTCGCCGTGGACTCCATGCCGGCGGGCTGCCAGATCTTGCGCTCGACGTAGTCGTAGTACGGCATTCCAGTGGTCTTGGTGACGAGCCGGGCCAGGACGAAGGAGTTCATGCTGGTGTACTCGAACCGGCTGCCCGGCTCCCAGCCACGCTTCTGAAGGGCGGCCATCTTGCTGATCGAGTAGCCCTTGTTGGCCGCGGCCATCAGGCGTGGCGCGTCGGTGGCCTCGTTCCAGTCGATGCCGGACGACATGTGCAGCAGGTCGCGAATGGACACCCCGGCATAGCCGGAGTCCTTCAGCTCGGGCAGATATTTGTCCACGGAGTCGTCGATCGATCCGATGTGCTTCTCTTTGAGCGCGATGCCGACGGCGGTCGCGGTGAACGACTTGGCCATCGACCAGGACTGGAAGCGGGTGTCACGGTTCGCGCCGGTGTAGCGCTCCGCGACGACGTCCTGGCCGTCCAGGGCGAGGAAGCCGTTGGTTTTCGTACGGGTGAGGAAGTCGTCCAAGGTGCGCTCTTCGCCCTGGTAGGTGTAGGTCACCGAGAGTTCTCTGAGGGCGGTACGCAGCTTGACCGGGTGCGCCGATGGCTGCATGACATCAGTGGTCTCGGCCAAGGCCGCGGCCGGCATGAACAGCGTGACCGCAGCCGCGACCGCGACCGCGTAATGGATGATGCGCATGTCATCTCCTCCGAAGGATGAGTTCGGAGGGATGGTGACGTGCTTTTCTGGCATTTCTCTGGCAAGGGCCGAGCTATTCCAGCCAGGACCGCCCGGATCGCGGGACTTCCCGCTCGGTCAGGGGCAGGCGCACCTCGGCTCGCGTACCAGCACCCTCAAGGGAGGCGCCCAACCAGGCGGTGCCACCGTGCAGGGCCGCCTGCTGCCGTACCAACGTGAGACCGAGCCCCGACCCGGGGCTGCCAGGGCGTCGGTGGAAGCGGACGAACACCGCCTCGTGGCACTCGGGCTCGATCCCCGGACCCGTGTCCTGGACGGCGAGGACGATCTCATCCCCACGCTCCAGAGTGACCGTGATAGCGCTGCGACCGGACGCGTCCGTACCGTGCACGGCGGCATTGTCTAGGAGGTTGTCGGCGACCAGGCGCAAGCCCTCCGCCCAGCCGCGCACCCGTACGGCGTCCGGCACGCGAGCGGTGATCGTGGCATGCGGGTGTCGGCGCCGGGCGTCCTCGATCGCGTCGTTGACGATACCGGCCAGGTCGGTCTCGGCGAAGGCGGAGGCGTCGAGCAGCTCGCCGCGCGCGAGCCGGCGCAGCATGGTGATGAGCCGCTGGAGGCGGCCGTGTTCGGCGGCCAGGTCGGCGACGGTCTCGGCTCGATCCGCCGGATCCAGCCCGGGGTGGTCCAGCAGGGTGAGGTTGGTGCCCATGCTGGTGAGCGGGGTACGCAGCTCGTGCGCGGCGGTGGCCGCGAACGCGCGCGCGGTCTCCAGGGCCTCGCCGGTACGGGCCACGGCCGCGTCGCGCCGGTCGAGGAGGTCGTTCAGGAGGCGGGCCAGCTCGTCGATCTCGGTGACGCCGGCCGTGGTCGCCAGTCGCGTACCGGAAGAGGAGGGGGCGTCGATCGCACGTGCCTGCCCGCCCAGCCTCGACAGCGGCCGCACCGCGAACCTGCCGAGTACGAGCCCCGCGACCACGCCCACACCGACCGCGACCAACGTGACCGAGCCCAGCCGGTTACGCAGGGCGGCGATCTGGCCGGCGAGGCGCTCATCCGGCTCGAACAGGATCAGTCGCGCCCTCCCCCGCGGCCCCAGCTCGGCGGCGACGAATCGCCACTGCCGATCCCCCTCGACGTAGTCGCCGGGACCGGCACCGGCCGGAAGCGTGCCGGGCACGTCCCCGATGACCAGCGGTTTCTCGTCACCCACCACCACCGTCGCCCCGCCCTGGCCGGTGGCCGCGGCCAGCAGTCGCCGCTGCAGGAAGTCGGGCGGCACGGCACGCAGCACATCGGTTCGCCACGCGTACGTTCTCGCCATCGGGGCCAGTGTCCGCAGCCGCGCCGCGAGCTGATCATCTCGCTGGGTGCGCAAATCCTGTGAGACGAGCATCAGCACGACCAGCCCGGCCAGCGCCACCAGCAGCGGGACGGCAACGGCCAGGCAGAGCGCGAAGCGCGTGGACAGCTTCATGGCTCTCGTAGCACGAACCCGACGCCGCGTACGGTGTGCAGCATGCGCGGCTCACCGCCCGCCTCCAGCTTGCGCCGCAAGTAGCCGACGAACGTGTCCACCGCGTTGTCGCTCACCTCGAAGTCGTAGCCCCAAACCCGCTCCAGCAGCACAGCACGGGTCAGCACGATCCCGGCGTTCCGCGCCAGCACCTCCAGCAGGTCGAACTCGCGCCGCGTCATCTCGACCGGGCGGCCGCGCAACGTGACCACACGGGCGTCCGGCTCGATGACCAGCGGCCCGATGCGTACCGTCGTGCCCGTGGCGCGCCCGGCACGGCGGAGTAGGGCGCGCAGGCGCAACACCAGCTCACCCAGGTCGAACGGCTTGATCACGTAATCGTCGGCACCCGCCGCCAGCCCGGCCTTGCGGTCGGCCACCTCGTCCATCGCCGACAACATCAGCACCGGCACCTGCGACCCGGCCTCCCGTAATCGACCGCACACCTCGATGCCCGACATTCCCGGCATGGACACGTCCAGGACAATGGCATCGGGCTGCCCGGCCGCCCGCTCCAACGCCTGCCGCCCCGACTCGGCGGTGTCCACGACAAAGCCCTCCAGCCGCAACCCGCGCCGCAGCGAACGCAGGATGGCCTGATCGTCGTCCACAGCCAGGATCCGGTACGCGGTCACCGCCGCAGACTACAGATGTTGCCCCGCCGGGGTCGTCCCGGCGGGGTGGGGTGGTTAGAAGTACGGGGTCCAGCCGGGGCCCATCTCGATGGCACTCGAGAAGTTGTTGCTGCCCTTGCCGTTCCAGAGGTAGAGAGTGCCGGTGCCTTCACGGACGGAAGCGATGTCGGTGTTTCCGTCCTTGTTGACGTCGCCCAGCGTCATCAGGGTGCTGTCGAAGGGCTCCCAGCCAGGACCGATCTCGATCGCGCTGGAGAAGTTGTTGTCGCCCTTGCCGTTCCAGATGGTCAGCTTGCTGCCGTCCCTGACCGCCGCCAGGTCGCCGATGCCATCACCGTTGAAGTCACCGCCGATGGGCTTGCTGTAGGCGGTCCAGCCAGGACCGATCTCGATGGCACTCGAGAAGTTGTTGCTGCCCTTGCCGTTCCAGATGTAGAGCGTGCCGGTGCCCTCACGGACGGCGCCGATGTCGGCATGACCATCACCGTTCACGTCGCCCAGCGACATCAGGGTGCTGTCGTACGGCTCCCAACCGGGACCGATCTCGATGGCGCTGGAGAAGTGGTTATCGCCCTTGCCATTCCAGATGGTCAGCTTGCTGCCATCCCGGACCGCCGCCAGGTCACTAATACCGTCGTCGTTGAAGTCACCAGCAATGGGCTTACTGAAAGCGCCCCAGCCAGGACCGATCTCGGTGGCGGAGTTGAAGTTGTTCGAGCCCTTACCGTTCCAGACGGTCAGCGTTCCGGTAGCGGCCGAGAAGATATCCCCCACCCCATCGGCGTTGAAATCCCCGCCATACGAACTCCGCGGCTGCCAGAGGGCATCGACGATCTTCTGTGCGTCTCCGGCCTGGGGCTGGTAGCGGGACGGGTAGGCCGAGACCTGTACCGCCTGGCAGACCTCGCCGATCGGCGCTGTCATCCAGGAGTTGTTCGGGTACTCCCTGACCATTTTGTCGAGGAAGGCATTGGTGGCCCAGATCGGATTGAGTCGCTCCTGGACGCTGCCCCACGACGCACGCTGCTGGAACAGACCGAGACTGTCGTGGTCGACCGTCTCGCTGACGTTCTGGATGGTCGACTCCACGATCGCGGTGGTGACTGCGATGACCGCCGCTCTGGGATCCATGCCGCGGTCGTGGACGGCCTTGACGATCATGCGGGCGCACGAAACCCGGTACGCCGTCATGTAGCCCTTCATCGTGGCGGTCAAGACGCCGTTCAGCTGTGTGGCCAGGGCCGCGTCCGTGCTGGTCGTGCCGTTGGAGTCGCATGCGGCGGTGGCATAGGAGGCGGCCACTCGGCCGGTAGGTGGTCCGGCCGGATCGTCCTGGGCGTACCCCGAGGGGGATAAGGCGACGATCGCGAAGATGGCCAGCGCTGCCGTCGTCGTGTGGCGGGCGAATGTTCTCGACACTGTCTGACGCTCCAAATCGTGGGAATGCCCCCGCCGGGGGTCGTCCCGGCGGGGTGGAGTGGTTAGAAGTACGGGGTCCAGCCGGGACCCATCTCGATGGCACTCGAGAAGTTGTTGGCGCCCTTGCCGTTCCAGAGGTAGAGAGTGCCGGTGCCTTCACGGACGGAAGCGATGTCGGTGTTTCCGTCCTTGTTGACGTCGCCCAGCGTCATCAGGGTGCTGTCGAAGGGCTCCCAGCCAGGACCGATCTCGATCGCGCTGGAGAAGTTGTTGTCGCCCTTGCCGTTCCAGATGGTCAGCTTGCTGCCGTCCCTGACCGCCGCCAGGTCGCCGATGCCGTCGCCGTTGAAGTCACCGCCGATGGGCTTGCTGTAGGCGGTCCAGCCAGGGCCGATCTCGATGGCACTCGAGAAGTTGTTGCTGCCCTTGCCGTTCCAGATGTAGAGCGTGCCGGTGCCCTCACGGACGGCGCCGATGTCGGCGTGACCATCACCGTTCACGTCGCCCAGCGACATCAGGGTGCTGTCGTACGGCTCCCAACCGGGACCGATCTCGATGGCGCTGGAGAAGTGGTTATCGCCCTTGCCATTCCAGATGGTCAGCTTGCTGCCATCCCGGACCGCCGCCAGGTCACTAATACCGTCGTCGTTGAAGTCACCAGCAATGGGCTTACTGAAAGCGCCCCAGCCAGGACCGATCTCGGTGGCCGAACCGAAATTGTTCGACCCCTTACCGCTCCAGACGGTCAACGTCCCGGTAGCGGCCGAGAAGATATCCCCCACCCCATCGGCGTTGAAATCCCCGCCGTCTTGGTTCGAAGGACCGTTGCCGGCTTCGACCGGCGCGCTGTAACCGACGATGTCGCTGCTCGACCGGGAGTGCGAGTTGGCCTTGGTCCGGTCGCCGCTGTTGCCCTCGATCGTGTAGATGGTGCTCCCGTCGACGCTCTTCACGATGCCGACGTGGTCGATGTCACCGTTCTGCTCCCAGTCGAAGACGACGGCGTCGCCCGGCTGCGGGGTGTAGCCGCTGCCTCTGGTGTGCCAGGTCCCGTACTTGGTCCCGTAGTCCTTGAACGAGCTGGCCCATCCGGTGAGCACGCCACCCTCTAACTCGGGGACGTCGGCGTGGGGCACGCCGACCTTGCGCCAGACGTACTTGGCGAAGTCCGCACACCAGTTGCTGTCGCGCCACTGCACGCCATCGCTGCTGGGGCAGCCGGCGGAGTCCTTCCACGTACGGAAGACACCGGTGTAGTAGTTGCACCCGCTGCCCATGGGACTCTCATGATCTCGGCTGCTGTTGTTCAGCTCGTCCTGGGCGGCGGAGACGATCGCGGACCTGCTCACCGCGAAGGCCGGGGCGGCCATGACAGCGGTGAGGCCGGTGGCCATGATCGCCATGGAAGCCAGACCCGCGGCGAGTCGCCGGCCTGTTATATGGATTTGACCCATCGTGATCCCTCATCTCTTGGATTTGTTTTTTGCGGGTGTGCTTCGGTGATGAATTTGGGCATGCTTCCGCCTCCGCCGAACTCCTTTGGAAGTTCGGCGACGATCCGATTAATAAATTCCCTTCCTGCCGCTTGCGGCGCATCCGCATTAACCGACCTGGCGCAGCCACCCTAGGCGAACGGCATTTCATCTCGTTATCGCAGGGAAATTTCCGGCGATAATCGGCAGAACAAATGACGTTGGGCGCCTAGATCGCGGACGGATAAGGCAGCTTCAACCCCGCCGCCGACAGGTCATGGAAATCGGCGTACTCCCGAGCGTGCAGGGCGAGCAGGCTGGGCAGGCGATAGCGGAACAGGCCGTCCGGCCGCCGCCCCCACGTCTCGAGCAGCGCGGCGTCCGCGAGCTGCTCCATGAGGTTCTCCGCGCTCGACAGGTCGATGTTCATGAGCGCCGCGCCACTCCAGACGTCCAGCTCCGGGGTGTCCCAGAGCGAGAGCCGGCGATACAGGGCGGCGGCATCCGGTCCCAGGCCGCTGTAGCCGCGGTCGAAGCTGTCGCGGATCCCGGGCGGCCCGCCGTGGCTCAGCTCGTCGAGCCGGTGCAGCGGGTCGCGCAGCCTGGCCAGCAGATGGGAGACGCTCCAGTGCGCCTTCGCGGTGAGCCGCGCCGCGGCCGCGGACACGGCCAGGGGCAGGTTGTCGCAGTACCTGACCACTTTCCTGGCGGCGGCGGGCTCCCACCGTACGCGGTGATCGGCGACGAGCGCGTCGAGGAGTTCGACGGCCGAGCGGGTGTCCAGCGCGTCCAGCCGCAGGCGTACCCGGGCCGGGCTCGATTGGTTGTACGAGCTGGTCGCGAGCACGCTGCAGGTCCCGGACGCGGGGATCAGCCGTTGAACGCGGCGCAGGTCCCGCACTCCCCTGAGCACGACCAGCACCCGCCGTCCGGCGACCGACCGCTGGAACAGCTCGGCCCGCCCCCGCGGGTCCGCCGGGATCTCGTTCTCCGGTGTCTTCAGGGCGCGCAGGAACCGGGCGAGCATGGCCGAGACAGACTCCTCGCCGTCTCCTGTCCGGGTGAGGTCGGCGAAGAGCCTTCCATCGGGGAACGACTGCGCCACCCGGTGGGCCCAGCGGACCGCCAAGGCACTCTTTCCCACCCCCGGTCCCCCGGTGATGAGCCCGACGGCGGCCGACCCTACGTCGGGGCCACCCTCCAGCAGAGCATCGAGGCTCGCAAGCTCCTCCTCCCGGGAGACGAAGGACGGCACATCCGCAGGCAGCCGCGCCTCGCCGGAGCCGGCGGGAATGTCGGTATTAAGGGAGACCGATGCCGTGGAGGTCGGCAGGAGCGAGGGATCCTCGCGCAGCATGGCGGCGTGCAGCTCCTGGAGCTCCTTGCCCGGTTCCAGCCCCAGCTCGTCGACGGAGTTCTGGCGAGCCTGGCGGAACAGTCCCAGGGCCTCGGAGCGGCGGCCCAGCCGGTAGTTGGCGAGCATCAGGATCGCTCGGGCGTGCTCGCGTAGCGGCTGCTCCTGCACGAGCCCGGACAGCTCGGACACGATCTCGCTGTACCTCTCCAGCTCCAGCTGGAGCTCGGCGTACTGCTCGTACGCGTTGAGCCACTGCTGCTCCAGCAGGCTCGCCTCCTCCTGAAGCCGCGAACTGGAGGTGTCAGCGAACGGAGTCCCCCGCCACAGACTGAGCGCCTCCCTGAGCAGAGAGGCAGCCTCGGCCGTCCGCTGGTCCTGGGCGAGATGCCGAGCAGACTCCACCCGGGCCGCGAACTCGACCGCGTCGATGCGGTGGTCGCCGGACGCGAGCATGTAGCCGGGAGCCGCTGTCACGATGACGTCCTCGTGGCAGCCCGCCTCCTGGAAGACCTTGCGGAGACCGGCGACGCAGATGGCGATCTGGTTGCGGCACGTGGTCGGCGGCGTACCGCTCCACACGGCCTCGACGAGCCGGTCGACCGAGACAACCCGATCGGGAGTGAGCAGCAGCACGGCCAGGACGGTCCGCCGACGGAGCCCGGTGATGGTGAAGCGGGCGTTGTTCGCGATGACCTCAAGCGGGCCGAGTATGTGAAAACCGAGTGACGAGGCCACGACTTAGCGGTCTCCGTCGTCGTGGGCCGAGGCGGCCTGACCACCGCTCCGCGAGGGAGCCCGCTCTCCTTCCCCGTATCGCAACCATTCCGCCGCCGCGCGCGGCATTTCGGCCATCAATTCCGTTTTCTCCTGTGACAAGCCTTCGATCCCTTCTCGCGATAGCGAAGCTCCCTGAGCCTGGTGAGCAGAAGTGATGGCACCGTGCGGGCGCTGCGGCGACCGCAGGTGGGCATGGTCAGCCCGACGTATAGCTCCGTCGGCAGGCACACTCGGGCGTGATCGGCGGCGTCGCACCAGGGGCGGGAGAGTGTGCGGATGTGACGGGGACGGTGGCTGTGGCCGGCTTCGATGCGATCACGCGCGGCAGCGTGACAGTCATTTCTGGCAATTCCCTGGCAAAGAGCCGGGGAATGAGAACTGCGAAGCTTGGATGCAGGCGACGCGACGATCTCAGTACAGTGTGGGAGTGGCAGGTGGGCAGCTGAGTGCTCGGGTGGACAGCTGGATCTGGTCGGTGCGGCTGACCAGAACCCGATCGATCGCGTCCGACGCCTGCCGGGGCGGTCACGTCCGGATCAACGGAGTACGGGTCAAGCCCGCGCACGTCGTCCGGGTCGGCGACGAGGTCCGACTGCGGCACGAGGGCCACGAACGCATAGTGGTCGTCTCCCGGATCATCACCAAGCGCGTCGGCGCCCCCGTGGCCGCCGAGTGCTACATCGACAAGAGCCCTCCGCCCCCTCCGCGCGAAGAGATCGTCACGGTGGCCGTACGGGCTCGTGGCGCGGGCCGTCCCACCAAACGCGAACGCCGCAGCATCGACAAGCTACTCGGACGCCCGATGGCGGAGGGGCGGGGCGCCGGGCTCGACCCGGAGTGAACGGGCATACCGCACAAGGGGCGGTTTCTCCTCCACCGGATCCGCGCGGATACCCGTGACGCCCTGCCGCGCAGGGCTCGGTCCACTCGTTACCTTCTGGCGCCCGCGCCCGTCATAGGAGCGACGGCCGTGTACGCCCACGGTCGTCGGACCAACAACGAGATCGGAGATCAGGGTGCTGACGAACATCAAGAACCAGCGATCTGCCAAATCTCAAACGAGACTCCGCCGCGAACGTCCTCGCCGACGACCGCACCCCGGGGGAACATTACGTCGCCCCCACACTCGTACTCGGCCCGTCCTCTTAATTGCTGCGCGGAGGGGCTCAGGTGGGCAGCAAGGCCAGCAGGGCGACGGGGAAGTTCGTGAAGTCGTCGGGGCGGATGGCCCGCAGGACGGTCGCCGCGAGCACCGGGTCGCGCTGGATCATGAGGATGGCGGTATCGGGCTGGCTGAAGAACTGCACGGTCATGGACAGCAGTTCGGTGTCACCCGAGGTATAGAGCTTGGCGGCATAATACTTTCCGCTTCTCTGCTGTTCCTTCTTCGTGTAGTACGCCTCGAACGCCGGCATGGTGCTGACGTCGAAGGCGGGTTCAGGTTTACTTGCATTGGGATAGATATTGACGAGCTGCGTGCCGTTCATTCGCATTCTGATAATCAGGTGCAGGCGCAGCCATTCGACCGCGGGAAGGTAGAACTCGACCTGGTGCCCGATCTCGTGCACCACCGTCAAGACGTCGTCCATCACCGAAAGGCGTACCTTGTTACCCACCCGTGCGGCGTTTGACCGGAACTGCGTCACCCGGCTACCGAGCCAGAACATGCCAGGCTCGACGGTGTCCTCGGTGACCTCGATGTTCGACACGTGCTTCGCGGGGGGCCTACGCGACGGCTGCACCAGGGCGGCGTAGATGATCATGCCTGTTGGCGCGTTCTTGTAGAACTGCTCGACGTACCTGCTGAAGTGCTTCTGGGCTTTGCACGCGTTGGTGACCACGATGCTGGGCAGGGCGCCGCTCTCGGCGCCGAAGCCGACGGAGAGCTTGCCCGTATACATGGCCTGAACCACCGGGAGGGCCTCCAGGGCCTGAACCAGCGCGGCGCTCTCGTTCTGGGTGGGATCGTTGGGCACGTGCACCGCCTGGAGAATCTGGTCGGCGGCCTCCACCAAGGGGTCCTTGACCGAGCCAACGGCGTGGTGCTGGATGAGGAGCTTCAGGTCGGCGGGGACGTCCGCGTTCAGGTAGAGCCGCCGCTCGCACGCGACGACGTACGTGTCGATGCGAGCGCGTACTGCCACGCCCACCCGCGCGACCTCATGCTCGTTGGCGGCGACGTTGTTGGCCGACGCGTAGGTGTTGGTCGCCTTGAAGGTGACCATGGACGCGTAGGACAGGACCGAGGACCTGGCGGCCATGAGCGAGCACTCGTGCATCGCCGCGTCGATGTGATTGTTCAGTACGCCCAGCGCGGGCGCGCCGAGATTGGCGAGCTGGGGATCCGGAACCGCCGCGAGGAAATCCGTGACCGCGCCGTTGCACACCATGTCCTGCGTGATGCCGGCCTCCTTGACGTGGTTCTCCAGACGCGTCAGCAGCAACTCGAAGGGGACCGGTGCGGCCGCGCCGGGGTCGCGGTTCGTCTTGGAACGGTCTCCGCGCATGCCGCTGTCGGGGGACGGTTGGGCGGGAATCATGGCGGGCCCCTTTCGGGAGAGACGCGGTGGCGAATTGCCGGATCCACGCCGAATTGGGGACGGTATTCAGCAGAAAGGATGGCTTTTGAAGCGTAAGCCGGGCACGTCCTCCCGGCAATTGCCCACCGCCATGTGTCCACATGAGGACACTCAACCAAAAGTCACACTTGACAACGCCATAGAACCTGATGGCCCCGATAATATGATTTACCGGAAAATCCACGCTACTGATCCGCCGACACCGGCACACTGTCGTTCTACCGGCGTGGGTCAGCCGCCGGCGCGCCGGTCCAGGTGGGCGGTGACGTCACGCAGTGCCGGGGCGAGCCGCTCGAATTGGTCCACGCCGACCGAGAAGTCGGTACCGATCGGCTGCATGAGCGTCACGTGATCCGCGCCGGCGGCCAGGTGTTCGCGTACCTTGGCGGCGATGTCGGCAGGGTCACCGTGGGCGATGATCGCGTCCACCACCCGGTCACTCACCTCAGCGATCTCCCGATCCGAGTAGCCGAACCGGGCCAGGGCGGCCGCGTACCAGGTCTGGCGGAGGCTGCCCGACACCCACTCCCGTGCGATCGCCCGCGCCCGGTCGCGGTCGCCGCCCGGGACCACGGAGAGCCCGATGACCAGCAATTTGTCCGGGCCAAGCACCTGACGCACCTGCGCGGTGAACTCGGGAGGCCCTCCGGCGGGCAGTGCCCCATCGGCGATCTCGCCGGCCAACGCGAGCATCTTCGGGCCGTTCGCAGCGATGATCCGCGGATAGGCCACGTCGGGTGCGGGTGGCGAGGTCGGGCTGTCCATCCGCTCGCGATAGTCGCGCATCGTGGCCAGCGGGCTGCCGAACTCCCGACCGGTGTCGGCCGCCTGCTGCGGATATCCGACCCCCAGCCCGAGCACGAACCGGCCGGGATACGCCTGGGCCAGCACGGCCGCCGCGCCATGCAAGGTCTGCGGTGACCGGGCCCAGATGTTGGCGATGCCGGTGCCGAACACCATCCGCCGCGTGGCGGCCAGCAGCACTGCCAGCTGCACGAGGGCGTCCTTTCCGCCGACGACCTCGTTGGTCCAGACGGCGTGGTAGCCGGCGCGTTCCAGCCGCTCGACGGCCTCGCGCTGCAGGTCGATGGATAGGGCGCTGGTGAACGAGACCGGCAGCGTCAAGCCGACCGGCCCCAACGCCTGGCGGGCCGCGTCGACCACAGTGGTGGTCCTCATGAGAATGCTCCTTGGGCTGCTCAACTTGCGTCATCAGCTTGGGACCGCAGCCCACTCAGGGTCCAATGAATGTTTCGCAAGGCGCATCCCGATTCGCGCATCACCGCAGCTAGAGAGGTGAGAGCTACGCTGGGCGCATGGCCGACTCGCCACTCCCTCCGGTGGACCTGGACCTGCGGCTGGTGCGCTCGTTCACCACCGTCGCCGAGCACCGGCACTTCGGTCGCGCGGCCGCCGCCCTCCATCTCACCCAGTCCTCGCTGAGCCGACAGATCGCCCGGCTCGAACAGCAGGTGGGCGCCCGCCTGCTGGAGCGCACCCCGCAAGGCAGCCGGCTCACGGACGCCGGAGAGATCTTCCTCCCGCTCGCCCTCGCGCTGCTGCGCTCCGCCACGCGCGCCGCGTCGCGGGCCCGGGCCGCCGCCCAGCCCAGCCGGATCGCGATCGGTTACATCGGCAACCTCGTCGTCACCCCGGCGGTACGCGAGCTACGCCAGCGGCATCCCGACACCGAGGTACGGATCATCCACCTGGACTGGGACGAACCACGCGCCGCGCTCCTCGACCACCGGGTGGACGCGGCGGTGGCCCGGCTGCCGTTCCCCACCGACGGGCTGCACGTCACGGTGCTCTATGACGAACCCCGGGCGCTGCTGGTGCCCGTGGATCATCGCCTGGCGGGCAAGGAATCGGTCACCCTCGACGACATCGCCGACGAGCCCCTGCCCCGGGCGCTCGACCCAGTCTGGAACGCCTTCTGGCGCGCCGACCCCCGGCCCGACGGAACCCGGGCGCCCGACGGTCCCCTCATCGAGGCGGGCGAGGACAAGCTCGAACTCGTCGCCGGCGGGCAGGCCGTTGCCATCGTCCCCGCCACCGCCCGCATCGGCGACCTGCGCCCCGACCTCATCACGATCCCCCTGGAGGGCATCGAGCCCAGCCACGTCGTACTGGCCACCCGAGCCGACGACCGCAGCCGCCTCGTCACGGCCTTCCGCAAATACGCCGAAGCCCATTTCACCGGGCCAGGGTGACCCAGCACCCGGCTCCGTGCAGCGTGTCTGCGCCAGATAGCAGCCCTGCGAAACGGGTGCCCGGGCCGTGCCGGGCACCCGTTCTGCCGTTCATCGAAAGGCCCTCATGCCTCACCCAACCGACCTGTACGGTCTGCTGCCCGTACCTATTGCGAGTCGGCTTGCGGGTCGGCGAAGTCGGCTGGGGACCAGGTCAGCCGGCCGGAGCGGAGGTCGTCGATCAGGCCGGTCAGCCAGCGCTCCTCGGCGACGGCCACCGCGTGCAGGTATTCGAGTTCGAGCAGGCTGGCCCGGTGCAGACCCCCCTCGGCCTGACCGGTCAGCGCGGTCTGCAGTTCCGCCACCGACGCCGTGACGGCCGTCCGCCTGTGCTCCAGTAGGTCGGGGATCTCCTCGGGCGAAAGCAGCAGCAGGTGGGACAGCGCCGCCGGAAACTGCGGGAACTCCCGTTTCGGAACCGTGAGCAGGTCCACCAGCCATTCACGGGCGGCCTCGCGACCCGCGTCGGTGACCTCGTAGACGGTCCGCTCGGGGTAGGCGTGGTCCCGCTCGGTGTCCAGCACCGCCACCAGCCCGGCCTCCGCGAGCCGGTCGATCGTCCGGTAGAGGCTCGTCCGCTGCTCGACGTTGACGACCAGATCCTTCCCCCAGTCCTTGATCAGCCGCTGGATCCCGTACGGATGCAGGGGTTTGTAGTGCAGCAGCGCCAGGACGGTGAGGGCCAGCGGCGAACCCCGGAACGCAGTACTCATGTCACCGACACTACTCCGAAAGCTACTAGTTGACGCGAGACTAGTTGCAATGCAACTATCCTATCATGCAGCAGAACACCGTGAAGACAGCACTCGTCATCGGCGGCGGTATCGCCGGGCCGGTCACCGCGATGGCCCTGCAGAAGGCGGGCATCGACGCCGCCGTCTACGAGGCGTACGAGAAGACCGCCGACGGGGTCGGCGGTGGCATGAGCCTCGCCCCCAACGGAGTCGACGCGCTGGACGCGATCGACTGCGCCGACCTGATCCGGCCGCTCGGCGCGCCGATGACCGGCATCGTGCTCCAGGACTGGAAGGGCCGTCCGCTCGCCGAGTTCGGCAACCCGCCCGGGATCCGGCCGATGCAGTTCGTCTGGCGCGACGAGCTCTACCGCGTGCTGCACGACGAGGCCGCGCGGCGCGGTGTCAGAACCGAGCACGGCAAGCGCCTCGTCCGGGCGGAGGAGACCGCCGACGGCGTGACCGCGCACTTCGCGGACGGCACCCAGGCCACCGCCGACATCCTCATCGGCTGCGACGGCATCCGCTCGACCGTCCGCTCCCTCATCGACCCGGCGGCCCCAGGACCGCAGTACGCGGGTCTGATCAGCTTCGGCGCCCGCGTCCGGGCCCCGGGGATCCCCTCGACCGAGGGCAAGATGCCGATGACCTTCGGCAAGAAGGCATTCTTCGGTTACCAGGTCTTCGGCGCCGACGACGCCGTCTGGTTCGTGAACCTCCCGCACCCCGAGCCGATGACCGCCGCCGAGGTCCAGGCGACCCCGGCCGCCGAGTGGCTGCCGATCTTGGCGGAGAAGTTCGCCGCCGACGGCACCCCGGCACGGGACCTGATCGAACGGACCGACCCATCGGACGTGGTGATCGTCGGGCCGATGGAGAACATGCCACCCACAACCGTCACGTGGAGCCGGGGCCGAATCGTGCTGGTCGGCGACGCGGTGCACGCGCCGTCGTCCAGTTCGGGGCAGGGCGCGTCCCTGTCGATCGAGAGCGCGATCCAGCTTGCCCGCTGCCTACGCGACCTCCCCTACGGCGAGGCGTTCGCCGCCTATGAGGCCGAGCGCCGTCCCCGGGTCGAGCGGGTCATTAAGGAGACGACCCGCAAGAACGCCAGCAAGGCGGCGGGGCCGGTCGGGCGCGTCGTCAACGCGTACGCGATCCGGATCTTCGGCAAGCTGGGCAAGCCCGAGAAGATGACCTGGATCTTCGACTACCGGATCAACTGGGACGCCAAGGTGACCGGATGATCGCAAGGGCTTGTCATGGGCTGTTCACGAGTGCCCTCGACGGCTTAGCGACGATACTTCGCCCGCCTCACCAGGAGCTCGAGCCTCGCAGCGATGATGAGCATGACCTCGGCCAGCAGATTGGGCGCCAGGTCACCGATGAAGCGGTGAGGGCTGTTGAGCCACTCGACCAGCGATCCGGCCGCAACGGCGACGAGCAGCAGATACGTGAGTACCCCGACGAGCCGACTGGACAGCAGACGCGTTGCCCCGGTCACCGTGCGGACGACGACGCGTGGAATAGGCTGCCTGAAGTTGAAGGCTAAGATCTCCTCCATCGCCTGCCAAACGCACGCATAGGTGCGCGTGGAGAGATAGCAACCTGACGCTTCGTACTTGAACCCGGTCGGAGCGCAGATCTGCTGAACCACATCCAGCATCTTCCGCTGGATCGTGAACCCGTTGAATCTCGTCAGAGGGAACAGCTTGGCACACGATTGGACCAGGTAGATCTGCCAGGGTATCCGGACATAGTCTTGCGCGCCGGACCGGGTGTACTCGTGGTTCGCCTCCGACTGGCCGCCGAACGCGGCTGAAAGCGCCGAGAAGAGATCCTTCCAGGAGACCTGCAGCTGCCTCCGCTCCATCTGGGAGTCATAGGCAGTGAGCACGAGAAGCACGAAGCAGCGAACGAAGTCATTGTCACCGCTACTCAGGTACTCGCGAAGATAGCGCCAGTCCTCCGGCCTGATGGGCAGATTATTCGCCGCCAGACAGCGCACGACATGCGCCGTGGCCAGCGGATCCGGCCCTCCGCCTTCGCTACCAACCGCATATCCCGCCGGGTTGGCCCGCGCGCCCTCGAAAGCCCCCTGCACCAGCGTCAACGCCTCGGACTTCAGCGCGATGGCGGGGCTCACGGAGGAGAGGGCGAACCCGATATCGGCCATCCGAAAAATGTCCGACTTCTGCAGCCGGATTCTGCGCGCAACGAGGTCCCGGTACACGGCAGAGCTTACCGAGGCCCTTTCCACCTGGCTGCGGTTGACGACGTAATAGATCAACCTCGTCACCTGCTCCTTGACGGCGGGATCCGTTGTGGCCCGACGGGCGAGAATGTGGATCGTGGCCGCAGTGCCGTAGAGCCCGCGCTGTTCGTAGCGAGGATGGTCGAGATACTGCCCCGAAGCCAGGGCGCAGTCCGGCAGCCGCCCGGCCTCGACTTGTAGACGCAACTCGATCCGCCGCTCGATCTCTAACTGAGCGTCCCTCAGGATCTGGCGCGTCAGCAACTAACTCGTCCTTGATTCACACACGCCCGTAGGCGCCTCATCCGTTTGAACAGAATTGCTAGAGGTTTGCGAGAACCGTCTCGATGGGGCCTCTGGCGCTTGGAATGAGATCTAGGTCGAGGACCTCGTCTCTCTCGAACCAGCCGTACTTCTCGATGAAATCATCCTCGTCGTTCCGGCTCATGTCCACATCCCCTGTACTCGTCATACAGAGCCGGGCCACGGCGATGACCGTAGGGGCGTCCTGTTCGTTGCCCAGCCGCCATGACCACAGAGCCAGCGGGCGCCCAGGCGACACATCCAACCCCACCTCCTCGCGCACCTCGCGAACAAGCGCGTCATCCGGCGATTCATCAGGCTTCATGCGTCCGCCCGGCAACTCCCATCTCCCTGGCTGGTGGGGGTCATCCTGACCCTTCCTGATCAGAAGCAATCTTCCTTGCCACTCGATCACGGCTTTCTGTGCGAACTGCACATACATAAGATCCTCCGCAAAACCCATGGGTGGCCTCGTGGCCTTGAGGTCCTCCAGGAAACTCACTCTCCTGAGGTGCACGGCCTCTGCCTCCGGATCGCGGGCGGCCGCAAATTCCGCACGCATCTCACGATCACGATTCAGAATGTCCTCGTTCTCGCCGGCACTGGTTCCGGTCGGCACAGATATATATTCAGCGGCATAGTCAAATGCGGACATCAGATCACACATGATGCCCTCGACAGCCGTCACCAGCTCGATATTCGCCGATCTCTTGTACGCGGCCACGCGATCGCGCCGAATCGGTTGGTCGAGATTGTTCCACAGCTCGGATATCGACGCAGCCGATCGAGCCTCTTCTCGACGGTGAAACTCGAGAGCGGAAGCCGACCACCTCAATTCTGTGCGATCGCACAGCGGCGCCAGAGCAGCCTCCGGATCCGTGACCAGATCTTCGTAACGCAAGGTAAGCCAACGGTCTTCGCCGACCATCTCGCGTGCTGCCATAGCCGCTTCCTGGTCCTCCAACCAGCGCAAAGCGATAGCTCTTGGCTCCTTCGGACCTATCGGGGCCCGGGAAAACGAGGCGGCCACGTCGCGTGGATCTCTTACGAGGTGCAGATAAAGAATGGGCAGGCCCGAGTCGATGAGCTGATCAATGAAGTGGACATTCTCCAGACACTTGCTGACCCACACCTGCTTGCCGAAGTGTCGGGCGTGCGCATCGTAAAAGGCTAAAACTGCGTGAGCCAGCGTCGATCCGCCCATCTCTGCTAAAACCGCCCGCCTCCGATCCGGTATACGTGGCCACGCGAGAGCATTCATATCGACAAGCCGGCCCATGTCCTCAGCCAGGCGCCCCTGGTTCGAGGGCACGTGCAACGTGCCGTACCGGCTGGTCAGGCTTTGGAAGTCCCTCAGCTTGTGCGCCGACGGCGGGGCGAAGACGCCCGGGAGTGACCCCAACAGCAGGCGAAGCAGGTTGGATCCGGAGCGCTGGGTCCCGACGATCTGGACACGCCTCATATCGGGCACCTCCGTACGTCCGGCAAGACCTCGCGGAGAATCCCGGCAGCGACCTCCGGAAGCAGCGGGTTGAGGTAGATCCCCAGGCCCAACTCCATGCCACCCGGCCGCTTGAGCGTTCTCTCGTCCTTGTGCAGCGGGACGAGCTCCACCCGCAGGTGGTGTGAGGTGTCGCCCTTGGGGGCCTGCATCACGTTGATCAGATAAGGCGGCATCTCGCCATCGTGGGTCAACCGACACAGTTGCAGGCCGGTGTGCAGGCAGTCGGCCATCGACGTGATCTCCTCGACAGACAGCGACGCAAGATCCGGCCGGTGCACCCTCGGCATAATGATCATCTCGAAGGGCAGCCGCGACCATGGAGGCACTTGAACGAGTGCATGGTTCCTGATCATCACCGTCAGGTCTCGCCTAATGACGGAGTCGCACACGGCACACGAATCAGCGGCCGGCGCGAGAGTCAGGCGCCTCGGAACGAAAGGGAGTCCGATGAGCTGACCGTGCGGATGAGCGACCGTCGGACCGAAGTGGTCCCCCACGGACTCGAAAGCGAAGACCGCCTTCACCGAAGAACGGTCAAAAAGGCGTGAGGTCTTGATGGAGATCAGCTCCAGGAACTCCCGGGTGACCTCGGCCGGGAGATCGCCCAGCCTTTGGGAATGGGAGTTGCCGTACACAAGCACCCAATGCAGCTGCTCCTGCCCAGGGGAATGCGGCTCTCCCAGGGCAATCATGGGATGCTTGCTCGGCACCAGGCGGGCACCGCTCGCCATTGCCACGTCTTCCCCGCTGGGGCAGAATGGACATTTGGCATTTAAGTCGGCATGGGGGCGGATATCGGCCTGCGGCTCCAGATTGCGGCGGCCTGGCACGCGAAACAGCCACTCATGCTCAACGGGACTCCACATCGCCGTTGGTTCGCTAGACATGCGTCGCCCTCAGCCTTCACGCCTCACGACCAGCCTGCGGCACATTCAGCCTTGAGTGAACCTTTTTCGTGCGCCCAGCAGAGCAGGAGGTGAAGCCGTGACGTAGCGGTGGATCCTGCTGTTCGTAAGCTCGTCGTCGCTTGCCGGTGGAAGTCCGGTCCGGGTAGCTGCCAGGAGGCCCGGTAGCAGGCTGGCGGTTTCGTCTGGAAACGGGCGGGGTCGAAGCCCAGCGTCAAAGGTCCTGATGGGGGAGCGACGGTGCGGTCCGTAGCATAAAGCGAAGCCTGCGGCGTCGTTACTCACCCCGTCTTCGGGCGGGACGAGGGAGTGCCGAGCCTCTCGAAATCGGGGCGAAGGCCATGGACGCGGTGAAGATCCTGGATGTGCAGCCGTCAAGGACTCCCCGGCGTATGGGGCGCGGAACGCATCGATAGTGACGGCGGGAACTGGGGAGGCCCTCCCCGGCCCGGTGACCTGCGGAAACATGTCATTGGAGTGGCACGCCCTATAACCGATGATCTCGGGAAGTGGGTGGTGAGCCGGGTGGGCGTCGGAGGTGGCCGTAGTACTGCTTGAGCCGATCGGACAACACAACCGGCGGTGAGGGAAGGGCCACTACTTCGTCGATGCACAGTGTCTTCCAGGAGGAGGCCCGGTGAGTGCCGTTTCGGCTAGTCCCACCGCTTCGGGGTCGCGTCCGCGTGATCCGGTCCGTGCCTTGCAGCATGTGCTCTACCGGGCGGCCAAGGCTGATCCCGGACGCAGGTTCCACGCGCTGATGGACAAGGTCTATCGCAGAGACGTCTTGGCGCGCGCGTGGGTCATGGTGCGCGCGAACAACGGCGCACCCGGCATCGACAAGACCACGCTGGGCCAGATCGAGGAGTACGGGGTCGCCCGGCTGCTCGATGAGCTGGCCACTGAACTCCGGGAAGGGCGATATCGTCCGTTGCCCGCTCGCCGGGTGCTGATTCCCAAGCCGGGAGTCAGGGACGAGTATCGGCCGTTGTCGATCCCGGCGGTTCGGGATCGGGTCGTGCAGGCCGCCGTAAAGATCGTGTTCGAACCGGTCTTTGAGGCGGACATGCTCGACTGCTCTTTTGGGTTCCGCCCGAGGCGGTCGACGCACGACGCCCTGCAAGTGCTCATGGATGAGCAGGCGAAGGGGCGCCGGTGGGTGGTCGAGACGGATATCGCCGATTGTTTCTCGGCGATTCCGCATCAGGAGTTGATGCGAGCGATCGAGGAACGCATCTGCGACCAGTCCCTGCTGAAGCTTCTGCGGCAGATTCTGCGCGCCGGGGTGATGGAGGAGGGGCAGGTGCGACGTGAGGTCACCGGCAGCCCGCAGGGCGGGGTGGTCAGCCCCGTCTTATGCAACGTCTATCTGCACCGGTTGGACCGGGCATGGGACGAAGCAGACGGGACGCTGGTCCGTTATGCCGATGATCTGATCGCGATGTGCTGGTCACGCAGTCAGGCCGAACGGGCGCTGGCCCGGTTGACCCAACTGCTGGCCGAGTTGGGATTGGAACCCAAAGCGGCCAAGACTCGCATCGTCCACCTGGAGGTCGGCGGGGAAGGCCTGGACTTTCTGGGCTTTCATCATCGGCTCGTCAGATCCAGGGGCCTCAACGGGAAACGACCTTTTGTGTTCCTCGCCCGCTGGCCCGCGGACAAGGCCATGCAGCGCGCCCGCGACCGGGTCCGGGAGATCACCGCCCGGCGTCGGATGCTGTTGCGGCCGGAGGCGATCGTGCAGGACCTGAACGACTTCCTACGCGGTTGGGCCGGGTATTTCCGCTACGGACACTCAGCCCAGTGCCTCAGCAAGATCAGACGATACGCCCAGATGCGGCTGGCGCACTTCATACGACGGCGTCACCGCCGCAGCATGGCGTTCGGTTGGTGGGTGCTGACCCGCTCCCAACCGCTCGATCTGGGACTGATCAGCTTGTATGGAATCATCGTCGCGCCCAGGGCTGGTAAGCCCTGGCGGGTAAGACCGAATGCCGACGGTGAACGACGTCGGTGAGCCGTGTGCGGGAGAACCGCATGCACGGTTCGACGGGCGGGGACTGGAAACGGAGCAACGAACCTGGCCACGGTCACTGGGGTGGCGCAACCGACCGGGAAACCGGCGGGACATGAAGGCCCCAGGCCCTACCGCCAGGAGACGCCACCGCGCCAGCCCCCGACCCTACATCCCCAGGCGGCAGGGGTGCTGGTCACAGCATGATCGCGAGCTTGGTGTTCGCCTGACGACGTAAGAAACCCCTGGTAGACGGGTTGATCACC